>JAWKQJ010000001.1:0-172500 GCA_041390205.1 Gemmatimonadales bacterium
GCCGAGCGGACCGACGCGGGCTTCGTCGTGAGCTTCGCGACCGGCTACCGAGCCCAGGCTCGCGGGATCGTCCTCGCCACCGGCGTTCGCGACCTGCTGCCCGAGGTGCCGGGCATCGCCGATCTCTGGGGCAACGGCGTCTTCCACTGTCCCTACTGCCACGGCTGGGAGCTCCGGGGCCGACCACTCGGAGTGTACGGACGCGACACCGATCCCGATCACCTGCTCCACCTCTGCCGCCTGGTCCGGGGATGGTCCGACGACGTGGTGCTCTTCGCCGATGGCCCGTGCGTGTTCTCCGCCGAGGTCCGGGCCAGGGTCGAACGGAACGGGATCAGAGTGCGTGAGGAGCCGGTCGAGCGCCTGGTGGGTGCGAACGGAGCGCTCGAGGCCGTGGTGCTCGCGGGCGGCGAGACCGTCCCTCGCGGCGGGATGCTGATCTCACCGGCCCAGGAGCTCCGGAGCGACCTGCCGAGCCGGCTCGGCTGCGCGCTCACGGCCGAGGGTCGGGTGGAGGCCGGCGTCGGTGGGCGGACGGAGGTCCCTGGCGTGTTCGTCGCCGGGGACATCGCGCCCGGCATGCAGACGGTCGCCGCCGCGATGGCGAGCGGAATGCTGGCTGGCGCGATGCTGAACCTCGACTTGCTCGAAGCGGATTTCCGCCCCTAGCTGTTGTTGGTGAGGACGTTGTTCACGTTTTCGCCGCCAGTCGGTGCATCGGGGTCTGAAACCGCAGCGCCGTGTGCGGGCGCTCGTGATTGTAATACCACAGCCATTGGGGCAGCAGGCGTGCCCGCGCCGCCGAGGTCCGGTAGGCCGCCGCGTAGGCCCAGCCGGCCAGGCAGGTCCGAATGAAGCGTTCGGCTTTGCCGTTGGTCCGCGGGGTATAGGGCCGGGTCCAGAGGTGCCGAATCCGGAGCTGCCGCCGGAGCGCCTGAAACCGGCGACTGCGGTAGCCGCCGCCGTTGTCCGTCATCAGGGCGCGCCAGCGGATGCCCTGGGCCGCAAACCAGGTCACCGCCGCCTGGAGAAAGGCCGCGGTGCTGGCGGCGGTCTCATCCGGGAACAGCGCTCCGTAGGCGACCCGCGTTGCGTCATCGATCGCGATGTGGAGGTACTCCCAGCCAATGCCTCGCATCCGCGTCCGGCGATCGCCGTGGATGCGATGGCCGATCCGCCCGATCCGCCCCAGCTTCTTGATGTCCAGGTGGACCAAGGCGCCGGGCACCCGGCGCTCATATCGGTGCACGGGCGGCTTCGGCGTCAGCGGCGGGAGGCGGCGCCAGCCCAGCCGCCGCTGCACTTGGACCACCGTCGCCAGGGGCATCCGCAGCTCGGCGGCAATCGTCAGCGAACTCTGCCGCGCCGCCCGCCGCCGTGCGATCTGGCGCCGCCGCCACCGCGGCGTCGCCCTCGGGGACCGGTGCGGCCGACTCGAGCGATTCTCCAAGCCCGCGGCGCCCTCGGCCTGATACCGCCGCCACCAGCGGCGGACTGTCGTGGCGCTCAACTGGAGCCGCCGGGCCACGGCCGTCACGCCCTCGCCCCTCGCCAGCCGCTGCACCATCTGCTGCCGTCCACAGGGCGTTAACCGTGCTAACTTGTGTTCGTTCACTGAGTCCTCTGGCGTTTGCCGGTTGAGTGTTCTCGACAAACCCCATCTTGCAGCGCTACGGCTCAGTGAACAACCTCCTCATCAACTACACCTAGCGGCTCTCCCGGCCGCGGCGCCTCCCGCCGGCGCGAAGTCGGTCAGGCGCCCGCGAAGACGTACGCGGCCCCGCGGGCCTGGGCCATCGACATCGCCGCGACCATCGCAGGCACCACGATCACGCCCGGCAGGAAGCCGGCGTTGAGCTCCGCGCGCACCTCGGCGTAGGGGCGCTTGGTCTTCGCCATCACGCTACGGATCACGCCCCGAAACACGTTGTTGCAGAAGAGCAGCTGGCAGCCCCGGGCCTGGAGCACGTCGACCCCGAACTCGGCCATCCGCTCGCCCGGCTTGGGCTGCCAGAAGATGTTCCTGACCGCGGGCTCGCCGGTGCGGGGGTCCTTGCTCTTGGTGCTGGCGCCGTACTCGTACTTCGCCCAGATGGCGTCGGCGAAGACGATCGGATACGCACCCCCGCTCACGCCGAGGATCGGGAGCACCCGAGGCGCCTCGATGCCCCAACCGTCGCGCATCCCGTTGAGATAGTTCTTGGCGTAGTAGAGCCCGCCGCCCTCCTGGTACGCGCCGATGTCGAACACCAGCTTGTGCTCGGCCGCGCTCACCCGATCGAGCCAGGACATGTCCCAGGGACCGTCGTCCTTGGTGGGCGGGAGCTGGATCGGCTCCTGCTCCTGGTCGAGGGCGAGATCGATGGTCCGGTCACCTCCGGTGGACCCGCCACCCAGGCCCAGCGTGATTCCGCCCAGGGCGAGCGTGGAGACGAAGTCGCGACGGGAGTGAGACGGATGAGACGGTGTCATGTTCGGCTCGAGCGTGATTTGGGGGTGGAAAGCTAGCGACCGGGCCACGTTCCCGCTCGATCGCGCGCCATCGGCGCACCTCGAGGCAGCGGACTCTCGTGCGCCGTCCACGGGCCTACGGGGCGTCGTTAAGTTGAGTGGGCCGCCCTGGTCGCTCTCGCACATGCCACCGGCCTGATCCACGTCGTTGCCGTATCTGCCGGGAGCCGATCGACCGGACCTGCCAGAGGGCGACACCATCATCCGCGAGCGTTGGCGGCATGCTCGGCCAAGCGCGGATCGCGCAACCATGAGGCATCCCCGTGACCTATGAGACGCTGATCGTCGACGAAGCGGGCGGTGTGGTCGAGATCACCATGAACCGCCCGGCCAACGCCAACGCCTTGAACGCTCGCATGGCGGACGAGCTGTTGGAGGTGGGCTGCCGGTGCGAGACCGGCGGGGCACGGGCCGTGATCCTGACCGGTGCGGGCAAGATATTCAACGGCGGAGGCGATCTGGCCGAGTTCGACGCGGCCGAAGACAAGGCGCGCTTCGTGACGCGGATGGCGAGCATCCTGCACGCCGCCCTGGCGCGGTTCGCGCACATGGATGCGCCGCTGATCACGGCGGTGAACGGCTCCGCTGGCGGCGGAGGGTTCTCGATGGCGATCTCGGGCGACATCGTCCTGGCGTCCGAGAGGGCCAAGTTCGTCTCGGCCTACACCGCGTCGGGCCTGACCCCGGACGGATCGTCGACCTACTACCTCGCCAAGCACGTCGGCCTCCTGCGGGCCAAGGAGCTGATGCTGACGAACCGCGTGCTGAGCGCGGACGAGGCCTGCGCATGGGGGCTGGTGACCCGCGTCGTCCCCCACGACGACCTGATCGATCAGGCGCGCAAGCTGGCGGCGCAGCTCGCGTCCGGACCCACCCGGGCCTATGGCGGGGTCAAGCGGCTGCTCGACAGCGCGTACTCGGAGGGGCTCGAAGCGCAGCTCGACAAGGAAACCCGGTCGATCGCGACCATGATGCGCACCCATGACGGGCCGCACGGCATCGCGGCGTTCCTCGACAGGCCGGAGTTCAAGGGGAATGAGGCGGACGGCCGATCGATGAACGAGTCCTCCGACCGGCCCCAACCTTCAGGCGACTCGTAAGGCCTGCTGTGGATTCCCCGCGCTCGAGGCCACCCCCCGCGCCAGGTGCGCGGCGAGCGCCGCCGAGATCGGCAGCCCCGTCGCATGCTCGACGTAGAGGAACTGCCCCGCCGGATTGATCTCCAGGAAGACGTAGTCGCCGTCCGGCGTGAGCCGGAAGTCGATCGCGCCGTACTCGAGCCCCAGCCGCCGCATCAGCGCGAGGACCTTCTCGCCGACCTCGTCCGGCAACTGGTGCGGCTGGTAGGGGATGTTGTTGAGCCGAACGTCGACCGGATACTGGCTCTGGTCCATCGCCGCTTCGGCCGCGAAGATCTCGTCGCCGATCACGGTGAGCCGGAGGTCCGCCCGTGCCGGCACGTAGCGCTGGAAGATCACCGGCGCCAGCCGGATCTGGTCGGCCTGGCGCTCCTCCTCCGGCCGGAGGATCCGGGTCTCCCGCCAGGAGTGGAAGCTCTGCAGGAAGGGCTTGTAGATCACCCCGCCCGGATGGCGCTGCCAGAAGGCCCTGGCCTCGCCTGGGTCGTTGGTGATCACGGTCTCCGGGATGCTCAGGCCCAGCGACTGCGCCAGCTCGAGCTGCCACGGCTTGTGCGCCGCCGCCGCGTCACGGACGATGTCGTTGACCCAGAGGGCCGGGCTCGCCTGCCACATGCCCTGGAAGGCGGTGGCCAGCTCCACCAGCGCGAAGTGCCGGGCCATCGGGTCCATGCCCTGATGCGGCAGCCCGAACGCCTGGGGCCGGCGCCACCACACCCCGGTGACGTCTCCCATGTCGATCGTGCCGCCGTCGGCCAGCCTCATGCCGAAGCGCCCCGGCGTCCCGCGGGAGAGACGCATCAGCAATGAGGCCTTGAGCGGGAACTCGGACAGGTCGAGCAGCTTGGCCCGGACCCGGTGCTTGGCCAGCTCGCCGAGCACCGCCTGCGCGTGGACGTCGTTGGGCTCGGAGATGACGATAATCATCCGCGCGCCCCTACCACATCATTCCGGGAAGGTTCCAGTGCGGCGGGTTGCCGAGCCCCTGGCCGGGATCGAAGCCCTGCTCCACCCAGGTGTCGTACGCCGCCTCCTTGTAGGTGTCCCAGATCATCTCCTTCCGGGTGTCGACGATCGGGTCCTTGGTCAGCTCCTTCCGGGTCCACGGCTGGTCGGCGAAGTGATCGGTGATCACCTCCTTGATGGTGCGCGCCGTGAGCCCGCCGGCCCCTGCCGCGGCCGCGGCCGGTCCCGCGAGCTGCTGCTGCATCACGGCCGCCTGAGGCGCGTGGTGCGGGGTCGCCATGATGAAGGGCGTCATCCCACCCGCCGCCGCCCCGGCCTGCGCGGCCGGATTGACCACCACCTGCCCCGGATCGCCGATCTCGATGTTCTCGCGGAGCGTGCCGCCCGGCGGGTCGTTCCAGAGGGTGCCCGGATCGAAGATCGGCTCCTTGATCGGCTCCTTGATGATGTCCTTCGGCAGCTCCTTCCTGGCCGGATCCTTGATCACGTCCTTGATCAGCTCCTTGAGCGGCTCCTTGATCAGCTCCTTCAGGGTGAGCCGGCCGGCGATCTTGGCGATCACCACCTCGAGCTGGGAGACCGCGTTCAGCCCCGTCGCGTCGATCACCTTGTGGCGGACCACCGCGTCGACCGGAAGCTCGGCCGTCTGCCCGTCCGCCGTCGCCAGTACGAAGCTGTCGGCCTCCTCGGTCCGGTAGACGGTGCCCGTGACGGTGGCGGTCCGACCCGAGGTCAGGTCGGCGGCGCTCGGCGCGCTCTTCAGGAAATCGGCGAAGGCCTTGTCTGGCTTCTCGGCTGCCATGGTGTGGCTCCTTCTCGGTGCGGGGTCAATCGACGCGGCGGAAGAACGAGGTGGCGAGGAGCGCGGGCCCGTCGGCGCGGGCCACGCTGGCGCGGGATCCGCGCTCCTGGAAGCGGTACTCCCGGCCGGTGGCGGCGCCCTGCGCCACCACCGGGACGGAGGCGAGGTACTCCAGCAGCATCGGGCCCGGCTCGCCCACGGCGGGCGGCGCCGGATCGACCACGCGCGGCGGCGGTGGAGCGGTCGATCCGGAGGACGGAGCGGAGATCGGGCGCCGAGGCTGGATCCGGCCCTGGCCGCAGCATGACATGGTCGGTCTCGCGGTTCGAGGTGATCGCGTGTCGCTCAGGGCTCGGGCCCGTTGATGATCTTGACCGGGAACAGGATCGGCCCCGTCTGGTGGACCGTGCTCCCGTTGTTCACCAGGGTCTTGTCCCACGCCCTGAGGATCACGTTGTAGGTGCACGACTCCCCGCGGTCGAGCAGATGGTTCGAGAGCGGCGGCGGCAGCGAGAGCGGGTTGGTCAGCGCGTCCAGGGTCTGCAGGCTCCAGCTCACCAGCGAGCCGATCGCGAGCGGCATCGGCCGGGCCGGCACCGGCGACGCCGAGTTGACCAGCTGCACCGCGCCCGGCACGCCCTGCTTGGCGAAGTGCACCGTGTAGTGGTCGAAGTTGTCGCTGGTGGGTTGGGCCAGGTTGCCGGGCTCGATCAGCTCGTCCCAGGCGTAGCCCTCGACGTTCACCGTCTTGAACATCCCGCCCTGGTTCATGGTGTAGAGGTCTTCGCAGGCGGGCACGCCGCTCAAGCCGCTGATCAGGCCCTGGATCGGCTCGTTGTCGATCCAGGCCCGCTGGACGTCGTAGAAGGTGTTGCCGCTGGTGTCGATCACCTGGAGCAGCAGGGTGAACTTGCCGGTGCCGCCCTGATGGAGCGCCGGGTTCAGCCGGAAGGGCTGGAGCAGCGCGTTGCTGTTCATCGAGTGCCCGTTGAGCGAGGGCACCCGCCAGCAGAAGGTCACCGTGGTGAAGTCGACCACCACCGTGATGCACTCGTTCCGGGTGCCCCAGGTGTTGATCAGCGCGCTGGGCGACGGATCGCCGTCGAGCACGTTGTAGCTCCGCACCTGATCCGCCGTATAGGCGATCGGCGGCCCGCTCGGCTGCGGGATGGTCTGCGGGGTGAACTCGATGTGGGAGAGCAGCACCCAGTTGGGCCCCGGCGAGACCGCCGAGTAGGCCGCCGGCTGCGCGAACGAGAAGGACGGGTCCGGGATCGCCCAGAGGTTGTACTCGCGGATCTTCTCGCCCAGGCAGCCGTAGACGTTGGCCGCGCCGGCCACGCCCACCTGCCCGCCCACGGTGGCGAGCGGGTCGCTCGACCCGCCGCCCACCCGAAGCGGCTCCGGCGGGCTCAGGTAGTCCACCGAGGTCGCCCCGCCGACCACCTTGATGAAGGTCTCGTTGACCGACAGGGAGAACGTGGTGATGCAGGGCGGCGAGAGCTCGGAGCCGTCCGTGCCGAACACTCGGAGCGTCAGCTCGAAGGTGGTCGAGGTCAGCAGATCGACACCTGCGTCGACCGCGCACTTGTGGACGTCCACCCAGCCGAGCGTCCCACCCGACACCACGTAGTTGCCCTGCACCGCGGCGAGGTCCGGGTTGCCGACCGAGTCGGGATAGACCACCACGTTGCTCATCAGGTCGCCGCCCGGGTCGCGCACCTCGATCAGGTAGCGGGCGAAGAGCGCCCCCTCCGCGCTCCCCACCACCGGCTCGAGGATCCGCCCCGGCACCACGTCGGTGTAGCCGCGGACGCAGCCCGTGGGGCCCTGCAGGTCGCAGGAGAGCCGGCGGTAGCAGTCGGCCAGGCAGCGGCGATACCAGCGGAGGCAGCGGACCAGGTCCTTGAGCGTGCGCGCCCGCGCCAGGCAGCAACCGAGGCGGATCGCGCAGAGACACCAGCAGCGGCAGAACCAGAAGAAGGCGTCCTGGCGATGCTTGGCCAGGATGTCGGCGCCGAGCAGCGCGCGGGCGGTATCGGTGGTGAGCAGCTGCTCCAGGATCCGGACCTGCGCGTCGGCGCCCTCGTCGCAATCGAGCGAGCCGCCGAACACCTCGTCCGGGAGCCCCGCCGGGAACTCGGCCGCCGCCAGCTGATCGCGGAGGTAAGGCTGATAGGCCTTCGCCATCGCCTTGATCAGGTCGAGGAAGTCCTTCCGCTCGGCCGGCGTGGGCGGGTGGCTCACCGGGGCGCCCAGCACCTCGCGGACGCAACGCCAGTAGCGGTAGAGGTAGTAGATCGAGGCGCGGAAGGTCCGGGGGCCGCGGCAGAGCAGCCAGCCGAACACCAGACAGCAGCGCACGTGCAGCAGACACCAGCGCCAGCGGTCGATCGGCCCGAGGTACTCGCGCACGGCCGCCGGCAGCAGCTTGGGCGCCACGTCCTCCGAGGTGAACTTCGCGAACAGCGCCTCCGCCTGGGCGAACTCCTCCTCGCAGCTGGTCGGGTTGGCCGCCGCGTCCTTGATCAGCGCGTCGGGCGTCGCCTGGGCCCGCTTCAGCTCGGCCTCGAGGAACGGCTTGTAGCCTTCGGCCAGCTCCTTCAACGCGGCCTTGAAGTCGTCGTCGAGCAGCTCGTCCCGCTCCTCGGCCGAGAGGTTGGCGTCGGGGCGGGCGTCGTCGGAATCGGAGCGGCGGGGCATGGTCGCGGGCCTCTGCTGCGAGGTGGGCACGGAGCCGAGCGCGCGGGCTCGGGACGGGCGAGTGCCCAATCTCGGGCGCGGGGCCGCGCGATCCCATCGGCCAGTCGATTCATTTCTGGTCCACGCGCGGATCTAGATCGTGGTGCCCATCCCTTGCCGCGGCAGTCGGGCGAACGAGAATCCTCCAGCCACGACGCAACTCACTGCACCCATGGTCACGGACCGGTCAAAGCGGCGCGGCCAGGCTTTTTCCCAGCTTGTGGACGGCGCGCGAGCGACCTAACGTCAGAAGCGTCGGTGGTCGGAGCGCGAGGAGAGCGAATGCGGCTGGTGGTGGTCGGCGAAGCTCGGATCTATCGTGAGGCGCTGGCGGAGAGTCTCTCCCGGCGGCCGGGCTTCGAGGTGGTGGGCGAGTTCGGGATCCTGCCCACCGCGGTCGACGCCATCGCCGAGCTGGCGCCCGAGCTGGTGCTGATCGACGGCCGCGGCCGCGCCGCTCCCGAGTTCGCCCGGCGGGTGGCCGATACCATGCCCGGCGTCAAGCTGATCGCCACCGGCGTTCCGGAAGACGCCGAGACCCTGCTACCCCTCGCGCACGCGGGGGTGCAGGGCTTCGTGCTCGAGGGCGACGGCGCGCCCGGGCTCGAGGCCGTGATCGACGCGGTCGGTCGGGTGGGCTTCTCCTGCCCCCGCCGGATGGTGCGCCAGCTGCTCAAGCGGCTGGCCGCGGGCGAGCGCGCGCCGAGCCGCGCGGACGATCTCACGGCGCGGGAGCGCGAGGTGGTGGTCCTGCTCGACCAGGGCCTGAGCAACAAGGAGATCGCCCGCCGGCTCGGGATCGAGACCTCGACGGTCAAGAACCACGTCCACAACATCCTCGAGAAGCTCAAGCTGCGCCGGCGCGGCGAGGCCGCGGCGTTCGCGCGGCGTGAGCTCCAGGGCAACGGCTCGCTGATCGGATTCCGCAAAGGCGGCTGACTCGGCGCGTGCGCCGACCTGCCACCACGATCTCCTTTCCGTCGGACGCCACACTGCGATCGGACTGCCCGCCGCCCTGGCGGAGGGCGCCCTCTTGGGCCAAACTCGTCCAGAGGCGTCTGCCAGGCAGCGGCCCACCGTCGCGCGCCCGGCTCGCCCGAGAAGACGAGGAGATTTCCCGATGCCGGATCACCGCGCCGGGACGAACCCGGATGCGCAGGTCGAGGAGCTGCTGACCCGGTTCCGCAGCCCGGACCTGAGCCTGGCGTCCGTGCTGTGCGACGGGCACCCTCCCGAGGCGATCGCCTTTCGGGTGGTGGAAGCGGACCTCTCCGTCTCCACGGTGAGGTTCGGCCAGCTGCGCGAGGACAGCGAGCGGATGGCCGCGGCCCTCCTCGACTCGGGAATCGGCCCCGGCGATCGGGTGGCCACCCTGATGGGCAAGAGCACCGACTACCTGGTGACGCTGCTGGGGATCTGGCGCGTCGGCGCCGTGCACGTGCCGCTCTTCACCGCCTTCGCTCCGCCCGCCATCGCGCTCCGGCTTCGGGCCAGTCGGGCGACGCTCGTAGTGTGCGACGCCAATCAGCGAGCGAAGCTCGCTCCCGGCGGCGACATGCCCGCCGACCCACCCTGGTCCGTGATCGTGTCCGCCAGCGAGGAGGAGCCCACCGGCGGCGATCGCACGATCCGGCAGCTGCTGGCGGCGCAGGCGCCCGGGACGACGGCGGCCGTCCTGGGTGGCGAGGCTCCTATGATCCACATCTCGACCTCCGGCACCACGGGAGAGCCCAAGGGCGTGGTGATTCCGGCCTGGGCGCTGGCCACCTTCCAGGCCTACATGACCTTCGGCCTGGATCTCCGCGACGACGACGTCTGTTGGAACGCGGCGGACCCCGGCTGGGCCTACGGGCTCTACTACGCCATCCTCGGCCCCATGAGCCTCGGCCGGCCCAGCCTGTTGCTCCGCGCGGGATTCAGCGCCGAGCTCACCTGGGCGATGCTGGATCGGTTCGGCGTGACCAACCTCGCCGCCGCGCCGACCGTGTATCGGGCCCTGCGCGCGTCCGGGATCGCCCCGCCTCCGGGGGTGCGACTGCGCTGCGCCTCGAGCGCCGGCGAGCCGCTCACCCCCGACATCAACGCGTGGGCCGCCGGCGCGTTGGGCGTGACGGTGCGCGACCACTACGGCCAGACCGAGACCGGGATGCTCGTCAACAGCCACCAACACCCCGCGGTGGCGGCGCCGATCAAGGACGGCTCGATGGGTCGGCCGATGCCGGGGTGGTCGCTGGAGATCCTCGAGCTGGATTCCGATCGGAAGGCGGAGCCCGGCGCGCTGGGGCGGATCACGGTGGAGCGCGCGGCGAGCCCGTTGGCCTGGTTCACGGGCTATCACGTCGATGAGACGGCCCCCGCGGCGAGCCAGGAAGCGAGTCGCGCTGCCACCGCGTCGAAGCTGGCGGCCGACGGCCGCTGGTACCTGACCGGCGACACCGGCGCGATCGACGCGGACGGCGACTACTTCTTCACCTCGCGCGACGACGACGTCATCATCATGGCCGGGTATCGGATCGGGCCCTTCGAGGTGGAGTCGGTCCTGTCGACCCATCCGCAGGTGGTCGAGTCGGCGGCCATCGGCGTTCCCGACGAGCTGCGGGGCGAGGTGATCGAGGCACACGTGGTGCTCCGAGACCCCACTGCCGCCTCCGACTCCCTCACCGCGGAGCTCCAGCAGCTGGTGAAGAGCCGGCTCGCGGCGCACGCCTACCCGCGCAACATCGTGTTCGCTGACTCGCTGCCCAAGACGCCGAGCGGCAAGGTCCAGCGCTTCCTGCTGCGACGGCGACGCCGCGCCGAGCTGGCGCGGGGCGGTTCCTGACCCGGCGGCTCAGGCTCCGCCGAAGAAGCGGCGCGGGTTGTCGACGATCATCACCAAGGACGACTACCTCGACGACTGGGGCGAAGCGGCGATCGTCCAGCACCTCGCCCTCTAATACGAAGGCGGCTAGGTGGCGCTCCGCTCGCCAACTCGGATCGGCAGCGTCAGCATCGGAATCCCAGCCCACTGCAAGCGCCGCTGCAGCGCCCGCGCCGTGCCCGCGTGGAGCAGCGCGTGCCACCAACGCTCCACCTCGAACACCAGCTTGCCCGCCACCACCACGGCCCCGGCGAATTCGCGCCTCGCTTCGAGACAGAGCCGCTCCGCCTCCGTCACCACCTCGGTTCCCACGGCCGATTTGCTGGTGGCCGCGACGCCGAGCCGGCGGGCCAGCGCCGCGTAGCGCGCCACGGTATCCTCGGTCCGCCGACGAAGGTCGTCCAGCGTGTCGCCTCCCTTGAAGTCGCCGGAGTCGATCACCCCGATCGACACGAACACCAGGTTGCCGAAGTGTCCCGGGAAGGTCCGGAGCAGATTGAGCACGGTGTGGATCCCGATCCCGCCGAACTTCTCGACCAGCAGCACCGCTGTCGGCGCCCGGAGATCGAGCGGCGGCTCGGGCCCCACCCGGGAGTCGTCCAGCGGCTCGAGTCCCGGTACCGACTCCAGCTCCCGATAGAGCCGGTCGACCGTGGCCTCGGCCCGGCGATAGTGACGCCGGACCAGCCCGCAGGCGCCGGCCACCAACGAGGTGACCGCGAGGGTAAGCCACCCCCCGGACCCGAACTTCTCGAGCACGGTGATCGCCAGGATGGTCAGGCAGAGCACCAGAGTCGTTCCGAAGAGCGCGAGCCGCCGGCCGCGGCCCGCCTCGCCCGCCCGGCGCCACCAGAGCCGGAGCATGGCCGCCATCGAGAGCGAGAAGGTCAAGAAGACGTTGATGGCGTAGAGGACCACCAGGTGACCGACGTCGCCACCGGTATAGAGGATGGCGCCGCAAGCCGCGATGCCCATCAGCACGATCCCGTTCTGGGTGGTGAGCCGGTCGGAAAGCGCCGCGAAACGGTGCGGCACCCAGGAGTCGAGCGCCATGTTGCCGAGCACCCGGGGCCCGTCGAGGAATCCGGCCTGCGCCGCCACCACCAGCAGCAGCGCCTCCGCCAGCAGCGTCGTCGCCACCAGGGCCCCGCCCAGCGGCCAGCCACCCATCACCCGATCGGCCAGCACCGCGTTCATGGTCCGACCCTCCACCGGCTCCAGCCGCCAAAGGAGGTAACAGGCGAGCAGCCCCGACGCTGTGATCGCGAGCGAGAGGCCCATGTACACCATGGTCCGTTTTCCGGTTTCGGCCTTGGGCTCGCGCATGATCGGGAGCCCGTTCGACACCGCCTCGATCCCGGTGTAGGTGCCCCCTCCCAGCGAGTAGGCGCGGACCAGCACCAGGAGCATCCCGCCCCACCCGATCGTGGCGACGCCGCGTGAGAATCCCTCACCCGTCTCCTGGACGGTGGCCCCCAGCTCGGGCAGGTGGCCGACGACCCCCGCGCCGATCAGCACGGCGTGGCTCAGCAGGAAGACCAGGAAGACCGGCAGCAGCGTCAGCACCGACTCGCGTACCCCGCGCAGGTTGAGCACCACCAGCAGCCCCACCAGGCCGAACACCACCGGCAGGCGGGCCGCCCCCGCCCCGGCCGGCAGCACGCTGAAGAGAGCGTCGCCCGCGGCGGCGAGGGAGATCGCGATCGTAAGCACGTAGTCGACCACCAGCGCCGCGCCCGAGACCAGCCCCGCGCGCGCGCCCAGCAGGCGGGAGGCGACCACGTAGCCGCCACCTCCGGTCGGGAATTCCTCGATGATCCGGCGATAGGCCGCCGAGATCAGCAGCACCGTGCCCGCCATGATCGCCGCCAGCAGGACCGCCAGGTAGCGGTGCTCGCCGAGCGAGCGGAAGGCTTCCTCCGGTCCGTACGCGGAGCTCGAGAGTCCGTCGGCGCCGAGCCCGACCCAGGCGAGGAACGGCACCAGCGAAAGCCGGTGAAACAGCCGCTGGTCGTGCAGGTCGCGGGGCGCGCCGAGCAGCCGTCGGCGAAGTCGGCTGGCGAGGGTCGGCGGAAGCGGATCGATCATCGGGATTCTGCGCGAGGCATTCGGGCCCCACGTTACTGGCGCCCGCACGGTCCGCGTAAGCCGGTGGCGCGAAACCTTGATGGAATCCTTATGCCGAGTGCGATAAGCTTGAGGTGACGGAAGGATCGGCCTGGAGGCCGTCGTGGCTGACCGAAGGGAGAGCGGGGCGCGCGAGTACCTGATCGCCGTCGGTGGGGTGCTGACCGCGGCTCTGATCGGCCTCGGCGTCCGGGGCCGGCTGGCGGTGATCGACATCGCGATGCTTTTCCTGTTGGCCGTCGTCGTGGTCGCGACCCGGACCCGACTCGGCCCGGCATTGCTCGCCACCGGGCTCGCCATCCTCGCGTTCGACATCGGCTTCGTTCCGCCCTACTACCGGATCACGGTCGACGACTCCGCCTATCTCCTCACCTTCACGGTGATGCTGGTGGTGGCGATCGTGATGAGCCAGCTGACCACCAGGATCCGGACCGAGGCCCGGGCCGCCGGGGACGCCGAGCGTCACGCCTCCGCGCTTTTCGAGCTGAGCCGCGCGCTCTCGGGCGTGACCGATCGCGAGGCGGCGCTCGAGCTGGGCCTCCGAGTGATCGGCGTGGCCGGGAACGGCACGGCCCGCTTCCTGCCTCGTCGCCCCGGCTCCGCGGAGCGCGATTGGCTGGGCGACGATTCGGTCGGCGAGCTCGAGCTCCGGGTCGCGGCCGAGTGGAGCTGGCGGCACCGGCAGCCTGCGGGCCTGGGCACCGCGCATTGCGCCGACGCGTCGGCGTTCGTGATACCGCTGGTCGCACCGGCGGAGGCCCTCGGGCTGGTCGTCTTCACCCCGCTCGCGCCCGATCGCTGGCCCGAGCGGGGCGAGCGCGACACCGTCGAGGGACTGGTTCGCCAGCTTGGCGATGCCCTGGGCAGGGTCGAGGCGGCCGAAGGCAAGCGGCAGGCCGAAGCGGTGGCCGACGCGGAGCGGCTCCGGACGGCGCTCCTGAGCTCCCTCTCCCACGATCTCCGTACCCCGCTCGGCATCATCGAGGGCGCGGCCAGCTCGCTGCTCGAACGCGAGACGCCGCTCGATCCCGAAGCCCGGCCGGAGCTGGCGGCAACGGTGCTGGAGGAGGCCCGCCGGATGAACCGACTGATCGGCAACCTGCTCAACATGGTGCGGGTGGAGTCGGGCGCCCTCGCCGTCCACGCGTCTCCGCAGCCGCTGGAGGAGTCGCTGGGCGTCGCCCTGCTCCGAATGGAGGAACGCCTCGGAGAGCGGCGGGTCGACGTCGACTTGCCGACGGACCTTCCTCTGGTCTCGATTGACGAGCTCCGGATGGAGCAGGTCTTCCTGAACCTGCTCGAGAACTCCGCCCGGCACACCCCCGCTGGAACGTCGATCGCGATTCGCGCTTGGCCGCAGGATGGCGAGGTGCTCGTCGAGGTGGCCGATCAGGGACCGGGGATCCCGAGTGGCCAGGAGGCGCGGGTCTTCGAAAAGTTCAGCCGCGGCGGCGACGGAGAGGCGACCGGCGGGCTCGGGTTGGGGCTCGCGATCTGTCGCGGCATCGTGCGCGCGCACGGCGGGCGGATCTGGGTGGAGCCCGGCGGCGTTGGCGCGCGGATTCGGATCGCGCTCCCCGGCGCCGGGGTGAGTGCGGTCCCGCCGGCGGAGCCGGCCGACGCCGAGCGGGGATAGCGCCATGGCGAACAAGGGACCGTTGGTGCTGGTCGTCGACGACGAGCAGCCGATGCGGCGCTACCTCCGCGCCGCGCTCCAGGCGGCCGGCTATCAGATCGTCGAGGCGGCCACCGCGCGGGAGTGCCTCGCACAGACCGCGGGGCGAAACCCGGAGCTGATCCTGCTCGACCTCACCTTGCCGGACGGAGACGGGCTGGAGCTGACCGTCCAGCTCAGAGAGATCACCCGCGCGCCGGTCGTCGTGCTCTCGGCGCGGGGCCAGGAGCGCGACAAGATCGCAGCGCTCGACCGCGGCGCCGACGACTACCTCACCAAGCCGTTCGGGACCGGCGAGCTGCTGGCCCGGATGCGGGCCGCCCTGCGCCACGCGGGCAAGCTCGCCCCTTCCGGAGGAGCGGGAGTTCGTAACCGGGCCACTTCGAGTCGACTTGGAGCGACGGCAGGTGTTTCGCTCCGGCGAGGAAATCCACCTCACGCCGACCGAGTATCGGCTGCTGCAGGTCCTCGTCAGCAACGCGGGCAGGGTGGTGACGCACCGCCAACTGCTTCAGGAAGTCTGGGGCTCCAATCGGATCGGCCAGATCCAGTACTTGCGCGTCTTCCTCGCCCAACTCCGCCACAAGCTGGAGCCCGACCCTGCGCGACCGCGGCTCCTCCGCACCGAGCCGGGGGTTGGCTACCGGCTCTCCGAAGGAAACGATCCGCCCTGAAGTCTCAGGCGGTCGCCAGGAGACGCCTGGGGTTGTCGACCGTCATCACCCGGATCTCTCGGGCGCTCACCCCCTGCTCCCTCAGATACGGCACGATCCGCCGGGTGCTGAACAGCATCCCGTCCGGGTTGATCCCCTCCAGCGTCTCCATCGTGCCCGTCGGAGCGATCGAGATCCCGAAGTACCAGTCGTTCGAGAGGAAGATCCGCTCCACGAAGCCGGCGTCGATCAGCGCCCGGACCATGTCGGCTCGGGCCTTCCAGTCGAGCACGCCGGGACGGGTGCCCCAGCTCAGATGGTCCATCCCGATGGTGTAGCCTCGCCGGGCCAGGCCGGTCAGGTACTCCAGGTCGCTCGAGTCGTCGCAATGCCCGAGACAGACCCGGGCCGGATCGAGACCCTCGCTCTCGAAGACCTCCGCCTGCTTCTCGGCCGTCCGCTCCGCCGCGAGCGTGTGGGTGGTGACCGGGAGTCCCGTCGCCTTGCTGGCGCGCGCGGCCGCTCGGAGGGCCTTGTCGACGAAGGGCGTCACGCCCTCGCGGTCGGTCGCGACCTTGATCACGCCCGGCTTGATCCCAGTGTCCTCGATCCCGACCTCGATCTCCCGCCGGAAGAACGCGGTCAGCTCCTCGACCGAGCGGGCCGCCATCGAGAGCGACGGCTGGAGCCAGTGGCCCGTGCAGCAGACGATCTGCATCCCCGACCGGCGCGACACCTCGGCCAGCAGCCGCACGTCGCGCCCCACGTCGATCGGAGTGACGTCGACGATGGTGTCGATTCCCTCCCGCTTGGCCTCGGCGAGCTTCGCCACCGCCTTGTCGACGAAGCCCGCGCCCAGGTACTCCGGCCACACCCTGAGGAACCCGGCCGAGCTGGCGACGACGTGCTCGTGCGGCAGCGTGACGCCCAGCCGATCGGCGTCGATCGGACCGAGCACCGTCGAGACCTGACCCGCCCTGCCGCCGTTCGCCCTCGCTGGGCTCGGCATCGAGAGTCCGGTGGCCGCCACGCCGGCGATTGCGCCGGAGAGTCGGGTCAGGAATTCGCGGCGGTCGTGGCTGGGCTGCATGGGTTAGCGTCTCGGTCGAAAGGAAGTGGTCGCTGTCCGAAGCTCTCGCCCACCGGCCGTGGGGGTCAAGTCGCGGTATGCCGGGCGAGGCCAGCCGGCCGTCGGGGCGACCAAGGTAGATTGCCGGGTCGCGCGTCGCCTACGATCCTCTTCGCGATGAGGCAGCCCCGCTTGGTCTCGACCGGACTTCGCTTCCCAACCGTTACGATCGCGTTGTCGTTGGTCGCGGGCCCGGCCGCCGCGCAGACGGTCCGGCTCAGCGTCGAGGTCACGGGCGAGGGCCGGCCCATCGCGGCCGCGCGAGTCTCGGCCTCCGGTCAGGTCGCCGAGGCGGACGGGCTCGGCCGGGCCTCGCTCACGCTCGAGCCGGGCGTGGTGATCGTGCGGGTCGCCGCGATCGGCTGGGTCGCCGATTCGCTCTCGCTCCGACTCACCGCCGATACCACCGTCGCCATCGCGCTCCTGCGCGCGCCCACCGAGCTGGAGGAGGTCGTCGCCTCCGTCACCCGGAGCGCGCGGCGGGTCGAGGACGAGGCGATCCGGGTCGAGGTGCTCGACTTGGAGGAGATCGAAGAGAAGGTCCTGATGACCCCCGGCGACATCGTGATGATGCTGAACGAGACCGGCGGGGTCCGGGTCCAGACCTCGAATCCGTCACTGGGCGGCGCCGGGATCAGGATCCGCGGCCTCGACGGCCGCTACACGCTGGTGCTCGCCGACGGCCTGCCCCTCTTCGGCGAGCGGATCGGCGCCTTCGGCCCGCTCCAGATCCCGCCGCTCGATCTCGGCCGGGTGGAGCTGGTGAAAGGCGTCGCCTCGGCGCTGGCCGGCGGCGCGGCCCTCGGCGGCGTGGTGAACTTGGTAAGCCGGCGCCCCGAGTCGGGCAGCTCCGCGCTCCTCAATCTGACCTCGCTCGGCGGCACCGACGCCGCCAGCTACCTCGGCGCCTCGCTCGGGAGCCGGTGGGGCGGCTCGCTGCTCGCCGGCCTCCACACTCAGCCGCGCCGCGACCGGAACGACGACGGCTGGGCCGACGTGCCGGGCTACGAGCGGGTGGTGGTCCGGCCCCGGCTCTTCTATGAGGACGGCGCCGGCGGCTCCCTGCTCGCGACCCTCGGCGCCACGGTCGAGACCCGCCGCGGCGGCACCCTCGACGGCGAGGTCGCGCCCGACGGGCTGCCCTTTCCCGAGCGCCTGGCCACCACCTCGATCGACGTCGGCCTGATCGGCGGCGCGCCGTTGGGCCCGCTCACCCGTTTGAGCCTCCGCGCCTCCGCCGCCACCCGCGCGCACCGGCATCGGTTCGGTCCGGTCTCCGAGCCCGATCGCCACCTGACGGGCTTCGGCGAGGCGGTGCTGAGCCGGAGCGTGGGCGCCTTCGACCTGGTCGGCGGCGCGGCGCTGGGCTTCGAGCGCTATCGGAGCGAGCGCTACCCGGCGCTCGACTATCGCCGCGTCACCCCGGCCGTCTTCGGACAGTTGGAGCACGGCGACGATCGCGGCGCCGTCTCCGCGAGCCTTCGGGTCGACGCACCCGAGGGCTTCGGCGTCGAGCTGAGCCCGCGGGTCTCGGCCCTGGTCAAGCCGACCGACGGTTGGTCGATCCGCGCCACCGCCGGCCTGGGCTTCACCGTTCCCACTCCGCTGGTCGACGAGACCGAGCGCACCGGCCTGAGTCGGCTCGAGCCACTCGGCGACCTCGAGACCGAGCGCGCCTTGAGCGGCGCGATCGATCTCCACGGCGAGCTGGGCGCGCTCGAGCTCAACGCCAGCGCCTTCGCCACCCGGGTGAGTCGGCCCGCGCAGTTCGTGGCGGCCGAGACGCCGGGCCGGTTCCGAATCGTCAACGCCGAGCTGCCGACCCGGAGCGTCGGCGCCGACCTCTCGCTCGCCTGGCGGCGCGAGGGACTCGCGGTGATCGGCTCGTACGCCTTCGTGGCCGCGAGCGAAGCCGACCCCGACGGCGACGGCCGCCGGCGCTCGCCGCTCACGCCGCGGCACACCGCGGGCATGGTCGCGGTGCGCGAGGGCGGGTGGGGACGGATCGGACTCGAGCTCTACTTCACCGGGCCGCAGTCGCTCGAGGCCATCGACGGCGGCGGGCGCAGTCCCTCGTTCCTGATCGTGGGTCTCCTGGCCGAGCGGCGGCTGGGCGGGATCAGCGTGTTCGTGAACGGCGAGGATTTGACCGACGTGCGGCAGACCCGGACCGCGCCGTTGCTCCGGCCCTCGCGGGCGCCGGACGGGAGCTGGACGGTGGACGCGTGGGGACCGCTCGACGGGCGGGTCCTGAACGTCGGGATCCGACGCAATTGGTAATCGGCGCTGCCGGTCCTCGGCTCCCTCGTGCTCGCCTGCTGCCGTCGGCGACGCGGTCGAACGGCGAGCCGACCCGGGATTGCCCGAGGCTCGAAGCTGTGAGAGGTTGGGACGTGCCCAGGTCGTCGAATCCCCCGCCCGCAGGGGCGCCAGCTGCCGCAGCGAGCGTCGGCCGCCCAAGGACGCAGGGCTGGGAGCCGCTTCGGACGCTGCTCGCCGCGCTGTCGTGTCTGGCCGCGGTCGCGACGTCACCCGCGCTGCTCTCGGCGCAGACCAAGTCCTATCCGCCGGCACGCCGGAGCGCTGCGATGGACGACTATCACGGCACCCGGGTCGCCGATCCGTTCCGTTGGCTGGAGACGCTGGACAGTGACGAGACCGTAGCCTGGGTCGCGGCACAGAACGCCCTGACGGAGCCCTATCTCGACTCCCTGCCGGCCCGACCCTACTTCCGGCGCCAGCTGCGGGCGCTGCGCGAGCGGCTGGCCCCTGCCGTCGTCCGCAGGCAGGGACGGTACTGGGTGACCCGCACCCGGCGCGCGGATGGCAGCTCCGTCTTCCACCTGCAGGACGACCTCGATGGCCCACAGCGTGTGCTGTTGGACTCCCGAGAGGTGGCGCCTCACGAGGATGCGGTCGTCGAGTTCGCGCAGATCTCACCCGACGGCCGTTTCGCCGCCTACACGGTGGCCCCGGGAGGGACTGATCGGATGGAGGTGCGGATCCGTGACCTGGCCGGGGGGCGCGATCTGCCCGACCGGATCGCCGACCTCAAGTTCGATCCTCCATATTGGACGGGGGACAGCAAGGGACTCGTCTACTACCGCTATCTGACCGGCGAGACGGACGGCGTCGACCGCGAGAGCACCGTGTTCTACCATGCGCTGGGAACCCCGGCGGACGCGGATCGTGTCCTGGCCCGCTCCGACCCGGCGGAGGTGGGCGCGTCGACCCGGGCCACGATCTTCACGACGGACGACTGCTCGTCGTCGTCGACAAGTACGGGGACCAGCAACGGCTGGCCGTCGTCGACCTGCGCGACCCGCTCGCCCCTCGGCTCGATGGCCCGCTGGTTCCCCTCAGCGACACGCGGGTCGCGACGACCCGCTTCATCGGCCACGTCGGCGACACCCTCTATCTGCACACGAGCCGCGACGCGCCCAACTACCGGGTCGTGGCGGTGGAGTTCGGCGACCCCACGCGCTGGCGAACGGTGCTCCCCGAGTCCGAGCACCTGCTGCAGCACGCCCGCGTCGTCGGTGGCCGTCTCGTGGCGGTCCACCTTCGGGACGTCCGGAACGAGCTCGCGACCTACGCGCTCGACGGGACCGATCGTCGGGTGGTGCCTCTCCCGGCGCCAGGCTCCGCGGTCTACCTGAGCGGCGACCCCGACGATCCGACCCTCACCTTCGCGTTCGACGCGTACGCGTACCCGCTCACCACGTTTCGCCACGATGTCCGCACGGGAGAGGTCGAAGCGCTCGGAAGCCAGAGCTTCGAGCACGACCCGGGCCACTACCGGACCAGGCAGGTCTTCTTCCCCTCGAAGGATGGCACTCGGATCCCCATGTTCGTCGTCCACCGGGCCGACATCGTCCCGAACGGGCGTCGGCCGACCCTGCTGTACGGCTATGGGGCGGTTGGAGGGGTGGAGTCCCCCATCTTTCGCGACGAGTTCTTTGCCTGGATCGCGGCCGGGGGAGTCCTGGCGGTCGCGAACGTGCGCGGTGGTGGGGAGTACGGCGAGGCCTGGAGACAGGCGGGCATCCTCGATCGGAAGCAGAACTCGTTCGACGACTTCATCGCCGCCGCCGAGGCCCTGATCCGTGAGGGCTACACCTCGCCCGACCATCTGGCGGCGCTCGGCGAGTCCAACGGTGGCATGCTGGTCGGCGCGGCGATGACGCAGCGGCCCGATCTCTTCGCTGCCGTCCTGCCCGTCGTGGGCGTGCTGGACGCGCTTCGTTTCCCGTCCTTCACGGCCGGCCCTCGCTGGGCCATCTCGCATGGTGACCCGGCGGATCCCGAGGCGTTCAAGTGGCTCGAGACCTGGTCGCCGCTGCATCGGATCGAGGACGGCGTGTGCTACCCGGCAACGCTGTTGACGACGGCGGTCAACGACGACCTGGTGCATCCGAGCCAGTCCTACAAGTTCGCGGCCCGCCTCCAGCACGCGCAGGCCTGCGACCGCCCCACCGTGCTGAGGGCCTACGCAACGGGCGCGCACTACATCATCTTCGAGCTCGAGACCCAGGCGGACGTCCTCGCTTTCGCGGCGCGCCATACCGGCCTCGATGTCCCGAACTAGCGCTGGCCGGCTCGGGCCACCTGGACGCTCACCCGGGTCGACCGGCCCCGCAGCCTGCGGCCGGGCCCGCCGGATGACGCGTTGTCTCGCGCTCCTGACATGCGTCGCCACGGCGGCGTCCGCGCAGGACCCGGCCTCCGCCGCGCGGGTCAAGCGCGACGTGAGCGCCCTCGCCGCCGACTCGATGGCCGGCCGCTTCCCCGGCACCGCGGGAGGCCGCGCGGCGACGCGCTACATCGAACGGCAGCTCCGCGCAGCCGGTCTCGAGCCTGGCGCGGGCCGCTCGTTCCTGCAGCCGGTGCCGCTCGTGGCCCGACGCACCCTGCGTGCGAGCCTGTCCGTCGAACGCGCGGGTGTCGGGAGACCCGTTCCGCTACCGCTCGACGAGCTGCTGGTGCGGGCAGGCTCCCGAGACTCCACGGTGCGGCTGGACGCGCCGCTCGTGTTCGTGGGCCACGGCATCGACGCGCCCGACCTCGGGCTGAACGAGTATCGGGACGTCGCGATCCGAGGGGCGATCGCGCTCGTCCGCGCCGGTCTCCCCGACTCGCTGACAGCCCGGCTCCCGAATGGCAGCGACGACCGACTCGGCACCGACGAGGCGAAGATCGCCGCCGCGCGCCGTCACGGCGCCGTGGCCGTGGTGCTGCTGGGCCGCAACCCGACCTGGGGAGACCGCGACCTCGAGGTCCCGGTGCTCCGCCCCGGCTGGGCGGGTGTCGACGAGCCCGCGCTCGTCGCGTGGGCTGGCCCTGCCCTTCACGACGTGCTGCTTCGTCACGCGGCGGCTGGCGGGTAGCTCGTCATCGGGCTCTCGCAGGAGGACCGGCTGGTCGAGAGCGCCAACGTGGTGGGTGTGGTGCGCGGCTCGGACCCGGACGCCGGCGCCGTCCTGGTGACCGCGCACTGGGACGCGCTCGGCATCGGCGCGCCGGCCCCCGACGGCGACTCGGTGTACAACGGCGCCTCCGACAACGCCGCCGGGACCGCCGCGCTGATCGAGCTCGCGCGGCTCACCGCGAAGGGGCCGCGCCCGCGGCGGACCGTGGTCTTCGTCGCCACCACGGCCGAAGAGGCCGGCAAGCTCGGCATGCGCCACTACGGGACCCACGCGGCGATCCCGCTCGCCCGCACCGCCGTGGCCCTCAACATCGACGGCCTCAACTGGCGGGCGCCGGCCGACGACCTGATCCTGATGCCGATGGGCGTGATGGACCTCGACACGACGGTGGCCCGGATCGGCCGGCGCCACGGGATGGCGCTCACCACGCTCGGTTGGCAGAGCGGTCTGCACTACTCCTTCGACCACCAGATCCCGCTCGATGCCGGCGTGCCGGCCTTCACGGTCTGGGAGGGCGAGGCGTACCGCGAGGGCTTCGTGTCCGACGCCGTGCTGCGCCGGTCGGCGGCCATCCACGGGCCCAAGGACGAGTACCTCGACGATTGGGGCGAAGCGGCGATCGTCCAGCACCTCGCGCTCTACTTCGATGATCTCCTCCGTCACTGGGCCGACGGCGCGCCGCCGCCGCCATCCTGCCGGGGAATCCGTATCGCACACCGGGGCGCTGAGCGCCGGGAAGCCGGCAGGCGCCCGATCGAATCACCTCGCCGGGGGCGATCCTCCCGAGGACCGGATCGATCGCACGAGGCCCACGATCGGCGCGATCGTCGAGCGGTCCATGTAGTCGAAGCCGTACTTCTCGTCCTTGCTGGCATCGGGATCCGAGTTCATCAGCGCCCCGATCCTGAGCATCAGCCTGAGCCACCAGCTCACGTCCTGGTGCCTCAGCCTGCCGCGCAGGCCGACGTGCTCCATCCGGGCGTGGATCTCGGGTGGGAAGCTCTTGGCGACCCAGCCCTCGAGCTTCGGGCCGGGACCGGCGCCCGACACCGTGAAGAGGACCAGCGGCCGACCCGCGAGCGCGGGCCAGTTGGCCTTCACCCACTTGCGGATCGTCGCCCGGTAGAAGATCACCGAGCTGCCGAGGACCACGAAGTCGAAGCGGCTCGGATCGGCTCGCGGATCGTCGATCGGGAACGACGGCAAGCCGGTCTCCTCGCCGATCCAGCTTGCGTACTGCGCGGTGCTTCCGTACCGACCGGAGTAGATGATCGCTCCGGTCGGCTCGCGTCTTTGGTCGGACGTCATCGGAGCTGCCCTCCTTCCGTCAGCGGCCGATCGCCTCTCCCGGAAGCGCCGGCGTGGTGACCGGGTCGCGCCGCGCGCGGGTCCGCTGCTCGAACGCGTAGCCCAGCGCGAGCAGCCGGGGCTCGCTCCACGCGGGCCCCAGGAACGAGAGCCCCACCGGCAGCCGATCCGAGGTGAACCCCGCCGGCACGATCAGGTCCGGGAACCCGGAGAGGTTGGCCAGGTTGATGGGATCGGGCCCGCCCTCGCGTCGCCCCGCCCCGTTCACCAGCTCGGGCCGGTTCGGGTTGGTGGGATAGACGATCGCGTCGAGCCGGTTCTCCCGCATGATCCCCTCGAGCAGCTGCCGCATCAGCGGCATCGCGTGGTCGCGGAGCGCGAGGTACTCGGCGTCGCTCACCGCGCCGCTCACCTCCTCGCGCCGCATCAGCGACCAGCGCGGCGGGTTGGGCGCGCCGCTGTCCGAGGGCGACACCGTCTCCATCGAGCGCTCGACCAGCTGCTCCAGCGTCTTCGGATATTCGGGCCCGAGGGTCGCGAGATACTCGGGGATCTGCGCCTTGAACTCGCGCCAGCGGATCGCGATGTACCAGGCCGGCCTGACGTCGAGCAGCCACCTGGGGAGCCGCACGTCCACCACCGTGGCCCCCGCCTTCTTCATCGCGGCCACCGAGGCCTCGACCACCCAGTCGACCTCGCCGTCCTGCCCCATGAAGTCGCGCGCCACGCCGATCCGGGCGCCCTGGAGCGCGTTCGCGTCCAGCGAGGCGGTGTAGTCGGAGCGGCCGTGGCCCTCGCTCTTCCGGGTGGCGGTGTCGGCGGCGTCGACGCCGGCCATCACGCCGAGCATCGCGGCCACGTCGTAGACGCTCCGGGCCATCGGGCCCACCATGTCGAAGGAGAGCGCCAGCGGGATCACCCCGTCGCGGCTCACCAGGCCGTGGGTCGGCTTGAGGCCGACGATCCCGTTCGCGGTCGACGGCCAGCGGACCGAGCCGCCGGTATCGGTGCCGAGCCCGGCCTGCGCGTAGCTCGCCGCCATGGCGACGCCGGTCCCGCCCGAGGACCCCTGCGGCCCGCGCGAGGTCGTGCGGGTTCTTGATCGGCCCGCCGAGCGAGCTGTAGGGTCCGCCCGAGGCGAACTCGCTCAGGTTGAGCTTGCCGAGCACGATCGCGCCGGCCTCGCGGAGCCGCCGGATCACGAAGGCGTCGTCGGGCGGGATCGAGCCGGCCAGCATCACCGAGCCGGCGGTGGTCGGCAGGTCGTGGGTGTCGATGTTGTCCTTGACCAGGATCGGGATCCCATGCAGCGGCGAGCGTGGGCCCTTCTCCTTGCGCTCGCGGTCGAGCGCGCGGGCGGTCTCCAGCGCCTTCTGGTTCAGCGTGATCACCGCGTTCAGGGTCGGGCCCGTCTGGTCGTAGGCGGCGATCCGCGCCAGGTAGCGCTTGACCAGCGCCTCCGAGGTGAGGGTGCCCTGGTCGAAGGCCCGGTTCAGGTCGGCGATCGTGGCCTGGCCGAGCGGGATCGCCTGCCCCACGGCGGGCCGGGGCGCCGCGGCCAGGACCAGCAACGCGGTCGAGATCGTCGCCAGCGACGTCTTCAGGGCTGGATGCATTCCGTGGTTCCCCGAGAGGGTGAGGGTGGTCCGACCGCGAAGGATAGCACCTGTAGGGAGGCGCTCGAACCCCGTCGCCGATGGGGCGCGACCCGCTGCAACTCTCGCGGGTCCGAGACCGTCTGGAGGGCGGACCCTCGGATCTGGAGCAGCGCTGGTGCGGACCTCTCTCGTCGTCGTGGGCCTCATGGTGGCCGGCTGTGCCACCGACCCCGAGCCGCCCGACTGCGACACGGAGCTCGCGGGGGCGATCTGCCTCGATCTCCGTGCGGCCGGCTCGCTGGCGGCCCATCGATCGGTGATCGTCGAGGAGGTCGGCCGCACCCTCGACGCCGTGCGCCCGCTGCTCGACGTCACGGGCCTCCGGATCCTGCTGATCGCCGACGCGACCGAGGTCATCCCCGAGATCGGCATGGGCGGCTTCAATCCCAGCGTCGACGAGGTCCGCCTCTACGCCGACCCGTCCCTGCCCGACATCGTGAGCGTCTTGCGGACTCACCTGCTGCCGCAGCTGGCGCACGAGATCCACCACGCGATGCGGCGGCGGGCCATCGGCTACGGCTCGACCCTCCTCCAGGCGGCCGTCTCCGAGGGGGCTGGCCGACCACTTCGCCCTCGAAGCGTCCGGCGGCTCGCCCCCGCCGTGGACGGTGGCGCTCACGCCGAGCGAGCTGTCGGTCTGGATTCCGCAGGTCGTATCGCGCGCCACCGATCCTACGTCCACGCGGAGTGGTTCTTCGGGACCAACCCGACCATTCCGCGCTGGACTGGCTACGCCGTCGGGTTCGAGCTGGTGCGAGCCTACCTGGATCGCGATCCGGCGCGACGGGCGTCGCTTCGCTGGCGAGGTCCGACCCACTTCCTGCCCTACGGTCCCCGAGCCACCGAGCAGCGCCTTCCCAAGGGGCCCGGCGCGCGCCAACTTGGCTTGGCGCTCGCCTCCACGACGCGAGCCGAGCCCAGCTGCACCCGGCTGGCCCACGATGCCCTGGCTGAGACCTCGGAGGGACCGCCATGCCCACCGCGTCCGACCGCCGGCGCTCGGCGATGATCAGCAGCACCGCGCTCGACCTGCCCCTGCACCGCCAGGCCGTCATCGACGCCTGCAACCGGGCCAAGCTGTCGCCGATCGCGATGGAGCACCTGCCCGCCAGGGACGCGGACGCCGTGCGCGTCTCGCTCGAGATGGTCGACGAGGCCGACGTCTACGTCGGGATCTTCGCGTTTCGCTACGGCCACGTCCCCGCGGGGCACGAGGTCTCGATCACCGAGCTGGAGCTCGATCGGGCCGTCGCGCGCCGGATCCCGATCCTGATCTTCCTGGCCCACGACGACCATCTCTTCACCCGCGACATGATCGAGGCCGACGCGGTGGCGCAGGACAAGCTCCGCCGTCTGAAGGAGCGCGCCGCCCGGGGCCGGGTGATCGCGATGTACCGGTCGGTCGAGGACCTCGGCGCGAAGGCCTTCCAGGCGCTGGCCGAGTGGCGTCTCGGAGGCGGGCAGGAGCCGCCCGACCCCACCGGGTCCGTGGTGCCGCACGAGCTCGAGCCGGCCCCGATCGACTTCGTGGGGCGGGAGGACGAGGTCGCGAAGCTGATCGCGGCAATCGGCGACCGGCACCGGGCGGTGCTGGTGCATGGCATGGCTGGCGTCGGGAAGACCTGCCTGGCGTCGGCCGCGGGCAATCGGATCGCCGATCGCTACCCGGACGGGCAGATCGTGATCGACATGCGGGGCGCCGACGAGCAGCCTCGCGATCCGGTCGACGCCATCACCCGGGTGCTGGGGCTGCTGGTCGCCCATCGCCAGTCCGCGGCTCGCGACCTCGAGTCGCTCCGCAAGGACTATCTCTCGGCCCTCTTCGGCAAGCGGGTCCTGCTCTTGCTCGACAACGCGGCGAGCGCCGAGCAGGTCGAGCCGCTGGTGCCGCCGGCGGGCTGTCTGTTGCTGGTGACCTCCCGGCGCGCCTTCCACGTCCCGGGCGGCGCGCGGCTCGAGCTGAGCACGCTCACCGACCTGGCGGCCGTGGACTTCATCACCGCCGTGGTCCCCGCCGCCGCTCCGGTGGCCGGCGAGGTTGCCCGGCTCTGCGGCCGCCTGCCGCTCGCGCTCAGGCTCGCGGTGCGAGCGATGATCGAGCGGCCCGACCTGCCGCCCGCGGCCTACCTCGAGCGGCTCCTCGACGAAGGACGCCGGCGGCAGGAGCTGGCGCCGGTCTTCCACTCGATCGGATTGAGCGTGGCGCTGCTCGAGCCCGAGGCGGCGGCCGGGCTGCTCGAGCTGGCGGTCTTTCCGGACGACTTCGACCGCGCGGCCGCCACCGCCATCTGGGAGATCGCGGAAGCCGCGGCGGACCAGCGGATCGGCCAGCTCGTGGGCTTCGGACTGCTGGTCTGGAGCCCGCGGACCGAGCGCTACTCGCTCCACGACCTGGTGCGGGAGCTGGCCCTCGATCGGCTCGACCCGGAGCGGGCGCGCGCGGCGAAGCGCCGCCACGCGAGCCACTTCGAGCGGGTGCTGGCCGAGGCCGAGGCACTCTACCTGAGCGACGGCGAGGCGCAGCGCCGCGGCATCGCCCTCGCCACACGAGAGCGGTCCAACATCGCGGCCGGCATCGCCTGGGCCATGGGCAACGACGCCACCGACGCCGAGGCGGTCCGCCTCTGCTGCCGCTACCCGGAGACCGGGATCCGGGTGATGAACGCCATGGGCTGGACGGACCAGCGACTCTGGGCCAAGTGTCGCGACGTCGCCCGTCGCGTGGGCGATCGCCGGGCGCTCTGCGTCGCGCTCCGCCGGTTGGAGACGGGCTCGCTGGAGCAACGGCTGGAGCGGGTCCGGGAATCGCTGGAGATCTCCCGCGAGATCGGCGATCGCGAGTGCGAGGGCTCCGCGCAGCAGGTCCTGGCCGACACCCTGATCGACCTGGGCCGGCCCGAGGATGCGCGACGCGCGGCCGAAGAGAGCCTGGCGATCGCCCGAGCGACCAACGACCGGCGCCTCGAGGCCTTCGCCATCCGATCCCTCGGCTCGGCGTTCGAGGCCCTCGGCAAGCCGGACCGCGTGCTGGAGTGCTTCGAGCGCCGCCGGCAGATCGCGCGGCAGCTGGGCGATCGCTACAGCGAGGCGGTCAACCTGGCCTATCTGTTCGACGCGCTGGAGCACCAGGGGCGGGTCGGCGAGGCGATCGAGCGCGCGCTCGAGGCCGCCGACATCTACCCCGACTTGGGCCTGCAGCAGCGGGAGTTCAACCGGCTGATCAAGGCGTGCGTCTGTCTCCGCGAAAAGGCCGGTCGCGCGGCCGACGCGCTGGCGCTGACCGAGCGGATCGACGGCATCGCGCCGGCGCTGCCGCAGGGAATCCAGAACGGCGCGGTGCAGAAGGCACTCTGCCTGCTGGAGCTTCGTCGGCACGAAGCGGCGGCGCAGGTCTTCGAGGCGTGCGCGGAGCGGGCCGCCGGAACCCCGCGCGAAGGGGCCTTCTGGCGGTGCGCCCTGGTCTGCCGGGCGGACGGCGGCGATCGGGATGGCGCGGGCCGGGTCATGGGACGCCTGGAGGCGCTGGGCGGTGGCTGGACCGCCGGTGGCGAGGCGCTCCACACGATCCTGGGCGACTTCTCGATGGACCGCGGCTCGAGCCTCGCGGGGCGTCTCGAGCGGCTCTTCGCGGATCCGGCGAGCGCGGAGTTGGAGGGCGGCGTCCTGGACGCGTTGGTTCCGGCCGTGAGCTGCGCGGCGACGGCGCTGGTCGCGCTCGCGGCGCCCAGACGCGCCCTGGCTCTCCGCCGGCTGGCGGCGAAGCTCGCCACCCGGTCCGGCGCCGAACGGCTCGGGCAGAGTCAGCCGACCTCGATCGCGATCCTCCACGTGCAGCTGGGTGAGCTCGAGCCGGCCCGGGAGCTGTTCGCCGCCGGTCTCGACCAGGCCGCGCGAGAGGGCGATTGGCCGACCGAGGCCCAGTCGAAGTGCAACCTGGCGGACGTGCTGCTCAGGCTCGGGCGGACGGACGAAGCGATCACGCTGTTGAGGGAGACCATGGCGCAGCTCGCCGGCGACCGGAATGGCGCGCGCCGAGCGATCCGAGGCGCCGGCCGCGCCTATCTGCTGGCGCTCTGCCGAGCCAATCTCGGCGCCGCGCTCAGCTCCCGGCCCGAGACGATGGCGGAGGCGGCCGAGCTGGTGACCACGGCCATCGAGACCTTCCGCCGCGCGAAGCATCGCGACCACGAGCCCGAGATTCTCTGCACCCTGGCCCGGATCGCGCTGCACGAGGGCGACCCGGCCCGCGCGATCGAGCTTTGCTCCTCGGCGGTCGCCGTGGCGGTCGAAGCCTCGAGCCCTCTGCAGGAGGCCGACTCGCGCTGGGCTCTGGGCAAGGCGCACCTCGCCGGCGGCGACCTGGACGCGGCCTGCGCGCAGCTCTCGCAGGTCGTCGAGTACGAGCGCCGGATCGAGCACCGCCAGGCCGACGAGCACGCGGCCTACGTCGCGAGCCTGCGATCCGATCCATCGAGCCAGGGGAACACCCGCACGCCATGAACCCACTCCGTGAGCTGCTCGGTCTCGAGCTGCCGATCGTCCAGGCCCCGATGGCCGGCGCCCAGGGCAGCGCGCTCGCCATCGCGGTCTCCAGCGCCGGCGGGCTCGGCTCCCTGCCCTGCGGCATCCTGGGGCCCGACGACGTGCGTCGCGAGCTGGCCGCGATCCGGGCGGGCACGGATCGCCCCTTCAACGTCAACTTCTTCGTCAGCACGCCGCCCACGCCTGACCCGGAGCGAGCCCGGCGTTGGCGCGAGCTGCTGTCGCCTTACGCCGGCGAGCTCGGGATCGCGCCCCCGACGGCCCGGCGCCGGGCCCGACCCGGCGCCTCGCCGAGGCGCTGGAGATCTCGCCGAGGCCCGGCCACCCGTGGTCAGCTTCCACTTCGGCCTGCCGCCGGCGGAGCTGCTGGCGGGCGAGGGCGTTAGCGCGGGTGATCTCCTCCGCCACCACCGTGGCCGAGGCGCGCTGGCTTCAGTCGCGGTGGACGCGATCATCGCCCAGGCTTCCAGACGCCAGCGGCCATCAGCTCGTTCCAGGCGAGCGACCTGAGCGGCCAGGCCGGGACGATGGCGCTGGTGCCGCAGATCGCGAAGGCGGTGCGGGTCCCGGTGATCGCGGCCGGCGGAATCGCCGACGCCCGGGGCGTCGCCGCGATTTCGCGCTCGGCGCTTCGGGCGCGCAGGTGGGGACCAGCTATTTGCTCTGTCCCGAGGCCACCACCGCGCCGGGATCGCCCGCGAGGTGCTCCGAGCGACCGCGCAGTCGACACGGCGGTCACCAACCTCTTCACCGGCCGCCCCGCCCGCTCGATCGTGAACCGGGTGATGCGCGAGCTGGGCGCCATCAGCGACGCGGCGCCGGCCTTCCCGCTCGCGGCCGATGCGATGGGCCCGCTCCGCGCCGAGGCCGAGCGGCGAGGGTCGACCGACTTCTCGTTCGTGTGGTGCGGGCAGAATCCGTCCGGCTGCCGCGAGGTCGCAGCCGGGCGGCTCACCCGCCGAGCTGTGCGCATGGTCTGCGTCGTAACCGGACGCCCGGGCGCCGGTCATAGCCACGCTCGCCGTCACCAGGTGGCTCGACCAGGCGAACAGCACGACCACGATCGCCGCCGCGAGCCCGAGCAGCGAGAGCAGCCGCAGCAGCGCCGAGGAGAGCAAGCGTGCATAACGAGCGGACGTCATCGACCATCGGTGGCCTGTCGGCGATCAGCTTGCTGGCGCTGGCGGTCGAGCCTTCCGCCGAAGTCGGGGGCAGGCACACCACCGACCCTCTTCCGTGTTATACTCCTGCGATCCTTGGCAGGTTACCGCGATGAGTTCGCAACCGATTGCCGTACACACAGATCCGGAGATCCTCGGCGGCAAGCCGGTTCCTCGTCGGAACCCGGTCCTCTGCAGGCGCTCGTCGACTACCTCGAGGGTGGACACACGCTGGACGAGTTCGTGAGCGACTTCCCGACCGTGCCTCGGGAACTTGCGGTTGCCGCCCTGGAGCAAGCTCGGGACACCCGGTGAGGCTTCGGCCGCTTGTGGCTTCGGTCATCGCGGCCGTCAAAGACTCCGAGCCGGGTCAGGTCGTGATTGTGACCGCCTAACGTGTACCTCGGGTCTCAGGACGCCGCGCTTCCGTCGAGCAAGCGGCGTTCTCGATGGCTGTCTCGCCACAGGTGATGCCGCGCGACGTCATCGTAGTCGGCGCGGGCGCCGTCGGGCTCTGCTCCGCGATCGAGCTGGCGAGCCGCGGCGCCCGGGTGACGCTGGTCGAGCGCGGCCTCCCCGGCGCCGCCAACTCGACCCTCACCGGCGGCGGCATCCGCCAGCAGTTCGGCACCCCGACCAACATCGCGATGTCGCGGCTGTCCGCTCCCTTCTGGAGCGGCTTCGCGGAGCGGTTCGGAGTCGACCCGCTCTTCAACCCGATCGGCTACCTCTTCATTGCCCGGAGCGAGGCCGAGTCCGACGAGCTGCGGGCCCGGGTCCGGCTCCAGAACCAGCTCGGCGTCGACAGCGAGCACCTCGCCGGCTCCGAGATCGCGCACCGCTGGCCGGCGCTCGCGCCGCGCGACTTCGTCGGAGCCGGCTTCCGGCAGGCGGACGGCTGGGCCAACCAGCATCGGATCATCGACGGGCTCGTGCGCGGCGCCCTCGCGGCCGGAGTCGAGCTGCTGTCCGGCACCGAGTGCCGCGCGATAGAGCGCGACGGGGGCCGGGTCGTCGGGATCCGGACCACAGACGGCCGAATCGCCGCGGACCTCGTCGTCCTGGCGACCGGACCCTGGGTCGCTCCGCTGCTCCGCCCGCTCGGGATCGATCTGCCGGTGGTCGGTCGCCGGCACGAGCTCTTGATCGTCGAGCCGGCCATGCCGCTGCCCGCGGGCCTGCCCTGGCTGATCGGCGTCGGCGATCAGGTGCACGTTAGGCCCGACGCTCCCGGGCGCGCACTGGTCGGCGGGTTCCTCGGTCGCGACGACCCGGCCGACCCGGACAGCTTCTCGACTCGGGCCGACGAGACCTGGGCTCGCGAGGTGCTCGCGCGGGCCGGCCAGGTGTTAGGCGTGGTGGACGGGCGGGCCGCGATCCGGCACGGCTGGGCCGGGCTCTATCCGGCCACGCCCGACCGGCATCCGATCGTCGACCGCCTGGCCGACGAGCCTACTGCGCGCTGGGCTTCTCGGGCACCGGGCTGGTCACGCGCCGGCCGCGGGCATGCTGGTCGCCGAGCTGATCGCCGACGGCGCGATCGCGTCGATGGCCGCGGAGCCGATGGCGGCGAGTCGCTTCGGAACGGCTGGCGCCACCGAGACCAGCGGATTCTGAGCGGCCCTCTCTTGCGGCCGCGTCGCTCGCGCGGTCAGTTTGTCCGAAACCCATCTCCGCCGAAAGCGAGACCTACATGGACCTCGAGCTGAAGGGCAAAGGCTGCGTCGTGATCGGCGGCAGTCGCGGGATCGGGCGCTCGATCGCGCTCGGCCTCGCGGCCGAAGGGGCCAACGTGTCGATCTGCGCCCGCGGCGAGACCGCCCTCCGCGCCACCGAGCGGGAGCTGGCCGCGCTCGGCGGGAAGGTTCACGCGGCCACCTGCGACATCGGGGAGCCCGCCGCGCTGGTCGGCTATCTCCGCGACGCGCGGAAGGCCCTCGGCGAGGTCGGAGTGCTGGTCCACAACGCCTCCGCGCTGGCGGTCGGGCCGACGCTCGACGCCTGGGCCGCCTCGCTCCGGGTGGACCTGATGGCCGCGGTGCATGCCTGCGACGAGGTCATCCCCTGGATGAGCGAGGCCGGCGGCGGCACCATCCTGCTGGTCTCCTCGATCTCCGGACTGGAGTGCGACCCCGCGCCGGACTTCGGCTACACGGCGGCCAAGGCGGCGCTGATCGCCTACGCCAAGAAGCTCGGCGTCATGCACGCGGCCCAGGGGATCAGGGCCAACGCGCTCGCGCCGGGATCGATCGAGTTCCCCGGCGGGCTCTGGGAAGGCGCCAAGCAGGGTCAGCCGGAGGTCTACGAGATGGTCCGCTCGGCGATTCCGCACGGCCGCCTCGGCACCCCAAAGGAAGTCGCCGACGTGGCGGTGTTCCTGTGCTCGCCGCGGAGCTTCTGGATCACCGGCGAGTGCGTCTCGGTCGACGGCGGCCAGCACCGCGGCATGCGATAGCGCACTTATGGAGGTGAACGTGCTCTGGAACTCCCTGCTCCGCCGGTTGCTCCCGGCTTCGCTCGCCCTGGCCCTCGCCGCCTGCGCCCCCGGCGCCGGCGACGGGTTCGACCTGGTGCTCGCCAACGGCCGGGTGATGGACCCCGAGTCCGGTCTCGACGCCACCCGCAACGTCGGCATCAAGGACGGCAAGATCGCGGCGATCTCCGAGGACCGGCTCACCGGCGCCCGGGTGATCGACGTCGGGGGCCGGGTGATCGCGCCCGGCTTCATCGATCTCCACTCCCACGGCCACAACGCGCTGATCGGCGGACGGGTCCAGGCCTTCGACGGGGTGACCACCTCGCTCGAGGCCGAGGCCGGGCAGCTCCCGATCGACGCGGCGTATCAGCGGGCGGCGGAGGAAGGTCGCGCGATCAACTACGGCTTCACCGCCTCCTGGCTCGCGGCGCGGATCGCGGTGATGGGTGGGGTCGAGCCCGACGGCAGCTTCGACGGCTTCAAGAAGCTGCTCGCCGCGCCCGGCTGGGCCGACGTCGAAGCGACCGACGAGCAGGTCGATCAAATCCTCGAGCGGGTCGACGCGGGGCTGGCCCAGGGCGCGATCGGAGTCGGCTTCCTGCTGGGCTACGCGGCCGGCACCACCAACGAGGAGGTGCGGCGGGTCTCCGAGCTGGCGGCCGAGCGGGAGGTGGTGACGTTCGTGCACACCCGGAGCACGGTCCCCGCCGACTCCGCCAACGAAGAGGTGATCGCCGCCGCGCGGGCCACCGGGGCGCGCTGGCACCTCTGCCACGCCTCGGCGTCCGATCGGCGGCAGCTGGTCCAGCGCCTGATCCAGGCGCGGAGCGAGGGCGCCAAGATGACGGCCGAGGTGGTGACCAGCAACGGCGGGTCGACCTTCATCGACGCGGTCTTCCTCCGCCCGGAGAATTGGGAGCGCGCCGGCGGGCGGCCCGACTGGATCATCTATTATGGACGCCGGCTCGGCTCCTTCGAGGAGCTGGGGCGGGTGCAGCACGACGACCCGAGCGCGATGGTGGTGATCGACCCGCTGGGCCGGCCCACCGACGACACCGATCCGGAGCGCCGGGCGATGGTGGCCGACCTGATCAAGAGCGACTGGGCGATCGCGAGCGACGCCATGCCCTGGACCGACTCGACCGGCGGCCCGCTCCCGGTGGAGACCTGGCCGCTGCCCGAGACCGCCTGGGCCCACGCCCGCTCGGCCAGCAACTTCACCCGCGCGATCCAGAAGTACGCGATGGAGTGGCAGCTGGTCTCGCTGATGGACGTGATCCGCGCGGCGGCGCTCAACCCGGCGCTGGTGCTGGAGGAGACCGTGCCGCAGCTCAGGAACAAAGGCAGGGTCAAGCTCGGCGCCGACGCCGATCTGATCGTGTTCGATCCGGCCCAGGTCCGCTTCAACGCCACCCAGGAGCGGCCGGCGCAGATCAGCACCGGGATGGAGTACGTGGTGGTCAACGGGACGCTCTTGATCGACCAGGGGCGGCTCGACCCGACCGCGCACCCGGGGCAGCCGATCCGCCGCTGAGCGGCTGCCGCTCCCTGACGCGGCCGCGCAATCGCGCGCGGCCGCTGGCTCGATCGCCCGCCCCCACCGCTGGCCCCCGTTCGCGCGAAACCCCGTTGTGTCTAGTGGAAGCGTGCTGGGTGGCCGCGTGAGTGAGGGCCGACCGGCGCGGACGACCCACAGGACCCCAGCCCAAGGAGTCACAGGATGATGGGATCCCTCTTGCTCGGCGGATCGAGCCTGCTCGCGGCCGCCGCGATCGCCGCGGGGCCGACGGCTCAGGAACCCGAGGCCTGCAAGCTGGTCGACCTGGCGTCGGCCCAGACTGTTCTTGGCAGTGACGCGGTCTCCCACGGAGCGCCGGGCGCGGCGGGCAGCTGCCAGTACCGGAGCGCCGATGCCAAGCTGATCCTGGTCGTTCAGATCCTCCCGGTCGTGCTCTACGACGCCAGCCCGATCACCCCGCGGGAGCCGGTCGAGATCGGCGACCGGGGCCGGTACGGCGTGGGCACGTCGGGGACGGCCAACGTGCAGTTCGCGAAGGGCAAGTACTCGGTGACCCTCAGGGTCACCCCGATGTCCGGCCCGCCGGCGACCGAGCTGGTCGAGCCGATGCTCGAGATCGCCCGACTCGCCGCGGAGCGGATGGGCAACTAGCTCGCGGCGGCATTCCGCCGTTTCGCATCCGCATTCCACCCTTTCGCGCCGGTCTCGGCGTCGTTCGCGCCTGACGGGGCTCGTTCGGCGTCGGCCAGTCCCCCGTTACGGGGTGGTACTGGTCCGTTCCGCGGTTGCATGGCGCCGGTGCGCCCCTGCACCGCCCCGGTCCGCGCCTGCCTCGCGCCCGTCGGCGTGTGACCGCCGCCGGTTCGCGCGTGATCGTTGCCCGACGGCGCCGGACTCGGGCCGGTCGGCGGCGGTATCGGGCCGGTTCGCGTCGGTATCGCGGTCGTCAGCGCCGGTATCGGGCCGGTGCGCGCCGGTATCGCGGTCGTCGGCGCGTGCTCGCCGCCGGTGCGAGCCGGTATCGCGGTGGTCAGCGCGTGCTCGCCGCCGGTGCGCGCCGGTATCGCGACCGTCGGCGCGTGACCGGCGCCCGTGCGGGTCGGCATCGCCATCGTCGGCGCCGGGCGCGCCCGCGAGCGTCAAGACAAGATCAAGCTCTCGCGCGTGCTCACGACCCTTTGGCCCGAATCACGGACACGAAGTCGTCGCGATCGCCGTCGGTCGTCGGTCGTCGGCGAATGATTTCAAGCACTTAGCCGTTCGCGTTTCGTGGCACGATAAATCCGGAGCCGGCTCGGCACGGAGACGCGCTTTCCCCACGAAAGGGGGGTAGTACCATGCGAGACGCAGATCTCAGACGGCTGACGAAGGTGGAGGGCGTGTTGGCGTTCGCGCGGAGCAATCCGTCCGAGGAGCAGGACGTCACGCTGCTGGTCGGAGCGATGACGACCGGGCTCGAGAAAGCGAGGGCGCTGGTCAAGCAGCGCGCCGAGCGGGAGCAGGAGGCGCGCGGCGAGTCGAAGCGCGCGCGGGAGACCCGGCGCCGGCTCCGGGGTGTGCTGGCGCTGGTCAGCAAGTCGGGCGTCGCGGCCGGCAAGGCGTCGCCCGAGCTGGTGGCGAAGTTCCGGCAGATCCGTCCCCGGGCCAGCATCGTGGAGTTCACGGCCTCGGCCCGGGCCCTGTTGGAAGCCGGCCGGGAGCACGCGGAGGCGATCGTCGGGCACGGCGCCTCGGCGGAGCGGCTGGACCAGGCGGAGGTGTTGCTGAACGAGTACGTGGCGCTGTTGGACAAGTCGCGCGACGCCCGGAGCGCGGCGGTCCGGATCGGCACGGAGCTCAAGGTGGCGGCGGTGGAGCTGATGAGCTTCCGGTCCCGCCTGGACGCGCTCAACCGGCACCGGTTCGCGGACGACCCCGAGCTCAAGGCGGCCTGGAAGAGCGCCCTGGCGATCGGCGGCCCGGTGTTCGGCGTGAACGGGGCGGAGCCGGGCGCGGGAGCCTGGTCGGGACCGCGCCGGCGACGGGTGCGGAGGAAGTTGGGGGTGCGGGGCCGTCTCGGTGGTGAAGGTGCCGCCGGAGGCGACGGCGTGAGGTGAGGGGGAGCTTGGGCCCGCCGCTCGTGTAGGGCGGGTCCAGGCTGCCGTCCGGGCGTGCCTGGCCGGACCGGGGTGGTCGACCTCGAGCCCACCACCACCGAATGCGCCTGACGGGCGGCTCGGGCATAACACGGAAGTGAAGCGGCCGGCGCGGCCGCGCCCGGCGCAGTTGGGGCATGACCAGCCCAGCTCGGAAGCGCTCCTAGTGACCGCGCCGCCACCTAGTCCCTAGTTGTAGGCCAGCAACGCGCCGCAGTCCGGGCCGCGGCAACCCGGAAACAGTACCCACGCTTGACACACGGCGGCTGCTGCCGTCATGGTGCCACTGTTCGGTCCCCGGTCCCGATCGTCGGGGTTCGGCACCGGCATCAGAGTCGGCGTCCCATCCCTGGGGGAACTCACATTGCCAAGAGTCCTGACGACGATTCTCGCCTCGTTCTTCGAGAAGCTGTCTGAGTCGGAGGCAATAGACCCCGCCGCTGTTGAGCAGTTGAAAGCCCTGTTCCAGTCTGGCAAGAAGCTAAGGGCCGATGATGTTGTGGCGATTATCTCCGCAGCTGCCGACAAGGCACCGCAGTGATCCAGATTGAGGTGGTGACCATTCGCGAGATGCGTGGAATACGCGAGTTGGAGGTGCGTCCGAACAGGAAGAGCTTCGTAATTGCTGGCCCCAATGGGTCTGGGAAGAGCGGCATTGTCGACGCGATTCAGTTCGCCTTGACTGGCGAGATGTCGCGACTTTCTGGCAAAGGTACTGGCGGACTGAGTGTCGGTCGCCATGGCCCGCACGTAGATCGGCGCGACGACCCGTCAGCGGCAGAGGTCACGCTGCAGTTTTACGTCCCAGCGCTAGACTGCTCGGCAGCGTTGACCCGAAACGTCAAGACTCCTCGAATGTTTCGCCTGGAGCCGGATGACCCCCGCATTAGAGGAGTGGTCGACGAGCTCAGTGAGCATCCAGAACTGACCCTCTCAAGGCGAGAGATCATCAAGTATATCCTTGTAGAGGCAGGTCAACGGTCGAAGGAGATTCAGGCACTGCTGAAGCTGGAAGAGATCGGCGAAACCCGCGGCGTTCTTAAGACCGTGGGCAACAAGCTGTCCATTGCTTTGAGGAACAGTGAGCGCGACGTCGCGAACGCGACAGACGCGCTGCGCCGACACTTGGACATCAAGTCACTACAGCCGGCAGAGGTTCTCGCCGCTGTGAACCCTCGCCGGCACATGCTGGGACTTTCTGAGCTAAATGAACTGACGGCTGAGACCGCAGTGAACGCAGGAGCGGCCCATAGTGCTCCGGCTGGGGCGTTCCCAAGAGACACTGCCCTGCGCGACATCGGTGCTCTGGAGGAAGCGTGGCAGGCCCTGGGGGGGCTCGTCAGTGGCGAAGCGGGCACTCTTGCCGCTGACCTTGCTATGCTGGAAAGCGATACGGCGCTGCTCGACGCCGTGACACGGCGCACCTTCATTGAAAGCGGCCTGAGCTTTGTCGTTGGGCCGGAGTGCCCATTGTGCGATCTGGAGTGGCTCGATGAAGGGCAGCTGCGGGCGCACCTCCAGGAGAAGGTCGCGAGAGCGCATGCAGCTGAGCAGATTCACAGTCGAGTCCTCGCGAACGGCGCAGCGATCTCCGAAGCCGCGCGGCATTTGGTCGCGCTCCTCACGCCAGTGCAAGCTGTGGCCCGCACTGTCGCGCGAGCGGATCTCGAAACCGAGTTCGGCCAGTGGGCAGCGAATCTCGCCGCCTTCGCCAGCGACCTTGGGTCGATCGAGGCTATCGCCCGGCACCGCCAGCGGCTGGAAGATGGATGGCCCCAGGCCCCCCACGCCTTACCGTTGCAGGCCCTCCGCAGAACCGTGGAATCCCTCCCGGACCAGACGGCTACAACAGCTGCTCAGGTCTTCCTGGCCTTGGCTCAGGACCGCCTGAGTGCCCTGGGCGCCGCGCGCCGTGACTGCCAGCGGGCCGCAGCGGCCGTGAAGGGCGGCAACGCCATGTATAAACTCTACTGCGATCTGGCGGACGGATACCTGACCCGGCTCTATGCCGCCGTGGAGGCCGAATTCGCCACCTTCTATCGTGCCGTCAACACTGACGACGAGGGCTCGTTCAAAGCGAGGCTGGCGCCTGCTGAGGGCGGGCTCGACTTGGAGGTAGCCTTCTACGACAAGGGCATGTTCCCGCCTGGAGCGTACCATAGCGAGGGTCATCAGGATGGCATGGGCGTCTGCCTCTATCTAGCGCTTATGAAGCAGCTCTTCGGTGCCCGGTTCAGGTTCGCCGTACTTGACGACGTGGTCATGTCAGTCGACCGCAGCCATAGGAAGCAGTTTTGTCGGCTGCTCAAGTCGTTCTTCCCCGACACGCAGTTCATCATTACGACACATGACCCCGTCTGGGCCAAACAGATGCGCACGGAGGGATTGGTTGATTCAAAGGGCAGCATCGCGTTCAATAGCTGGAGCGTCCAAACAGGCCCGATCGTTGAGCAGCTCGCGGACGTCTGGGAGCGGCTCGAGGCCGATATTGGCAAAGGGGACATCAGTGCAGCCGCTGCACGGCTCCGGCGACACATGGAGTACGTCGCTGGGGAGCTGTCGGACGCACTTGGCGCAACGCCCCGGTACCGCGGCGATTTCTCGTACGATCTCGGGGATCTGCTGCCTCCGGTGATCGGCCGCTATGGGGACCTACTTAGGCAGGCGGCGAGGGCCGCCGGTGCCTGGAACAACCAGGTAGCTCAGCAGCAAGTGGCGAGCCTCAAGAAGGCGCGGTCGACGGCGGTCAAAAAGCACGGCGACGAGGCTTGGGTCATTAACAAGGCCGTTCACTACAATGAATGGGCCCACTTCACCGATGACGAGTTTCGCGAAGTTGTTGATGCGTTCAAAGGCCTGCTGGAGGTGTTGCGCTGCGCTAGGCCGGGGTGCGAATCCTGGCTCTACGTCAGTCCCATGCGCGGAACCGCGGAGGCTCTTCGCTGCCGGTGCGGGGCAATCAACCTGAATCTGAGAGAAAGATGACCCTGCCCAGACTCGTACCGCTCGGCCCGAAGCGGCGGAGCGTCGAGCGTCTCGCAGCAGGTGTTGTTCCAGCGTCGCTGTCCAACTCATGCTGGGAGGCCGATGAGGCCACCGATCATAGGGACATGCCGTGGCGCCGCGGGCCCGGCCGCCCGCTGCTTGCTGGAGGCCGCGGCCGGCCGGGCACGGGTGGCCTCGCGGCAGTGGCCGTTGGGCCGCTCATCCGAAACACCACACAAGGGTTGGCCCATGAGCGTTGCTGAGCGTGCAATCCTCGAGACACCGATGGCGATCATCGACCTCGAGACGACGGGCTTCTGTGCCGGACCCGACAAGATCATCGAGGTCGCCGTGGCCAGAGTCGAGCCGGGCCAAGGGCCTCGAAAGGTGCTGGACACCCTGGTGAACCCGCAGCGACCAGTCGCCGCCACCGAGGTGCATGGGATTACCGACAGTGATGTTGCACCGGCACCAACCTTCGCCGCGATCGCCGGCAATGTGGTAGATGCCACGTCAGACGCCGTCCTCGCGTCATACAACATCTACTTTGACGCGAAGTTCCTTCGGACAGAGTTGGGTGCCGTCGGGGTCGCGGATTTGCCGCCCCACCTCTGCCTGATGTACCTCCGTCCGATGCTTGAGCTCGGCAAGAAATGCACGCTCACGGATGCCTGCCGCGCTCACGGCGTAGGCGCGACCTCCCTACACCGTGCTGGGTCCGACGTCCTAGCGACGGCTCGGCTTTGGCAGTTCTACAGCACGGTCCTTCGGCAGCGCGGTGTTCGAACGTTTCGCGACCTGGCCGCGCTGAAGAACTACAAGTTCGTTCAGTCCTTCACGGAACCCCTCTTCTCTGCGGCTACAACCTCCCGCCTGACGCGGTCGCAGCGGCTGCATCCTCGGGGAGCCGCAGCATCGAAACCGGAGGATGACGGCACTGGCGAGTACTGGGATGCGGTAGTCGCCGCCCTTAGCGATCTCGAACTGACGCCGGCTGAACTTGGATCCCTGGAGCGGAAGCGGAGTACGCTCGGGTTGGGGGCAGAACGAGTCAGATGGGTCCATGCACAAGTCTTCTCCGGCCTACTCGCCGAGGTCTGTATCGACAGGGCAATCGACGATCGAGAGGCGGATGCCCTGTGGCGAGTCGCCGCTGCCCTTCGCCGGCTCGGGTGGGCGCCCGGCGACTCCCCTGCTGATCGTCCGGGACCGCGCCGCCCGCAGGGCTTGTCCAGCGCCTGTTTGGGTCGCCGACCGCCTAACACGAGCGTGGAACAGGCGGGGACGCCCGACCAACTGGGCATGTGGCATCGCCGGCCGGACCGCACCATGGTTGTTGGAGGCCGCGGCCAGGCCGGCACGCGGCGGCCTCGTGGCTCAACCCCAGGCCGTTGGCCGGACGAACCAGCTCACCTTGTGCACTCAATGCAGGAGATCAGATCGCTGGTGGCTTTCCAAGCGCGGGATCCCAGCTTCGAGACGCGCGTGCGGGCGAGCTTCGGCCGCCAGCAAGCCATGCAGACGCTCGGCGTCACCCTCCGGCGACTGGCGCCAGGCGAAGTGGATCTGGCGCTCCCTTTCAGCTCAGACCTGACCCAGCAGCACGGGTTTCTGCATGCCGGGATGGTCACCGCGGCCATGGATTCCGCGTGCGGCTATGCGGCCCTCACGCTGATGGAGGCGGGCGCCGCGGTGTTGACGGTCGAGTTCAAGGTGCAGCTCCTCGCCCCCGCGCGGGGCCACCGGTTTCTCGCTCTTGGCCGCGTGATCCGGGCCGGCCGGACCCTTACAGTGGTGAGCGGCGAGTTCCGCGCCTTCGCTCAGGAGCAAAGCGCCGAACATCGCGACGGTGAGCTAGTGGCGCTCATGACCGGCACGATGATGGCCGTCCGCGGCCGGCCGGAGCTGGCCGACTAGGAAACCGGCTGAGGCGCTATTGCCTGGGGGCCTGTTTGAACACCTGCCGCAGCCCCCGACTGGCGATCATCGACATCACCGAGCTGTGTGTCTCCTCGGGGAACACATGGGTCGCCAGCCGAAGGCTCGGATACTTCCGCCCGGCCAGCGTCCGCCCGAACGGCTCGATCAGCCCCACCATCTCCGGCCACCCGTTCCGCTCGTAGTAGTCGAGCGCGGCCGACTTCATCGGCTCGGGAAAGCTCGGAATGGCCTTCTCGAGCTCGGCGGCCGTTTCGAGCCCGCCCACCGAGACGAAGACCGACGCGGCCAGATCCTGGTGCGCGGCGGCGTACTCCTTCTCGTACTGGAGCGAGACCTGGTGGTCCCACCAGAGCGACGGGCTCGCGATCACGAACCGCTGGAAGGTCCCGGGCTCGTGGAAGAGCGCGTAGGTCGCGAACAGTCCGCCGAAGGAGTGGCCGATCAGGGTCGCGTCGGCCGGATCGACGGGATACCGCTGCTCGATCAGCGGCTTGAGCTCGTCCTTGATGAACCGGAGGAAGGCCGGTGCGCCGCCGGGAGCGGGGGCCTCCCCGTCGCCCCACAACGAGGCGGCGAACGCCGCGAAGGCGGTGTCGTTGGTCGGGGTGTAGTCGCGGGTCCGGAGGTTCAGGGTCTGCTCCATTCCGTCCACCGGATAGCCGATCCCCACCACCACGGCGGGCGGGATCTCGGGCGCGCCGAATCCGGCCAGGCGGACAGTCTCGGTGATGGTGCCGAACTCGCCATTGGCGTCGAGCGCGTAGATCACCGGATACGTCGTCCCGGGCTGCGGATTCGACGGCAAGGCCACGAAGATCTGGAACTCCTGCGGCACGATCTGGGATTGGAGCCGGAAGGTCTCGGAGTGCGGGATGACCACCGGCTGAACCGCCGTGGCAGTGTCCGGGGTCGCGGCCTTCGAGGAAGCCGGTGGCGAGGCGCAGCCGGCAACGATCGACGCGGCGACGATTAGCGGGGCCGAGCGAGACATCGGATGTCCGGAGAGGAGGATGGCCGCGAATCTAGCGGGATTGCCCGGTGAATCAACGAGATGGTTCGGCGATCGAGCCCTCGCCTCAGCAGCGAATCTGGAAGGCGAAGTCGGTCACCGCACCTGGGGCCGCTTCGATGGATCGGGGGTTCGGACCCTCCAGTTGGCAGCCGGTGGGGAGGCCCCGGATCTCGACCTTGCGCTCGCCCGGCGCCTGGCGCTGCACCATGACGGTGTCGGTGGCGCCGATCTTCACGGGGTGGTAGTTGTCGATCACGAACGTCAGATCGGCTGGCGTGGTGGAGCCCGTGGTGGTCGTGACGATCCGGAGCGTCGCGGCTCCCTTCAGAGCCTCGCGGAAGAACGGAGTGATGGGCTGATGCTCGTCGATCAGCTCGGTCACGTCGAGCGCCGCGAAGACGCCGTTGCCTCCATTGACGAAGATCACGAGGCCATCGTGGGTATCGGGGTAGAAGTAGGCGAGAGCGTGCTCTCCCCAATCGTTTCCGCCGTGATACATCACGGTCCGTTTGCCCACCAACCGCATCCACCCGAGCCCGTAGCCGATGGAGTCGGGACACGCGGCGTTCCCCGTGCCGGCACAGGCCCATTGGGGATCGGTCGTCGCGTCGCTTTGGAGTCGGAGCCGGTCGGCCGCCAACTCTTCACTCAGGCCGTCGCCGTCCATGACGCCGATCATGAACTTGGCGAAGTCGGTTACCGTCAGAAAGACGTCGCCAGCCGGATTGCCGCCGCCCGCCTCGTTGACCTCCGGCTCTCGAAACTCGCCGTACTCGTCCATCGGGACGGCGACATGACCGGCCATCCAGTCGCGGCCCGACAGCGCGGTTTCGGTCAGTCCGATCGGGTCCAGCACCTCTTCCTGCACGAGGTCTTCGTAGCTGCGGCCGAGCTTCTGCTCCACGAACCGAAACAGATACACGAGGCCCTCGCCCGAATAGCCGTACTGCGTGCCGGGATCGTGAAGGAAGGCGAGGCGACCACCCTTGTTCAGTCGTCGCCAGTTCGGAAACCCGGTTTGATGGGTGAGGACGATTCGGGGGGTGAGGAGCCGGTGCCGCGGATCGTCGGCGATGTCGGGGTCCACCCAGTAGCTCGAGAGCGGCTCGTCGAGCGAGATCGCGCCCTTCGCGACGAGGCGCAGAATCGTCTCTGCCGTCATCGTCTTGCCGAGCGATGCCGTGTTGAAGAGCGTACGAGCGGTGGCCGGCGTATCGGGTCCCTGACGGCCGTAGACCTTCGACCAGGTCAGCTGACCATCATCGATGATCGCGATGGCGACGGCGGCCACTCTGGCGCGAGCGATGATGCCCGGCACGGCGGGGTCCAGTCGCGCTGCCCAATCGGTCGACGGCGTCGGCTTCGCAGCGTCGCTCGAGCAACCGAGGGCGAGAAGGCTGGCGAGGCAAAGGGGTCGACCGATCACGGTGATCTCCTGGACGGAAGACGGGGTTGGGTCCGACGTGAGCTGACTCGCCCAGCGTTGGCTCTGCGCGTCCGTGGCTGGCACCAACAGCGACCACGCGATATCGTGGAACATGCAGCATTGTGAAACGTACGTACTATACTGAAACGTTCCCCCAAAGCAAATCTCCTGGGAATCGACACGGCGGAGCGAAGCGATGGGCCGACGAGCGGCACTCACCGCGGTCATGTTGGCGACGGTAGCGTGCGGGCCGAGGCCTGGAGGGGACGGCCCTTCCCTGGCGCTCACCGACATTTCCGTCATCGACCTTCGGGCTGGCACCGTCACCGGCGGCCAGACGGTGACCATTCGGGACGGGCGGATCACGGCCGTCGGGTCGACGTCGGAGGTCGGGATCGAGCCCGGTGCGAGCCGGGTCTCGGGAGCGGGTCTTTTCCTGATCCCCGGCCTCTGGGACATGCACGTGCATCTCTCGCCGATGCTCGACGGGCCGGAGATCCTGCCGGTCTTTCTCGCGTACGGCGTGACCGGCGTTCGAGATGCCGGCAGTGAGGACTCTGTCTTCGTTTGGCAACGTGAGGTGGCCAGTGGCGACCGAATCGGCCCGCGGATCGTCGCTGCCGGCGGGATGCTCGTATCGTACACGACCAGGGAGGCGGTGGGCCCCCGCGCCGGCGTGACGCCGGTCGCCAGCGATCAGGAAGCGAAGGCTGCCGTTCGGGCCCTCGAAGGCCGCGCGCAGTACCTGAAGCTCCAGGACAGCTTCCTGCCCCGCAACATGTGGCTCGCGGCGGCAGCAGAGGCCGATCGACTCGGCCTGACACTCGCGAGCCACGTGCCGGTGGATCTCCCGCTCGACGAAGCCATCGCGGCTGGCCTCCGGTGCGTGGAGCACGCAATCGGTCTCGGGATCGCGCTCGCGCCCGACGAGGCGGAGCTGCGCCAGCGGGTGATGAGTCGAGCGAGGCCGGTGGGCGCCGAGCGTGCCAATGTCCTCGAGGGCTACGAGGCGCTGTTCGAGGTCGCGTCGGAGGCGTGGGACCGGCTCCCCGACTCCGCCTGGATAGCCGCCGATCTCATGGCTCGGCACGGAGTCGCCCTCGACCCGACACTGACCGACCTGCGCAGCGTGGCCAGGGGAACGGCGGGTCGACAGTCGTTCGACGATCCACGCCTCGCCGAAATCCCGCCGGCCACCCGAGCGAGTTGGGAACGCCAGTTGAGGGGGGCGCTCTTCTCGCCGAGCAACGCCGATGCCGTCGCGAACCTGGCCAGCCGGCTGCCACGATTGGTCGCCGAGCTGCATCGACGCGGCGTCACCATCCTGGCTGGCACGGACGCCGGATCGCCCTTCGACTTTCCCGGCTCGGACATTCACAGTGAGCTCGCTCTGCTCGTCGAGGCCGGACTCACCCCGCTCGATGCCTTGCGGGCCGCGACGGTGAACCCGGCGGAGCTCATGGGCCTGGCCGACTCTCTCGGCGCGGTCCAGGCGGGGATGCTCGCCGATCTGGTACTCCTCGAGGCGAATCCACTCGACGACATTCGGAACAGCGCGCGAGTGGTCGGGGTCGTCCGTGGCGGGCGTTACCACTCTCGGGTGGCGCTGGATTCGCTTCTCACGTCTGCAAGGAGCCGGTTCCGCTAGCCCGGGAAGCCTGGCCTGCGCGGCATGTCGGCCTCCGGATGGTCGGGTACTCGGAGTGCCGGGCTCGATCCCTGACGCCAACCGGTGGTGCCGTTCGGTCCCCGCATAGGCGAGCGATGCCCGAGGGGGCCGAGCGACATCCTCAGCCTCGCGCGCGCCCCAACGCCTTTGCCGTCTCTTAACCAAGACTGGACTCCATATCGATCCGCTGGGATGCAGCGCTTGCGGTGTCCGGAACAGCGCACGAATCTTCAGGCCCGTCCACCGGCCCGTTCCCGATGAGGCTTCACCCAGGCGTCCTGGTGCTCACCCTTGCGGTAGTCGCTTGCGGCACGGAGCCGGTTCCGCCCCCGCCACCCCCGCCCCCGGCGCCCCCGGGGACGCTCGTGGTCACTCCGAGCACGGTCACCCTCAACGCCGGCCAGCTGAGTGCTGGCATCATGGTGTCCTCGACACCGGCCGGGTCCCAGGTCGCGTGGCAGGTCACCGAGCGGCCGGCGTGGGCTACGGTCTCACCCTCGTCAGGCACGGCCCAATCGACGCCGACCTCGGTGACGGTCACGGCCTCGATCGCCGATACGCTCTCGCCCGGCGTGCAGACCGGCGCGGTGGTGGTGACGTCGAACGGAGGCACCGCGACGGTGACGGCGCAGCTCGCGGTCGACCCCAATCCGATCCCGACTCCCTCCGTCGCGACGGTGGCGTTCGGGCCGGAGGATGCCGAGGCGACGTTCACGATCACCAACACGGGCAACGTCGCCTTTTCGTGGACCCTGACGCCGTCGGTGCCCTGGCTGCGCCTGGACCCGGTGAACGGCACGATCGGCCGCGGGCAGACGGCGTCGGTGACGGCCCGCATCGACCGCCCGGTCCTCGCCGCCGGTAACCATGCCGCGGCGATCGAGATCGGGTACGCCTTCACGAAGATCCGCCAACTCCCGGTCCTCGTGGAGGTCGCGGCGGCGCCGAAGATCGCGACGTCCGCACGCCGGCTGGTCTTCCCGGCGCCAGTCAGCAGCATCGACTTCCAGCTCGGCAACCCGGGCTTCGGGCCGCTGACCTGGACGGCGCAACCCAGCGTGGGATGGGTCCAGGTCACGCCGAGCGCGGGTCAGATTCCCGCAGGGGGCCACGCCACCGTCACCATCGGCGTGGACCACGGCGTCCGGCCACCGAGCGAGAACGGCGCCCAGGTATCCATCGCCTCGAACGCGCCGGCAAGTCCCCTCCTGATCGAGGTCTTCGCGCACGACTACCACCCGCTCGCGGATGGTGAGTTCCGGACGGTGGCCCATCCCATCGTCGACGCGGAGTACGATCGGCTCGGCGACCGCATCCTGGCCGTATCCTCGGACCGCATGATGCTGGTGATGGACCCCTCGATTCCCGGCGAGGGGACCTTTACCCTCCCGGCCGTGCCGACGTCCATCTCGGTCGAGCCCGAGGGCCGTTACGCGGCCGTCGGACACGATGGATTCGTCAGCCTGGTGGACATCCCCGGGCGCTGGGTGCTCCGCACCGTGCCGGTGAGCGCGGACGTGCTCGACGTCGTGCTCGCACCGACGATGTGGGCGTACGTCCTGCCGCGGCGCGATCAGTGGGTGCAGATCCGCAACGTCAACCTCGCAACCGGTCTCGAGGTGCTGTCCACCGCGCACCCGCCGGTGTACGCCGGCAGTCTCGGGAGGCTCCACCCTTCCGGCCGCTTCCTCTACGTGGCCAACAACGGGTTATCGCCGTCGGACGTCGACAAGTACGATGTTCGGTTCGGCGTCGCGGAGCGTCTCTACGACTCACGGTATCACGGCGAATTCCCGTTCGCGGGCGACCTCTGGTTCACCCAGGGCGGCGATCGATTCTACGCCCGGAGCGGCAACGTCTTTCGAGTGTCGGAGGACCCCGCCACCGACATCGTGTACGGCGGCAGTCTCTCCGGTATCGGCGGGATTCGGTCCGCGGTGCACAGCGAGGTCACCGATCGAGTCTACGTGCTGCCGATGGGCGGATTCGGGCAACCCGACCCGGCCGAGCTGCGCGTCTACGGCGGCCCGTTCAACAACTACCTCGGCTCGGTGGCCATTCCCCAGGCCACCGTCCTCGGGGTCACCTACGACCTCGCGCCTCGGTTCGTGTTCGTGTCGCGCGACGGCAGCCGGGTCTACATCGTCGCCCGAGGGGACCAGGTCGCCGGCCCGGCGGTGGTCTGGGGCTACCTGCTGTTCCGAACGTCCCAGTTGCCCTGAGGGCCGCGCCGCTGGCCTCAGGCTGGCGGTATGATCGGTCACCCCCTCTCTCGGCGGGCGCCATGCCACCCTTCGATCCTTCGACGGCACCAACCGCGACTTTCCCCGCGATCCGATGCGCGTACTATTCAGGACGGCTGCCGCCAGAGGTTCCCATGCTTCGGTCTTTCCTGTTCTCGGCTCTTGTGCTCGCGACCGGCGGTTGCGCGCTCTTCACCGAGCCAACCGACCCGATCCCCCTGGACTGGTCCCTCGAGGCCCGCCACGGGACCTTGGACCTTCCGGCCGTTCAGGTCGAGGCTCGAGAACGAGGCGTTCGGATCTCGAGTGGGTTCGGCACCCCGACGCCCTGCTACCATCTCGCGGCTTCCGCGACCCGGCGTGGCTCGACCTTGACGCTTCGCGTGACGGCGTCCCCGCCCAGCCAGTCCTCCGGCTGCTACGACGTCGTCGGCGGCTTTGTGTATCTGGCGGCGGCATCCGACATCCCGCCGGGGTCCTACCGGGTCGTCGTCGAGCACACCGGGCCACAGGGCACCGCTCGCGTAGCGGACCAGTCGATCTCGGTTCCGTAGCAGCCGCCAGCGATGCCGCATTACCGGACCGGATCGCCCGCTTGAACGCCGCCCTGGCCGACCGCTACCGGATCGAGCGGGAGCTGGGCCAGGGCGGGATGGCCACCGTCTATCTCGCCTACGACGTCAAGCACGATCGCAAGGTGGCGCTCAAGGTGCTGCGCCCGGAGCTCGCCGCCGTGATCGGCGGCGAGCGATTCCTGGTCGAGATCAAGACCACGGCCAACCTCCAGCACCCCCACATCCTGCCGCTCTACGACTCGGGCCGGGTGGACGGCACGGTCTTCTACGTGATGCCGTTCGTCGACGGGGAATCGCTCCGCGACCGGCTGAACCGCGAGAAGCAGCTCCCGGTGGGCGACGCGATCCGGATCGCCACCGAGGTGGCCGGCGCCCTCGACTACGCGCACCGGCACGGGGTGATCCACCGCGACATCAAGCCCGAGAACATCCTGCTCCACGACGGTCGAGCCCTGGTGGCGGACTTCGGGATCGCGCTGGCGGCGAGCCGGACCGAGGGCGGCTCCCGGATGACCGAGACCGGGATGTCGCTCGGCACGCCCCACTACATGAGTCCCGAGCAGGCGCTCGGCGAGCGGGACCTCGACGCCCGCACCGACGTGTACGCGCTCGGCTGCGTGCTCCACGAGATGCTGGCCGGCGAGCCGCCGTTCACGGGGCCGACCGCCCAGGCGATCGTCGCCCGGGTGATGAACAGCGAGCCCGAGCCGGTGACGTCGCTCCGGAAGACCGTCCCGCCGGAGGTCGAGGATGCGATCCTCACCGCGCTGGCGAAGCTCCCCGCCGACCGGTTCGCCAGCGCGGCCGAGCTCGCGTTGGCGCTCGAGACCGGCGTTCCGGGCGGCCGCACCCGAGCCCGAGCCGCCCGAGCCCCGGCCGCCTCCACCGGCCCGCGGGCCGTCCGGTTCGCCTGGCCCGCCGGGTTCGCGCTCGCGGCCCTGGCCGCGATCTGGGGCTGGCTCCGCCCCGCTCCCACGGCCGAGCTGCCGCCGTCTCGCCTGGCGATCCTGACCCCCGGACTCGGGGCCTCCACCGCCCTGTCCCGCCTGCTCGACATCACGCCCGACGGCCGAACCCTGCTCTACAACGAGCCGGTCGGCGCCGAGATCGGAATGGTCCGTCGAGCGCTCGAGGACGTGGAAGCGACCCGGATCCCCGGAGTCCCGGCGACGACCGGACCGCTCATCTCGCCCGATGCGAGGGAGTTCCTCGCCTTCGGCATCGACGGTCAGATGTTTCGCTATCCGATGGAGGGCGGGAACGGGAAGCCCCTCCCGCGCGGCCTGCCCCGTCCGATCGGCCTGGCGTGGGGAAGCGATGGCAGCCTCTGGCTCAGTCCCCAAACCGACCGCACCGCGGGCATCGTCCGGGTGCGCCCGACCGGTGAGGTCACCCATCTGCTCGGGCCGGAGCCGGCCGACCTCGTGGTGTCGCAGGTGCTCCCCGGCGACCGTTACGCCCTGGCCGTGCGGGGTCCGATCGGCACCGCCTTCGGGGCGCCGTTTCTGCTCGACCTCGCCGACGGCGCGACGTCGCCGCTGTTCAGCTTCGACGTGGTCGAGGTGCGCTACACCTCGGGCCTGCTGGTGTACGTCCTCCCCAACGGGACGATGGAAGCCATTCGGTTCGATCTCCGGACCCGGCAACCGAGCGGGGCCCCCGTGGCGATCGCGACCGGCGTCGCTCTGACCGGCGGCGGACAGGCCCAGTTCGCCGTCGCGACCAACGGCACCGTGGCCTACGTTCCGGACGAACCGCGATCGCTGGTGTTCGTGGATCGTGCCGGCAACGCTCGCCCCGCGGTGCCCGAGGGGCACAACTTCCACATCCCGCGCTTCTCGTCGGACGGCCGCCATCTGCTCACGGACTTCACGGGTCCCGACGGCAGAGACGTGTGGCTGATCGACCTCGCGGGCGGGGCCATGAGCCGGGTCACCTTCGATCGCGACGGCCACGACGCCACCTGGGAGCCCGATGGCAAATCGGTGACCTACGCCTCGGCGCTTCGCTCCGGAGGGACGCTGAGCTTCTACCGGACTCGACCGGGTCGGGCTGGCGAGGTCGACTCGTTGTTCTCCTCGCCGGCCGCGAGCTATCCCGGGGTCTGGCTGCCTGACGGCAGCGCCATCGTGACCGCGGGCAACAGCCTGACGGCCGGCTCCCGGGGCGACATCGCGGTCATCCGGAACCGCGGGCGGGGACCGATCGAGCCGGTGGTGGCGACTCGCTTCGAGGAGTCGTTTCCCGCCGTCTCGGCCGACGGCAAGTGGGTCGCCTACACCTCCGACCAATCCGGGGCGATGGAGATCTACGTCCGCTCGCTGGCCGGGGACGGTGATCAGGTGAGGGTGTCGCTCACCGGACCGAACTCGCTCTCTGGTCGCCAAGCGGGGCGAGCTCTTCTTACCGGCGCCGACCGCGAACGGGGCGGACCTGATGGCGGCCACCCTCGCGCTCGGGGCCGACGTGAGGGTCCTCGATCGCCGCCGGCTCTTCGACGCCTCGGACCTCGTCCCCTCCTCGCCGCACACCAACTACGACATCTCACCCGACGGCCGTACCTTCGTGATGGTGCGCCAGAATCCCGCTACCCGGATCATGGTGCTCCAGAACATGCCGGCCCTGTTCCGGCAGCTGGAGCGTGGCGGGAAGCGGTGAGCCCGCTCTCGCATCGACCATCCACCGCGCTCTCGGACGACAGAGGAGGGCCCAGCGAATGTCGACCACAGATGGCATGGCAGCGGCTTCACCATCCCGCGGCCCGGGTCGACCACGCTCCGCCGGTGGCGTGACGTGGAGGCGGGGCCTCGGTTGGGTTGGGATCGGCGCGACGGCTCTGACCCTGGCCTCCTGCTCGGCCAGCCATGCCAGCCTCGGCCCGCCAACGGTCGAGGGTCGTTTCAGCCGGTCTTACCTCGGCCAGCCCCTGCGGGGGAACGACCTGAGCGACTGCACGGGCCCCACGATCGAGCTCGGTGCCACCCGGAGCGTCGACATGGGGTACCTGCATCTGCGACTCGGCATGCCGGTGGGATTCCAGGAAGCCGACCGGCAGTTCCCCACCCCGATGATCCACCCGGCGGAGGGCCGGTGGAAAGCCGACGAGTGGCTTCCCGACTTCTTCGTTCAGCCCGTGACCTACCGCTTCGTCAGAGTGGAGCCGACCCGCACCATCGATGCCGATCCGGCCGAGTCCCTGCTGCAATTCGCGACCGGCGATGGCTATCCCGTCTTTCTGGCCCACGACCCCTGGCGGATGGCATTGGCCGACGAATGCCTGATTCGAATGCCCGACCGCGCCGCGCGGGTCCTGACCTTCACCATCGACCGGCCGGGCTTCTCGACCCGATGGGGCGTCGCGGCCGTTTGGACCGGCCGGTCCGCGAGGCAGCGGATCACGCTGCTCGGTCTTGGGCCGAGTCAGGCTTTTCAGGCCGAGGTCCTGGCGATGCTGCGCGATCACCGCTCGTAGCCCGGTGGCCCATCGACAGGGCCTTGCCGGCCCAACCAGGAGCGACCGTGGTACGGAACGATGGATGTCCTTCGTTGGCCGAGTTGGCCCGGGACACGATGCGGGAGCACTCGGTCCGTTTGCCGGACGGCCGGACTCTTGGCTGGGCTGAGTACGGAGCGCCGACCGGCACTCCCGTCATCGAGCTGCACGGCGGGGGCGCATCGCACTTGTCGGGGCTTCTGTATCATCGTGAGGCCCTGGACGCCGGCGTGCGGATCATCGCGGTCGACCGCCCTGGTGCCGGCGGCTCCTCTCCGAACCCGGCGTTGGCCGTCGCAACCTTCCACCAGGACATCCGCGAGCTGGCGGTCCATCTTGGCTTGCGCCGCTTCGTGGCCCTCGGGAACTCCAACGGCGGCATGTTCGCGGTGGCCCTCGCCCACGCGATGCCCGACCTGGTGAGCGGGGCGATTCCGCTCAACCCGGCGACCCCCGTCTTCGACGACGGCGACGCCTGGGCGGTGACGCCACTGTATCACGGGCTGGTCAAACTGCCGGTCGAAGAGGTAGTGGCCGGGATGCAGCTTGCCGCACGCCAGTTTCAGGAGCAGCAGGCGCAGGCCCGAGTCGAGGACCCGTTCCAGCAGTTTCCCGAGAGCACGGAGCCGGAGATCGTCGACCTCTACTTCCAGGCTCTTGCCATGACTCCGACCGAGGTGCTCGAGCAGGAGGTGAAGCTGGTGCTCGACGAGGCTGGCTGGGGGTTCGACATCTACGACGTGCAACCGCGGGTCGAGCTCTTCACTGGTCTGACCGAGGTTGGCACCCCATTCAACAAGCTCTGGGCGGAACGGCTACCGAATGCCGGGCTCCATTTGACGAGTGGAGGCCACGCCGGCCAGACCGCGCCCGACACCCGGCGCGAGCTGATGCGGTGCGCGGTGGCGTTGTCGGAGGGGCGTGTGTTCCGCCCGATGTCGTCCTTGACGAGCGCGTGAGCGGCCAGACCTCGATCTCTTCTCTCCCTCGAGTCCGGTGAGGTGGTCATGAGAAATCCCTTTGCCCGCGGCGTCGGCGGAATCTTGAGCGCGGACATCGCCGTGCCGGAGCACGCGCTAGAGCTCGGCTTCTACTCCCGGATCCTGACCACCGGGAGCGCCCCCCTCTGGCGTGAGGATCTGAGCAACAACCGCGGCACGCCGATCATCGGCTTGGGAGCGCGCTCGGCCGAGTACGAGGCCCTCCCACTGCAATGGATGCCGCACGTCCAGGTCGAGGACGTCGGCGCCAGCGCGGCCCGTGCCCTCGAGCTTGGCGGCAGCGAGCTGATGCACGGCAAGAACGAGGAGGGTCAGAGCCAATGGGCCGTTCTCGTCGACCCCATGGGCGCCGCATTCGGGCTGATCCCGGTCGTCGGCGCCGAGTCGGAGATCCCAGGCCGGCCCGGAGAGGTTGGTCGTATCGCCTGGCTGACGCTGGTGGTGTCGGACGTCTCGGCGGCGTGCGAGTTCTACGAACAGGTCGTCGGGTGGTCGCCAGCCGCGGCTGGCGTCGACGGTGGCGTCGAGATGCGGCGGCCCGACGGGGTGTCCGCGGCGGAGATCTGCCCCGCGGGCGGCGACAATGCGGGAATCCCGGCCGTTTGGATACTCGGCCTGCCCGTCGATGATCTCGGGGAGAGCCTTCGACTGGTTCGCGAGGGTGGTGGTGAGATCGTCACGGGATCGGCTGACGTCGGGCACGCCGTCATTCGAGACCCGGTCGGTGTCTACATCGCGCTGCAGGCCAACAGGTGACGCGCTGCGGGCGAGAACGCGCTCGCGCCCGACGACCGGACGGATGATCGTGAGCAGATCTCTGTTGGTCGGCCTCGCCGCCGTGGGGGTCGCCGCATGCTCCCGGCCGAGCATCGGCGACGATCTCTCCTCCGCGGTAGATGCCGCCGTCGGCCGGGCTCTCGAGACGGGTCCGATCGCGGGTGCGGCGGTGGGAATCGTGCGTGACGGTGAGCTGTTGTTTCAGGGGGCGTACGGGGTCGCGGACCTGGAGGCCGGTCGGCCGGTCACGACGGGCACCCAGTTCAACCTGGCGTCGGTCGGGAAAGTGCTGTCGGCGGCGATCATGCTGCGACTCGTGGAATCCGGAGCGCTCGATCTCGACGTCCCGATCGCGGACGCGGTTGCCGAGCTTCGGGGTGTCGAGGCGACGACGGGAGTGACCCTTCGGCACCTGCTGAGCATGACGTCCGGGCTCCCCGACTATGCTGGCGCCGACCTCGATCGATGGCGTCGGACGCGGCAGCCCCTGGAGCCCGCCTTCGCCCTCGACTTCGTGCGGGACACGAGCCGCGTGTTCGAGCCCGGCGACCAGTGGCTCTACTCGAACACCGGGCCCTACCTGGCCGCGCTGGCTGCCGAGGCGGCGGCCGATCGCCCTGGGGCGCGCTCGCCGATGAGTTCCTGAGCTCGTGGGAGCTCGACGGGATCGGGCTGTGCGCGATACCGCCGGGGAGGCCCGGTCGATCGGCTACGAGGTGCAGGGCGAGGCGCTCGTGCCGAGCGTGATGGATCGGGAAACCGGGCTTCGTGGCGATGGTGGGTTCTGTGGGACCGCCGGCGCGATCGCGATGCTGCCCACGAAGCTCCGTCGTGGAGGCCTGAGCGCGGCAAGCCTCGCCGAGATGACCGGTGCGACCAGGCTCTCGAATCAGGTGGAGGTCGATTATGGCATCGGCGTCGCGAAGGGGTCGCTGTTCGGGCGGCGTCTCTGGGGGCATCTCGGGGGCTTCGGGTCCTACGTCGCGGTGCTCGCGCATTTCCCCGACGACGAGACGACGATCTCGGTGCTGATCAACACGCGGTTCGCGGAGCTCGGAGCGCTGGTGCTCTTCGCGGACGTGGCCGCGGCCGTGTTCCAGGTCGAGACGGAGCCGCTGCTCGATCGGCCGGTTCCCGATTCGGTGGCTGGGGCATTGGCGGGACTGTACGTGGGCGACCGGGAACGCCGCGAGCTCGAGATCGTCGGGTCGGGCTCGAGGGTCGTCCGGCGTACTCCAGGAGCCGATGCCGAGCCCCTCGCGCTCGCGTGGCAGGGCGGCCTGACGTTCGGCCGGGCGGATTGGCCGCTGGATCGCTTTCGGTTCCACCGCGTGGGCGGCGACGTCGTGAGCTTGTCGGTCTACTACAACGGGTTCTTCGACGGCTACTACGCCCGGGTGGGCCGAGGCAGGCCAGTCACGACCGAGTAGGCCGCAGCGGGGTCGTCGGGTGCCCGAGCGCGGCCGACGGGGCCACGACTCGACTTCGACTGCGATCCACCCCACTTTGCGGGGCGTTGGCGCGCGCCTCTGAACCGTTCCCGCTCCCCTGCTTCGTCACCGGAGTCCGACAGATGGCGACCACCAGTCCCGCCCCCGAGTCCGCAGGCCGCCGCACGACCCTGATCCGCTTCCTCGACTTCGTGGAGCGGGTCGGCAACGCGCTGCCCGACGCCGTCACCCTGTTCGTGCTCTTCGCCGTCCTGGTGGTCGCGGCATCGGCGATCGCGGCCGCGGCCGGCGTCTCCGCGATCCATCCGGCCAACGGCAGCACGATCGAGGTGGTGAACCTCCTCTCCGGCGAGGGCATCCGGCGGATGCTCACCGAGGCCGTGCGGAACTTCGCCGGGTTCCCGCCGCTCGGGCTGGTCATCGTGGTGGTGATCGGGATCGCGGTGGCGGAGCGGAGCGGGCTGGTGGCCACGGCGCTCAAGTCGCTCGTGGCGTCGGTCCCGCCGTCGCTGCTCACGGCGACGCTGGTCTTCGCCGGGATCATGAGCAGCATGGCGGTGGACGCCGGTTACGTGGTCCTCACGCCGCTCGGCGCGATGGTGTTCGCGGCCGTCGGGCGCCATCCGCTCGCCGGGCTCGCCGCGGCGTTCGCGGGCGTCTCGGCGGGGTTCAGCGCCAACCTCCTGCTCACCTCGCTCGATCCGCTCCTGAGCGGGCTCTCGACCGAGGCGGCGCGGCTGGTGAACCCCGACTACGTCGTGGACCCGACCGCGAACTACTACTTCATGATCGCCTCGGTGTTCATGCTCACCGCCGTCGGGACCTTCGTCACCAACCGGTTCGTGGAGCCGCGCTTCTCGAAGTGGGATCCGAGCGAGGGGGCGGCCGACGCCGCGACGGGGCTGAGCATCGGCGAATCCGGGCCCGCCGAGCGGAAGGGGCTGGCGGCGGCGGGAATCGTCTTCCTGGTCTCGATGGTGCTGTTCGCTCTGCTGGTCGTGCCCGAAGGCGCGCCGCTCCGGAACCCGGAGGCGGCCGGCGAGCCGGTCCTGGTCCAGATCCGGCCGTTCTTCGACAGCATCGTGACCCTGCTGATGGTCCTCTTCCTGGCGATGGGGCTCGCCTACGGGGTGGCCGCGGGCACGATCCGATCCGACCGCGACGTGGCGAAGATGTCGGCCGAAGGGGTGGCCGTGCTCGGGAGCTACATCGTCCTCGCCTTCGCCGCGGCGCAGTTCATCGCCTACTTCAACTGGTCGAACCTCGGCCTGATCATCGCGATCAAGGGGGCCGGCGGGCTCAAGGCGGCGGGCTTCGACGGCATCCCCCTGCTGATCGGGTTCATCGCGGTCGCCGCGATGATCAACCTGTTCATCGGCAGCGCCTCGGCGAAGTGGGCGCTGATGGCCCCCGTATTCGTGCCGATGCTGATGCTGATGGGGTACTCGCCGGAGACGGTGCAGGCCGCGTACCGGGTGGGCGACTCCACGACGAACGTGATCACGCCGCTGATGCAGTACTTCCCGGTGATCCTCGCCTTCGCGCTCAAGTACAACCGGAAGGCCGGCATCGGCACCCTGATCTCGGCGATGCTGCCGTACTCGGTCTTCTTCTTCTTCGCGTGGGTGGTGATGTTCTCGGTCTGGTTCGCGTTCGACCTGCCCCTCGGTCCGGGAGCGCCGTTGCGCTACCTGCCGTAGCCGGGCTGGGCGCCGGGCGGTAGCGCTGGTTCTGCGGCCAAGGAGAGCGAATTGAACAGCCGCGCAGGGTTGGTGATCGTCAGGAACGCCCTCTTGCCGATCGGCGCCTACCTCCTGGGCTGGTCCAAGCCCGAGGCCGCGTTCTGGATCTGGTTCGACGGCGTGTCGTCTCTCCTCGCGGCGGCAATCGCCATCATGACGATCCGAGCGGCGAAGGACGGCGAGGAGCCGAGCGCCCCATCGAACCTCTCGCACTACGTGATGGTGGCGATCGCGGCGATCCTGGTCCTGGGCCTGATCGGTCTGCCGTACTGGTTCGGCCTGGCGTTCCTGCTGCTCAAGGTGTTCGATCTGAGCTTTCTGATCGCCCTCGTGAGCGGGCCCGTCGTCCTCTTCATCCTGGCGGGCACTCTCCTCAGCAACATCGTCGAGGAGGCGCTCCGGGGGGCGGGCCTGAGCGTCGAGGAGAGGCGGAGGCAGTTCGAATGGGACTTCGAGATGCACGCGGCTCGCGCCGCGGCGATCATCGTCTGTGTCGCGCTTCCGATCGAGGTCATCGCGGTGGCCGTGGCGGCGGTGCTGAGCTATTCGGAGATCCGGCCCCTCCGCCGCAAGAGCAGGCTCCGGGCCGGGTCCCCGTGAGCGCGGGGCCGCGCCGTCTCGCGCTCGATCCGGGTCACGGGCGCAGCAACGTCTTGATCGCCCGGCGCTCGTCCATGGCACGGTAGCCCTCGGCGACCTGCTCCAGCGGCAGGGTGAGGTCGAAAACCTTGCCCGGATTCACCTGCCCGGTCCACACCAGGTCGATCAGCTCGGGCAGGAAGCGGCGCACCGGCGCTGGACCGCCGTGCAGGTGGGCATGGGTGTAGAACAGCCGCTCCCCGTCCAGCTGGACGCCGTGGGGAACGCCGACGTAGCTCACGAAGCCACCCGGTCGAACGGACCCGATCGCCTGCATCATCGACTCCTGCGTCCCGACGCACTCGAGCACCGCGTCGGCGCCGATGCCCTGGGTCAACTCGCGGATCTGGGCCACGCCCTCGTCGCCCCGCACCGTGACGACGTGGGTCGCGCCGAGCTCGCGAGCGAGCGCCTGCCGGGTCGGGTGGCGACTCATGACGACGATCCGCTCGGCGCCTTTCTGCCTGGCGGAGAGCACGGCCATCTGGCCAACGGCGCCATCCCCCACGACCACCACGGTCATGCCAGGTCCCACGTTGGCCGCGTCGGCGGCGAACCATCCGGTGCCGAACACGTCGGAAGCGGCCAGCAGGCTGGGCACCATGTCGGCCGGAGGAACCTCGGGGGTGGCGACCAGGGTCCCATCCGCGAGCGGCACCCGGACGATCGGGGCCTGCGCGTCCCCGACGAACTCGCGGTGCTCGCAGGAAGTCTGATAGCCCGCGGTGCAGTGCGGGCAGGTGTTGTCGGAGGCGAAGAAGGACCCGATGACGAACTGACCCGGCTCGACCGAGCGGACCGCGCTCCCGACCTCCTCGACGATGCCGCAGTATTCGTGTCCCATCGGCGTGGGCTCGCTCACCGGACTGATGCCGCGGTAAGGCCACAGGTCCGAGCCGCAGACACAGGTGGCGATGACGGATGATGGCATCCGTCGGCTTGACGATGGTCGGGACGGCGCGCTCGAAGCGCACGTCACGCGGACCACATGAGAACGGCTCCCCGCATTGCTTCTCCTCCGTGTGCGGTCACATGCTGTAGCCGGGCTTCTGGTACAGCCGCTCGGCTTGGTCGACGATGTCGGGCCGATAGACCCGCTCGGCCCATGCCTCCGGTGGCACCTCCTCCATCGCCACCGAGACCGATTCCTCGCCGCAGTCGAGGACCTCCATGACGTCCTCCACGATCTTCCGGGCGAGACGGCGCTTCTGCGCCTCCGACTTGCCGGGCCAGAGCTTGACGATGACGTGGGGCATCACGCCCTGCCCCGATACTGCTCGTCCGTGACGTGCTCCATCCAATCCACCACCTCGCCATCCGCCCGCTCCTGGATGGCGAGGTGGGTCATCGCGGCGGCCGGACCGGCGCCGTGCCAGTGCTTCTCGCCGGGCGCGAACCAGACCACGTCGCCCGGCCGAATCTCCTCGACGGGCCCGCCCCACCGCTGGGCCAAACCGGCCCCGGCCGTGACGATCAGGGTCTGGCCGAGCGGGTGCGTATGCCAGGCGGTGCGAGCCCCGGGCTCGAAGGTGACGCTGGCGCCGGCGACGCGAGCCGGGTCCGGCGCCTGGAACAGGGGGTCGACGCGCACCGCGCCGGTGAACCACTCCGCTGGCCCGGCGCCCGAGGGCCGGCTGCCGCTTCTCGAGATCTCCATCGCGTTCCTCGCTTTCGCTGCTCATGACTGCCTGGGAACAACCTAGGACTGCCGTGGAGGTCGGAGTAGGTGGGAAGATCGGGACGCACTATTGAGTACTATTCAACAATGCTCCGGGACGAACTCAGCCTGCTCGGCGCCTTCCTCGTCGTCGCGGAGGAGCGCAGCTTCACCCGGGCCGCCAAGCGGCTCGGGGTGTCGACTTCAGCGCTCAGCCGCGCGATTCGTGGGTTGGAGGAGCGGGTCGGGGTGCGGCTCCTGGCCCGGACCACCCGGAGCGTCTCGCCGACCGAGGCGGGCGCCCAGCTCATCGCGCGATTGCGGCCGGCCCTGGGCGAGGTCCAGGGCGCGCTCGAGCTGATCTCCGGGCTCCGGGGGCGTCCGGTCGGTCGGGTTCGCCTGGTGGCGTCGCCGCTCGCGCTCGAGACCGGTCTGGCGCCGAAGCTGATCCGCTACGCGCTGGAGTTTCCCGACGTCGTGCTCGACGTGACGACCAGCGAGGACCGCATCGATCTGGTCGAAGGAGGCTTCGACGCCGGAATCCACCTGATGGAGTTCATCGAGAAGGACATGGCGGCGGTCCGCGTGTCGCAGGACCTGCGGCCGGTCATCGTGGGGTCGCCGAGCTACTTCGAGTCGCATCCGAAGCCGGAGACGCCGAGAGACCTCCTCGACCATCGCTGCGTGAACTTCCGGCACGGGTCGACGGGCATCTATCGGTGGGAGTTCGAGAAGGGGCGACGGTCGCTGGTCGTGGGGGTCGACGGGCCCCTGGTCGTCGATGACGTCCATCTGATGATCACGGCCGCGCTCGAGGGCGTCGGGTTGGCGTATGCCGACGAGGAGCGGGTGCTCGCGCACCTTCGAACGGGCGCTCTGGTGCGGGTTCTCGATGACTGGTGTCAGCCGTTTCCGGGATTCTACCTCTATTACCCGAGCCAGCGGCAGCTGCCGGCGGCGATCACCGCGCTGATCGAGACCCTTCGGGTGTAGCCGGTGCTCGATGGCCCCGACTGGACGCGGGTCGTAGATTCGGCAACACCAAGGGAGAGCGATGTCTCGATCGGCTGATGTGGCGGTGCGATGACCCAACCCGACGACGACGCGGCCGCCGTAGAGTCGGCGGCGGCCGGCGGTCACGACCAGGCCGCGAGCCCCGGTCGCATGGCGCGGTGGCTCCCCGTCGCGGCCAACGTCGGCGCGCTGCTCGGTCTCCTGCTCGTCGCCCTCGAGCTGCGGCAGAACCGGGAGCTGACCCGCGCGCAGATCCGACACGACCTCGCGATGGGCATCGTCGAGCTCCTCCACGTTCCCGCGGGCAATCTCCAGCTCGCCGGCGTGTTGCAGCGCGCCGCCGTGGGCGAGCCGCTCACGGCCGACGAGCGGTTCCAGTTCCGCCTCCGCAGCAATGCCCTGCTCCGCTACTGGGAGGACGTCCACTACCAGTATCGGCAGGGCCTGTACGACGAGGTCGAGTTCCTGAAGCAGCAGGACGCCTGGCGGGCCGCGCTGGAGGGGTCGAAGGGATTCACCGACTATTGGTGCGAGGTGCGGTCGGTCTACTCGCCGCTGTTCATGGAGGCGGTGGACGAGCTGCTCGCGCCGGGGCGGTGTCCGGCCGGCTGACCGGGTGCCCGGCTCCGAAGCCGAGGTCGTAGACCAAGCCGCCGGACGGGTCACGGCCCAGGGCGACTGGCGCTATGATTTGGGCCACACCTCTCGCCCCGGGTTTCCATGCCGGAATTCTCCAGACTGACCTTCCCCTCGTTCGACGGCACCACGATCTCCTACTTCGACTCGGGGGCCGGCGATCGGGTGGCTCTTCTGCTCCACGGCTTCCTGGTCGACGGTGTGACCAACTTCGGGCCCGCGGAGCGGATCGTCGCGCTGATGTCGTCGCTGGCCCCCGCCGGCGCTCCGCCCGCCGCCCCGGCCATCGACCCGGCGGGGCGAGCCGGGGTGGCCGCGCGGCTGGTCGAGGCCGGATTCCGGGTGCTGGTGCCCGACATGCGGGGCCACGGCCAGTCGGACAAGCCGGATACGGTGGCCGGCTACCAGGACCGCGCCATGGCCCGCGACATGGTGGCGCTGCTCGATCGGGTCGGGGCGGATCGGGCCGACCTGCTCGGCTACTCGATGGGCTCGGTCACCACGGCCCACCTGATCGCCGTGGCACCGGAGCGGGTCCGCTCGGCCGCCCTGGGCGGGATCGGCGCCGCCATCGTGTCGGGCGAGCCGATGGACCTGCCGCCGGAGCTGCCGGTTCCCGACTCGCTGCCACGCCCGCTCACCTTCGAGAGCTTTGCCGAGTACGCGGCCGGCATCGTCGACGGCTCCGCGCCGCCGGAGGGGTTCGGCGCGGTGTACGCGATGCTCGCGGACCAGTTCGGCATCGACCGGCGGGTGGCGGCGGCGGTGCTCAGAGGGCAGCTCTCGGACGCGGTGGCGCCGGAGTCGCTGCGGGCCTTCGAGCGACCGGTGATGGTCGTGAACGGAGACCAGGACCTGGCGGCGGTGCGGACCGAGCGGGCGTTCGAGAAGTATCTGCCGCGAGTGAGCTTCGTTCGGTGCCGTGGGGACCACCTGGGGGCGGTGCTCGATCCTGGCTTCCAGGCGGCGGTCGCGGGGCACTTTCGGGCCGGGTAGCGCGACGATCGACTTGCAGAGCGGCGGCCCTGCTCCAACCTTGGATGAGGATGCGGCGGCCGCCGGCCGTCGGCCCCCGCCGGAGTTCGTAGCATGTGCCGCAGTCGAGGCGTTTCGACGCCAGCCCAATTGCAGCGAGCGGTCCTACCCTTGCTCTCCATTGTCTCGATGGCGGGCTGTACCGAGCCGTCGGACGAGACGATCCGATGCCCCCAAACGAGCGAGTTCGGCAACTACGGCTGCGTCGTCGTCGTGGGCCGGGTCACTGGCGAGGAGTTCCAGTGGACGGGAACCGTCAGGATCTACGTCAAGCTCGAGGCCGTGACATTCGGAGCCGGGCTGGATCTGGCGAACGCAGAGCTCAAGGACCTCGGCTCGTTCCGGTTGCTCGCGACCCGCAACAACGCGCCGATCGATCCGGATCGCGATACGATCACGGTTCAGGTCACCGCCCGCTGGTTCGACCCGTCCCTGCGGGGGATCGACTCGGTGAGGCGGCAGGTTCGCTTGATCCCGGTCGGGGAGATCGTCGTGCCTGACACCGTCGAGCTGACGCTGACCTGACTTCCGGGGACGTAACCAGCGAGTTCCTCTGCCGGGCCCGTCCGAAGCCAACACCGGTGGAGCGTGCCACCTCCAAGTTCTGGCAATTGAGATCACACCATCGGCCGGCTGGTATCGATCGGTCACGCTCGCTGCTGGTGGACTGGTACTGGCGGTTGCCGGGACGGGTCGGTGCCGCCGCTCGTGCTCGCGCCGTGCCAGCTCGCGGGCGTCGAGATGGCGACCGAATGCGGGTCGTACACGGTGCTCGAGAACCGCGATACCTGGCGCTGGACCATCGTGCCCGGGTGGTACGGAGATACCCGCAGCCCGCGACGCCCGCGCCAGATCCCGTGTTCCTCCTCGTCGGCGGGCCCGGGCAATCCGCGGTTTCGACCGCCTCCGACCTCCGGGAGCTGGCCGAGGTCCACTGCGATCGGGCCATCGTGCTGCGGATCAGCGGCGGCACCGGTGGACCAACCGCCTCAACTGTGGTCGGCGGCGACACGCCTGGATCTTCGGGCGTATCTGGGTGACCAGTTCGATGGACGAAAGGTGCGCCGCTGCCGCCGAGCTCGAGCGGAAGGCGGACTCATTCGGTACGCGACGCCGGCCGCGTCGCCGAGACCAGCGGCGAGCGCGGGCGGCCCCGGCTACGAGGAGATCAGGTCGATCTCGCGGTGGCTCCTGCCTGCACCCGCGTGGCCCTCGAGTATCTCCGTCGTCACGGCGATCGGGTGAGGGCGGCCCTGCTCCTGAGCGTGCCCACCGACTTCGCGCCGTCTCTTTCGCGGGCGGCGGAGCACGCTTCCGGAGCCTGATCGAGGACCGCCTACGGAGCCGGCGTGTGGGCGGGCCTATCCGTCGATCGAGGCGGACTTCGCGCGAGCGCTCCGGCGGCTGGACCCGGCGATGGTGGTCGAAGTGCATCCGGTGACCGGCGAGCCGTGAGCGGGGTGCCAGCGAGTGCGCAGCCGAGCGAATCTGGTTGATCCTGTACTCGACCGCACCAGTGGCTTGCCGTACCTGATTCATCGCGCGGCCGAAGCGGCACTGGTAGCCGCCCGCCGAGCTCGCGGCGCTCGGATTCGCGATCTTCAATCAGGTGAGCATGGGATGCAGCTCTCGGTGGTGTGCTCGGAAGACGTGCCAGTCCTGGCGCGCCGCGACATCGCCGCCGAAACGGCCGGCACGTTCGCCGGGAGTACCGGTGCGACAGCAGATCGATGCCTGCGAGACCGGGCCACGCGCCGCGCTGCCGGCCGACTACCGGGAACCGGTCCGGTCGGCAGTTCCCGTTCTGGTGATGTCCGGGGAGAACGACCCCGCAACGCCGCCCAGGTTCGGCACCGCGGTGGCCGAGCATCTGACCAACAGCCGCCATGTGGTCGTGCCCACGCCGGCGGTCACACGCTGGCGACGCCGTGTATCGCGCGCGTCGTCGCGGAGTCTTTCAGGCAGGCCCGGTGAAGGCCTGGAAGGGCTTGCGTCGCGACCATGCGACCACCCTTCACCGTTCCGTGAGCCGGGGGCCAGGCTCTCCGGGCGATGCCCGCCCAGGAGCCGGGCGGTCGCGACGTCCGTGATGCTACCCTCGACACCGATGGTCTTGATGTCTCGATCCGCCCTTCCCGGCTGGCTCGTGCCGGAGCGCCTCCTCCTGACCGGGGCGTAGCCGGCGCCCCAACACCGGCCCACACCCCCGACGGACCCGGCGCCTTCGACCTCGAAGCAACCCGCCAGCTCATACCGCCGGGCTGAACGAGCGTTTTCACCAACGCCTGTCTCGCGGGCGACGGTCGCGATCGATCTGATGTTCGCCCTGGACGCTACGGCCTACCCTCCGGGCGGGATCCGTGAGCGGCATTCGGCGCTGCACGCCTTCACCGTGGAGCACCGCCGCCAGCCCCACGGAGTTCAGGGAGGAGAGCACCACCTTCTACGGCAACGTCGGGGAGTACATGGTCGACGCGGCAATACGTGGTGACCTACGGGCCGGACAACGGACGGAGCGCGGCAAGTACCTGAACGTCTGGCAGTGGCTTAACGGCAGCTGGAAGATCAAGTCGAACATGGGAAACACCGGACGCCCGCCCTGGTGGTGACTGATCCCGTGGACGCCAGACCGGAGGAGCTGCGGCTGCGGCCATCCGCCGGCTGGCGTCGAGCCTGCTTCTCCTGGCGCTGGGCGGCTGCTCGCCGGCGGTGACGACGCCGGAGAGCGACGGCAGCGCTCACCTCTTCGTCTGGGCCTGGGACGTCGATGGGGCGTCAGACGACTTCCTGGCCGTCATCGACGTGGATCGCCGCTCGCCGAGCTACGGACAGGTCGTCACCACGCCCTGGCGCCGGGCGGACGCGGCGCGCACCACGTGGAGTACGATGTCCACGGGTCAGCCGCCAACGCGTTCGAGACGGGGCGCAGCTTCGTCTTCGATCTCGCCGACCCCGCGCACCCCAAGGTGCTCGCGGACTTCGCCGACGCGGGCGCCTTCTCGCAATCTGCACAGCTTCGCCCGCACGCCGAGCGGGACGGTGCTCGGCACCTTCCAGGGCCGCGCGGACGATCACGACGCGGTCGGCGTGGCCCGGTGGTAGCTGGACGGCGGGCGGCGTTGCGTGCGGGGCCAGCGCTGCAAATCCGCCGGATCCCAACCTCCGCCTGATACAGCCTGGCGGTGGTCCCAGAGCTCGACCGGGTGGTCACCACCTCGGCCGACATGCACGGCCGACTGGTTGGGCGGTCGGTGCAGGTCTGGCGGCTCTCGGACCTGACCCTGCTCCACACGGTGCTGCTGCCGCCCGGACCACGCGGCGACGAGCACCTGCATCCCGCCGAGCCGCGAGTGCTCACCGCTGCGGACGCAGGCAAGACGGTGATGGTCGCGACCTTCCGCTGCGGGATCGCACGTGCTGTCGGATATCAGACGCACGCCGGTCGCCACGCTGGCGCGCTCCTCGTCGGGAGAGGACACGGACTGCAACGTGCCGGTCCGGGTCGGCCGTTTCTGGGTGCAGCTGGTCGGCACCACTGGATCGGTGGTCGTGCTGACGTGTCGATCCCCTCGAAGCCGGTGATCGTGGACGAAGCTGGCTTCGGTATCGACGCCCGCCCTACCGCTCGCGCCGAGCCTGGGGACGACGGATCGTGATGACTGGCGGCGGGACGCTGGCCGGCGGCGCCTATCTGATCGACGTGACCCGAGACCGGCAAGCTCCGTCTCGCCGACGATCTCCCGCCACGGGCTCGGGGATACCGGGGATCCGCTTCGACCGGGAAGAATGGCCCCATGGCGGGACTGGTCCGGCGTTCGCGCATGGGCGTCTTTGGCGCCTCGAGATGAGGCCGACGCCGGCTCCTGACGGCGGCTAGCCCTCGGCGCAGGGCCTCGCCTGCCTGGATCGCCACGTCCGATGGGCTGGACTGGAGGCACGCGGCGACCCCGACGAGCGAAACCACGATCATCCCGAGTCCGAGCGCGCCGAGCGCCGCCGTGATCGGGGAGCCGTCGCTCTCGCCGTTGCCGGTCACCTCGAGCACGATGAACCAGGCCACCGGCAGGCCGATCGCGGCGCCGATCGCGATCTGGATCAGCGAGCGCCTGAGCAGCACCGCGACGAGCGCGCGACGGGACGCGCCGAGCGCCGCGCGGATCCCGATCTCGCGGGTCCGCTCGGCCACGGAGAAGGAGAGCATCGCGTAGATCCCGATGATGGCCATCGCGAGCAGCACGCCGACCAGCAGGCCGAGCCCGCTCGCGATGGCGAGGGTGAGATACCAGTCGCCCTGATAGACGTCGCTCAGCACTCGCGCCGGGCCCATCCGGAGGTCCGCGTCGATTCGGGAGGCGACCTCGCGCACGCGCGGGATCAGGCTCGCCGGGTCGGCGCTGGCGTGGATCGAGACCAGGACCGGGTTGATCCGGCCGGGCGCGGTCGGCAGATACACCGCCCCACCGCTCTCCTCGTTGATCATGTTGACCCCGAGGTGCCGCACCACGCCGACGATCTCGCGCCAGTCGCCCTCGCCGGCCCGAGGGCCCAGGCGGATCCGCCGGCCGATCGCCTCACCGCCGCCGAGCATCCGCTCGACGAAGGAGGAGTTGACGATCACGGTGGCGCGACCGGAGTCGGCGTCGGCCTGATCGAAGAGGCGGCCGGCGAGGGGCTGTTGGCCGAGCGCCGTGAAGAAGCCGGGGTCCACCCGAGCGGTCCGGACCCAGCGGGGTCCGCCGACGGTGGAGACCTCGACGCCCTCGATCTCGATCGGGCTCGAGCGGTGATCCATCCGCGGGAGCGCGTCGGCCAGGGTCACCGACACCACCCCGGGCTCCCGCTCGAGCTCGGCGACGAGCGTGCGCTCTGCCGAGGCCAAGCGGGCGGCGAAGCGCTCCGCCGCCGGTCCGCCGGTGGACACGCCGTCGTCGAGCATGGTGAGCTCAACCGACAGGTACTCGTCGGCGCGGATGCCCGCCAGCCTGACGGCCTCGCCGGGGTCGACGGCCTTGTCGGCGATGCCGATCGCGAGGCTCACCGACGCGACCGCCACGGCGATGTCGGCGACGATCAGCGCGCCGGTGAGTCCGCCGAACTTGAGGCCCGAGCGCCCGGCACCGTATCGAATCCCCTGCTGGATGCCCTTGCCGGTGATCCGGAGCGCCGGCAGCACGCCGGCCACGGTGGCGCTCAAGGCGGCGAGGCCGACGGCTCGGAGCAGCGCGTCGCCGGTTGCGCCGAGCGAGAGCCAGTAGGGCAAGGCGGTCTCCCCCGCCAGGGCGGCGAGGTTGACGTGCCGGAGGGCCCAATCGATGGACCCGACGCCGATGCCGGCCGCGAGAATCGCGAGAACCAGCGCCTCGACGAAGATCTGGGAGACGATCCGCGCGCGGCTCGCGCCGAGCGCGGTGCGCACGGCGAGCTCGCGGAGCCGGGAGGCGGTCCGCGCGAAGAGCAGCAGGGCGACGTTGCCGCAGGCGACCAGCAAGAGCCCCAGCGTGAGCAGCCTGACGAAGCGGAACTCCGGCATCGACGCGAGCCCGCCTCGCGGGACGCCCGCGTAGAGCAAGCCGAACGGGACCACCTCCGGCTGGAGCCGGAGTCGGGTCTCGTCCGGCTCGGCGAGCGACGCCAGACCGGTGGCGGAGAGCTCGGCCTGCGCCCGCTCTGATGTGATCCGGTCGGCGAGCCGGCCGAAGATCCGCACCGGGGCGAGCTGCGCTTCGGCGGAGGCCGGCTGGATCCGAAGCGGAAGCCAGAGCTGCTCGTTCGAGGGAAAGCGGAAGCCCTTCGGCATCACGCCGACCACGGTGTGCGGCACTCGGCCCACCTGGATCGTGCGGCCGACGATCGCCGGATCGGCCCCGAAGCGGGCGGTCCAGAGATCGTGCCCCAGCAGCACGACGTCCGGCGCGCCGGGGGCCGCGTCCGCGTCGCTCAACACCCGGCCGAGGAGCGGCGGCACCGGGAGGACCTGGAAGGCGGCCGAGCTGAGCTGGGCGCCGGCGGCCGCGGCAGCGGGAGCGCCCGCGGCGCCGACCGCGTAGGTCGAGCTGCGGAACGCCGCCACGGCGGCGAAGGCCGGGAGCTCGTCCGACCAGAAATCGAAGTCGGCGTAGCGGGTGGGGGCCACGCTGCTGGTGAGCGGGTCCCAGAAGCGGATCGCGCGGATCCGCCCGTCGGGGTCGCCGGGGATCGGACGCTCGAGCGCTTTGGCGAGATGCGACGGCGCGAGGCCGACGGGGATCCCCACCGCCAGCGCGAAGACGCTGACCAGGGTCAACATCGGGTGCTTGACCAGCATCCGGAGCGCGAGACGGAGGTCGAGCCAGGAGAAGCGCAGCTGGTCGACCGAGCGGAGCCCGCGGGAGGCCCGGGCATGCTCTCGATAGGTGTCGGTCTTCCCGAACTCGAGCCGAGCCTGGCGCCTGGCCTCGGCGCCTGACAGGCCGGTCCGCTCCAGATCGGCGGCGCGCATCTCGATGTGGTGCGCGAACTCCTCGCGCATCTCCGACTCGACCTCGTCGCGCCGGGTCACGCCGCGCCAGAGCGAGCGGGCCCTGGCGAGGAGGCCGCGGGCCGCGGAGCGGAGGGCATGGAAGAGCATCCTCAGATCTCTCGCGGCGTGGCCGTCAAGGAGAGCGCGATGGCGTCGGTGAGCCGCTTCCAGCTCGCCTTCTCCTGGTCGAAGCGGTGCCGGCCCTCGCGGGTCAGGTGATAGAACTTGGCGCGGCGATTGTTCTCGGAGGTGCCCCAGGTGCTCGCGATCAGGCCGCGGTGCTCCAGGCGATAGAGCGCGGGATAGAGGGCCCCCTGCTGCACGGTGATCGCGCCCTTCGAGATCTGCTCGATCCGGAGCAGCACGCCATAGCCGTGCACCTCGCCGAGCGAGATGGCTTTGAGGATGACCATGTCCAACGTGCCGGGAAGCAGCTCGGCCTGAGGCGCCACGTGGCTCTCCTAACTCGGATAGGAGAACCCTAGGCCCGCTCTCCTAAGCTGTCAAGGAGAGAGCGATGAGCGCCGGGCCGCGAGCGAGCCGGGTTCCTGGGTGGCGTGGCGGAGGGTATGGTTGTCGGTCCCCCCAAACGACGTCGATCGGAGCCGACGATGGACCGGAGAGATTTCCTGGCCGGCGTGGCCGCGGCCGGCGCGGCCGTGACGAGCGGCTGCAATCCGTTTCGTCGGGCCGGCGCCGGAGCGAGCGCGCCGATCGCGCTGGAGCCGCCGGGTCCCGGGGTGAGCGTCTACGAGCCCAGCATCGCCATCGATCCGGCGAACCCGGAGCGGATCGCGGTCGCCGCCCAGTACGGCGTGCGGGGAGGTCGCGGCGGACGCAACATCCACCTCTGGCTCTCGGAGGACGGGGGCCGGCGATGGCACGCGACCCGGGTCCCGCGTCCCAAGCTCGACGGCGAGTTCGCCGCCGACCCGCTCACGGCCTTTCACGAAGACGGCGGTCTGATCGTCGGCAGCAACTTCAGCCGGCGCTGGATCGCCGACCTGAACGACGGCAACACCCACACGCGGAGCACGGTTCCCTCCTTCGAGGAGCTCTGGGGCGTCGTCGACGGTCGGATCGCGCCGCCCGAGGACCTGCTGACCAGCGGGGGGATCGCCGTCTCCCGCGTGGAGGACGGCGGCCGTACTCTCTCAGCCACGGTGGTGCCGGGAATCTCGCCCGGCGCCGACAAGACCTCGATGGCGCTCGACCGCTCGCCCGCGAGCCCGCATCGGGGGGCGATCTACGTGGCGTGGTCCGACCAGGTGCCTTCGGTTCGGGTCGCGCGCTCCGTCGACGGCGGTCGAAGCTTCGCGGAGCCGGTGACGATCGAGACCCGGGCTCTGGCCGCGATGCAGCAGATCGCGGTCCGGCCTGACGGCTCGGTGCACCTGATGTGGACCAGCGCGGCGATGCCGGGCTTGACGACCCAGCTCAACGCCGGTGCCGACGGCGCGCCGGACGCCGGCTCCCTGATCTACCACGCCGTGTCCCGCGACGGGGGCGCGTCGTTCGGCGAGCCGACCGCCGTCGCGTCGCACGCCGGCGTCGGGATGGTGGGCATCCCGTCGCTCGCGGCCGACGCGAGCGGCTCCCTGCTCTGGGTCTGGGGACAGTCGGACGAGCTGCCCGACCCGAGCCAACGGCCGGTGCTCCAGGCGCGCCATCGGCTCTTCGCGATTCGGAGCGACGGGGACGCCGACTGGTCCGCTCCCTACGAGCTCTGTCCGTGGGTGCCCACCGGGACGCACATGGGCCTCCCCGTCGTGGCGACCGGCGGCACGGGGTGGTGGCTGCTCACCTACCTCGCGGACGACGAGCGGACTCGGGTGGTCCTGCTCCGGTCGGACGACGGCCGGCGATTCGAGCTGGACCGCACCCTCGCCACTCGGCCCTATCCCGTCGACGAGATCAGCCTGATGGGATCGTACCTGCTCCGCTTCTGCGACGAGATCCCGCAGATCGGCGACTACGTCGGTCTCGCGGTCGCGGGCTCGCGGGTCGGGGCGGCCTTCGTGTTGCCCGAGAGCGTGGAGCCCACCTCGCGGGCGACCGTCCATGTGTCGCTGAGCGACGTTCGGTAGGCGTCTCGCAACCCTCGATCGCCCGAATGGAAGACGGACGGACGTCATCGTGCGCAGACTGGTGCCTCTGACCGTGATCGCCGCAAGCTGCGACGGGGAGCCGACCGGCTCCAGCCTCGAAAGCGTCTGGCCTTTCGCTCGGGGACTCCTGCGGAGCGCCGGCCAGGTGAGGCGACTCACGATCGGGGTCGTGGTGTCGCTCGCGCTGGCGCTTCCCTGTCGCCCGGTGTCCGCTCAGGAGCCACGGGACACGCTGGTCTCGGTCGGCGACTACCGCCTGCACTTTCGCGTCATCGATGGCGCTCGGCCGACCGTCTTGCTCGAGGCGGCCGGAGGTGCGAATGCGTCGGCCTGGGACCAGCTCGCGCCACGCCTGGCCGCCGCGACGGGGCGCGCCGTCGTCTGGTACGATCGTTCGGGCTTCGGCAGCAGCGACTTGCCGAGCGCGCCGTACGACATCCGCGACGAGGTTGCCGGCCTGTGGCGCGGACTCAGGCACCTGGGCATGGCGGACTCGCTGGTGCTGGTGGGCCACTCCTACGGGGGCTTTCTGATCCGCCTCACGGCGGATCGCCATCCCGACGCCGTCGTAGGATTGGTGTACGTCGATCCCAATGACGCGGAGTTCGTCGAATCCCTTGGTGGGGCCGCCGCCGTCCTGCGGATCCTCGGCCAGGGCGCGCGGGATGGCGGGCAGCGGCCTCAGCCCGCGACCAAAGCGCAGCGGGCCAACGCCGCCGTGATCGACGCCTTTCCGGCGACGGTTCGGACGCTCGCGAACCTCGCGCCGTTCACGTCGGGCACGCCCGTGCGGGTGATCACGGCCGGCAAGGCCTGGTGGCCCACGGAGGAGGCGAGCCGGGCCTTTCGAGAGGCCCACGAAGCGGATCGCAGCCACCGCGCGCGACGGGCGGCTGATCGTGTTGGAGCAGGTGGGCACCTCCGGGACCAGCGGAGCTGCTTGATCGAGGTCGTGAGCGAGGTCGTGCAGGTAGTGCGGCGTCCGTTGAGCACCGGAGCCGTGCGCCGCCGCTGGTTCAGCGCCGCCGATCAGAGTGCCAGACCGGGCGGCCCAGCCGGGCCGTTAACGCACGACCAACGCCCGGCGCAGCGTCGGCGAGGTTGCAGGGGCCGCGGCGCGGCTCGAGTCGTCCGGTGCTCGGATCCCGACCGCCCGTGCAGCGAATCCGGAGCCCAGGTGTCCGACTCGTTGCTTGCAGGACCGCATCTCTCCCGATCATCGAGGTCACCTCATGCTCCGCTACGCGCTGCGCAGCCTGCGCCGATCGCCCAGGTTCACCTCACGCGATCGCCACCCTGGGCCTCGGCCTCGGGGCCAACGCGGCGATGTTCGACACCGTCGACCGCCTGATGTTCCGTCCCCTCGCTCACCTTCGCGATCCCGGGTCGGTCCATCGGGTCTACTGGCAGCGGCAGGTTCACGGGCGGACGGTCAGCACCGCGTCGACGGAGTACGCCCGGTATCTCGATCTGGCTCAGCTCGACCTCGTCGTTCTCCCAGCTGGCCGCGTTCTACGAGCGGGACCTGGCGATCGGCGACGGGGCGACGTCCCAGGAACGTCGGGTCGGCGTGGTGAGCGCGTCGTACTGCATTCCGGGCTCTTCGAGGCGCCGCAGCACTTCAGGCGGGCGCTACTTCACGGCCGACGGGGACGGATCCCTCGCGGGGCGGACGTCGCAGTCCTGTGTCCTGCGTTCTGGCAGGCGGAGCTCGGCGGCGGGGACGACGTGATCGGCCGGGTGCTTCCGGTGGGCAACGTCCGGGCGACGATCGTCGGGGTTGCGCCGCGAGGGTTCTCCGGTGGCTGGACGACGCGGGTCACGCCGGCGGGTCTTCATCCCGATGACGACGTACGCCGCCAGCACGGGCACCGACGACTCCCGGACCTATTTCAGCCGTTACCGGTGGGGTGGGTCCAGATCCTCGCCCAGCGCGCGGCCGGGGTCGAAGGTGGCGACGGCGAGGCCGACGCCGCCACCAGCGCGCCGAGAGCGTACCAGCGGAGCTGGGCGGCGGCGCTGGCGGACCAGCCCGCCAGCCCGCCGCTGGCGGAGGCCCGGCCTCGGGTGGTGCTTTCCGGCGTGCGAGCGGCCGCCGGGCCCAATCAGGGCCTCGAGGCTCGGACGGCGCTCTGGCTCACCGTCGTGGCGGTGCTGGTCCTCGCGATCGCCGCCTCAAACGTCGCCAATCTGGTGTTGGCCCGCGCGCTCGAGCGGCGGCGGGAGACGGCCGTGCGTCTTGCGCTGGGCGTCAGCCGGACACGCCTGGCGCTCCAGTCGCTCACCGAGGCGCTGCTGCTCTCGGTGGTCGGCGTGAGCGTGGCCCTCGCGGTGGCGCAGTGGGGTGGCGCCGCGATTCGAGCGGTGCTGGCGCCGGGGGCTACCACTGCCTCGATCCTCTCACAGCCCCGCACCGTGGTGGTGACGGCCGTGCTCGCGCTCCTCGCGGCGACGTTTCTGGGCGTCGTGCCTGCGGTGGCCGCTCCCGGCACGCTGTCGCCGGCGCTCCGGGGCGGTGGCCGCGCGGGCACGGGTCGGGCCCCGCGGCTGCGGGCCGGTCTCCTCGTGGCCCAAGGCGCGCTGACGGTGGTGCTGCTGGTCGGCGCGTTTCTCTTTGCGAGGAGTCTCGACGCGGTTCGTCGCCTTCCGATGGGGTACCAGCCCGACGGCGTGGCCATCGTCAGGTGGGTGATCCAGGGGCCTCGCCCGGGCGATAGCGCGATCCGGGCCTCGCGCGACGGCCTGATGGCGGCGGCGAGCCTCGATCCGGCCGTCGAGGCGGCGGCCTGGGTCAGCAGCGCGCCCTTCATCAGCACCTCGAACACCGAGCTGTTCGTGGCGGGAATCGACTCCGTCGGTCGCCTGGGAGACTTCACCTACCAGGCGACGACGCCCGACTACTTCCTCACGATGGGGACTCGGATCGTGCGGGGTCGAGGGCTCACGCCGGACGACCGATTCGGCGCGCCCGACGTGGCGGTGGTGAGCGAGAGCATGGCCCGGGTTCTCTGGCCGGGCCGGAATCCCCTCGGCGAGTGCTTCCGGATGCGTCGGGAGACGGCCCCGTGCCACACCGTCGTCGGGGTGGCCGAGGACATGATTCAGAACGAGATCGCCGATGGCACCCGGTATCACTACTACCTCTCGATCGACCAGTACACCCGGACGTCCGGCTGGGGGATGGTGCTCCGGGTCCGCGGGGACCTCGCGCGCGAGGGCGAGGAGCTTCGGCGGCGACTGCAGCGGTCGCTGCCGGGTACGGACTATCTCACGCTCCGACCGCTGGCGGACGTGGTGGCGACCCAGCAGCGATCGTGGCGAATGGGCGCCGCCGTGTTCGCGGCGTTCGGGGGTCTGGCGCTGCTGGTCGCCGCCGTCGGCCTCTATGGCGTGATCGGCTGCAGCGTGACCGAGCGCGCTCACGAGATCGGGGTTCGGATGGCGGTGGGCGCCTACCGGCGCCACATCCTGAGCCTGGTCACCGGCGAGAGCTTGCGGTTGATGCTGGCCGGCACCGGCATCGGCGCGCTGGTGACGGTGATCGCCGGGCGGTGGGTGCAGCCGCTCCTGTTTCAGCAGTCGGCCACCGATCCCGGGGTGCTCGGCCTCGTGATCGCCGTGATGGCGGGCGTGGCGTTGGCGGCGAGCGCGATACCGGCGTTCCGGGCGGCGGGGTCCGATCCGAACGTGGTGCTCCGCGGGGAATAGCGGCACCGCCGCGATCGCGACCGGGTCAGGGCCGGTGCGTCTCGAGCCGAGCGGCGCCGGATGCGAGGTCGCTCTGCTGCGGGACCTGCGTCGCGTTTCCCTTGAGGGCCCGATCCAGGAAGGCGACCAGGGTGCGGCGGAGCGCGAGCGAGGGCGCGAGGGCCGCGGCGCGGCTCGAGTCGTCCGGCGCTCGGATCCAGGGCCAGTCGCTGGCGGTCAGGTGGGCGCCACCGGGGATCGTCACGTCGAAGAGCTCGTTGCCGGTGCCGTCGAGATAGCCGGCGGAGGGGGCGCTCGCCCCGCCGGTGCGGAGAAGCAGCAGCGGCTGGCTCACCCGGAAGATGGGCTCGACGTCCTGGCCGAAGCTGTCGAGCAGCGCGACGGCGACGATCCGCTCGTCGCGCTGGGCCAGCACGACGGCAGAGACAGCGCCGTTGGAGTGTCCGACGGTGGCGACCCTGGAGAGGTCGAGTCGGCCGCGGAAGCGGCCGGCGGCGTCGAGCGCGCGGAGCCGGTCGAGCGCGAACAGACCGTCCGCGGAGTACGCCGCGAGCATCGCCTCGGCGCTCCCGAACTGGTCGTCGCGGGACGGGGTCACGGTTCCGTCCGGCATCACGATCCGACCCGCGAAGGGTTGGTCGAGGCCCACGGCCACGAAACCGTGACTCGCCAGGGTCTCGAGCAGTCCGGTGTAGGCCGAGCGCTGCGAGTTCCAGCCGTGGAAGAAGAGGACCACCGGGAAGGGACCGCCATCCGATCGGATGGCGGCGTCGGCCAGCGAGTGGGTGCCGAGCTGCGCGAGCGACGGGGGGAAGGCCTCCGGATCGGCCGCTCGATACGCCGCTAGCTCGGGAAAGAGGGGCGTGTAGTCTCCTCCTGCCGAGCGGTCGGCCGGATACCAGAGCTGGGCGCGGAGGAGGCGGCGATCGGCGGTGTCTTCGGTCGCGGGCTCCGCGCGCGAGGAGTCCACCCACTCGAAGATGGCGGAGCCGATCGTCTCGGGTCCGTCGGGGGCTGGCAGGAGCGGGCCCGAGCGCTCGGTGGCGGGCGGCTCCGCGCATGCCAGCAGCAAACCGGCCATCGCCAAGCCGACGCGGGCCATCCGGGGCGGCATCAGAACGGCTTGCCCAGCACGCCGAAGAGCTGCCCGACGCTCGCGAGCCGATAGATCAGCGAGAGCTTGAGCCGCCACTCGCGAATGCCGGTCGTGCCCTGCGCCTCCGGCGGCAGCGGCAGGCCGAAGTCTTCCGCTCTCCCCGTCGCATACACCAGGCTGAGCCCGCCCGACGACCCGAACCGGCCCCAGCGATACTCGAGCGCCACGTCGAGCTTGAGAGTGTTGGTGTTGATTCCGGTGCCCGCCGCGAGGATGGTCTGGTCGGCGTTCTCGCGGAGGTAGGGATCGCGTGCTCCCTGCGGCTCGTGGCTGAAGCCGAGTCGGAGCGGGATGACCTTGCCGCCAGAGGGAAAGAGCCGCTCGACGCCCGCGTTGACGGTGATGGTGTTCCGGGTCGGGCTCAGCTCGGGCGGCAGGCCGTCGAAGCCGCTGGTCACCCCGCCGTCGGCCGCCGGATTGCCGTCGACCAGGAACTTGGTCCACTCGTCGTAGGTCAGGTCCGCCGCGAAGCGGAGCAGCGGGCGCGGGAGCCAGGCGACGCCCACGCCGACCGAGCGCGGCAGATGGATGTAGAGTCCCCCGTTCTGGCCGAACGCCGTGTCGCTCGGCGCGACGAGGTTGGAGCGGATGCTCTCGCTCAGCTCGAAGCGGCTCCTGAGCGGGCCGTGGTAGACGGCGCCGAGCCGGACCTTCGGATAGGCGAGCAGGATGCCGAGGTTGAAGCTGTGCCCGCCGACCTCGTGGGTGGTGAGGTTGGTGAGGAAGTCGGTCTGATCGGCGATGCCGGGGGTCTCGGTCACGCTGGCGCGGTCGTCCCAGCCGCCGCGATAAAAGTCGGCGCCCACGCCGATCGAGAGCCGGCTGGTCAGGCGGATGGCGGCAGCCACGGTCCAGAGGTGGATGTTGCCGCTCGACGCGTTGTTGAGATCGATGCTCGCTTCGGGACGGGCTTCCGCCGCCGTGGGAACCCGACGGATGGTGCCCTGGAGCTTGTCGCCGAACTGGTAGATCCGCCGCCAGCCGAACTGCAGGGTGACCGGACGGTCGGTCACGCTGAACGGGAGCGCCGCGCTCACGAATTCCACGTTCGAGGTGGTGCTCGAGGTGGCCAGGTTGGTGAACACCGCGGTCCGATCGAGGGTGCGGTAGCCCTCCCTGCTCTGGCGGCGCCAGCTGGTGCTGTGGACCAGCGAGAACTCGGGCTGTCGGAGCTGGCTCAGGCCGGCGGGGTTCCAGGAGGCGGCGGTGCCGTCGTCGGAGACGGCGATGAAGGCGTTGCCCATTCCCGCGGCGCGGGCACCGGTGCCGGGTCGGTTGAGCGAGGCCTCCTGTGCGCCGGCCGCGGTCGCCGAGACGAGCCCCAGGAGGAGCAGCCCCAAGTCGCGAGTCTTCATCGGTCGGGCTCCAGGCTGTCCTTGAGCTGGTTGAGCAGCTCCTCGGCGGTCGGCCGGTCGGCCGGCTCGCGGGCGAGGGTCCGGAGCACGATCCGGTCGAGCGTCTCGGGCACCGCGTAGTTGATGGAGGACGGCGCTGGCGGCTCGGTCGAGGTCTTGGCGTGGAGCACCGCCATCGCGCTCTCGCCCCGGAACGGCAAGCTGCCGGTCAGCATCTCGAAGAACACGATGCCGAGGGAGTAGACGTCGCTCCGGGGCTCGGGACGGGTGTCGAGCGCTTCGGGCGCGGCGTAGTGCGGCGTGCCGAGAAAGCCGCCGGTGGTGGTGACGCCGTCGAGGAACTGGGCCCGGGCGATGCCGTAGTCCATGACCTTCGCCGTACCCGCGCGGTCGAGCATGATGTTCGAGGGCTTCAGGTCGCGGTGGATCACGCCCTTGTGATGGGCGTAGTCGAGCGCCTCCGTCACCTGGGCGACGATCCGGGTGGCCGTGACGGGATCGAGGTGGCCGTCGCGGTCGAGGCGATCGCGGAGGGTTTCGCCCTCGACCAGCTCCATCGCGAAGTAAGGCACGCCGTCGACCTCACCCCGGTCGTGGATCCGCACGATGTTGGGGTGATGGAGGGTGCGGCCGAGCCCGGCTTCGCGGAGGAAGCGCTCGAGGAAGCGCGGGTTGTCGAGGAAGCCGGTGAGCGGGCGCTTGAGCGCGAAGCGCTCGCCCCGGCGCTCGGCCTCGTAGACGGTCGCCATCCCGCCGCGGCCGATCCGCCGGAGCAGGACGTAGTCCGCGAACTTGGCCGGCAGCTCCTCGAACGATCCGCCGGCGCTCGCGCCGCCCGAATCGGTGAGCCCGATGGGCGTGTGCGCCGTCAGCGTCGGATAGTGGGCCGGCCGGCGGAACCAGAGCGTGAGACCGAGGACGGCCACCAGCAGGAAGCCGCCGAGGAACCAGGCGGGGTGGATCCCGCCCGACTGGCCCGCGCTGTCGGACGCTGGAGGCGCGGCCGCGGCGGGCGCGAGCACGCCCTCCAGGGCGAAGCCGCCGTCGCCCAGGTCGATCTCGCGGACCAGGTCGGCCCTGCCCTCCGCCGCGATTCGGATCCGATGGCGTCCGGGCTCGAGGGTGGTGATCCGGAGCCGGCCGGTCTCTGGGTCGGTGCGGCCGAGCGGCTCGTCGTCGACGTAGACCTGGGCGCCGGCGGGGTCGCTGGTGATCGCCAGGACCGGCGGGGCTCGGCGGCCGGGCACGGAAGTCCTGACCGGATCCGGCGCCGGCCGGGTGGTCGCGGCGGAGGGAGACGAGTCGGCGCGCACGGCGGCCGGCGGAGGCACCGGGCTCGGCGTGGTCGACTCGACCTGGGCCCTCGGGATCGGCGTGGGCGCTGGAGGCGGAGGTGGTGGCGCGGGCGGCGGCACCGCGACCGATCTCGTCGGGGGGCGGGCCAAGTCGATGGCGGCTCGGACCCTGGCATCGAGCGCCGTCCGCTCGGCGGCCGGGGCGACGCCGTAGCGGGCCGAGGTGGCGAGCGCGGCGGCGGCCTCGTCGTACTTCTCCAGGGCGAAATAGGCCTCGGCGAGGCGCAGGTACGGGAAGTAGCGGGGCTCGATGTTGGTGCCGTAGGTCGGGACGTTCAGACCGGGCTCGCGGCGCTTCTGGATGGCGCGGTTGAGGAGGTCGACGGCGCGCTGGGCGCGGCCCTCGCGGAGAGCGCGCTGGCCGTCGGCGTAGAGCTCGTGCCAGTCCTGGGCGACCGCGGTCCGCGCCGCGAGCGCCACGAGCACCAGCAGCGCGGCCAGCAGGCGCGGCGGCAACCGGAGGCGCGGCGGCCGCGCGCTCCGCGGTCGAGGGGTGGGTCGGCGTCTTGTGCCACGGTCGATCTGGAGCACCGGCAAGCCTTCCCCTGGGTGATAGCGCAACGCAGCCGGCCTGAGGTGGTGGCCTCGGCGGCGCGGGCGGTCCAAGGCGCCACGGGAATAACGTTCGCAATGTACACTCTGAGGAGGATGCCGCCGAGGACATCCTGCTGCCTGGAGACTGGGGCGAACCCCGACGCGAGCGAGCGTGGCGATGAATCGAGATCGACGGTTCTTGGCGAAGTGGATCCTGGCGAACGGCTCGGCGATGGCGCTGGGCTTCTGGACCTACCTGAATCTGCTCATGGCGATCGCCTTCGGTCTCGATTTCGAGCGGTGGTGGTCCGAGGCTGCAGTGGACGGGATCGAGAACGCCGAGCGGCTGCTCCGGCTGGGGTCCGCGATCGGGCTACCGCTGGCCGGCGCCGTGTTCACGTCCCTGCAGGCCCCGCTCCTCCGACGAACGTCCGTCGATCTCAGGTGGTGGATCCTCGCGGGGCCGCTGGGTTTCGTCGGGCCGCTGCTGGTCATCTGGGCGCTGACCTCGATCTGGGGCGACATCCCGGGCCCGGTCGAGCCCTTCACGATCGTCGGAGGCGGCCTCATCGGCGTCGGCTCGCTGCAGTGGTGGTCCCTCCGCCGCAGGGGTGTGAGCTCCGGTCGATGGCTGGCGCTCTGGTGCCTCGGGCTGCCGCTCGGGATGGCCGCCTTCATGCTGGTCTACACAGTGGTGGACAGCGTGCTGCCGGGCTCGATAGGCTGGGCGGCCGAAGTCGGCTTGATCGGGTTCGCGATCGGCAGCGTGGCCGCGGCGGCGAGCGGGCGATCGTTGCTGAGCGCGATCGCCCCCTCGGCGCCGGTGGTCGAGACCGGGTCCACACCAGACGAGGACTAGAGATGCGCAACCTGATCGCCGTCGTTCTCCTGGCCGGAGTCACCTCCGCCGGCCGGGCCCAGAGCCGGGTGACCCCGTACCCGATGCCACGCGACAGCATTGCCGACCGGCTCGCCGACCTCACCCGGATTCACACGCCGGAAGGCATCGAGGTGACCGAGCCGGTCGAGGTGAACGGCTCCACCCAGTGGATCACGATCCGGGGTCTCAATCGGGCGAATCCGATCCTGCTGCTGGTCCACGGCGGCCCGGGCAGCGCGATGCTGGGCATGAGCTGGGCCTTCCAGAAGCCGTGGGAGGACTTCTTCACCGTGGTGAATTGGGACCAGCGCGGTGTCGGCAAGAACTTCGCCACGGCGGACACCGCCCGCCTCGCCCCCACGATGAGCGACGAGCAGCACGTCCGGGACGCCGCCGTCGTCGTCCGGCACGTCCTGCGGAAGCTCGGCCAGGAGAAACTGATTCTGATGGGGTACTCGTGGGGGACGGCGTTCACTCCGAAGGTGGTGATGGAGCATCCCGAGCTGTTCCACGCGTGGGTGGGAGTCGGCGTCGCGTCGCCCGGCGGTGGTGGAGAGGCCGCGCTCTACGCGAGGGTGCTCGACCTGGCCCGGCGGTCGAACGACACCGCGGGAATCCGGGAGCTCGAAGCCCTGGCGCCGTACCCCGGCCCCGCTCCCCTCGACCTCCGTCGCGCCATCGAGGTCCGGCGGTGGGTTCGTCGGTACGACGGCGGGTGGTACGGCAAGGCCGACTTCGATCTCTACTTCTCGCTCAACGAGTGGGGCGCGGCTTACACGGAACGCGAAGCCGCCGGTGCCAACGTGGCGCTGGGGTGGGCGGAGCGGCGGCTCGCCCGCACCGGCGCGCTCGACCTGGGCGCCGGCCCGGTGCGGTTTCCGGTTCCGGTGGTCTTTCTGATGGGGCGCTACGACCTGCACACGCCCTACTCGACCGCCCGCGAGTTCTTCGCCCGGATCGAGGCGCCGAGCAAGAGGTTCGTGACCTTCGAGCGGGCCTCGCACATGATCATGTTCGAGGAGCCGGGCCGCTTCCTGCTGACGCTGGTCAACGAGGTCCTGCCCCTGGCGGGTGGCGCGAAGGAGTTCGAGCCCCGGCCGGATCCGATCCGCAGGGGCTCGCGATGACGGTTGCCTGGCCCTGGCGCCTCCCGGCGAACGAGGCGCTCCAGGGGACTCAGCTCACGACGAAGTCCCGCTGCAGGGCGAGGATCCGCCGCTTGACCGACTGCGCGCCCCGGGCGCTGCCGCCGACGATGTCCCGCCGGAGCGAGAGCGGGAGCCGGCGCTCGCTCTGGGAGGCGACCGTGCGCACGCTGATCGCGTTGAGGTAGACGAAACGGGCCCATTTACAGGGGAAGCCGTCCTCGTCGACGATCCAGAGCATGTAGTGCCCCGGCGGGGCGACACCGCCCCAGGGGGGCGCGGTGCAGACCAGCCGGTTCGACGCGGTCACCCGGAAGGCGCAGCCGACGTAGCGCTGATCGAAGTTGAAGGCGTGGGTCATCGAGCCGTTCCGGATCAGGGCCACGCGCTCGATCGAGCGGGCCTGGTTCGGTCCGGTGGTCACCCCGAAGCTCTGACCATAAGTCAGGTTCTCGGTGCAGTCGACGATCTCCGGCCGGTGAATCCGGCGGAGGTAGGCCGGGCGGTACACCTCGATCCGCTTCTCGCGGCCCTCGTCGCCTCCGCCTCCGTTGGAGCCGGCAGTCCAGACGGCCCCGTTGGGCATCAGGAGGGCCGTCGCGTGGTAGTGCCGCGGCACGGCGGCCCGCTCCACGGTGGTCCACTTCTCCTTGTGGTACGCCGTGTACTTCCCCTTGCTCCAGTCGATCCCGGGTCGATAGAGCTCCGCATCGCGAACGGCGCCGCTCTGCCCTTCCGCGTCGCCGCCATCGCCGGCGGTGCCGCCGTTGACGAAGACGTCACCCGTGGGGAGGATGGTCGCGCAGAGGTGGGACCGCCGGGGCGGAAAGCCCCGCCATTGCCGGCGCGGCGTCGCGGTCCAGACCAGTGGCGGGATGGCGGTGATGGGCGAGCGCCGGTGGCTGATCTCGATCCGGTAGGCCTGCTGGCCGCCGGCGACCAGCATGGTGGCGATGTAGTCGTTCTCCGGCAGGAGCGGCAGCAGCACCGAGGTGGGGCTGCTGCCGACCTGGTAGATCGGCTCCGGCGGCGTGGCGACGTCCCGGTAGACGAAGCGACCCCGCATCGGATCGTAGATGCCGTTGCGCGAGGTCCCGAAGTTGCTGGTCGAGAAGAAGACGAAGCCGTTCGGGAGCACGTGGATCCGCGGGTAGGAATCCGTGACCCGGGCGTCCATCGCCGTCTTGTCGGTGCGGAGCAGCGTCCAGCGGTTGGTGGCCGGGTCGTACCGCTCGGGCGTGTTGTTGTTGTGTCGCGGCAGCGAGGCGCGTGGGTACTCCTCGGTCAGGAAGGGATGGCCGCCGCAGACGAAGACCTCGCCGCTCGGCAAGGTGGCGGCCGAGGGATACCAGCGTCCGCCCGATTGCTCGCTGCCGTCGGGGGCGAGGCTCATCCGCGCGCGCTCGATCCAACGGCGACCGAAGGGGTCGAAGATCCAGCAGCCCCGTGCCCCGCCCCACCCCATGCCGCCGTGCTCCGCGTGGTAGCCATACTGGTTGAGCGCCTCGGTGTAGGCGTCCAGGGCCTCCTGATAGGCGGCGTCGGACGGGAACTGGTCGCGGTTCGGGCGCCGGAGCCGTTCCGGAGCGCCGATCGCGAGTCCGTTGGGGTCGAAGAGGGCCACCTGGCCACCCATCACCAGCAGCCGCCCGTCAGAGAGGAAGGAGTGCCCGCTGCAGAAGAGGTTGGTCATCTCGACTTCGACCGTGTCAGGATAGGTATCGAGGTCGGGATCGAACCGCCCGACGGGCTGCCAGCCCTCGCGATCCGGATCGTGAGGCTCCACGGTGATCTCGGAGGTGCTCACGTCGAAGAAGTGAGACTCCTCGACCCGGTAGCCGCCGAAATAGAGGATCTCCCCGCGGGGCTTGGTGGGCAGCAGCGCGGCGTGGACCGCCATCTTGCCCGAGTCCCTGACGATCACCTCCCAGGGGGTGCACTCGGCCTGCATGGCCAGGAGCTTGTCCTTGAGGGAGCTGGTGGTCTCGTCGCCGCGGCGGAGCAGATCGCGGAGCACCGAGCGCGGGTCGGCGATCCCGCAGGCGGCGGTGATGCGTCGCAGGGAGAGCTGGGACACGCCGCGCTCCTCTACTGGAGGCTGACGAGGATCGGGATCAGGTCCTGGCCGGTAGAGAGCGGGCGGAGGGCCTTGCCGATCACCGCGCCGAAGGCCTGGAGGGGATCGACCGCCTTCATCGCGTGGCCGGGCCGGTCGGAGGTGGTGAGCATGTCGCCCACGTCGATTGGATGACGCGAGGCGTCGACCCGGCAGAACACCTTCCCGACCAGCGCGATCGGCAGCCGGTCCTCTCGCTCGGGGTGCTTGTCGAGCACGATGCCCGGCTTGAAATCGCCCGCGCCGGAGACGACGCCGACCACCTTGGTGTCGTACGGGGTCGAGCTGCGGCAGAGCTGGCCCGCGGCGTTCAAGCTCATCACGGTGCCCGCGTCGACCAGCGCCGCGTCGGCCGCATCGAAGTCCTCGGCGCAGTCGGCGTTCCGGAGGATGATGTCACCTCGCTCGGCGCTCAGGTGGATCGTGGCCTGCGAAGCGGTCTTGTGGTCGCCGGTGCTGGGGAAGAGGAAGAGGTCGGCGCCCTTGCCGTGTCCGCCGAGGTAGCCGCGGCCGTTGTCGCCCTGGAACGAGCAGCGGGTCTTGTTGTCCTTTCCCTTCAGCAGGACCCTGCCCGTGGAGTAGGCGGAGCCGAGGGTGATCGTGCTCTGCGGCCCGGAAATGCTGCCGGTCGTCTGATTCTGATTGTTGATCAGGAAGATGACCTTCTCGCGGCTCACGATGGCTTCCTTGATGGAGTGTGGAGGTGGCCTCGGCGTCGCAGCTTCAGTCGGCCCAGAGCCTCAGCCCGATGAGACCTTCACTGATCAGGAATACCGTGGTTCCGACGCACGCGATAGAGACCAGACGGGACCAATTGCGTAACACCGGGCCAGCCTGGCTCGGCACGGGGCGGACCAGGCGGTAGGCGAGATAGGCGCTCAGCAGGGCGAACGCGAGCGTGCCGAGGAAGAGCGACAGCGTCGAGACCGAGAGACGGACCAGGTCGTCGATGTCCTTCAGGTTGGCCGCCGTCAGGAAGAACCCGCCGAAGAGGCTGGCCGACGCGAGGAACTGAGGCCAGACGTGGCTCTGGGAACCGCCTTCATCCTGCCGAAGAGCCGCGCCAGCATCCAGAGCGGGGCGAATGCCAGGGACGTGACCATGAGGAGGAGGGCGAGCCCCGCGGCGATCGGCTGAGCCCACGCGGCCAGCGCGGAGATCTTGCGCATCTGGCCCTCGAAGCCGCTCTGCAGGTAGGTGGCGCCCTGCTCGTCGTCGACCAGGAAGAGCGTCGCGACGGGCTCGTCCTCGGTGCGGAAGCCGTCCTCACTGACCGGAATCAGCTCCGTTCTCTGGCCGCCGAGCAGGCCCTTCCGGAAGAGGCGGCCGTCTTCCTCCCACACCCGGAAGAGCCACACGAAGCGGTAGATGAAGTCGAGGGCCTGGGTGCGGGGCGTTGCCAACTGGTAGTACCCAGCCACGCGCTCGAGCTGGGCGCTGCTCAGGCTGATCCGAGGGGCCTTGGGTGCGACCCGACCCGCCCCCAGGAACTCCACGATCCGCTTGGCGATCGCCGGCAGCTTGCCGTTGATCATGTTGGTCGACACGAAGTAGCCGACGCCGAGCTCGGACGAATAGGCGTAGGTCGAGATGAACCCGGTGGCCGTGCTGCCACCGTGGCCGTGGAAGACGTGCCCGGCGACGATCGACGCCTCGTTGCCCAGTCCATAGCCGAAGGTGTGGCCCGCGCGCGCGGCGAGGGTGGTGGCCGGCCGCTCCATCCTGTCGATGGTCTCGGGACGGAGGAGCAGCCTCTCGTCGAGCCGGCCGCGGTTGATCATCATCCGGAGGAAGCGGCTCATGTCCTCCGCCGAGGTGTTGAGCGCGCCCGAGGGCCGCATCAGGATGTAGTCGTAGCGGGTCTCGGTCCTGCCGTCGGGGGCGTAGCCCTTGGCCCGCAGCGCCGGATCGTCCGGCACGTCGAAGGTGCTGTTGACCATGCCCAGGGGCCCGAAGACGTGCTCGCTGGCATACGCCTCGAAACGCTCTCCGGTGATCGACTCGAGCGCCAGCGCGGCGATCGGCGGACCGGAGTTGGCGTACGACATGTGCTTGCCGGGCGGCCAACGACTGACTCGTGAGTGGGGATGGAAGGCCAACCCCTGCTCGAGGGTGATCTCGGGATCGTCGTCCTTGCCGACCTCGACGAAGTGGATGTCGTCGAAGCCGGTGGTGTGCTCCAGCAGGTGGGCCACCGTGATCGGGTGGGTGTCCTCCCACGGATTCGTGTATGGGACGTCCTGGAGCAAGCGACGGACGGGCGTGTCGAGATCGAGGCGGCCTTGCTCCACCAGGGTGAGCACGGCCAGCGCGGTGAAGGACTTCGAGATCGAGCCGACGCGAAAGAGGGTCTTCCCGGTCACGGGCAGATCGCGGGCGAGGTCGGCCTTGCCCAGGCCGCCGGCCCAGAGGACGGTGTCGGCCGTGACGAGCGCGACCGAGGCGCCCGGGATGCGGCCCTCGTCGAGCATCGCCTGGAGGTCGGCTTTCAGCTGGCTGAGCGCTTCGGGCGGGTAGCGGTCGGACTGACCGAAGGCCGGTGAGACCGTCGAGACCAGTGCGAAGGCGACGGCCGCGAGGCTGCCAGACGTCGCCCGAACGGGAAGAGGTCGCCGGAGGTTCACGGCCGCCACCCGTAGCCGATCTTCACGAAGATCGTCCGACTCGACCTGGTGAGGTCGTAGCTCTGGGTCCCCAGCCCGCTCTCCGAGTAGCCCAGGAAGAACACCGCCTGAGGATTCACCTGATACGCGAACAGGAACTGACCGAAGAGGCCGGTCTCGCTGCGATCGATCGGGTCGAGGTATTCGGCCGGGTTCCGATCCACGGTGCGGTATTGGAGGATCAGCCGAGCCAGCGTCCTGACGTTGAGATTGTAGGCGATCTTCGACTGGAGGATGTTGGCCGTGAAGATCTCGCGGCCATCCCTGCTGAGCCGCTGATAGGCGTCGCTCAAGTCGAGCGCCAGCCGGGTGCCGAGGCCGAGGTGGACCGACGGGGTGAGGGTGATCTCGGCGGCCTGTCGGGCGTTGGTGTAGTCGATCGCGTCGCCGATCTGCCATTGCAGCGTCGCGCCGAAGCCACCCGCCGGCTTGAGGTCGACGTAGCCGGTGACGCGGTTCAGGGTGTAGAGCACGCCGAGGTGCCGCTCGCGATGATTGGTGAGCCGCCCCCCGACCCGGGTCTGGAGCGGGCCCTCGTAGCTCAGGCTGAGCCCGACGTCCTGATCGGTGAGCTCGCCACCGTGATCGCGGGTTTGCGAGGCGAACGGCCCGATGGCCAGGTAGCTGTACCATCCGCTCCGTCGTCGGAGCTGCGGCGCGAAATCGAAGGAGACCGTTCTGGTGTCGACCCGAGGCACGAAGCCCACGTCCGCGCGGAACCCGGGACTCAGGTCGAGGTACTGGGCGCTGGCCCGCCAGCGGGCGGTCGCGTAGTCCACCCTGAGACTCAGCGCGCCACCGAAGAATCGACCCAGTGGCTGCTGGTGCGCCGTGGCCAACGAGTCCGGGTACTCGGTGAGCGACGCCAGATACTGGGCCCTGACCCGGGTCGACGGGCCGAGCTGATAGTAGAGGTCGGCCCTCCGGTCTGATTGAGATACCCCGCCCCGGCCCGGCCGGCGTAGAGCAGACCGAGATACGAGGCCGCGCCGAGATCCCGGCGAAACCGTCCCACGGCGGTCCACGAGTCCCGGTCGAGGAACGCCGCGTCGCTCCGCTGGTTCGACGGGAAGATCGGATTGGTGAGTCGGTCTCGCGCGGCGAACACGCCGATCGCGTTGTTGGCGGAGGCGCCGACCTTGCCGGTCAGCTTCAGGCCGGCGTCGGGGTCGGCCACCGTGCGGGTGAAGACCGCCTGCACCGGGGTGTGGAAGAAGTCGGCCCCTCGAGGAAGAACGGCCGCTTCTCGGGTAGAACAGGGCGTACCGCTTGTTGACCTCGAGCTGCGCGACGTCGGCCTCGACCTGCGAGAAGTCCGGCCGGAAGGTCGCGTTGAGGGAGACGTTGGGGGAGATTCCCCAGCGCAGGTCGCCTCCCAGCTTGGCCGACGGATCGCCCGTGACCAGGCGGCCGTCCGGAAACGGATCTCTGGCATCGGTCCTTTGCCCGGTGAGCGTCGGCGCGATCTCGAGATTGCGACCCGGTGAGATCCCCGTGAATCCCGTCAGCTTGTTGGTCTGGCAGATGTAGCAGCTGTTGCGCCGGTCGAGCGGAGCGGCCTGCATCCGATAACGGTGGTCCCGGGGCCAGGCCCGAACCAGCAGGAAACCCCAGGTCTGGACGTCTTCGCTGCGGGGAAAGCGGAGGGACTTGAAGGGGATCGCGATCTCGACGTTGAACCCTTCGGGGGTGATCCGGCCCGCGGACGTCCAGATCGCGTCCCAGGAGTAGTCCTCACTGGCTGACGCTGTGGACGCCGTCGGCCTGGACCCCGAGCGGGTTCACGATGAACATGAAGGCGCGGCGCTGGTCGTTGAAGGGATCGACGTAGAGACCGATCAGATCGTCCGCGGCCACGCTGGCGACGTTGTCCCGCTCGATCAGGTGGGCGCGAATCAGTCCGGGCTTGGGATCGAAGGCCCGGCATCCGACGAGAGGGCATCCGAGTCGAAGGTGACGTGGCAGACCGTCCGGACGTGCGGCGGGGCGTTGTCGCCCGGGGTGATTTCCCAGGCGAGAGGAATGTCCGCCGCGCCCTTCCACCCGGCGTCGTCGAGCTGGCCGTCGATCGCGATGGGCCCGCTGGCGGGACGCACCTGATATCCGGGGGTCGGCGGGAGCCCGGGAGAGCGGTCGACTTGCGCGGCCGCGAGGACGGGAAAGAGCAGAGCGAGCAGGACTGCGGCGGCTCTACCGGGGAGTCTCGACGCCGTCAGAATTCCCCGGCGTGATAGCGGCGGGAGAGCGCCAGGTAGTTGTCGGTCGTCAATCGGATCCGGGCGCGATCCTCCGCGGTGGTCTGCCGGACGATCCGTCCGGGCACGCCGACCACCAGCGAGTTGGGCGGGATCTCCATCCCTTCGGGGCAGACCGCCCCGGCGCCGATGATCGACCCGGTGGCCACCCGGCACCCGGTCAGCAGGATCGCGCCCATCCCGATCAGGGTGTCGTCCTCGATGGTGACGCTGTGGAGGAGGGCCCGATGCCCGACCCCGACCCGCTTTCCGACGATGGTCGGGATGTCGGTGTCGCAGTGGATGATGGTCTGGTCCTGAATGGTGCAGTCCTCGCCGATCTCGATCGGGGCGACGTCGCGGAGCACCGCGCCGGGCCAGACGGAGACGCGGGGGCCGAGCGTGACGTCGCCGATGAGGGTGGCGGCGGGATGGACGAGGGCGGATTCGTGGATGCGGCTTTGGGGGCACGGTCGACCGCGATTCAGGGTGAGGTGGCGGGGGTCGGTTCGAATCTGGCCCCGCCGGGGGCGACAGCCAAGCGTCGACCGCGTGGTGGGCTTCGAGGCTGGCTGCCGGGCCGGATTGAGTTCCTCGCGGCCTGGCCGCAGGTTTGGTCTGCCGCCTGGGGCGTCTCCACACCTTCGATCGATGACGGCGAACTGACATGCACGGGTTGATTCGAACCCTCCGCGTCAGCATCCGGAGCCTCCGGCGGGCGCCCGGCTTCGCTCTGGTCGCGGTGACGGTCCTCGCTCTGGGGATCGGCCTGTCGACCGCGGTCCTCTCCGTTGCCCACACTCTCCTCGTGAGACGCCTGCCCGTCGTGGATCAGGAGCGGGTCGTGCGCTTTGGGGAGGCCAAGGAGCAGCAGTTCGACTGGCCGTTGACGCTTCCCGTCGCCCGCGAGCTCGCCCGCGAGGCGCGAACCCTCGAGCGGGTGGCGTTCTACGCCTACGAGGGCGCCCAGCCGACGCCGATTCGCGACGGCGACCACCTCACGCCGATGGCGGTCGCCCTGGTGTCGGGCGAGTTCTTCGACCTGCTCGGCGCGCGCCCCGTGCTGGGCCGAGCCTGACCCGGCCGACGACGCGAGCGGGGCCGCACCGGTGGCCGTGCTGAGCCATGACGCGTGGCAGCGCTTGTTCGCTGGCCGCCGGAAGCGCTCGGCCGCAGGCTGGAGCTGCACGCCACGGGGGTGAGCTACACGATCGTGGGGGTCATGCCGCAGGGGCTCGACTTCCCGAGGGGTACCGATCTCTGGTCCCCGCTCAACCCCGGCACGGCTCGTCGCGGCGACTCGGCCTTCGCCAACGTCGAGCTGCTCGGCCGGCTCCGCCCGGGGCTCACGCCCGCCGCGGCGCGGGACGAGCTGACCGGGTTCTTCCGGCGCCCCGGTACCTCGACCTGGGAGCAAAGCCTGCGGGGTCGCCACCCCGCTCGCGCGACTGGTACTGGCGACGTCGCGCCCGCCGTGATCGTCTTCTCCGCGGCGGCCGGGCTGCTGCTGCTGATCACCTGCGCCAACGTCGCCAACCTGCTCTTCGTGCGCGGGCTCTCCCGGGTGCGTGAGGTCGCCATTCGATCCGCGCTCGGCGCGCGACGGGGCCGAGTGGTGCGGCAGCTGCTGGCGGAGAACGCGCTGCTGGCGGTCGCCGGTGGAACGTTGGGCGTCGTGGTGGCGGCTGGGGCGATTCGGGCGCTGGTGGCCGTCGCGCCAGCCGGGCTTCCCAGACTGAGCGAGATCGGAGTCGACGGAGCGGCGCTCGGCGTCGCCGTCCTGGTCACCGCCCTGACGTTGCTGCTGGCCGGGCTCGCTCCAGCCGTCGTCACCTCCCGCGCCGACCTGCAACAGGTGCTCCGGACCGACGTGCGGCAGAGTCCCACTCGCCGGTCGCGGCTCGCGGCGGACGGCGTGGTGGTCGGGCAATTCGCGCTCGCCGTGGTGGTGCTCGCCGCGGCCGGACTGATCGGCAGGAGTCTGCTCGAGCTGGAACGGGCGGAGCTGGCGTTCGACGCGGGCGAGCTCCTGATCGGCGAGCTGACGATGCGAGTCGACCGCTTCGACAGTCAACCGAAGCAGCTGGCGCTCCTCGATCGGGTGGTCGATGCGGTCGCGGGCGTGCCCGGCGTGGTCGCCGCGTCCCCGGTGGTGGCGGTGCCGTTCGCGGGGACGGGCGGCTGGGACGGCCGACCCACCGCGATCGGCCAGACGGAGGAGGCGGCATCCCGGCACCCGCTGCTCAACATGGAAGTCGTCACGCCCGGCTACTTCCCGACACTGGGCCTGGCCGTCAGCCGGGGGCGGAGCTTCACCGACGCCGACCGTGAGGACGCGCCGGCCGTCGTGATGGTCAGCGAATCGGCGGCCCGGAGCTATTGGCCCGGCGAGGACGCGATCGGCAAGCGACTGACCATGGGCGGCAGCGGGCCCATGGATACCGCGACCGTCGTCGGGATCGTGCCCGACACCCGCTACCGCGACCTGCGGGTGGCCCGGCCGAGCATCTACTTCCCACTCCGACAGTCGATCTTTCCATTCGCGCCGACCTCCCTGGTGATTCGCACGGCCGGCCGACCCGGCGCGCTGGCGCCGGCGATCCGTCGTGCGATCGAGACGGTCGATCCCGCCGTGGCCGTGCTGACCACCGCATCGTTCGACCACTTCCTCGCCCGCCCGCTCGCCCAGCCGCGCTTCAACGCGCTGCTGGTCGCGGTGTTCGCCGGCGCGTCGATAGTCCTGGCGGGCGTCGGCTTGTTCGGCGTCATGGCGGCGACGGTCCGGGAGCGGGCTCGTGAGCTCGGCGTCCGGATGGCGCTGGGGGCGACCGGCGGCGCGCTGGCCGGGATGCTGTTCCGCCGCGGGCTCGCGATCGCCGTAATCGGGTCAGCGATCGGCCTCGTGGGGGCGCCGATGGGCAACCGTCTGCTCACCGCACTGCTCTACCGCGTGAGCGCCGACGACGGGGTGACGCTCGCCGTCGTCGGGGCGTTGGCGCTCGGCATCGGGGCGCTGGCGATGCTCGTGCCGATCAGGGCGGCGACCAGAATCGACCCGGTTCGGGCACTACACGTGGAGTGAGCGCCATGGCGAGGCAAGCATGAGGCCGCTTCGGTACTCGATCAACGTCACCCTGGACGGATGCTCGGATCATCGGATGATGCTCGTGGACGAGGAGATCCATCGGCACGCGGCCGAGAGCATCGCGCGGGCCGACGCCCTGATCCTCGGCCGGATCACCTACGAGATGATGGAGGCGGGTTGGCGTTCACCGCCGCCGGGTGGACGGCCCGCATGGACGGAGCCATTCGCCCGAACCATCGACGAGGCCAGGAAGTACGTCGTGTCGAGCACGCTGACGCGGGTCGATTGGAACGGGGAGCTCCTTCGCGGGGACCTGGCAACGGCCGTCGAGCGGCTCAAGCGGGAGCCGGGCAAGGGACTGGCCGTCGGTGGGGTCGCCCTGCCCCGGGCGCTGGCGGAGCTGGGGCTGATCGACGAGTACGAGCTGGTCGTGCATCCGAGACTGGCGGGGCGTGGCCCGACGCTGTTCGCGGGGCTTCCGAAACCGATCGACTTGAGGCTCGTGGGCCGGAAGGAGCTGGGTTCGGGCGCGGTGGCGCTCAAGTACGAGCCGAGGCGTTAGGCCCCGCCGGGCTTCGGGATGCGACGGCTGCTCCCTCGGCTCCTCCTGGTCGGCGCGATCGCCGGCCTGACGGCCTACGTTCTCCTGCGCGACCCGGGGCCGGTCGACCCGGCGTCGCTTCCGGCCGACCTCCGGCTCCGGGTCCTGATCCTGGGCAAGCCGGACGATCCACGCATCGTCCCGACGCGCGAGGCGATCGCCTTCTGGAACGCGGAGCTCGGGCGGCTCGGCCGGCGGGTGCGGTTCGACTCGCCGACGTCGAGCGCGGACTCGGTCCCGGAGGAGGTCCTGCGGGGGGCCGGAAGCGAAGTCCGGCTCGGGTTCGGGCCCGCGACCAGTCGGCTGCAGAGGACCCTCGCCAGCGTCCCCGCCGAGGTGGTGATCGCGCTCTCGGAGAGCGACCTGATCTCGTACGGCGTCCGCTGGCGGGTCGGGCGCAAGGGCGTGGTGGCGCTCCGGAGCGCGGACGCCTTTCCCCTGTCTTTACCGAACACGGTCCGCAACGTGGTGGCTCACGAGCTCGGCCACGTGCTGGGGCTCGGCCACAATCGCGACTCCACGACGCTGATGTGCGGCCGGCCCGCGGCGTGCCGACCCTCGGCCTTTGCGTCGGATACGCCGTGGTTCTTCCCGCTGACGGTCGAGGAGGAGCGGGTGGTGCGGGACCGCTGGCCGTAGGCATCGCACGGCTGGATGGACGCCGAGGTTGCGCGACGATACCGTTATGGTGTCCCGTTTCGGGGTGTCAGATGCAACGCTGGATCCTCTCCTCGTCCTGGCGAGCGCCGCGCTCGCCCCCGCAGGCCTCGCCCAGACCATTCCCGCCAGCGGCAACACGGTCCGCTCGGAGATCACGCCTGGCAACGGCTCGCAGCCCGAGCACTTGGTCTACGTGATCAACAACTCGTCGGAGACGGTGATCGTCACCAGCCTCCGACTGATCGAGTGCCAGAACGTCCAGGAGGCTGCTCGACCCGACGGATGAAGACCCGGGTGCCGGCCGGATCCAGGATCCAGGTGCACCGGGTCCGGGCGCGAGATCCTCAGCAGGGGTTCGGTTTTCGGCTGACCTTCACCTGGGAGAAAGAGGCCGAAGCCGGCGTCTCGGCGAAGGACGTGGAGAAGGACGAGAACGCGTTCGAGATCGGGAGCGTGGAGGTCATGCCGAAGGTCATCGACCTCCAGGTCGGCGAGACGATCGACTTGAGCCAGGTGCTGGCGATCTCGGCGAAGAACCTGGCCGGCAAGGCGATCCAGCGGGTGTTCTTCGCCGCGACGGTCACGGTCGGGGAGGACAACGTCACCCTCGACGGCTCGCGGCTCGTCGGTAAGGCGGCCGGCACGGCGGGGCTCTCCATCACCGTCAGCGCCGTCGCCACCCCCAACCCGAGCCCGAATCCGAAGGCGACGGCCGAAGTGATCGTGACGGTGGTCCCCTAGAGGACAGCCGTCACGATCGCTAGTCCTTGAACCGGATCAGCTTCCAGGCGAGCGGGATCTCGTTCTGGCGACGATCCGGCGCGCCCCGCGCGCAGCTGGTCGGCCAGCCCCACGGTGGGGGCGGCGCCGGGCACTGGCCCACCACTTCGAATTGGTCGAACACGTAGGGAAGCCCTCGCTGCCGAGGGGCTCGATGGTGTCGCCGAGATGGAGATGCAGGTGCGGCGCCGGGGTGTTGCCGGAGAGACCGAGCAGGCCCAGCACCTGCCCGCGCCGGACCCGGTCGCCGACCTTGACCCGGACGCTGCCAGTCTGGAGATGGGCGTAGAAGACGTAGCGGCTCGGAGCGACCTCGAGCATGACGTAGTTGCCGCCGATCGTCTCGAGGGTGATCGGCACCGACCGGCGGCTCGGGTGAGGCGTCTCGTTCTCCGGCTGATCGTTCACCACGGCGGCGATCCGTCCGTCGGCCACGGCGAGCACCTCGGCGCCGTAGGCGGCATAGTCCTTCTTGCTCGCGCTGTCACCCGCGAACTGGTGCCCCTCCGCGGTCAGCCGGTAGAAGTCGATCGCAACGCTGGACGATCGCGGCGCGGCCGTGGGTCGGGAGGATGGTGCGCTGGTGCCCGTTGGGATCGGCGGGTCCGAAGGCAGCGATCCAGCCGTCACCCTTCAGAGGCGGGCCGAAGACCGGGGCGGCGCTCGGCGGGTTCACCGGGACGGCCGCGTCGATCGCGAGCTCCGTGGTTCCGGCGCGGACCGTCACGACGTGGCGGAGCGAGGCCGGGCGCGAGCCTGCGGGTAGCGGCAGCCAGACGAAGACGACGTCGAACCCGCCGCGCGCGAGGGTGTTGGCCGAGTCGACCTGGCCGGCGGCGCCGAGCCGCATGGCCTGGAGCTCGGACCCCGACCAGGTCGCGACCGGCGCGCTTCCCTGGTCGGCGAAGACCTCTATTCCGGCCAGCGAGACGGCCACCGGAGCGAAGTTGCTCAGGTGGAGCTCGTAGCCCAGCCAGGTTTGGCCCATCCCTTCGACCGGCGTGGGCGGAACGGGGATCCGAACGCCGATGGGCGCGGGGAACGGGCCCTGCCCCGACGCGACTGCGGGCAGGGCGAGCAACGAGCAGGTCAGAGCGATCGGGAGGCGGAGCGACATCGGTTCTCCAAGTGGCCCGCCCGAGTCGGGACGGGTTGGCGTCGAAGCGGCGGTCGATCGGCGCGACCGATCCAGCTACGGTAACGGGCCCTCGATCCGACAACAACCGCTGGCGACGCTTCCGACTTGGCGAGGCCGATTCGAGCCTGCATCTTGGGCCGTGGGCTCCGTCGGCGAGGGTCGGAGCTCCTCGTCCCGCAGGAGGTCTCGCTGATGGAGCCAGTCAAACCCGCCGCGTCGCCTCGGAGCCGGTTCTTCGTCTGGATGGCCGGGTACTGCCTGCTCCTCACGATCGCCGGCTTCACTCCGACCTACTGGGCCCCGCTGACCACCGGCTCGCTCGAAGGGCTTTCGCCCGCCGTCCACGTGCACGGCGCCCTCTTCTTCTGCTGGACGCTGCTGTTCTTCGTGCAGAGCCGGCTGGTCGCCGGGGGACGAGTAGAGACCCATCGGAGCCTCGGCCTGCTCGGCGTTTCGCTGGCGACCGCGATGGTCATCTTCGGGTTCATCGTCAGCCTGAACGCCAACGTCGAGCGGATCGAGGCCGGTCAGGTTGCCAGAGCCTACGCGCTCGGATTCAGCAACAGCTTCGCGCTGCTCGCCTTCGCGGCGCTGTTCGCGCTCGCCGTTTCGAAGCGCAAGCGCCCGGCTTCACACAAGCGGCTGATGCTCTTCGCGACCTGCATGCTGCTCAACCCTCCGGTGGGCCGGCTGTTCCGTCCGGTCTTCGCCCCCGCGCCGCCACGGCCGTGGGCCGTCTTCGCGACGATCGACGTGATTCTCCTCGCCTGCGTCGTCTACGATCTGAAGACCATCCGGCGGCTGCACCCGGTGACGATCGGCGCGGGCGTCGCGCTGCTGGCGTTTCAGATCCTCCGCTTCCCTCTCCCGCGGATGGCCTGGTGGCACGCGACCTACGACGCGTTGCTCCGGCTGGTCGGCTGACCGGGGCGGGCGTCGCTCAGACGTCGCGTGCTCATCGAATCGCGATCGGGCGGCCGGGCGATCCGGTGGCGCCCTTGAAGGGGACCGGTGTGAAGACGAAGAGGAACTCGTACGCCCGCTCGGCCACGAGCTCCTCGAAGTGGAGGTTCTCCAGGTTCCAGATCCCCTGCCGGTTGATCAGCTCCTGATGCACCGGATAGGCGAGCTGGCCGCCGGGCGTCGGGTTGACCTCGAGCCCCGGCGAGTCGCTCCCGACCATCGCGGGCTGCCGGTCGACCAGCCAGCGCGCCACCTCCATCCCGATCCCCGGTTGGGTGGCGGCGTAGAGGTCGGGTTTGGTCCAGTTGGCCGCCCAGCCGTAGGCGAAGAGGATCGCGTCACCCGGCTGGATCGAGGCCTCGCTCATGCCCTGGCGCGCGAGCGCGCCGCGCACGTCGGCGAGGGTGACCTCGTAGGTCGGTGGCAGGACCGGCACGCCCTTGTAGCCGGCGACGTCGATCAGCACGCCACGGGTGACGATGGGCTTGATCTGCTCGATTCCGATCTCCCGGAGCCCGTAGCGGCCCTGGGCCTCTTCCCAGGTGACGCCGTTGTAATAGACGTCGTGCTCGGTCCCGTCCGCCATCTTGATACGGGTGCCGATGTGCCCTGGTCCGTCGAACTGCGTGCCGACCTGACCCAGCTCGCCGGTGATCATCTCGTCGTTGTAGACCAGGCGGTTGGCGCCGAAGGTGCCCCCGTCGGGGGCCGGGATGGTGAGGGTGTAGGTGCGGGAGCCGAAGAGCGGCATGCCCGCCTCGTACACCTGCCCCAGCTCGTAGATCCGGCCGGTGCGCACCAGGGCCATCGAGGCGAGCACCTTCTCCGGCGCGATCCAGTTGGAGCTCCCGGCTCGGTCGTCCTTGCCCCAGATCGGATGGGGCCACCAGGGGCCGGCCTCGCGGGTCTGCGCGTGGGCCGTCGGGAGGGCCACGCAACAGAGCAGCAACGGGAGCCATCGGCGGGCGAATCGCAAAGCCGTCATCGGGAGCTCGCTGGCGGGGGGAAACGCGAACCTAACCGATCGGCGGGCGGGTGGGCCAGTCCGTCGCCTCGCGGGGCCGTGCCGTGGCATCGCCGCCGGAGCGACTTACCTTTGGCGGCAGCCGCCCAACCCGATCAGGTGGAGACCATGTCGCTTCCCCCGAAGCTCGACCCCATCGACGTTCGGATCACGTCGTGGATGGCCCGCCACGGGATCACCCTGACCCGGATCGCGCTCGGCGTCGTCTTCCTCTGGTTCGGCGTCATCAAGTTCGTGCCCACCTGGAGCCCGGCCGCGGAGCTGGCGACCCGGACGATCGATCGCCTCAGCTTCGGCCTGGTCGCTCCGTCGGTGAGCCTGCCCTTGCTCGCGGCCTGGGAGTCCCTGATCGGCCTGGGGCTCCTGACCGGCCGTTATCTGCGGACGACGCTGTTCCTCCTGTTCCTGCAGATGCCTGGGACGCTGATGCCGCTGGTCCTCTTTCCGCACGAGGCGTTCCGGGCGTTCCCGTACGCGCCCACGCTGGAGGGCCAGTACATCATCAAGAACCTGGTCCTGATCGGAGCGGCGATCGTAGTGGGCGCCACCGTGCGGGGCGGCCACCTGCGAGCGTCGCCCGGCGCCGAGGCGGAGCTTCGCGCGACCTGACCCGGTGTCGATCGAATCCTTCTCACTGCCAGGAGACCTGCCGATGAGCGAGCGCGAGAACCTGACGTTGATGCGACGGACGCTCGAGGCCTTTCGCTCGGGCGACGGGGCGACGCTGGGCGAGGTGTTCGCGCCGGACGTCGTCTGGCGGGTGCCCGGCCGGAGCGTCCTGGCCGGGACGTACAGCGGCCAGGCGGAGGTGTTCGGCCTCTTCGGGAAGATGATGGAGCTTTCGGGTGGCACCTTCCGGGTCGAGTCGCTGGGGCTGCTCGCCGACGAGACGGGCGGCGTGTTCATCGATCGACTGATGGCCGAGCGGGACGGCCGGCGGCTCGACCTCCGGATCTGCCTCACGGTGCGAATCGAGCAGGGCCGGATCGTCGAGGGGATCGACCACTTCCACCAGGAGCATCTGTGGGACGCCTTCTGGGCGTGACCGTGTCGCTGCTCGAGCGGAGCGGCCTGTGAGCTCCATCGTCACGATCCACATGGCCGCCAGTCTCGACGGCTTCATCGCCCGGCGGGACGGGCGGGTCGACTGGATCGAGACCAAGGACCTCTTTCCCGAGGGGGAGGTCATGGACCGGGAGTACGTGGCGGAGTTCCTGAAGTCGATCGACTGCTACGTGATGGGCTCGCGCACCTACGAGACGGCGCTCGGCTTCGAGGCTCAAGGCGCGGGCTGGGTCTACGACGACAAGCCGGTCTTCGTGCTCACCAATCGTGAGCTTCGGAGGGCGCGGGAGACGGTCGAGCTCTGCAGCGGCGACCTCGCGCGCCTGGTGAACCGGCGGCTCAAGCCGACCTATCGGAGCATCTGGGTGGTGGGCGGCGGCGCGCTCGCCCGCGAGTGTCTGCGGCTCGGTCTGGTGGACGAGATCCGGTGGACGGTGCTGCCGGTGTTGATCGGGGACGGCATCCCGTTCTTCGGGACGCTCGACCAGGACGTCGCGTTGCACCTGGTGGAGGCGAAGGCGTACACCAACGGCTCGGTGGCGCTCCGCCACGAGGTGGTGCGTCGGTGAGGCCGACGCCCCCGGCGTGACGACGGTGCGGCCCGAGCGGCCGACGGACGCCGATCGGGTTCGGGAGCTCCTCAGTCTCGCCTTCGGCGGGTCGGCCGAGACCGAGATCGTCGATCGACTGCGTGGTTCGGCGGGCAGCATCTCGCTGGTCGCGACGGAGGCCGGCGCCGTGGTGGGCCACGTCCTTTTCACCGCCGCGCGAGTCGAGGGGCGAGACCTGCGCGTCGCCGCACTCGGTCCGATGGCCGTGATTCCGGAGCGGCAACGTGAGGGTATCGGTGCCAGGCTGATCGCCGAGGGACTGGCAGCCTGTGGCGAGGCGGGCTACCGTGCGGTCGTGGTGGTGGGCCATCCGAGCTACTATCCGCGCTTCGGATTCCGCCGCGGCTCGAGCTTCGGGCTGCGCTGTGGATTCGAGGTGCCGGACGAGGCGTTCATGGCCTTGGAGCTCGTCCCCAGCTCGCTCGCGGGCGGTGGCGAGGTGCGTTACGCGCCGGAGTTCGGCTAGGAGCAGCTGGGATCGCCGACCGGCCAATGGAGGTGACGCCGATGCGAAGCACGCTCCACTTCACGCTTTTCGTCGTCAGCGCGGCGATCGCCTGGGCCGGGCTTCGGGCCCTGATGGGGCCGGGACTCGCCCCACCTTTCCTCGGCTGGCCACTCGCGCTGTTGCTCGGGCTCGGCGTGCTCGTCGTGATCCTGCTCAGAGAACACCTCTCGCCAACCAACGCGGTCGGCATGGCGCTGACGCTCGCCGCGTGCGTGAGCTTCCTGTATCGCAGCATCGCCAACGGCCCCGGCAGCGAGGGCGGATGGATCGACCTGGCGGAGAACCTGGTCGCTCTTTCCGGCGTGGCGATCATGGGAATCGGGCACGTCTCGCGATCGCGTATCCTCGGGCGGACGGACGCCCGCGTCGATCGCCCGTAGCAGCCGGACCTCGCAATCACGTGGAGCGGTACCGCCGATGAGCAATGGAAGAGCTACGATCCTGGCGCTGGTGATTTGGAGCGCGGCCACGACCACCGGCTGTGCCGGGCGGGACGGCACCGACGCCGTTCCGGAGGCGGACGTCAGGGCGCGCGCAGAGCTCGACAGCCTGGTCGCGAGCGCCCTCACGGAGAGCGGGACGCCCGGGGCCGCGGTTGCCGTGGTCGAGGACGGACGGGTGGTGGTGGCCAAGGGCTATGGGCTCGCGGACCGGGAGGCCGGCGCCCCGTTCACGGCCGACACCCGGATCAACGTGGCGTCGGTATCCAAGGCCATCACCACCTTGGGCGTGCTCAGGTTGATCGAGTCCGGCAAGCTCCGGTTGAGTGACACGGCCAACGCCCGCCTCTCGAGCTGGGCGATTCCCGATGGCAACTACGATGCGTCCGGCGTCACGGTCGGACGGCTGCTCCAGCACACCTCAGGACTCGGGATGCCTTCAGTGCCCTGGTTTCCGGTCGGGGACGCGGCGCCGAGCCTGGTCGAGGTGCTGCGCGGGTCTCCCGATCGAGCGGGCCTCTCGCTGACCCAGACGCCGGGCGAGCGCTGGTCGTACTCTGGGGGCGGCTTCGCCGTGCTCGAGCTCCTGATCGCGGACCTGACAGGCCGCCCGTTCGAGGGCTTCATGCGGGCGGAGGTCTTCGGCCCGGCCGGGATGGATTCGACCAGCTACGGCCCTCACCCGACCGACGCGCGTGGCTACGACGAAGCCGGCGCGCCGATCGCGCCACAGCGCTACGTCGGCTCGGCCGCGGCCGGTCTCACTCCCACCGCGGCTGACTTTGCGCGGCTGCTGCTCTTCTACGGCTCGGTCTGGCACGGCGAGTCACCGGTGATCGGCGCGCCGACGGCGGAGCTGGTGTCGGCGGCGCCGGTACCGGTCGAGCTCGAAGGAGTCGAGGACGCCAGCTATGGCCTCGGGCACGGCGTGCACCGCCTCCGTGGCGGGGGCGTGCTGCTCTACCACACCGGCGGCAACCCCGGCTTTCGCGCGCTTTTCCACGCGCTGCCCGGGAGTCGGAGCGGGCTCTTCGTCGCGGTCAACTCGGATCAGGGTGTGCCGGTGCTCCTCGCCGTCCGGAGCTGGTGGGCCGAGCGCTACGCCGGTGGAGACGTGCCCCCGCTCTTTTGAGCGCCGGCCGACGGTTGCATCTTCCGTGGCGGCCGCGGTGGGTGCGGCCCCTGGAAGGGTTCAGGCACGATGAAGCCGTGGCGCCGCCATCTGCTGCTGCTCGCCCTCGCCTCGCTGGCCGCCTCGTCGCTCGCCGCGCAGGCGGTCGTTCGAGGGCGGGTCGTCGCCGATTCGACCCGGTCGCCCCTCGCGCTCGCGGACGTGCTGATCGAAGAGCTCGACCGGGTCACAACCACCTCCGACTCGGGCACTTTCCGGCTCGCCGACATCCCGCTCGGCGTGTACAGCTTGAGGATCCGGCGAATCGGCTTTCGGAGCGCCGTGGCCACGTTGCGGATCGAGGCCCCCGACAGCGTGATGGTCGAGCTGCCGATGGTGGCCTGATCCCGGAGCCGAGCCGGTGCTGGTTCGGGCGCGACAGCGAGAAGCCTCGGGAGGGCGAGATCGCGGAACGGCACCGGATCGGCGGTGGTCGGCTGATCTCCTTCGATCGGTTGCGGGAACGAGAGCGACGCGAGCCTCGCCAATGTCCTCGCCGAGGCGGGCGTGCGGATCGCGTACGACGCTTACCGCCGAGCCTACGCCATTTCGCCTCGGTGCGGCGGCTGACTCCGGGCGGTGGATCGAGTTGTCCGATGCAGATCTACCTGGATTTCAAGGGCCCGTGCAGGAGGATCTCGCAGTTTTCCGTGGCCGGGCTCGGCCGTGGAGGTCTTCCGAGCGGTGCGGAGGCCTCATCCAGTACAGCGGACTCGGGCGCGAGTGCGGGTGGTGTTGCTCTGGACCCGCGAGCGGTAGGTCGTCGACGGTGACTCACGGCCGACGTTTTGCTGACTGGAGACTGACCTCGCCGAGAGAGCAGCGCCGCGCCCGACTCGGCGGACTATCTTGCGGCGCGTTCGGCCACTGATCGATTCGGGGCGTAGCATGTACCGGTTTCCACCAACATCGCGCGCCGACGTGCTCGGTGAGCAGATCGAGTACGTGCTGGCCGGCGACGGTCCTCCGACGGTCAGGGCGCTGGTAAACGGCTCGGCACCATCGAAGGCTGGCACAAGGTCTTCGAGCCGCTGAGCCGGTTCGCGAGCGTGTTCGCCTACAACCGCCCCGGCGTCGGCCGGAGCTCGAAGCCGACGTGCGGCAGCTCGGATCGCGGATGGTCGAGTCGCCCGGGCGACGCTCCGCGCCGCTGGCTTGGCGCCGCCGTACCTGCTGGTCGGGCACTCGTTGGGCGGCCTGGTGGTGAACCTGTTCGCGAGGTTGGGAGCCTGGACGACGTCGGCGCTGTGACTTCTCGCTGATGCCGCGACGCCGGAGGACGTCGGCATGATGCCGAAGCACGAGACCTTGGAAAGTGCAACGGGCGCTCGGTGGGCTGCTCCGGCGGATCGCGCCGCCCAATCCGAACGCCGAGACGGAGCACCTGCCGGCGACGGCGGAGGAGTTCGCGCGCGCGCCGGCCTTTCCCTCCGTGCCCCTCGTGGTGGTGACGGGTGGCAAGCTCCGCGATGCGGTGGGCCACCGCGTCGTAGCCGTCGCCGCCCGGGCGGCGCACCAGCGGGCCCTCGCGGCGCTCTCGCCCTTGGGGAAACAGGTCGTCGCGAAGCGGAGTGGGCACTTTCCGCAGCTCAGCGAGCCGGAGGCCGGTCTCGGCGTATCCGTGAGGCCGCGAGCCGGGCCTCGCGGGACGGAGCCGCGAATGAGCCGCCGATCTGGCGCGCCGGCGCCCACTCCGAATGGCTGGAGGCCACCTGGCGCCAGCTCGACGCCGCGATCGAGATGCTCGCGAACGCGATCCGCCTGTCCGGCGGCCTCGGCCGATCCGGGTCGAGGCCTCGAGTTCTGGCGACTCGCCTACCACACCATCTTCGCGCTGGACTACTACGTCGCCGAGCTGCCGGAGGGGTATCGGCCGCCCGCTCCTTCACGCTGGAACGAGGGCCGACCTCACCGCGGTACCCGACCGGGTCTATGCGCCGGCCGAGCTACTGACTATCTGGAGCAGGCTCGCGGCCGCTGCCGGGCGCGGGTGGCGGCGACGACCGCGGACGAGGTCGGCGCCGAACCCGCCTCCACCGAACGGAGCTCACGGCCGGCGAGCTGCTGCTCTACAATCTCCGCCACGTGCTAATGGGGCGGCGCAGCTCAACCTGCTGCTCCGCTACAGGCGACGGGCGAGGCCGCGCCCGTCTGGGCGCGGTCGCGTTAGGCGAAGGCCGCGGCGCGCGCTCGGCGGCCCTGTCCGTCCGCCGACCGCCCTGCCTGCGAGCGCCTGGCTAGCCGCGCCAGATCACCGAAACCAGTCCTCGCGGAGCTGCTCCCGGCTCGCTGGCCGATGCCCGAAGCCTGGAGAGGTCCGTCCGGGCCGCCCATCGAAGCGGGCGTCGTCACCAACGAGGCGAAAGGAGAGCGTCCGCCTGCCAGCTTGCCCGCGTTACTGCAGCGCCGTGGACGGCCTGAAGTTGGAAGGCTGTCGCCACCTGATCGCCCACGCTTTGATCGCGTAGTCGCCGCTCTCGACGTCGGGCAGGTCCATGAAGTTGGCGTCGTCCGCGTAGAAGCTCGTTGGTCGACCAGCTGGTGGGCCGCACTTCCTTGGGCCAGCGGTGCGCCGGCGACGCAACGGAGCGAGGCCGCTCGCGCCGCTCGAGCGGAATCCAGAAGCTCAGGTCTGGTCGCCACCTCACGCCGCAGTAGGGAATGTCCTGATGCCAGGCGTGGCGACGGCACTGCTCGCCGCCTTGTCGAGGTAGTGATCGTGGAAGAACTGGGCGGTGCCGGAGCGCATCAAGCGCCGCGGCGATCGCCGCCATCGGCGACTCGACGAAGGTCCGGTACTCGGCGATCCGTTGCCAGCTGCAGAAGTCTTCGAGGAAGTGACCGCCGCCGTCCTTGGCGCGGACCAGGGCTCGGTCGCTCGGGTGGGCGGCGTTGAAATCGGCGCCCTTGGCGAGGGTCGGGATCCAGGCGGCGAAAGCCCCCCGGAGCACCACGACTCCGTCACGATGGTAGGCGTCGACGTGATCCGCGGTCACCGAGCTCGCGATCGGGTCGGCCATGAGGTCCCTCCATTGGGCGTGAGAGCGGGTCGTCGCGACCAATGGAGGGTTTAGTCCCCGACCGGGCGGAGGTCAAGCCGTCGTTCCTACCGGCGCTTGTGCATCGGGAACGGCGCCAGGCCCGAGGCTTCCACCATCATGGTCGTGTCGTCGACGATGGTGCCGAGCGAGCTGTTGCCCCAGTACGCCTTCGAGCCTTCGTACCAGGCGGTGACGGAACCGGCGCTGCCCGCCGACGTGGAGTAGGCCAGGTCGTAGGTGCGAGCGGCGCCGCCGGTCCGGGGATTGGTGTCCGCTTCGCCGGTCGCGCCGAAGACGTAGACGTAGGCCACTCCGGCCCCGGTGGTGCCCTCCCAGGTGCCCGCCAGGCGATCGGTCGGGGTGGGCTCGGTGGCGCCGCCGCCGCAGGCGGTGGTTGCCAGGACGGTGAGGGCGAACAGCATCCCGACGGCTCGATCAGTGACTCGCATCGCAATCCTCCTGGGCCAGATCTCGAGGGCGCTCCGCGGCCCAGTTGCCACGGGATCCTCTGTCCTGGAAGGCGACGAAGGCGGGTGGTGCCCCTCACGGCGCGGCCCCCGGCGTCGGCGCGATCGGCACCCCGCGGGGACGGGCCGGGCGGAACGGATGCCCGGAGCGCCCGAACCGGATGATCGGCCGCGGGGCCGGATTGCGTGGACTGGATTGGACCCCTCTCGAGGAAGCGGCCCATGTCCCGTCCCGCTCGACCCTGGCTCCCGGCGACCCTGGTGGCGCTGGCGCTCCTGGCAACGGCCTGCACTACGGAGCCCGAGCCGGTGAACCCGCCTCCGCCTCCGCCCGGTCCGCCGCCGCCCCCGCCGCCGGCCCCGGTGGCGCAGGTCGAAGTGAGCGCCGGCTCGGGGCGGCTCTACGTGGGTGAGACGCTCATGCTCGAGGTCACCCTGCGTGATGCCTCGGGCAACGAGCTCTCCGGGCGAACGATCAGCTTCACGAGCGACGACGAAGCCGTGGCCACGATCAGCTCTGCTGGCTTGGTGAGCGGCGTGGGCCGGGGCCGGGCCGGGCTCCGCGCCGAGAGCGAGGGCGTCTCGGGAACCGCGACCCTCGCCTCGGGCTACCGGCTGGTCGACGTGGCAACCGGCGAGGGCTTCACCTGTGTCCGCGACGAGGGCCTGGCCGCGTTCTGCTGGGGCCGGAACGACCTCGGGCAGCTCGGCACCGGCTCGACCGAGGCCTCGGTGCTGGAGCCAGCGCGCGTGGGCGAGCTCGACTTCGAGAGCCTCTCCGCATACGGCACCGGCCGGGTGGCGTGCGGCGTGAGCGACGGTGAGGGGTATTGCTGGGGCACCGGCTACTTCGGCCAGCAACCCGACGGCACCCACTCCGACAATCGCGGGCAGCACCAGACCATCGCGCGCACACCGCTCCAGATCACCGCGCCCGCTGCGATCGGCCAGGTCGCGATCGGCGAGCATCACGGCTGCGGGATGACCGGTGCGGGTCAGGCGTTCTGCTGGGGTGGCAACGGCAAGGGCGAGCTCGCCACGGCCGGCGGTGGCGCGCACCCGTCGATGGCGGTGGGCACCCCCGTTCCCGTGACGAGCGTGAGCGTCGGCTGGCTGCTCAGCTGCGGGCTGGTGGCCGACGGCCGGGCCTATTGCTGGGGCTCGAACGGCTACGGTCAGATGGGAACGGGAGCGGTCGGACCGGACTACGGCTTCGCGGTGATGGAGGCGGCCGGCGGGATGCGCTTCACCGAGCTCGGTGTGGGCGACCTCCACACCTGCGGCCTGACCTCGGACCAGCGGCTCTACTGCTGGGGCTTTGGGCTGCTGGGGCAACTCGGCATCGGCACCACCGACGACGAGAGCGCGCCGATGCAGGTGCCGGGGAGCTGGACGTCCTTGGCAGTCGGACCCTACCGCACCTGCGCGGTGGCGGCCGACGGAGGCGGTTGGTGCTGGGGCGATGGCCTCGCGGGCGACGGCGAGGCCACCCGGCTCCACACCACGCCCACGCGGGTCGGCGACGGTCTCGAGTTCGCCCGGATGGCGGCCGGGCTCACCCAGAGCTGCGGGGTCACGACGGCTGGCGAGCTCTACTGCTGGGGCGACAACGCCGACGGCGAGCTGGGCGACGGGACGAGGCAGGAGCGGCGGAACCCGGTGCGTCTGGAGTGGCCGCGCTGACTCGCGTCGTCAGGGACGGAGCGCCGCTTCCATCGCCGCGGTGTCGTGGAAGGCCGTGAGGCCCGTGATCCATCCCTCGCGGACGGTCCAGTGCCACGCGGAGCGGCTCTCGTAGCTCTTGCCCGTGGCCGCGCCCGTCGCGCGCTCGGTGCCGAGCGCCAGGACCTCGTCGGCGCCGATCGGAACCAGCCGGAGCGACGCGGGGTCGATGCTGATCTCCGAGAGCGCGCTCGCCAGCCCGCCGTAAAACCGGCGCAGGCCCTCGTGTCCCACGAACTCGCCGGCCCAGGGAATCAGCTCCGCGTCGCCCGGCTCGTGGAGCACGACCTCGGGCGACATCAGCTCGAAGGTCTCCTCCAGCCTGCCCTCGCCGAAGAGGCGGTAGAGGGTCCGGACGACATCGATCGGCGATTGCGTGCTCATCGTCTGCTCCGCTTCGGGACGAGGTCCGGGGCGCACCCGCCGGCGACCTTGCGCTCCAGCACCTCGAGGTGATCGGTGAGGCGAGCGATCCGCTCGCAGAGCTCGTCGCGGTGCGCGCGGAGGATGGCCAACCGGCGGCGCTGACCGGCCTGGGACCTCGTGCGGGTCAGGGCGGCGTACTCCCTGACCCGCGCGATCCGCATCCCGCCGTCCCGAAGCCGGAGCAGGAACGCGACCCACCGGACGTGCTCCTCCGTGTAGGCACGGCGGCGCCGGCGATCGCGCGGGACCGGGATCATCAGGCCGGCGGCCTCGTAATAGCGCAGGGTGTGCGCCGACACTCCGGTGCGGTCGGCCAACTCGCGGATGCCCAACGGTTCGGTCATGGAGACAATCTCGGTCTTCGAGTGCGCTCGAATGCAAGGCCTGCCCGCGCAAGTTATCTTTGCCGGGCCATGCGGAAGCTCCTCTGGACCTGGACCACGCTGCTCGCCTCGCTCGCTGCCCTGGGCACGACGGGCGGGCGGGCGTCGGTCCAGCCGCGGGCCGAGCGGGCGCTCTCGCCCGCCGAGCGGAGCCAGACGCCCACCGAGGCGCGCTCCTCCGCGGCCGAGAAGAGCCCGCTCTCGCCGGCCAAGCACACCCTTCCCCTCGACGCCGCACGGCCAGGCGCCGCACCCGCCGATCCTCGGTTCCGGTGGTCGGTGTCCGGCGCCGCGTTCACCGGGGCTTCGCCGGCCATCGGCGAGCAGGGTGGCGCGCCACGCTTTCCCACGGGTCCGCCCCGGGCCTGATCGCACCTGACAACTCGAGGGCTCGGAGCCGCCGGCGCATCCGCGCGCCGGCTTCGTGCCCATCCGTCGAACGCGATCGCGTCTCCGCCGCCGGCCCGCCCGGAGCGGAGCGCGGGAAGGGATTGTTCCCATGTGGCTTCCGAAGCTCCGCCACCGGGTCTGGCTGATCGCCGCGCTGGTGATCGCCGCCGGTCTCTCGCTCTGGTCCAACGTCCGCCGCACCGCGACTCCGGATCGTCCCGGGCAGCCGGTCAACCTGGGTCTCGATCTCCAGGGTGGCATCCATCTCGGCCTCGAGCTCGACCAATCGGTCCGGGTCTCGGCCGATCCCGACGCCGATCTCGACGCGGCGTTGCTGGTGCTCCGCAAACGAATCGACGAGTTCGGCGTGGCCGAGCGGGTGGTCCAGCGGGTGGGCGACCGGATCGTGGTCGAGCTGCCCGGCTTCAACGACCCGGCGCGGGCCCGGGAGATCGTCGAGCGGAGCGCTTTCCTGGAGCTCCGCCTCACGGACGGACGCGCCGATCTGATCCGCGCGCTGCCGGCCATGGACCGCGCCCTGGCCTCGTTAGGCATCCGCCCCGAGCCCGGCCAGGGCGCCACCCGCACCGCCGACCGGCTCCTCGGCGTCGACTCGGCCCACGCCGGGGTCGGGATGCTGAGGGAGCTGATCTCGCCCGGGGTGCTGCCCGGCGAGTACCTGGTGCCGGCCGCCCGAATGACGTGGGTCGACAGCCTGCTCCACCTGCCGGAGGTGCGCCGATTCTGGCCGCGGGGCACCGACCTCCGCTGGTCCAACGCCACCGAGGGAGGCTCGGCCCTGCTCTACGCGGTCGAGGAGCGCCCGATCATCACCGGCACCAGCCTGGAGAGCGCGCGGGCCCAGGTGGACCCGCTCACCGGCGGCGCCGAGGTGGCGTTCGAGCTCGATCGGGCCGGAGGGCGCCGCTTCGGCGACGTGACCGGCCGCCACGTGGGTGACTACCTCGCCATCCTGCTCGACGGGCGGATCCAGGGCCGTCCGCCGGTGATCGAGAGCCGGATCGACCGCCACGGCCGGATCCAGCTCGGCGGAAGAACGCTCGCCGAGGCCAGCGACCTGGCGCTGGTGCTCCGGGCGGGCGCCCTCCCGACCCCGCTCACGGTGGTCGAGCAGTACGAGATCGGGCCGAGCCTGGGCGAGGACTCGATTCGGGGCGGGATCGAGGCGGGAATCGCGGGCAGCGTCGCCGTGATCGCGATCGTGGTCGGGTATTACGGATTGAGCGGCGCGCTCGCCGTCCTGGCGCTCGCCGTCTACGCCCTGCTCTGTCTCGGCGCGATCGCGCTCTTCGGCGGGGCGCTCACTCTTCCCGGCCTCGCCGGCTTCGTGCTCTCCGTCGGGATGGCGGTCGACGCCAACGTGCTGATCTTCGAGCGGATCCGCGAGGAACGAGACCGAGGCACCGCCCTCCGCGCCGCGATCGGCGACGGCTTCCGGCACGCGCTCCCGGCGATCATCGACTCGAATCTCACCACGCTGCTCACCGCGCTCTTCCTCTTTCGCTTCGGGACCGGGCCGGTCCAGGGCTTCGCGGTGACTCTGAGCGTGGGCATCGTGGCCTCGATGTTCACGGCGGTGTTCGTGACGAGGACGCTCTACCTGCTCTGGCTCGAGCGGGCCGGCGAGGGCGCGACGCTCTCGATCGGGCGCTGGCGGCTCTTTCCCGGATCGAGCTTCCGCTTCTTCGAGCGGCGGCGCTGGGCGTACGTGGCCACCGCCATACTGCTCCTGGTCGGGCTGGTCGTCGGGGCGGGCCGCGGGATCCGCTACGGGGTCGATTTCACCGGCGGCACCGCGAGCCAGGTGGAGACGGTCGAGCCGGTCGACCTGACGCGGGTGCGCGCCGGGCTGGTGGCGAACGGGATCGAAGGCGCCGAGGTCCAGCGCTTCGGCGGCGATCGGGGGCTGATGGTCCGGGCCGGCCCCACCACCGACCTCGCCGGCCGGCGAGCCGCGGTGGCGGCCACGCTGGACGAGGCGGCGGGCCCTGGGCAGTACACCGTCCTGAGCACCGAGGGCACCAGCCCCAAGGTGGGCGAAGAGCTCCAGGCCAAGGCGCTCACCGCGATCCTGCTCTCCTTCGCGGGGGTGCTGGCCTACCTCGCGTTCCGCTTCGAGTGGCGGTTCGGGCTGGCGGCGGTGGTCGCCACGGGGCACGACATTCTGGCCACGCTGGCCTTCATCGCGATTCTCGACATCGAGGTGAGCCTGGTGGTGGTGGCCGCGCTGCTCACGGTGGTGGGCTACTCGCTCAACGACACGATCGTGATCTTCGACCGGGTCCGGGAGACGCTCCAGGGCCGGCGGCCCCGGCCCACCGAGGCGTTGCTCGACCGCTCGGTGAACGAGACTCTGCCTCGCACGGTGATGACCGGCGGCACCGCGCTCGCCTGTCTGGTCGCGCTGGCGGTCTTCGGCGGAGCGGTGATCCGCCCCTTCGCCATGGTGATGTTCTTCGGGATCTTCGTGGGGACCTTCTCGTCGGTCTTCGTCGCCTCGCCGGTGCTGGCCTGGATCCACGAACGCTGGCCGGCGACCCGGCCGGCCGCCGCCATCTCCCGGGACGGGCCGGCGGGTGGTACCGTCTCCGTCGCCCCGCGAGCGGGCCGATGACAGCCGGCGACCGGATCGCACGCAATGTGAGACGAACCCGGCGCCGGATCCGCGCCGGGCCGCGGCTCGGACGACCAACCCATGAGGTCCCCTATGCAAGCCCGGTCGATTGGCACAGCCCTCGGCGTGTTGCTCGGCTCGCTACTCCTCGCTCCGCCCGGCTCCGCCCAGGCCAAGGCTCCGGCCGCGCAGCTGGTGGAGCTGGTCAAAGCCTATCTGGCTCCGGACTTCTCCACCGGGTGGGACGCGGTCGAGGCCCTCCCCGGGGTGAAGTGGGCGGCGCTCCCGCCGCGGAGCCTCGAGAACTGTCTGCCCGACGGCGGGTGCTTCGTCCGCCAGGGCACGGCGGCCATCGAGGGGCGGAATCTGGTGGCGGTCGCGACCGGTGCCCGGACCATCGTGTCCTACGTCTACCTGCGGAACGGCTCGGCGCCCTTCGGCGAAGCGGCCGTGCTCGAAGCGCTGGGGGCCGCCGGCGTCACCGTGGAGCTGGCGCGCTGCCCCGCGAAGACCGGGGCCGGCGGGACGAACTGGTATCGGCTCGCGGGAAGCGGCTTGAGCGCCGGGGTGCTCTCGATCCAGACCCGGTGCAACGGCCGAGCCTGCGAGGGCTTCGCGCTCTCGCACGGGGATCAGCTGCCCCAGCTGCAGCCGCAGCAGGTGAGCCTCTACAGCGAGCAGTGCGCCCCGGGCGCCGAGCGGACGACGGCCGCCAACCCGGTGGACGCCCTGGCCGACCTGCTCCACGGCTTCGTCCCGGCGAGCGGCGTGAAGGGCTACGACTGGAAGGCCCTGGTGGCGCTCCCCACGGGAGTGCAGTGGGACACGGCGGGCCCGAAGCGCTGGGACCTCACCACCCTGAGAGGCGACCCGAACCCGATGGCGGTGTCCGGCACGGTCACCCTGGGCGGGCGGCCGTTCAGCGTGCTGGCGAGCGGCGACGCCGGCACCGCGAAGGTCGTCTACATCGAGGAGGGTGGCACCGGACACCCCCGCGGCGAGCACGTGCTCGGCATCGTCTACCGGAAGGGCCTGACGATCGCGCTGGCCAAGTGCGGTCCGGTCTACAGCTCGTCGACCAACAACTGGTACCGGATGACCAGCGCCAAGACGCAGACGGTGATGATCCGCCAGTCGATCGTCTACGACGGCGACATCGTGCACGAGAGCTACGAGCTTCGGCTCGACGGCTCGCCGGGCAAGGCCGACCCCCGGGATCGCGCTCCGGGGGTGAACGGCTGTCAGTGACGCCGGGCCCGGAGGCGAATCAGCGCGTGAAGCCGGCGACGGCGTCCATGTACGACGGTTGCATGGCCGCCATCGCCTGCTTGGCGGCGTCGCTGGGCGACCCGTACACCACGAGTCGGGTCGGCGCGAGGGCGTCCAGGAAGCGCGCCGCATAACGCTCGCCGAAGTTGCCGAGGTGAGTGAGCACCGCGGCGGAGTCGGCATAGCGCTCGTAGATGTGGCAGCGTGACCCGTCCGGGCTCAGGCTCCACTCGTAGCTCAGGGCGCCCGGCTCGGCGGCCCGGGTGCCGGCTACCATCTCGTCGATCAGGGTCTTGAGCTGCTCGAGCTTGCCGGGCTTCACGTCGAGCTCGAGCATCCAGGCGACGACCTGACTCATCGCAAGCCTCGTTGGGTTCGGGTCGCCCAAGGTAGCGTCCCGGTCGCGATCCGGCCACCGCGCCGAAACCCGGATCGAAGCGCGATTCACCGTCGCTTCACCAGCCCCGGGCGAGCTTGGAGCCGGATCCGAATGGATGGGTCGTCATGGGCCGCGCCGTCGTCCTGCTCGCCTTCCTCGTCGCCATCGCCGGGAGCTCCGCGGCGCAGTCACGGCCCCGTGAGAAGCCCTGGGTGATGAAGACTCGACTGCTGGTCACCGGCACCAACCGCTCGTCGGAGCCGGAAGGGTTCACGACCTACACGGCCTTTCCTCTCGAGGTCTCCATCGGCCGCTCGCTCGGCGGCCGATTCGCCCTGGAGCTCGCCGCGCGAAGCGAGTCGCGCGAGGTCGATCGGGCGGCGACGCCCACGGCGGAGCGCCTCGGCACGCTCGAGCTCCTGCCCGTCAGTCTGCTCGCGCAGTACCGGCTCGGACGTGGCCGGGTCCGGCCCTATCTCGGCGTCGGCGGCAACCTGACCGTCGTGTGGGAGAAGGCCGGGGTACTGGACTCGATGGAGGTGTCACCCAGCCTGGGACCGGCGCTGCAGGCGGGTGTCGACGTCCGGCTTTCGGAATACCTCGTGTTCAACGCCGACTTCCGCTGGAACGCGATGCGAACCGACCTCGACGCGCCGGGGGGGCCGCGTTTCGCTCGGCTCCTGATCGACGCGGCCTCGCTCGGCGTCGGCCTCGGCGTGCGGTTCTGAGCCTCACTGCTGCTCGGGCACCTCGAGCGAGCTGATCACCGGCTTGGTCGGAAGCGCGTCCCGATCGACCACCTTGCCGTCCTTGATCACGGCGGAGATCCGCCGGTAATTCCGGGCGCTCTCCAGCGGATTGGCGTCGAGGACCACGAGGTCGGCCGCCTTGCCGGCCTCCAGGGTGCCGAGCTCGTCCTTGCGGTAGGCCCGGGCCACGTTGCTGGTTGCCGACTTGAGAATCTCCATCGGCTTCATCCCGGCCTGCTCCAGCGCCACGAGCGCGTTGAAGTGACCTTCGCCCAGCGCGACGCGGGCGTCGACCGTGTCGGCCGCGCGGGTCCGCGACTCGGCGCCGAGGATCGGGTTGGCGATGCCGGCGTCGGTGGAGACCATCAGCTTGACGCCGGCCGCGGTCATGTTGCGGTTGTTCTGCTTGGCGATCTTCATGTAGGGCGTCAGCACTCCGCTGGGCGCGTCCTTCTCCAACGCTGCGAGCCGCTGATCCGTGATCGCCAGCACCGAGACCGCGATCCCGCGGTCGACCAGCTTCCTGATGGTCTCCGGCGGGATCGGATAGGCCGGCCCGGAGATGTCGCCGTGGGTGATGATGTCGACGCCCGCCTCGATGGCCATGTCCAGGCTCTCGAGCGAGGTGACGTGGGTTTGCACCGTCATCCCGGCGCGGTGGCCCTCCTCGACGATCGCCCGCTGGACTCGCTCCGAGAAGGAGATCAGGCTCATCTCGACGTGCCCGCTGGCGCCGTACTTGAGGAAGTCGACGCCGCTCTTGGCGTAGGTTCGGATCCGGGCCCGGACGGAGTCGGGCGACATCCAGAGCAGCTCGCGCCCGGTTCCCTGCTCCCAGGTATCGTTGATCCGCTTGGCGAACGCCTTGCTCACGTGCGCCGCGGCCGCGCCGATGAAGTCGGGGCCGAGCGGTCCGCTGAAGCCGATGATGTTGCCGGCGAGAAAGATCCGACTGCCGACCTCCCGCCCGGCGTTGATCCGGTCGCGCACCGCGATCAGGGCGTCGCGCGGGCCCCAGGTGTCGAAGACGGTGGTCTGCCCGGTCTTGAGCGCGATCTGCGCGGCCTCGAGGACGATCTCGTCGTAGCGGTTCTCGAAGCGGATCAGCGTCTCGAGATCGATGTTGAGGCCGAGGTGGAGGTTGGCGTCCATCAAGCCCGGGATCACGTACTTGCCGCGGGCGTCGATCCGGGTGGCGCCCGCGGGCACCTGGACGCTGGCCGCCGGCCCGACCGCGGTGATCCGACCGTTGGTCATCACCACCACGCCGTTCGCGACCGGCGCGGCGCCGGTGCCGTCGATGACGGTGCCGCCGACGATCGCGAGGGTCTGCGCCGAGGCCGCCAGCGAACCGCCGGCAAGGAGGGAGACGAGCAGAACCGCGCAACGCGCGAGGTAGGCACGCACAGGTCGGGCTCCGGGCTGTGAGGGACGGGATCGAGTCTGGATGTTGGAGAGGGCCGGCCGACGGCGCAAGGCCCGCTCGGGGGTCAGCGCCACTCGAACCAGGGAGAGCGCTCGGGGGGTGGCGCGTCGCAGGGGATCTCCACCCGGACGCCCTGGCCCGGAAGCGTGAGGGTGACGGGGCGGCGCGCTCCTGCACCGGGCGGCCATCGCGTCGTGGGCCCCGGCGCCGTCCTCGAGGATCGGCAGGCCCTCCAGCAGCGCGATCTCGAGGGCGCGCTCGAAACCGGTGCACCCGGCGATCGCCCCCGTGTGGACCCGGTCGGGCGCCACCCGGACGCTGTACCGTCCGTCGCAGCGATTCGCCATCAGGTGGCCGATCGCCAGTCGGGCGAGCTCGACGCGATAGGCCACCGAGGGGATGCCCTCGCCTTCTCGGATCTGGACCCCTGCCCGCCGGAGTCCGGCAAGGGCCAGATCCCAGCTCCGCGTGGTGGCGAGGAAGCGATCCATCTGGTGGCTCGTGTAGGCGGACACGCCGAGGTCCGAGAGCACGCGAAAATAGCGGGTCTCGTCGTAGGTCGAGTCGGCGGCGAGCGCCACCGCGATCAGTCCTCGCCAGATCGCGAAGAGATCGGCCGTGGCTCTCGCCCGCTGCACCGCTCTCGCGCCCCAGAGGGCGAGCACCTGCCCGCAGCTGTAGAAGGCGCGCCCGCCGTCTTGCCGATGCGCTTCGCGGATCGTCCCACTGGTGAGCGCCAGCGCGCAGCTCGTGAGGGCGTCGGCCTGGCGCTCGCGGAAGCGAGCCTGGTCGATGATCCCGGCCGCCAGGAGCAGCTCGTCCGCCATGGCGTCGGCCGAGCCTTCGTGGAGCCAGCTCGCGCCGCCGGTCGGGCTCCGCACCAGCATCCCGTTCCAGAGGTGAGCGGCCTCGTGCGCGATGAAGTGGAAGACCTGCTCCTGCGCCGTGGCGCTCGAGTCCCGCCAGGCCCGGCCCACCAGGGTGAGCTGGATCAGAGCCGGCAGGGCCCCGCCCCGCCACTCGTAGGCCGGGCCGCCGTCCGCCATCGCGAATAGCAGCACCGGTCGCTCGGCGAGGGGCACGCCCAGGCGCTGCTCGAGGGCGGCGAAGACCCAGGGAACCTGCGTCTCCAGCTGGCGACGGATCCACGGTGGGGTGCCGCCGTCCACGATGGCGAGGACCTGATCGGACTCGACCGGGCGGGTGGTCCCGAAGTAAGCGTAGGTGCCGACCGCTCTCGAGTCGGTCCAGCGCTCGCCGCGCGGCAGGACCTTGCCCTCGATCATCACCTGACCGCCCGGCGGCGGCTCGAAGGCGATCACCCGGATCATGCCGCTCGGCCGCCCGTCGATCGGGATGGCGTTGGCGTAGAGGTGCCCGGTGTAGAGGGCCAGCCCGCCGTCCGAGAACGCCTGGAAGAGCTCGTACTCGAGCGGGATCACCTCGGTGTGGACCGGGAAGTCGATCACGATGCTGTCGCTCGCCGTCCCACCCGGCTCCAGCGAGAGCACCTGCAGGTCGCCGTCGCGACCGAATCGGTAGCCCGGGGTGAGGACGCGCCAGACCCGTTCCCGATAGAAGCTCGCCGGCCGCTCGAAGCGGAGCGACGCCGTCGGGTGCGGCAGACGATAGGTGGCGCGCCACCCGGCGCCTTCCGGTCGCAGCTCGACGTAGGGTTGCTGGGCCCGCGCGTCGGCCGCGGCCGCGAACGGCGGCGCCCCGAGCGCCAGCGCGGTGAGCAGAAGGGCGCCGCGCATCAGGCTCGCCGGCTGGTCCTCAGAGGCGGCACTGACGGCGCGCGGCCGGCGGGGGCGGCGCCTCGGTCGACACCTCGAGGTACTGGACCGTCGGCGGCATCGTGGGAGCGAGGGTGATCGCGACGTGCAGCGCGCCTCGGTCGCAGGGAATGGTCCAGCGGCCGCGGAGCGCGTTCTCGAGGTGATCGAAGCCGCTCGTCTCGGCCCGACACGGACCGACCTCCTCCAGCATCGACTCGATCTCGGCGCGACGCCGATCCCGCGAGCGATCCAGGAAGAGATTGACCGCGACCAGACTGTCGGCCAGCGCGTCGTTCCAGGCCGTCACCAGCCGGGTGACCTGCTCCTGTCGGGTGAGCAGCGCCGGCGCGGGCTCCGGCTCGCGCGGCACCAACCCGCCCGTGGCCGAGAGCAGCGCCAGCGCGCTATCCGTCGGCGATCCCCAGCTGGTGTAGGTCCGGTTGGCGAAGGCGATGATCCCGACCCCGTACTCGGGCAGCCAACGCATGATCGAGCCGAAGCCGGGGAGCCCTCCGCTGTGTGCCACCACGTGGGCGAACTCGCAGGTGCCGGAGATGCCGAGCCCGTAGCCATAGCCGCCGCTCGAGAGCTGGATCGTGGAGTCGCCGCGGCGGTAGGCGACCGCCGGTCGGGGCCGATGGATCTGCTGCATCTCGCGCAGGGTCGCGCGGCGCACGGGGCCCACGGTCGGACCGCTCCGCGCGGGCCAGGCGTCGAGGAAGAGGCCGACCCAGACCGAAAGGTCCTCGAGCGAAGTGAGCATCCCGCCCATCGCGCCGAAAGCGCCGTCCGGCAGCTGGGGCTCGAGCTTCCACTGCTCGTCTTCCCAGCGATACCCCTCCGCCACCCGACCGCCGGCCACCGAGGCCGGCTCGAAGGTGGTGGAGGTCATGCCCAGGGGCTGCAGGATCCTGGTCTCGATGTAGCGCCGGTAGGGCATCCCGCTCGCGTTGGTGACGATCCGCCCGAGAATCGCAAAGCCGAAGTTGGAGTACTCGTAGGCGACACCCGGCGCGTTCGAGAACGGGATGCCGGCCCGCATCATCGCCGACATCTCGGCATCGCTCACGGCGAGCTGCTGGTCGCCCCAGGGGTTGTCTTCGGGGAAGCCGGTCGCGTGCGACAGCAGCTGCCGAATGGTGAGCTTGGGCGAATCGTCGGTCGGGTAGCTGAGCCCGGCCAGCTCCGGGACCCAGCGCTCGGCCGGATCGTCGAGCGAGAGGGTGCCGGCGTCGCGCAGCATCAGGATGGCGAGGGCCGTGAAGCTCTTGGTCATCGAGGCGATCCGGAACACGGTCGAGCTGTCGACCGGCGCCTGCTTCGCGACGTCGCGCTGGCCCGCCACGCCGACGTGAGCCAGCCGGCCGTCGACGATGATGCCCCAGGCCGCCCCCGGCACATGCTGCTCGCGGACGAAGTCGGCGAAGACCCGGTCGACGCCCGGATACGCGGTCGCCAGCGCCGCGACGCGGTCGGCCGGGGCCGCCGGCGGGGCCGGTGGCGCCGCGGCCGGAGGGCCACCGTCGGTGGCGCCACCGCAGTTGATCGTGCCGGAGAGGATCACCAGCCAGAGCGCCCGTCGTGCTCGCTGCATTCGAAACCTCGGCCAGAGGGACGGGCTGCGTCGTCAGGCAAATCTAGCGGGGTGTGCCCCCGGAATCGGGGATCCGAAGCGCGCGCAACAGTTTTTCGCTCGTTCGTGTCTAACCGGCGGACTCATACCCACGGGAGATCAGGTGCTCGTCGCCAGCCTCTGCTTCGTATTCTCGCTCGTCCTCGCCGTGGCTCCGGCGGCCGCGCAGGAGCCTCGGGCCCGTGAATGGTCGCCCCCGTTCTCGATCGAGGTGCTCGACCTGCCGCGAGCCTCGAACGGGATCGACTACCGGCTCTTCGTGCGCCGGCCGCTGGTCGAGCCCGACACGGGCGAGGCCCCCGTGGCGGTCTACCTGCTCGACGCGCTCTGGAACCTGCCCGCGGTGGCCGCGATCCAGAGCAATCTGGAGTTCCTCGACCACTTCCCGCCCTTGCTGTTCGTCGGGATCGGATACCAGAACGAGACCACGGAACGGCTGGAGGCGAATCGCACTCGCGACTACACCCCGACCAGCTTCCGGCCCGCCGACCCGTCGAAGCACTTCCTGAAGCCGGTCGACTACGAGGGCTCCGGTGGGGCGGACCGTTTCCTGGACGTGGTCGAGCGGGAGATCGTGCCGCTGGTCGAGCGGCGCTACGGCGCCCGGCGGGATCGGCGCGGCATCGTGGGCAAGTCGATCGGCGGCCTGCTGGCCACCCACGCGCTCTTGGCGCGACCGGCGCTCTTCACCGACTACCTGATCATTTCGCCGGCGCTCTGGTGGGACGACTACTTCCTCGACTTCCGCGACCGGGCCGTGATGCGGGCCGAGCGGGCGAGCCACTCGGCGCGCCTGCCCCATCCCTCGCGGGTCTACCTGACGATGGGGGACGGGGAGGAGCGGCTGGGGATGCTGGCGGACGTCTACGTGCTGGCCCGGGCGCTCCGGCTCCGGAACGACCCCGGCCTCGACCTCACCGTGAAGCTGATGGCGGGTGAGGACCACGGGGGCTCGTTCGCCCCCGGATTCGCGAGGGGGCTCCGGGCGTTGCTCGAGCGCTGACCCCTCACGGCTCGAGGACGGAGTAGCCCGCGCCCTGCACCAGGCCGTGCCGGGCGTCGACCGGACCGTCGGCGTCGTGATAGTTGAGCGGGAGGGTGTTCTCCTTGTCGAAGGAGCTGCGGTCCGCGAACAGCGCGACGTGGAGGTGCGGCCCGCTGGAGCAGCCGCTGTCGCCCGAGAGGCCGATCGGCTCGCCGGCCGCGACCCGCCGTCCTGCCTCGACCAGCGCGCCGCCCGGCGTCAGGTGGACGTACGACATCACGGTGCCGTCGTCGTGGACGACCCAGACCGAGTTCTCGTGGCCACAGATCCGGTCGCCGTCGGGCCACGATTGCTCGACGAAGCTGACGTTGCCAGCTCGCGAGGCGAGGATGGTGTCGCCGATCGCGAGGTCGAAGTCGTAGGCGAGCCAGCCGTGATGGCCCCAATTGGGATTCGAGGGACAGTAGCCCTGGATCAGCCGCCGGGTGGCCCCGGGCTGGAAGGGCAGCTGGTAGGGCGACGCCGCCGGGTCGCCGAACTCCTGAGTGCAGCGAACGGTCTGGAGATCGGGGCCGCCCCCTGGCCCAGTGCCGTCGCTGCCGCCGCACCCGCTCGCGGCGAGCGCGCACCAGGCCGCCGCCGCTGCTCCCGTCATCCATCGAGTCGTCGCTCTCACCAGCTCCTCCGTCGGATCCTCGGTCCGACGACAAGCTAGCCCCGCGGTCCGCGCGTGACGGGCTCGGCACCGGCCTCACACAGGGCGCACACACGGAGGGCCGGCGTCACTCGCTCATGAAGGGCTCCGGCACGAAGGAGTCCGACACGGGCAGCCGCGCGCCATGCGCGAGGCGTGAGTCTTCCGCGAGGAACGCCAGGACGTGGCTCAGGATCGACGACTCGAGCGAGCTCATGATCTCGCCGTGCTTGCCCGACTGGAGGTGCTCGCCCAGCGCCTGCAGCAGACCGAGATCGCCGCCGCCGTGCCGGTCCTCGGCCGAGGGGAGCTCGATCACGCGATCGGCCAGGTGATAGGGATCGCCCGTGAACGGCGACACGCGGAGCTGGTCCCGGTAGAGGTCGCCCGTGATCTCGGCCTTGTCCAGGAGCACCGTCACCTTCCTGGTGCAATCGGCGGTCAGCGCGTTCATGCTCACCGTGGCGTGGGTTCCGGACGCGAACTCGATCATTACCGACTGGTTGTCGCAGACGTCGTTGTCGCAGCGCCAGACGCAGCGGCCGTAGGGTCCGGTTGCCAGCGCCTCACGCCGGGCGTCGATCGAGTCGGGCGGCGGCACGATCGTGTCGAAGGGCCAGCCCGTCTCGGCACGCAGGTAGAACCGGGTCGCGCTGTAGAGACAGTCGTTCTGGAGCGGACAGTCGACGCACCGGTCGGTGGCCCCTTCCGGGGCGTTCTCGGGCCGGAAGAAGGAGAGCGAGCCCAGCGAGGAGACGCTGGCCACCCGGTCGCCGGCGAGCCAGGAGGCGATGTCGAGATCGTGGGAGCACTTGGTGAGGACGATCGGCGCGCAGTCCGCCGTGCGGCGCCAGTTGCCGCGCACGTAACTGTGGGCGAAGTGCCAGTGCCCCACGTCCTCCCGGATCGCGATGTGCCGGACGGCGCCGTACTCGCCGCTGTCGATGATCCGCTTGATCTGCCGGAAGAAGGGGGCGTAGCGAAGCCCGTGGGCCACGAAGATCCGGTTCTTGATCCGACGCTCGACCGCCACCAGCGCGAGACAATCCGGGAGCGAGGTGGCGATCGGCTTCTCGAGCAGGACGTCGTATCCCGCCTCGGAGACGGCCGCGCAGATCGCGTAGTGGGTCGGGTCCAGGGTGCAGATGAAGACGATGTCGGCGAAGCGGGGCGCCGCGAGGAACTCCGCGAGCGACGAGAAACCGCGGTCGGCCGGAATCCCGTAGCGCTGCTCGAACGCGGCCCGCCGCACCGGCACCGGCTCCACCACGCCCGCGAGGTGAAAGCCGGTCTTGTAGCGGCTGATCAGATCGGCGAAGACCCGGTTGCCCCGGGCGCCGGCGCCGACGATGACGACGCGAATCATGGTCGGGCCGGACAGGTCGAGGTACCCACTTCGTCGCTCACCTCGCGAATGAAGATGGTTCGACCGGCGGGCACGAACCAGTCCCGGCGGCCGCGGCGCAGTGGCCAGCAATGAGCATGAGTACCCGCAACATCACGGGATCGGGGCGGAAGGTCCAGCGGTTGCCGACGGACGGGACGTCAGCGGGGCTCGGCGCGTCGATAGACGGCGCGGAGCGTCTCGGTCCAGCTCCGGCCCTCGTCCGTGGATCGCCGATTGACCTGTCGGAAGCCCTCGGCAGTGAGTCTGGTGACCAGCACCTGCTGGATCAGGGGCCGCCCGCGGAGCGTGAGGCGCTCCTCCAGGACCAGGGTGTCGCCCCGGAAATCGCCGGAGGCCAACCCGAGGATTCCGTGGCGCGAGTGGCTGAAGAACCGCTGGATCCGCCCGTCCGGGAGCCCGTTGGCTCCCCAGAGCGCCAGGAACGCGTAGGGCTCGCCGTAGCGGGTGCCGCGATAGTCCTCGCGGAGCAGGCAGCCCTGGAGATCGGGTCGAATGCTGGAGACCGCCCGGGTCGAGTCCCAGCGGTCGGGCCCGTCGCGGAAATGGGCCTCGACCTCCCACTCGCCGCGGAGCGCGCCGAGCGCGCTCGCCACCGAGTCGGCGCAGGCGTCGACCGTCTGAGCCGCGGCCGATCGTCCCGGGAGGAGCCCGACGGCCAGGAGGAGGGCGAGCGGCCTAACGCCCCTTCGCATGCCAGGCCGCGAGCAGCTCCCGCTCCCGCGCGGCGGTGAGTCCCGGCCGCTGGCCGTCGGGCCAGCCGCCGTGCTCGGCCCGATACCAGGTGAGCGTGTCGCGCGCGACCTCGGCCAGCGGCCGGTGAGTGAGGCCCGCCGCCGCGGCCTTGGCCCCGCTCAGCGCGAAGGCCCCCACCCCGCCGCCGAGTCCGGCCGGCACGCCGGGCACCTGGTAGTCGTTCCGGGGCGGCCACCAGAGCGGCATGTCGAAATAGGGCCGGACCTTCTGCTCGGCGAGGAAGTCGGCGTCCACCCAGGTGAAGGTGCTGGGCGTGGTGGTGACGGCCTTGACTCCGTAGAGCATCTCCGCGAACCGCATCACGGGACCGACGGCCGTGTAGCGGCCCCCGCGCGGCCGCTCCGACATCTCGATCACCCAGCGGCCGAGATCGCGGGCGTCGATCATCTGGAAGGGGTCGTCGGGCGTGCCCGGCGAGAGCACCTCTCCACCGCGGTCGACCCGCATCACCCAGTAGGTGAAGAGGTGGTTGTTGTCGCCGGGGCCCACGATCCAGCCGGGCCGCACGACCGTGTAATCGTTGGGGTAGACCTTGGCGACTTCTTCTTCGCAGAGAGCCTTGAGGGGCCCGTAGTAGCGCCGGGGATCGTGCGGCGCGCCGGCGGGCAGCGTGGCCAGCGGATAGCTCTCGTCGATCCCCGCGGTGAAGTAGTCGCGGTAGGCGTCGATGGTCGAGGTGTAGAGGTAGTGGCCGACGGACCCCTTCAGCAGCTCGGCCGAGTCGCGGACGTGGGCCGGGACGTAGCCGGAGTTGTCGATCACCACGTCCCAGCTCTTGCCCTTCAGGGCGTCGAGCTTCCCGTTGCGGTCGCCGATCAGCCGCTCGGCCTGGGGAAACAGGTCGGTGCCGGCCCGCCCTCGGGTGAAGAGACTCACCCGGTGGCCGCGCTCCAGCGCGTTCCGCACCATGTGGGGCCCGATGAACCCGGTCCCGCCAAGGAAGAGGATCCGGAGGCTCCGGCGAGCCTGGGGCACGGCGGCGTGGAGCGGGCGGTGGAGCGCGGCCAAGCCGAGCAGCCCGGCGGCCGAGGAGGCCAGCATGGAGCGGCGGGTCCAGATCATGGGGATGGTCGATCCTCTCAGGTTTCCGTTCCCTACGGGATCGTCGAGCCCGAGGTTACCGGCCGGCCGACGAAGCGCCGGGTCGGCGCTACCTGCCGCTGATCACGAACATCCGCCCGGTGCGGAAGCCCTTGATGTTGCTCCAGGTCGAGGTGAGCAGGAGGTCGACCACGCCGTCGCCGTCGACGTCGCCCACGCCGGTCGCGTCGAAGCCGAAGGTCTCGCCCGGCACCCGCCCCGTGATCTCGCGGAGCAGCGTGCCGTCCTTGCCGGAGTAGACGTAGACCTTGCCGCCCGATTGGGCCGCGCCAGCGTACTGCCAGGCGCCGACCACCAGGTCGTCGTGCCCGTCGCCATTCACGTCGCCAGCCTCCGCGGAGCCGATCCCGAAGCCGTCGCCGGGTTGCTCGCCCGAGAGGGTGAGCAGCTCCCGTCCGTCCCGACCCGAGCGGACGTAGACCCGGCCGGCGCCAGGCCCCCTGCCCCCGTCGCTGAAGTCGGCCGCGTAGACGTCCGGCACCCGGTCGCCGTTCACGTCGCCCACGATCGAGGTGAACATCGCGCCGAGGGCGACTCCGGACTCGCCGGCGTCGATCGTGAACTTCCGCTTCCCCTTCGCGTACTCGAAGACGTAGACCCGACCGCGGTTGCCCGGGCCGCCGCCCGGCGCGCCCACCAGGACTGGCGTGCGCCGCCCCCACTTGTCTCCCGCCACGATGCTTCCGAAGGCGTGTCCCGCGCTGTCGCCGTCGAGCCGGACGATCAGGCTGCCGTCCTTGCCGGAGAAGACGAAGGCGGCACCGGTTCCCGGGCCCTTGGCCGAGGCGCCCGGGGCTCCGACGATCAGGTCGGCTCGCCCGTCGCCGTTCTGGTCTCCCGCGCCTGCCGCGGCCTGGCCGAACTGGACGCCCGAGTCGGGCGAGACCAGGGTGTGGAGGATCGCGCCCGTCCGGCCCGAGTAGACGTAGGCGCGATCGTTGCCCGGCGCCCCGGCGATCACGTCGCCCACGCCGTCGCCATCGACGTCTCCCGCGCCCTCGAGGCCGGTGCCGAGGTTGTCGCCAGGCTGGCCGGTGGCCGCCCAGAGCTCCTTGCCGCTTCGCCCCGAGTAGACGTAGACCTTGCCTGGGCCGGTCGGCCCGCCGCCCGAGCCGAAGGTCGGCGCGGAGGTGACGATGTCGGTCGCCCGGTCGCCGTCGACGTCGCCGATGCCCCGCGCGATCCAGCTGTACTGGTCGCCCTTCGCCTCGCCGACCCATTCGTGGATCACCCGGACCGGCTCGACGAAGGGGCGCTCGAAGTCGGCGGGCCGGAAGCCGAGCCCGGCGAAGCGGCGGTCGGCCCTGAGCTCGCGGAACTGCTCGCCCCCGGTCACCAGATCCATGTCGAACGCGCCGCTCGCCTTGAGCCGCTCGAGGGTCGCGAACGCGGCGTCCGTTTCGCCCCGCTCCGTCTGGATCGCGGCCGTGTGGAACCAGGCCTGCAGCCGAGCCGGCCTGGGCGCGGTGACGGCGGCGTAGGCCGCGAGCGCCCGGTCGAGCCGGCCGAGTTGCCGATAGGCGTTGCCGAGCAGGAGCCGGCCGATCGTGGCCTGAGGCGTGGCCGCGTAGAAGGCCTCGAGCGTGGCGACGGCGCTGTCGGCGTGGCCGGCGTTGAGCTGCCGTTGCGCGTCGCTGACGGCGGCGGGCGCCTGCGCCAGAGCCGCGCCCGGCGATGCCACGATTCCGGCCGCGAACAGCGCTAGCACCGCTGCAGACGACTTCCCCATAACGTGCCTTCCTCCTCGAGTCCCCCGAGCCAGGCTCGGACTTCGCATGAAGGCTCGGAGCGGGCCGGCCCGGGCACTATCGAGCGATTGCGCGGGCGGGAGGTCACGGTTCAAGTTGCATCGAGTCGCGCCTTGAAACCGTCCCCTCCGACCGGTCGTCCGGCTTGATGCCCGTGCTGACTCCGATCGATTCCCCGCGCTCGCGGGTGTCGCGCCCTCGAGGTGTCGACACCGTGCTCTTCGCCAGCCCCGACGTTCGGATCGGGGCGTTCCGCTGTCCGCTGGCGCACCCGGAGTTCCAGACCGCCGGCCCGATCGAGGGCTTCAGCGTCGTGTTTCCCCGGTCGGCCGTCTGGATCCAGCATTCGGGCGGCCGCCCCTTCGTCGCCGACCCCGCGGTGGCCGCCATCTACAATCTGGGGCAGCCGTACCGGCGCTATCGGCTCTCCGCGGAGGGAGACCGGGCCGACTGGTTCAGCGTCAGCGCCCCGATGGCCTCGTCCCTGGTGGCCGAGGTCGCCGAGGCGACGGGAGATCCCGGGCGCCCGTTTCCGGTGGCGGCCGGGCCGGTACCGGCCCCGCTCTACTATCGCCAGCGGCTCCTCTTCGCCCGGGTGAGCTCCGGTCGGCTCCGGGACCCGTCCGCGATCGAGCACGAGGTCACCGAGGTCCTGCGCGAAATCCTCCGGCTCGCCTTCACCGAGCGTGGTCAGGACGCGGTCCGCGCCAGCGCAAAGCAGCGACACGTGGCCGAGCGGGCCCGGGCCGAGTTGGCGGCGGATCCGGCCGGTCGGCTGAGCGTGCGCCAGATCGCCGATCGGGTGGGCGTCTCGCCGTTCCACCTCTGCCGCCTGTTCCGCCGTCACACCGGCCACACCCTGCATCAGTATCGGCTCGAGCTCCGCGCCCGGCTCGCGCTCGAGCGGCTCGAGACCGGCGACCGGAGCTTGAGCCGGGTCGCCCACGGGATCGGCTTCTCGAGCCACAGCCACTTCACCGCGGAGTTCCGCCAGCGACTCGGTCTCACCCCGTCCGGCGCGAGGCGGCTGCTGCGCTGGCACGGTCCCGAGCGGGCCTGAGCGCTCGCATCGCGCGCCCCGAAGGCGCGCGCCTGGCAGGCGGCCAGCTCCCGCGATATCCTCCGAACGTCCCCGCATCATCGAGCTTCGGAGGAACCATGAGTCGGACCCCACTCTCGAGGCGTCGCCTCCTCGAGCTCTTCGGCGCTGCCGGCGCCAGCGCGGTGCTCGCCCGAGACGCCGCCGCCGTGCCGTCGGTTCCCCCGTCGCCGTCGCGACGACCGCGGCGGGACGCCTCGGCCCTCTCGGAGGCGCTCGCCGACCTGGTCGCGAAGCACCGGATGCCGGGCGCCGTCGCGGCGGTCTACTCCAAGGGCAAGGTCGAGAGCGCCGGCGCCGGGATCGCCAATCTCAACACCGGCGCCCCGATGACGGCCGGCACGGGCTTCCTCACGGGCTCGATCACCAAGGTGTGGTGCGCGACGCTGGTGATGAGCTTCGTGGACGAAGGGGCGATCGATCTCGATCTGCCGGTAGTGCGCTATCTGCCGCGACTCCGCTTCGCCGACGCCGAAGCGACCCGTCAGATCACGACCCGGCAGCTGCTCAACCACTCGAGCGGCCTCGACGCGGGCGACTTCATCATGGACCTCGGCGAGGGTCCGCTGGCCCACACCGCGTTCGTCGAGGCGATGTCCGGTCTGGGGCAGATCCACCGGCCCGGCGCCTACTCGTCGTACTGCAACGGGGGCTGGGTTCTCGCGGGACATCTGCTCGAGACGCTGTCCGGCAAGAGCTGGCATCAGCTCCTCGAAGAACGCGTCATCCGCCCGCTCGGCCTCGAGCGGACCTTCGCCTACGCCGAGGACGGCATCCTCTTCGGCTCGGCGGTCGGCGGCGTGCCCGATCCGAAGCGTCCGGGCGAGCACATGGCTACGCCCAAGTTTCTTCTCCCGAAGACCTTCGCGCCCGCCGGCGCCACCCTGATCACCACGGTCGAGGACAATCTCCGTTTCGCCCGGTTGCACATGCGGGGCGGCACCTCCCTCGGCGGCACCAGGGTCGTGAGCGAGGGGAGCGCGCGGGCCATGGCCACCCGCACGATCGATCACCCGTCCGGCCCGGCCTCCGGCTTCGGTCTCGGCTGGATGCTCTCCACTCTCGACGGCCGGACGATGCTCTCGCACGGCGGCGGCTCGAACGGCGGGCGCGCGCAGCTCGCCGCGGTGCCCGACGCGGATTTCGCCTACGCGACCTTCGTCAACTCCAACGTGAGCGGCGGCTTCCAGGCCGAGCTGCAGAGCTGGATCGCCTCCAACTACGGCTTCGGGCAACCCGAGTCGCTCGGTGGACGGGCGATGTCGGCGGTGGCCAATGCGCCGGCCATCGATCGCTCGAGGTTCGTCGGCACCTATCGCCGCACCACCACCAAGGTGACGATCCGCGAGGAGGGTGAGAAGCTGATCCTCACCAGCGAGTGGATCCTCTCGGAGGCCCCGGGCACCGAGGCCTACGTGATCGGCGCGCCGACGGTCTTCGAGATGGTGCCCGTCAACGACCACGCCCTGGCCCTCGCGAGCGCGGATCCGAGCGGCCCGCGCGCCCTCTGGACCTTCCTCGAGCCCGACCGGACCGGGCGGTTCGGACTGATGTACGCCAACGGACGGCTGGCCCGCCGGATCGACTGAGCCGGACGACGCGGCGGTCGCGACGTTGGCGGTCGCGGCGTCGTCCATTGCCCCAAACGGATCCCGCGGAGCCGTGGTGGAGGGTGACCTCGCCCGAGGAGGCGGGCGACGGCGCGCGAGGCGAAGCGGGACTCGGCCAAGAGCGGCACGATCCGCCGAGCCGCCCGGCTGCCTCCGAGAGAAGAACGAGGGCCGCCGGTCCCTCCAGCCCACTGCTATGGCAGCGATCTGAAGCTCGGTCAGAGCGGGCGACCGGACTCGAACCGGCGACGTCCAGCTTGGGAAGCTGGCATTCTACCAACTGAATTACGCCCGCAACTGTCGGCTAATCTGCTCTACCTCTTACACTTAGTCAACCGAGGCCCGGGCGAGCGCGACGCGTGGACCGGTGGCCGCCGGGGCGACACGAAAGGCGCGGCCGGACCCACGCGAGCGCAGCCTCGTCCGTCCCCGACGAGCGCTTCCCGCGAATCCGCGGACCGTCCCGCCGAGTCAGCGATTGTCGTAGATGAAGTGCTGCAGGTGCTCGATCGTCGTCTGCTGGTCGTCCACCTGAAACGCCAGCACGTCCCCGATCGTGATCAGCCCCGCGAGCCCGCGCTCGTCTCCGATCGGCAGATGCCGGATCCGCCGGTTGGTCAGGAGCGCGGCGCACTGGTCGAGCGGCATGTCGGGCTTGGCCGTGACCACCGGGCTGGTCATCACCTCGGCGAGCCGGGTGGCGGCCGGGTCGCGCGCCGCCGAGACGACCCGGCGCAGGATGTCGCGCTCGGTGAAGATCCCGACCATCCGATCCTGGTCGATCACCGGCACACCGCCGATGCCGCGCTCGTTCATCAGGTTGGCGGCCTCGAGCACCGTGGCTGTCGGTGGGAGGGACACGATCTCGCGTGACTTCCGAGCGAGGACGTCCTTGACCGTCGCCATCTTCGCCTCGACGTGGGGCTTCGACGAGTCTAGCGCCCACCCGGAGGCCGCGCCAGCAGTCGGGCTCCGAGCCCCCGCCGCCACGAGGTCCGCCCTACTTCTCGGTGGCCACCTTCGCGGCGAACCCGACCAGCGTCCCGCAGGGCGCGCGGACGAAGAGCTCGTCCATCCCGTAGAAGGTCTGGCGCCGCGGCACCACCACCTCGGCGCCGTCCATGGCCGCGAGGATCGGATCGAGCGACGGCACCTCGATGAAGACGGCCCCGTTGCTCTCGGCGAGCTTCCGGGCCAGGCCCGGATGGTTGGGCGCCATCGCGCCGAGATCGGCGTCCACGCTCGCCAGCGACTGGTACATCAGCTCGACCGGACCGTTCTCCAGGATCGCGAAGCCGATCTTGTCGCCGTGTGGCACGCTGACGGTGAGCTCGAATCCGAGCCGATCGGTCCAGAACGGGAGGCAGGGCTCGATGGCGTCGACGGTGATGAGCGGGCTCAGCTTGTTCACACGGGTCTCCTGGGTGTCTCTGTTGGCCGCGGCCGTCGCAAGGACGACGACCGCCAGCGCGACGCGGCGGGACATGGCGGCTCCTCGTTGGTGCCGGCCCGAATCTAGAGCCCGCCCGCCGCGCCGTCTTGTAGGGATGCGTCACCCGGCTCACGCCGCCGCGCCCGGTACTCCCCCGGCGGGATCCCGGCCAGAGCCGTGAAGTCGCGCGTCAGGTGGGCCTGGTCGTGGTAGCCCGCCTCGATCGCCACTCGGGCCAGGGTCGGCTCGTCGCTCGCGTGCAGCCGGTGGAGCGCCGCCTGGAAGCGCACCACCCGGCACGCCACCTTGGGCGCGATCCCGACGGCCGCGAGGAAGCGGCGCTCGAGCTGGCGGCGGCCGAGGCCGGCCTCGCGCGCGAGGTCTTCGACCCGAATCCGACCTTCCGAAGACTCGACCAGGCCCGCCGCCGCGAGCGCGATCGGATCCGGAGGCTCTCCCGCGCCCAACCGGGCGGAGAGCGCCCCGTCGAGGATGGCCACCCGCTCCGCCGTTCCCGGCTCGGCCCGGAGGCGGTCGTAGAGCTCGCGGGCGTCCGAGCCCCAGACCGCCTCCAGTCCCACCAGGCCGTCCGTCAGCTCGTGGGCTGGCACCCGGACGAAGGCGCCGATCGCCCCGGGGCGGAAGCGCACGCCCAGGAGGTCCATGCCCCGCTCCCGGCTGACGGCGCTCGGCCGGGTCATCGTGCCGACCACCTCGACTTCACCCTGGCCCGGGGCGGCGAGGTCGAAGAGGAAGTCCATGCAGGCGTCGGGGACGATCGCCTCCTCGTCGGCCGCCGGAGTGGCGCGACAGCGGAAGCTCCAGTAGCAGGCCACGTAGCGGGCCAGTCCCGGATGGGGCCGGTGCTCGCGATACGGGGTGAGCCGGGGCATGCCGGAAAGCTAGCTCGTTCCCCGCCCCGTCTCGGCCCGTCGTGGGTCGATACCTTGACGTTCGACAACAAGGGCCCCATGTTGTCGAACGTCTAGGCAACGACCGACCTCGCGCGGAGCGCCACCATGGCCGACCGGACCGACCTCCTCCAGGGCACCCTCGATCTCCTGATTCTGAAGACCCTCCGCGCCGAGCCGCTGCACGGCTGGGGGATCTCGAAGCGGATCCGCGAGCTCTCCGGCGAGGCGCTCCAGATCCACCAGGGCTCGCTCTACCCCGCCCTCTACCGCCTCGAGGACCGTGGCTGGATCGCGGCGGAATGGGGCGTCTCGCCGGAGGGGCGGCGGGCCAAGTTCTATCACCTGACCCCGGCCGGGAAGCGCCGCTTCGAGCGGGAGAAGGCCGACTGGCGTCACTTCGCCACGGTGATGGAGCGGGTTCTCGAATCGAGCTGACAGGGCCTCAGGAGACCAAGGACGATGACCTGGCTGGGACGATGGTACCGACGCCTCCGCGGGCTGGCAAGCGGCCCGGAGCGCGAGCGTGAGATGGACGACGAGATCCGCTTCCACCTGGCGATGGAGCGGGACGCGCTGATCGCCTCGGGGATGTCGCCCCGGGAGGCGGAGCGGCGGGCGCGGCTCGCCTTCGGCGGAGTGGAGCGGGTCAAGGAAGACGGGCGCGACGCCCGCGGCGGGCGCTGGATCGAGGACCTGGCTCGCGATCTCCGTGGCGCCGTCAGGTCCCTGCTCGGCAGCCCCGGCTACTCGGCCGTGATGATCCTCTCTCTCGCGGTGGGCGTCGGCGCCAGCGCCACGATCTTCGGGGTGGTGAACGGCGTGCTGCTCAAGCCGCTCCCCTACGCCGATCCCTCGCGACTGCTGCTGATCTGGGACGGGCTCGACATGGTCGGAGTGCCCGAGGCGTGGCTCACCGGTCCGGAGATCGAGACTCTGCGCTCCGACGCGAGCACGCTCGCGGGCGTGAGCGTCTTCCAGGCGACCCGGCAGGTGGTCACCGTGCCGGGCGGCGACCCGAGGCAGCTCGAGTTCACGCTGGTCTCCTCGGACTTCTTCGACCTGCTGGGCACGCCGCCAGCGCTGGGGCGCGGCTTCCGGCCGGACGAGGATCGGCCCGGCTCGCCGCTCGTGGTGGTGCTGTCGCACGACTACTGGCGGAGCGCGTTCGCCGGCGACTCGGGGGTGATCGGCGGCCGGATCGAGCTCGACGACAGTCAGGCCACGGTGATCGGCGTGCTGCCGGAGCGCTTCCACTTCGCCACCCAGTCGAGCCTGGGAACCGCCTCGGGAGCGGCGTTCTACGCGAATCTGCGGATCGACCTCGCGGCGGAGCATCCCGGCAGCCACGGCTTCGGCGGGTTGGCCCGGGTGGCGCCGGGCGTCTCGCTGGATCGGGCGAGGAGCGAGCTGGCCGTGATCTCGGCGCGTCTGGATCGCGAGGTCTACGGCTCGCGCGGCTTCCGCTTCGTGTCGATCGGGCTGCACGAGCGTCTGGTGCGCGAGGTGCGCCCGGCGCTGCTCGTGGTGCTCGGCGCGATCGGCGTGCTGCTGGCCATCATGAGCGCCAACCTCGCGACTCTGACGCTCACCCGCTTCAGCCGCCGGGGCCGCGAGTTCGCGGTCCGCGCGGCGATCGGCGCCGGTCGCGCGCGGCTGGTGCGTCAGGTCCTCGCCGAGACCCTGGTCTGCGCGGCGGCCGGCGGACTGCTCGCCGGCGGAGTGGCCTGGCTCGGGCTCCGGGCCCTGGTCGGCGCGGCGCCGGCCGACCTGCCCCGGCTGACCGAGCTCGGCGTCGACCCGGTGGTGCTCGGGGTCGGCCTGCTGCTCGCGATCGCGGTCGGCGTGGCGACCTCGCTGCTGCCGGCCCTGGGCACGGCGCGACGCTCTCCCGCGATGGTGCTCCGGCAGGCGAGCCCCGCGATCGGTGGGCGGCGGGCGCCCGGCGCGCTGGTCGTCGGCCAGGTGGCGCTCTCGACGGTGCTGCTCGCCACGGCCGGCCTGCTGCTCGCCAGCCTCGCCAGGCTGATGCGCACCGACCCGGGCTTCGCGACCCACGGAGTGCTGCTGGCGCGGCTCGATCTCCGGCCGTCCGCCTATCCCGACAACGCCAGGGTCGCCGAGCTCTACCGCGAGCTCACCGCGCGAGCGGCCGAGCTGCCGGGCGTGTTGGCGGCGGGCGCCGTGTCGAGCTCACCGCTCTCCGCCGCCACTCAGCAGCGCGGCGGCCGATTCCGGCCACCGGTGGCGAGCGACGACGGGGAGAGCTTCCTGTTCGACGCGGTCTGGGCCACGCCCGGCTATCTCGAGGCGATGGGGATCGGCCTGGTCGAAGGGCGCGATCTCGCGCCGGGCCCCGATCGGATGGAGGTGCTGATCGACGAGACGCTCGCGCGGCGGCACTTCGCCGGCGGGTCGGCGGTCGGCCGCGCCTTCTACTTCGAGGGTGACACGACCCGGCTCGAGATCGTCGGGGTGACCCGCCACGCGCGGCTCTACGATCTCGGCGCCGACGATCGGGGGCAGGTCTACGTCCCTCACGCGATCATGCCGCGGCGCACCATGACGCTGGTTCTCAAGGCCGACGACCCGAGCGCGCTGGCCGCCTCGGTTCGCGAGCTGGTCCGCGGAGTCGACCCGGGCCAACCGCTCACCGATCTGACGACCATCGCGGCCCGGGTCGATCGTTCCCTGGCGGAGCGCCGGCTGGTCCTCTCGCTGCTCGCCGGGTTCGCGTTGGCCGCGTTGGGCCTCGCCACCATGGGGATCTATGGCGTGACCAGCTCGGCCGTGGCCGAGCGGATGCGTGAGATGGGGATTCGCTCCGCGCTGGGCGCGGACGGACGAAGGCTGGTGTGGACGGCGCTCCGACGGCCGCTCGGTCTGATCGGGTTGGGTCTCGCCCTCGGGCTGGGCGGGGTTGCCGCCCTGTCCGGATTGGTGCGCGGGCTGCTCTACGGTGTGGCGCCGACGGATCCGGCGACGCTGATCGGTGTGGTGGTGCTGCTGACGGCGGCGGGAACGCTGGCCGGGACGATCCCGGCCAGCAGACTCACCAGATGCGATCCGCTCGCGGTGCTCCGAGCCGACTGAGTGGCCCGGCTGGCCGCTGCTACGACTTCTTGTGGTAGCGCCAGGCGGTGATGTTGGCGCCCTTGCCCTCGATCGTGATCTCGTGCGGGGCGCCGGTCTCGACCGCCGGGATCTGGACTTCCTTCATGTCGATGATCTGACCGCTGGCGTCGACGAACTCGACCACCAGGCCGAAGGGCTTCTTCTCCAGCTCGGTGCCGGACGCGTCCATCGGGGTGCGGCCGGTCGCCGTGCCGATCAGCTTGGCGCTGTTCCGGCCAGGCTGGAAGCTCTGCATCTCGATGTTGACCGGGAGACCGACCAGCTTCTCGGCGGCCTTGAGCACCTCTTCGGTCTGTCCGAGCCCGCGATGCGCCTGGCCGAGGAGCCGGTAGACGTCCTCGTTCATGGGCTCGATCTTCTCGAGCTGGGTGCCGGCCTCGATCAGCTTGGTGAACCCGGCGTCGGCGGCCTTCTTGAGCTGCGCGGCCTTGGCGTCGTCCTTGCCTTCGAGCGAGTCGGCGAGCGCCTTGTTGTCGGTGCCGATCGCGAGGTAGGCGTTGGCCAGGTTGTAGACCGCGTCCCGATTGAAGGGGTTGCGGGAGACGACCTTGGCGAAGGCCTCCGCGGCCTGGGGATACTGCTTCCCGTTGAACGCGGCCACTCCGATGTTCATGATGTCGGAGGTGTCGAGCGAGTCGAGGTCCTGCTTGGCCAGCTCCTGGACCATCGCGTTGTCGAGCGCGTCGGCGCTGTCCGCCATGCCGGCGCCCCGGAACGACTGGGCGAGGGCCTTCCGCGCGTCGAGGTTGGTCGGATCCCAGACCAGGTACTGCTGGAGCACCGGAATCGCCTCGGCGTGCTTGCCGAGCCGCTGGTACATCAGCGCGAGGTTGAGCGCGTTGTTGTTGCGGTCGGAGATCAGCGACGAATCCGACTCCGCCGCCATGGTCGCGATGTCCATGGCCTGCTTGAAGTAGACCGCGGCGCTGTCGTCCCGGCTGCTGTTGGCGAAGAGCACGCCCATGTTGGCCACGACGTGCGGCAGCTGGTCGAAGAGCCGCGAGGCGTCCCGGAACATCGTGATGGCGCCTTCGACGTCGCCGCCGCGCTGGAGCTCGAGGCCGGCGTTGGCCAGCGCGGCCCAGCTGTTCTGGCGCTGCTGGTTGATGTCGATCTCGCAGGACTCTTCGAGCGCGAGGGCCTTGTCGAAGACCGAATCGACCCCGCCCACGTCGCCCTGCATCAGGTAGACGCGGCCGAGGTAGTACCAGCCCGCGGCGTCGGGCTTCTCGGCCAGGCCCTCGAGGATCTGGGTCTTGGCTTCGGCCAGCTTCTCCGCGCGGTCTTCCTTGGGCTCGTGCGCCTTCTTGAGCGCGTCGACGCCCTTCTTGACCTTGCCGTCCGGCTTCAAGTTGCAGAACGCGACCTGGAACTTCTCGGGCTGCGACTCGGCCAGCTTGGCGTTGATGATCGGTTCCTGGGCCCGCGCGGTTCCCGCGGCGGCTAGTGCCAGCACACCGATCCACAGACGCTTCATCATCCTACTCCTTCTGGTGAGCGTGATCGAACTCCTGATCCGACTGCGGCGTCGCTCGAACCCGCCGCAGGGCCTCATCGTGATACCTACGGTAGAGCTCGTGGGCCGGTTCCCCGCTCTCGCGGGCGGCGGCTACCACGTCGTCGTATTCGGGCTTGACCCGATCTCCGCCGGGCGCGTGCAGGGTCTTGACCCGCACCGAGCGCCCCTCGTCGTCGACCGTCCATCCTTCCCGCGCCAGGGTCCGCCTGGCGAGCGTCCACCAGCGGACGCCGGCCGTCGTGCTGTGGCGGAAGAAGGCGTCGGCCACGGCGTCGAGCCGCGCCGGGGGCGCGATCGCCTCGACCCGAAATCCGATCCGGCCCTTCTTCATCTGCGTGGCCCACGACTGCACGTCGAGGGCGCCCGCGGCCGTGAGCGCTTCCCTGAGCGGCTCGAGGTACTCGGGGCTCATGTCGTCGAGATCCGTCGCGACCACCACCACGTCGGGCGCGGCCTCGGCGCGCTCGCCAAGCATCACCTTCACGGCGTTGGGGTAGCCCTTCGGATCCCGGCCACCGGCGCCCCAGCCGCTCCCGATCGGGGTCCACTCGCCCGACGGACGGCCGCTGGTGAGCACCCGGAGCAAGGCGGCGCCGGTCGGCGTGGTCGCCTCGCCCTCGACGGGGCCTTCGGGTGCGATGGGCAATCCCTCCAACAAGATGGTGGTGGCTGGAGCCGGAACCGGCAAGAGGCCGTGTGCCGCGCGAATCCAGCCGCGGCCCAGCGCGACCGGTCGGGTGTAAATCGCCTCCACTCCCAGACGCTCGAACCCCTCGACCACGCCGACGATGTCGATCAGGGCGTCGTGGGCCCCGACCTCGTGCAGCGCCACCCGATCGGGGGTGGTGCCGTGAATCCGCGCCTCGGCCGCCGCCAACAGCTCGAACGCCGCTCTGGCCCGCGCCTTGACGCTCGGCGTGAGCTCCGCTCGCTCGATCATCGCCAGCAGCTCGGCGACGTGGCGGTGAGGGCCGTGTCCGTGGTCGTGGTGATGGTGGTGCTCGCCCTCCGGGTGCGAATGTGAGTGTCCACCGCTCGCGCCAGCCTCCTGTCGGAATTGCGTTTCGGAGACGTCGCCAGGGCCTTCTATTGCACCACCGACTTTGACGGTGACCTTGATGGCCCGGATCGAGGAGCGATCGACCGGGTCGATCTCGACGATCGCGTCGGCGATGCCGAGCCTCGCGGGCAGCTCACGGAGCCAGGCGGCCGGGAGGCCGAGGTCGATCAGGGCCCCCAACAGCATGTCTCCGCTGACACCAGCGGCCGGGTCGATGACGGCGAAGCGACGAGATGACATAGACTTACAAATATCGCCCCAAATACCGGCCCGGGTCAAACCCACCATCCCGAGGCCCGCCGGGCGTAAGGGTCAGCGGTAGAGCCAGCCAGCCCCTGTGTTGAACGCCAGGACCCGATCCGAGGCCGAGATCGCCCCGGCGGCGAGGAGGCGGCTGGCCGCCGCCAGCGCCGCGCCGCCCTCGGGCGAGAAGTCGATCCCGACCGAGGCGGTGGCCCGGTCGGCCCGGTCGGTCAGCTCGTCGTCCGGCACCGCCACCGCCCCGCCACCGCTCGCGCGGAGCACCTGGAGCATGATCCGGTCGCCGAGCGGGCCCGGGACCCGCAGGCCGCTCGCGACCGTCCACGGGTCGGTCCAAGGCTCGCAGGACTCCGCGCCGGACTCGAACGCGCGGACGACCGGGGCGCAGCCCGTCGCCTGGACTGTATACATCTTTGGAAACGGACCGGTCACCCAGCCCGCCGCCCTCATCTCCTCGAACGCTTTCCACATTCCGATGAGGCCGGTTCCACCTCCAGTCGGGTAAATGATGGCATCAGGGAGTTTCCAGCCGAGCTGCTCGGCCAGCTCGAGGCCCATCGTCTTCTTGCCCTCGATCCGGTATGGCTCCCTCAAAGTGGAGAGATCGACGGCTTCGTGCTCGGCGGCGTAGGCGCGGCTCGCCTTGCCGCAGTCGCCGATGTGGCCGTCGAGGAGCTCCAGGTCGGCGCCGAAGGCGCGGATCTGACCGAGGATCGGCGCCGGGGTGGTCGCGGGGGCGAAGACCTTGACCGAGGCCCCGGCCCGGGCGCCGTAGGCCGAGGCGGCCACCCCGGCGTTGCCGGCGGTCGGGAGCGTGAACCGGCGGGCGCCGGCCAGAGTGGCCATGGTGATCGCGGCGGCGAGGCCGCGGGCCTTGAAGGAGCCGGTCGGGTTGGTGCCTTCGTCCTTGACCAGCAGGTTCGGGAGCCCGATCTCGCGGGCGAGCCTCGGGACTTCGAGCAGGGGCGTCTGCCCTTCTCCCAGCGAGACCGGCTGCTGGCTGCCCACGAGCGGCAGGAGCGGGCGATAGCGCCACATGCTGCCGCCCGTGAGTCGGTCGCGGTCGGCCATGGTCGGCTTGCGGTTCGGATAGCGGACCAGCCAGGGCTTGCCGCAGCCACCGCAGACGGTCGGGAGGCCTTCGGCGGAGCTCTCGGCGCCGCAGTTCGAGCATTCGAGGTGGAAGTCCATGTTCTCGGTTCAGGCGTTGGAGACGGCTTCGAGGACCCGCTCGGCGAGGGTCGCGGAGAACCCCGGCAGACTGGCGATCTCGGCCACGGTGGCGGAGCGGACCCCGGCCAGGCTGCCGAAGCGCTCGATCAGTTGGCGGCGACGAGTCGGGCCGACTCCGGGAATCGAGAGCAGCGCCGACGTGATGGTGCGCTCCGAGCGTCGCTTCCGGTTGTAGGCTACGCCGAAGCGGTGGGCCTCGTCCCGAATCCGCTGCAGCAGCTTGAGCGCCGGGCTCCGTCTCGAAAGGCGGAGCGGCTCGGCCTGCCCCGGAAGAAAGATCTCCTCGTCGCGCTTCGCCAGGCTCGCGATGGTGAGCCGGCCGGCGACGCCGGTTGCCTGAGCGGCCGCCACGGCGGCGTTGAGCTGGCCCTTCCCGCCGTCGATCACCATCAGGTCGGGAAGCGGCTTCTCCTCCTCCAGCCGGCGGGTGAAGTAGCGGGTCACGACCTCGTGGATCGCGGCGAAGTCGTCCTGCTGGGCGATGCCTTTGATCTTGAACTTCCGGTACTCCGACTTGCGGGCGCGGCCCGCCTCGAACGCCACCAGCGAGCCGACCGTGTCCCTGCCCTGACTGGTGGAGATGTCGATGCAGATCATCAGCCGCGGCACCGTCGACATCCCGAGGGCGCGGCCCAGGGCGTAGACCGGATCGTCGGCCCGCTCGTCGGTCTCGAACGACTCGATCCGGAGACTCTCGAGCAGGTGCTGCGCGTTCTGGTCGGCGAGCTTGAGCCAGCGCGCGCCGGTGCCCCGCTGCGGGAGGAGCCACTCGTGCTCGGGCAGGAGGGCTCGAAGCTGGTCGAGGTCCTCGGGCGGGAACGGCAACAGCAGCCGCTTGGCGCGATCCTCCGCCAGGCGGTAATAGCGCAGCAGGAAGTGTTCGAGCACGGCGGGGTCGGTCAGCTCCTCCAGGTTCTCGAGCACCCGGTGCTCGCGGGCCACCAGCCTGCCGTCGCGGATCCGGAGCATCACGCCCACGGCTTCGTCGCCGTCGCGCGCGTAGCCGATCACGTCGGCGTCGCCGCCGCCGAGCATCTCCACGGTCGCGGGGGTGTCGAGGTGGTCGAGCCAGCGCAGGGCGTCGCGGAGGTCCTTCGCCCGCTCGTAGTCCTCGCGGTCGCTCGCCGCCTGCATCATCTCGCGGAGCCGGCCCCGGACGTCGACGGTCCGGCCTTCGAGGAAACGGATCACCTCGCCGATCATGGCCCGGTAGTCGGCCTCGCTCTGCCAGCCGACGCAGGGCGCGCGGCAGCGCCCGATGTGGTAGTCGAGACAGGGGCGCTCGCGGCGCTCCTCGGGCAGATCGTCGTGACAGCTCCGCACCGTGAAGATCCGGCGGATCAACGCCAGCGTGCGGCGCATGTCGGCCACGTCGGTGTAGGGCCCGAAGTAGCGCGCGCCCGGCAGGTCGCGCCGCCGGGTGACCAGCACCCGGGGAAACGGCTCCTTCAGGGTGACCGCGATCGACGGGTAGCTCTTGTCGTCCTTGAGGCGGACGTTGAAGCGGGGCTGGTGCTCCTTGATCAGGTTGTTCTCGAGCAGCAGCGACTGGGCCTCGTTCGGGACCACGATGGTCTCGACGTCGGCGATCTGCCGCTGGAGCAGCTGGTTCTTGAGGCTGGTCTGCTCGGTGGCGAGATAGCTGCGGACCCGGCTCCGGAGGTTCTTCGCCTTGCCGACGTAGAGCACCTCGCCTTCTCGACCCTTCCAGAGGTACACCCCCGGCCCGTCGGGCAGCGACTCGATCCTGCGGAGCAGCTCCGGCCGGCCGCTCACCGCCCTGCTCCGAAGCGCCGGCGGATGGCCGCGACCATCGGGAGGCCGAGGAGCGCGGCGCCGGTGAGATAGAGGATCCCGTAGGCCGCGAGCGAGACCAGCGCCGGCAGCAGGCCGTCGCCCAGCGCCCGAGCCAGGAGCCAGGCCAACCCGGCCGCGGCGAGCGCCAGGGGCCACAGGCGCGCGTGAAGCGCCCAGTCGAACGGGATCGCACCCAGCCGGCGCACCAGGGAGCGGCGGAGCAGCGAGTACTCGAGCCAGCCCGCCAGGCCTCCGGCCAACGTCAGGCCCGCCGTGCCCCAGCGGGGGGCGACGCCGACGGCGTCCGGCAGCCAGAGCGCCGCGGCGAGGCCGAGCGGGATCCCGATCAGCACCCGGAGAGAGGCGTATCGGAACGGGGTGCGGGTGTCGCCCAGCGCGTAGTGGGCGGAGTTGTAGAGCCGGCCGAGGGTGACGGCGAGCAAGCCGACGCTCGCGCCGGCAAGCGTGGCCCAGACCAGGCGCACGTCGTCCGCGGTGAATCGGCCCGACTGGAAGACGACCGATGCGGCCAGCCCGCCGAGAATCGCGAGACCGATCACCGAGGGCACCACGAAGAACGCCACCTGTCGGGAGGCGCGGGCGAGCCGCTCGCGGAGGGCGTCGGCCACGGTGTGGCCGGAGCCGGCCGCCTCGGTGGAAAGCTCGGGCAGCTCCGCGGCGGCGATCGACATCCCGAAGAGACTCACCGGCAGAGTGTAGAGCACCTGCGCGTTGGTGAGGGCCGCCACCCCGCCGATCGGGAGCAGGCCGGCGATCGCCCCGTCCACGTAGGCGCTCACCTGCACCACGCCACGCGAGAGGGCGGCCGGCATGAAATTCACCACCACGCGCCGCACCGCGGCGCTCCGATGGCGGAGGGTGGGCCGGATCCCTCCGAGCAGCCGGGCGACCAGGGGCAGCTGGACCAGCAGCTGGAGCGCGGCGCCGATGACCGAGCCCCAGGCGGTCCAGACCACGAGCGCTGGCCCCGAGAGCCGGGTCGCGGCGGCGATCGTGGTGACGATGATGGCCAGGTTCCAGACCACCGGCGCAGCGTAGGAGAGGAAGAAGCGCCGATGGCTGTTCAGGATCCCGAGACACCAGGCCGAGAGCACCAGCAGGCCGACGCCGGGGAAGATGATCCGCACCAGCCCGATGGCCAGCTCCCGCCGGGCGCCGTCGAAGCCCGGCTGCAGGACGTCGATCAGCCAGGGGGTGAGGAGCACGCCGGCAGCGACCAGCAGCGTCATCGCGACCGCGAGGAGGCCCGCCACCGCGCCGGCGAGCCGCTCCGCCTCCTCGTCCTGTCCGGTGGCGCGCAGCTTGGTGTACTCGGGGATCAGGCTGGCGGAGAGGACCCCTTCGCCGAAGAGGTTCTGGAGCACGTTCGGGATGCGGAACGCGGCGGCGAGCGCGTCGGCGGAGTCGGTGGCCTGGCCGAAGTAGTGGGCGATGACGCGTTGCCGCACCAGGCCAACGATCCTGCTGGCCAGGATGCCAGCCGCGACCACCGGAGCGGCGCGGGCCACGGGATCAGGACGGGGGCTTCGGGGGCAGCAGCGGGCGCGGGCTGTCTTCGATCAGCTTCTGGAGGAACTGGTTCTCCTCGCGGAGCGACTCGACCGTGCGGCCGAGCTCGTCGACTTCGGCCTCCAGCACCTCGACCTTCTTGGCGAGGTCGTTGAGCGCGGGCGGGGTGACGCCCGGGCCCTCGAGCCGCCGCGCGATCGCCCGCCCGATCGGCGAGTCGACCAGCACGACGATCACCGGGATCATCAGCGCGGCGAGAACCAGCAACCCAATCAACGTCATCTCGAATCCGAGTCTAGGTGGGGCTCTCGACCGCTACAAGGGCCGCCTCGTACCAGGCCTCGACGTGCTCCGCCAGGTCGGCGAGGCGCTCCCGGCCGTAGCGGGCCAGAAAGCTGGTCACGCCGACCACCCGCTCCTGGGGCCCGCCGCTCGGGGCCAGCGCCGTTCGGATCCGCTGCAGCTGCTCGAGCGCCTCGCCCTGCTTGCGGGTGGCCGCCTGGGTGACCCGCTTCTCGAGCTGCGCCAGGTTGTTGAGGTTGGCCCCCGCCGTCGAGCGGGCCGGCTTCTCGAGCGTCGGGTCGACCGAGATCACGGCCTCGACGACCCGCTCGAAGGCCGCGTCGATCGCGTCCCGAGCCGCTGCGATGACGCGGGTCACCTGGTCGGGCACCAGCGTGCGGGCCAGGTCGGCCTCGGCGTCCGGCGCGAGGGCCGCGTCGAGGGTGAGGTCGAGCTTGGCCGCGGTGCGCACGATCCTGGGCTCGATCCACGCGCCGGACCAGCGTGGAAGCGGCCGCTGCCGCTCGGCGTCGAGCGGCCGGTAGAGGGCGCTGGCCAGCTCGAGGTAGCGGAGCTCGCCGGGGCCGGCCAGGTAGGCCACGGTCGGCAGGACGACGCTCTCGACCACCGGCCGGAGCAGCACGTTGGCCGAGATCCGACGCGGCTCCCGGGCCGCGATCTGGTCGAGCTGCTCCAGGGTGAAGCGCTCTCCGCTCCGCCGGGTGACGAAGGCGTCGCCGTCCGGGAGGAGCCGATCGCGGCCCGCGCCGGCTTCGAGCATCACCAGGGTGGCGCCGTCGTCGACCTTGACGCCCGCCGACTGGCCGGCGGCCTCGAGGGCGACCGCGCGCTCGAGCAGCGCGGGATGAAGGGCGTCCCATTCGACCAGAGAACGGCGGACCACCGGCCAGGCGAGCCGCTTGAGCGAGGTCGCGCTGCCGTCGACACAGGCGATCCCGAGGCCGCTCAGGAGCTCGGCCATGGCGCCGCCCGCCGCGTCGCCGAGGGTCGCGCCGGCCTGGTAATGACGCCGGAGCCAGTCGACGACCCAGTCGCGGTCGGCGCCCGTGGTGGTGTCGGCGAGCCGGTCGATCGCCTCGACCGCCTCCGGCGGGACCGGCTCCGCGTACATCGGACGGAGCGGCGCGTCGTCGGGCCGCGGTGGCAGCTCGACCGAGACGAGGGAGCCGTCGGTGCCGAGCCACGACGTGCCGGCGACCTCGCGATAGTCGTGATCGTCGGCGGCGACCCAGAAGACGGGCACCACGGGGCGCTCCCAGCGCCGCTCGAGCGCCCGGGCCAGGGCCTTCGCCGAAAGGGCCTTGTGAACCGTGTAGAGCGGTCCGGTGAAGAGCACGGGCTGATGCCCGGTCGTCACCGCCAGCGCGTCGGGCTCCGCCATCCGCGCGAGCAGCTCCTTAGAGGCGCCGACCATCGCCTCGATGGTCTCCGACGCGAAGCCGCCCTGGCGCGGCTCGGGACGGGCGAAGGGCCAATCGATCGGGGTATCGCGAAACTCCACCGTCACGCCGCCTTGGCCATGATGATCGCTCGGGGCGCGCCGCTCGAGGCGGGCGCGCCGTCATAGGAGCCCAGCTGATGCTCGACCGCGGCTCCGTGCCGCTCGATCATCCGGCGGAGCTCGGCGGGCTCGAGCAGCCGGACCCGCTCCACGAACTGGCGGCCGTCCGGTACGGAGATCGTCTTCATCACATAGCGCTCCCGGTCGTGGAGCCAGCGCTCGATCCGCACCTCGGTGCCGGCCACGACGGCGTGCTCTTCCGGCACCAGCGTCGCGCGGACCCAGCTGGCGTTCAGGTAGTCGATCACGAACCATCCGCCCGGGCGGACCGCCTCGATCATCGCGGCCAGCGCGGCTTCGTGATCCCGGTCGTCATCGAAGTATCCGAAGCTGGTGAAGAGGTTGACGACGAGGTCGAGCGACCGCGGCCGCACCGGCAGGTGTCGCATGTCGGCCCGGACCAGCGGAGCGCCGGTGATGCTCCTGGCGCGGGCGAGGAGCGGGCTGGAGAGGTCGAGCCCCACCGTGCGGAACCCGAGCTGCTCGAAGGCGCGGGCGTGGCGCCCCGCCCCGCAGGCGACGTCGAGCACCCGTGTCTCCGGCGGCAGCGCGAGCCGATCCGCGATGAGCCGAACCAGCCGATCGGCGTCTTCGTCGTCCCGATGGGGGTAGAGATGGAGATACTCCTCGCCGAACCATTCCTCGAACCACTCGGTCATGCCGGCTACTTGTGATAGGGTTCGCCGCGGAGAATAGTCCAGGCCCGGTACAATTGTTCCAGGACCACCACTCGGGCGAGCTCGTGGGCCAGCGTGAGCGGCCCGAGACTCCAGCGGTGATCGGCCCGGGCCAGGACCGCGGGGTCGAGCCCGTGGGAGCCGCCGATCAGCAGGGCGACCGGTCGAGCCTCGAGACGCCAGCGGTCGAGCTGGGTGGCCAGGTCTTCGCTGCTCCAGGGCTTGCCGGTCGACTCGAGGGCCACGACGGTGGTGATCGGGTCGATGCCCGCGAGGAGCCGCTCGCCCTCCACCCGCCGCCGCTCGCCGACCGGCCGGGCGGCCGGACCTTCCTTCACCTCGCGCTCGCCGATCTCGCCGTAGCGTCCGATCCGGCGGAGGTAGTCGTCGCAGACCTCCCGGAGACCGCGGCGAACCCGGCCGACCGCAACCAGCGTCGTGCGCACGCTCCGGGGACGAGCCTCGCGTTAGGCGTACATGCCGCGGAGCCGGTGCACGGCCGCGACCCGGTCGATGGCGACCATGTACGCGGCGATCCGCATGCTGACCCCGTGTCGGGCCGCCATGCCGGCGATCTCGGCGAACCCGTCCACCATGATCCGCTCGAGCCGGCTGTTGACCGTCTCGAGATCCCAGAAGTAGCCGCCCCGGTCCTGCACCCACTCGAAGTAGGAGACCGTGACGCCGCCCGCGTTCGCGAGGATGTCGGGCACCACCAGGATGCCCTGGTCCTGGAGGATCTTGTCGGCCTTCGCGGTGGTGGGGCCGTTCGCGCCTTCGCAGACGACCCGCGCCTTGATGTTCGGCGCGACGTCCTGGTTGATGACGTTCTCGAGCGCGGCGGGCATCAGCACCTCGCAGTCGAGCGTGAGGAGCTCCGCGTTGCTGATCTGATCGGCTTCCGTGTAGCCCTTGAGGCCGCGATGCCGGCGGGAGTACTCGATCATCTCGGGGACATCGAGACCCTTGGGGTTATAGAGGCCGCCGTCCTTGTCGCTCACGGCGACGACCTTCATGCCGAGCTCGGACATCAGCCGCGCGCCGATCGAACCCACGTTGCCGAACCCCTGCACCGCGACGCGGGCTCCCTCGATCGGGATGTCGAGCTGCTTGAGCGCCTCGCGGGTGCAGATCATACAGCCGCGGCCGGTGGCCTCGCGCCGGCCGAGGGAGCCGCCCATCTCGACGGGCTTGCCGGTCACCACCGCGGTGACCGTGTGGCGCTTGTGCATGGAGTAGGTATCCATGATCCACGCCATCATCCGCTCGTTGGTGTTGACGTCGGGAGCGGGCACGTCGGAGTCGGGGCCCAGGGTCTCGATGATGCCCGAGGTATAGCGCCGGGTGAGCTTCTCCAGCTCGGTCATCGACATGGCGGTCGGATCGCAGATCACCCCGCCCTTCGCGCCGCCGAACGGGATGTTGACCACGGCGCACTTCCAGGTCATCCACGCCGCCAGCGCCTTGACCTCGTCGAGGGTGACGTTGAGGTCGAACCGGATGCCCCCCTTCGCCGGGCCGCGGGCCGTGTTGTACAGCACCCGGAACCCGGTGAAGACCTCGACCTCGCCCGAATCGCGCATGATCGGGCAGGCGACGATGATCTGCTTCTCCGGGTGCCGCAGCACGCTGTAGAGGCCGGGTTCGAGCTTGAGAAGGTCCGCGGCGATGTCGAACCGAGCCATCATCGACTCGAACGGGTTCTCGTCGGGGAGGAATGTGTCCTTTTCAGGCCGAATGAGGCCCTGGACCGCAGTCATTGGAGTGAGTCTCCGGGGAGGGTCAAGTGTAATGAGGGCAAAAATTTAGTCGGATCGGCCCCGGGTGACGAGGGCATCGAGCCGCTGTTCGAGCTGTTCCCGGCCCGCTTCCCAGTGCAACTCCAGGGCCGCGACCAGCGGCTCCGGGACGCTGGCCGGCCACCGATCCCGCAGCTTGACCGCGTCCTTCTCGGTGATGACCAGGAAATCCGCCTTCCTCGCCGCCCGCGCCAGCCAGGCGACGTCCTGATCCTCGAAGTCGTGGTGGTCCCGCCAGGTGGCCGCCTGGACCTGAGCTCCGGCCGCTTTGGTCTGGGCGATGAACGCGCTCGGATCGGCGATCGCCGAGGCCGCCACCACCCGCTTGCCCTCGAGGATCGAGGCCGGATGGGATCGCCCGTGGACCAGCGAGACGTAGGATTGGACCGCCAGATGGACTACACCTGTAGGAATTCCCCCGGCCAGCTCCCGGGCCAGCGAGGTGGCGGTGCTGAGGTCGGCCCGCTTCCGGGTGACCAGCAGAAAGTCGGCACGGCCCACCGCGCTGAGCGGCTCGCGCCAGGGGCCGGCCGGGAGGGGCCAGCGGACGGCTCGACCGGTTTCGGCGGCGACCAGGAGCAGGTTGAAGTCCGGAATCACGTCGCGGCGCTGGAAGGCGTCGTCCAGCACCAGCACCTCGGCGCCCTCGGCCACGGCCTGCTCCGCTCCGCGATGCCGGTCCGGGTCGGCCACCACCAGGGCCTCCGGCACGGCGTGGCGGTGGACCAGGACCTCGTCGGCGCCGTAGCCCCGGAGCAGGACTCCGGGCTTCACTCCCCGGGCCGCGAGCCAACCGGCGATCCAGCTGGCCACTGGCGTCTTGCCCGACCCCCCGACGGTCAAATTGCCGACCCCGATGCTCGGGACTGGGAGCCGGGCGCTCGCGCGCCAGCCGCGGTCGAAGGCGAGGTTCCGGCCGGCGATGGCGAGCCGCCACAGGCCGGACGCCGGCAGCAGCGTGGCCCTGGCGAGCCGGGCGTCGAGCCGGCGGCTGGTCCAGAGCCAGCGGACTATTCGGTGTCCGTCACCACGCCGGCCGGCCAACCCAGCTCCCGTTCGAGGGTTTCGAGACTCTGCTTCGCGAGGGCGGCGCCCCGATCGAGGCCCTCGGGTCCTGGGTCGATCGGGTAGGCCGCGCCATACCCGATCCGGACCCGCGCGAACGGCTTCGGGCACATGAAGCGATCCCACGAGCGGAGCCGCCACGCCCGATCGGCGACGGCCACGATCGGCAGGACGCTGGCTCCGGCCTTCTGGGCGGCGTGAATGATCCCAGGCTTGACCTCCCGGCGTGGGCCCCGGGGCCCGTCAGGGGTGAACGCCACCGGGCGCCCCGACTCGAGGGCCCGAACGGCCTGAAGTAATACCCGGGCCCCGCCCCTCGTGCTGGATCCGAACAGGTTGAGGTAGCCGAGCCGCTCGGCGTAGGCGGCGAGGTAGCGGCCGTCGCGTGCCTCGCTCACCACGATGGCGACGCCCTGCCGCCGATGGCGCCAGAGCAGCGGCAAGAGCATCTCGTGCCAGAGCAGGAAGACGAAGGGCTTGCCCGCCTCGACGAGCGTCGACCAGCGGTGTTCGTGGACCAGCTCCATCCGCCAGCTTCGAGCGAGGGCCCCGACGACCGGGCCGACCGTGCGGGCCGTCCGCTCCGGATCGGGCCGCCATCTCACCCGAGCAGCTCCGCCGCGATCATGGCCACCCGATCGGCCGCCCCCGACCGGCCCAGCCGCTCGCGGACCTGGGCCAGCGCCCGTCGCTGGGCGATCGTCGTCGGATGGCTCGGATCGAGCAGCGGTCGGGCGCGGCTCGCCAGATTGGCGGCGGTCACCTCGTCCTGCAGCAGCTCGTCGACCACCGCCTCGTCGGCGATCAGGTTGACGGGGGTGACCCATTGGACCCGGATCAGCCGTCGGGCCAGGATCTCGGTGAGCCGGTGGACCCGGTACGCCACCACCATCGGCACGTCGGAGATCGCGGCCTCCAGGGTGGTGGTCCCCGACTTGGCGAGCACGGCGTCGGCCGCGGCGAGCACGGTCAGCGAGTCGGCCTCGACGGGCTCGAGCCGGCCGAGGTCGGGATAGTCCTGGTCGGCCACGGCGGCGACGAGGGCCCGGTCGGCGCTCCCATCTTCGAGCAGCTGACTGGCCGCGTCGCGAAAGGGCTCCCAGAGCCGACGCACCTCCTGGCGGCGGCTGCCGGGAAACACCGCGAGCACCCGGGCGCCGGCCGAGATGCCGAGCGTGGCGCGCGCCTCCGAGCGGGTCGGCCAGGGCTGCCGATCGAGCAGCGGGTGGCCGACGTAGTCGGCTGGGATGCCGAGCTTCTCGAAAAAGGGCGCCTCGAACGGGAAGATCACCGCCAACCGGTCCACCGAGCGGCGGAGGCGCTCGGCGCGCTCCGGGCGCCAGGCCCAGAGCTGGGGCGCGACGTAGTAGAGCACCTTGACCCCGGCCCGTTTCGCGGCGCCCGCCATCCGCATGTGGAAGCCGGGATAGTCCACGCAGCAGAAGAGGTCGTAGTGCCCGGCTTCGAGCTTTCGCTTGAGATCGAAGTAGAGGCCGGCGTGCGCCGGGATCTTGGAGACGATCTCGGCGAAGCCCATCACCGTGTAGCGCTCCATCGGATAGAGGATCCGCGCGCCGGACGCGGCCAGCTGCGGGCCGCCGAAGGCGTCGATGGTCGCGTCGGGATAGCGGGCCAGGAGCGCCCGGGCGACCGCTCCGGCGTGGAGGTCGCCGGAAGGCTCGCCAGCCGAGAGGAAGATCCGGGGACCGCGGGTCACGAGCCGCGGACGGCGCGGGAGACGTCGAGGGCCAGCGCCAATGCGGCCCGTCCCTCGGCGCCGGTCACCACGTGCTCCGCGTGTCCCTTGACCGAGCGAACGTAGGTCTGGAGCTCGAGACCGAGCGCGTCGAGCTCGGGCGCCTCGAGTGGAATGGTCTCGACCAGGTCCTCCAGGCTCGAGGCGACGCCGGGGCCCCGGCCGTTCTTGAGTCGCATGAACACTCCACTCCCGAGCGCCAGGTCGAGCGAGAAGTACCCGTCGGGCTGGAACATCCGGAGCTTGCGGACGCGATCGCGCGCCACGCGTGAGGAGGTGATCGTCGCGGCCGCACCGGTCTCGAACTCGACTCGCGCGTTGGCCACGTCGAGATGCTCCGTGAGCACCGCGACGCCGCTCGCGCGGAGGTCGGCCACCGACGCCGATCCGGTCAGGTGGAGGATCAGGTCGAGATCGTGGATCATCAGGTCGAGCACGACGGCGACGTCGGTCCCGCGGGGCTGGAACGGCGCCAGGCGGGTGCTCTCGAAGTAGCGGAGCTCGCCGAGGTAGGGCCGCGCGGCCCGAATCGCGCGATTGAAGCGCTCGACGTGCCCCACCTGGAGCTGCACGCCGTGCCGGGCGGCCGCCGCGAGCAGCCGATCGGCGTCGGCCAGACTCGCGGCCATCGGCTTCTCGAGCAGGACCGAGCACCCCCGGTCGATCGCGCGGAGCCCGACCTCGGTGTGGGCCGGCGTGGGTACGGCGATGGTGACCGCCTCGACCCGCTCGAGCAGCTGATCGACCTCGGCGAAGAAGCGGGTTCCGACCCGCGAGGCGACGGCCTGGCCGCGCGCGGGGTCGATGTCGTGGACCCCGACCAGCTCGGCGTCTTCGGATCGGGCGAGGTGGCGGGCGTGGTGCTGTCCGAGCGCCCCGACGCCGATCACGCCAACCGGGAGCCGAGCCATCAGCCCGGAATGCCGCGCTCGGATCGCCGCACGAAATCCAGGAACTGGCGGACCTCCGGCAGCTCCGGCACGTCGCGCGTGGCCCGCTCGGCCGCCTGGGTCAGGTTGAGCTCGGAGTTGAAGAACATCCGGTAGAGGCGCTTGAGCGCCCGGACCGTCTCGTGCGCGAAGCCGGCGCGCTGCAGGCCCACCGAGTTGAGCCCGTAGAGCTCGACCGGGTTGCCGACGGCGCGGACGAACGGCGGGATGTCCTGGTTGACGCGCGAGCAGCCGCCGATGAAGGCCAGCGATCCGATCGAGACGAACTGGTGGATCGCCACCAGGCCGGACAGGATGGCCCGGTCGTGCACGGTGACGTGCCCGGCGAGCTGGCTGCCGTTGGCGATGATGACCTGATCGCCGATCTGACAGTCGTGGGCGATGTGGACGTAGGTCATCAGGAAGCAGCCCTGGCCGACCCGGGTCATCCCGGTGGCCGCGGTGCCCCGGTTGACCGTGCTGTACTCGCGGATCACGGTGTCGCGCCCGATCTCGACCCAGCTCTCCTCGCCGCGATACTTGAGGTCCTGGGGATCGCCGCCGATCACCGTGCCCTGGCCGATCTTCACCCGCTCGGCCAGCCGCACGTTCCGCTCGAGCGTGGCGTGGGGGCCGATCCGACAGCCGTCGCCGACCTGCACGTCGGGTCCGATGATCGCGAACGGCCCGATCTCGACGTCGCAGCCGAGCTCGGCCGCGGGGTCGATGACCGCCGAAGCGTGGACGGTGGTCACCGGTCCATGACCATCGCCATCATCTCGGCCTCGCAGACCACCTGGCCGTCGACGTAGGCGACGCCTCGGATCCTGCAGGTGCGACCGCGGACCTGCACCATCTGGACTTCGTTGCGGAGCTGATCGCCCGGGAGGACCGGGCGCCGGAACTTCACGTTGTCCAAGGAGAGGAAGTAGACGACCTTGCCGTCCGGGTCGTCGAGCTCGTCCATCATGAGCATCCCGCCCACCTGGGCCATGGACTCCACGATCAGCACCCCCGGCATGATCGGATGGCCCGGGAAGTGTCCCTGGAAGAAGGGCTCGTTGATGGTCACGTTCTTGAGCCCCACCACCCGCTTGCGGGGCTCGAGCTCGAGGATCCGGTCGACCAGCAGGATCGGATACCGGTGCGGGATGATCTCGAGAATCCGGTTGATGTCGAGCACCGAGCCGCCGGTCCGACTCGCGGTGCGGGCCAGGGTGCGCGCCAGCGCGACGTTGCCCTCGTGGCTCGGTCGGGTCGCCACCACGTGGGCCTGGATCCGGCCGCCGGTCAGGGTCAGGTCGCCGACGATGTCCCCGGCCTTGTGGCGCACGAACTCGTCGGGCCAGCGGAGCTGGCCTTCGACCAGTCCGGTCTCGGAGAGCACGACCGCCGACTCAACCGAGCCGCCCTTGAGGAGCCCCTTCGCCAGGAGGGCATCGACCTCGGCCGCGAAGCCGAAGGTACGGGCCCCCGCCAGCTCGGTCTTGAAGCCCTCGGGCGTGATGTCGTACGAGCCGGTCTGCCGGCCGATCAGGGGGTGCTGCCATTCGATCGAGGCCGTCACCCTGAGGTGGTCGGCGGGGGAGACCACATAGGAGGCGTCGCCCACCGTCACGGTGAAGGGCGCGGCGACCGTGTAGACCACCGGGTCGCCCTCCTGCTCCACCACCCCGCCCCGCTCGAGCGTGGTGAGGAAAGGCTCGAACGAGCCGTCGAGGATCGGGGTCTCGGGACCGTCGACCTCGATGATCAGATCGTCGAGCGCGAGCGCGCCGACCGCGGCGAGCAGGTGCTCGACCGTCTCGACCCGAATCGCGCCGTCGCCGATGGCGGTGCGGCGCTCCGTGGCCTGCACCAGATCGACCCGGGCCGCGAACTCGGGACTGCCGTCGAGATCGACGCGCCGGAAGCGGATCCCGGTGCCGGAAGGCGCCGGCCGGCAGCCGACGGTGACCTGGGCGCCGGTATGGAGGCCGGAGCCTTCGATCGCTACGGGTTCACGAATCGTTCTTCGGGCCATGTCGGGTCCGCGACTCCACCAGAGCCTCGAGTTTGTCGATCAACGGAGCCAGCCGATAGAGCGCGGCCTGGGCTCGGAGAAACTCCCGGTGCGGTCGAGCCGGGAAACCACTCACGTCGGTGCCGTCCGGAATCTCCGCGATGACACCGGACTTGGCGGCGACCCGGACCCGATTGCCGACCCGGAAGTGACCGCCGACCGCGCTGTGCCCGGCCAGGATCACGTCGTCGCCGATCCGCGCGCTTCCCGCCACCACCACGCCGCCCATCAGCAGACAGCGCCGGCCGATCCGGGCATTGTGGCCGACGTGGACGTGATTGTCGAGCTTGGTCCCGTCGCCGATCGTCGTGTCGCCCACGCTGCCCCGGTCGATGCAGCTGTTGGCCCCGACCGAGACGTCGTCGCCGAGCACGCAACCGCCCACGTGCGGGAACTCGCGATGGCCGTCGGCGCCGGAAATGTAGCCGAAACCGGTGCCGCCGATCACCGCTCCGGCCTTGATCCGCGCCCGGCGGCCGAGCCGGGTGCCGGGGTACAGCGTGGCGCCGGGCCCGACCTCGCTGTCGTCGCCGACGATCACCCCGTGCTCGATCACGGCGCCCGCTCCGACCGCGACCCGGTCTCCGAGCTCCGCGCCCGCCGCGAGCACGGCGTTCGGGCCGATCGAGACCCCCATCCCGAGCCGAACCCCGCGGCCCAGGGTGGCGGTCGGGTGGATCCCCGCCTCGGGCGGCTGCGCTGGGACCAGGGCCGCCAGCGCCTGCGCCATCGCACGGCTCGCGTCCCGCACCCAGATGCGCGTCGCCGGCCCTCGGGACGACAACCCGATCCCCTCGGCCACCAGGACGCAGCCGGCCTCGGAGCGCTCGAACTCGGAGAGGTAGTGCTTGGAGCCCAGGAACGAAAGCGTGTCGCCGTGGGCCCCGTCGAGGGGACCCACGGCGTTCACGACGAGCGAGGGGTCACCCTCGAGGCGGCCGCCCACCAGCTCCGCGATGGCCGCCGCCGTGCGGGCGACGGTGACGCGGGGCACCTAGTTGCCCGAGCCCGCCAGCCGCGCGGCCACCTTGAGGGTGATGTCGAGCGCTTTGTCGTAGGCGATGATCCCGGCCGCGATCTCGGAGGTCACATCGATGATCAGGGCGTAGTTGCCCTCCGCTCTCACCCCGTCGATCACCGCGCGCAGCCGGTCCTGGATCGGCCCCAGCAGCTCCCGCTGCTTGGCGGCGACTCGACCTTCGATCGCCTGCACCTTGGCCACCACCGTGTCCCGCTGCGCCTGGAGCTGCCGCTCCCGGGCGGTGCGGTTCGACGGGGTCATCATCGCCTGCGACTGCTGATACTGGGCGACGGCGGAGTCGAAGACGGCCTGGAGCTTCTGGGCCTCCGTCTGTCCCGCCTCGAACTCCTTGTTGTAGGTGCTCTCGGCCTGGGCGAAGCCAGGCATGCCCCTGAGCAGAGCCTGGACGTTCACCAGCCCGATCTTGACGGCTCCGGGATTCCCGGCGGCTTCCTGCTGTGACGCCACCGGAGCCGTCGCTACCGCGACGAGGAGAGCCGCCAACCCAAACGCAACCCGCATCATGTTCCTCCGCCCGTGATATTTCCGTCGACCGCTTTGAGTGTCTAGAAGAAGTTGCCCAGTCGGAAATGCAGCTGCCAACCAGGGTTCGGCTTGCCGTTGGCGTCGGTCCGGTCGAGACCGTAGCCCAGGTCGATGCCGATCGGCCCGAGCGGCGAGATCACCGCCGCCCCGACGCCGATGCTGCGAAACAGGCGCGTCGGATTGTACTGACGGGCCTGGCTATAGACGTTTCCGGCGTCAGAAAATACACTGGCGTAGAGCTGCTGGCTGATTCGGGCCCCCGCCTCGATCGTGAAGGCGGCGTAGGCCTTGCCGAAGGACTCCGGGTTGACGGAGACCCCCCCGCTCGCCGTCGGGTTGAAGCCCCGCGGCGTGATGGAGAACTCGTCGTAGCCGCGCAGCGGCACCCCGTACTGCACCCCGCCCAGCGAGTAGAGCTCGTAGAAGAAGGGCCCCACGTCGCCGAAGACGAAGCCCGACTTGGCGGTGATACCGAGGGTGAACTGGACCCCGCCGCCGAACCCGGCGTTGTTGAGCGGGGTGTACCACTTGCCCTCCAGATCGATCTTCTGGTAGCGGCCGCTGCCGCCCAGGAAGCCGCCGTTGAGCTCGGTCCCGACCGTGATCGAGTTGCCGGCCACCGGGAACGGCAAGCCGACCCGGGTGTCGCGGACCAGGCTCAGACCGAGCGAGGAGCGCGAGCAGGAGCCGTCGCAGCGGAAGCGGTCGGCCAGATCGGTCGGGGTGTCGGTGAACTGGTTCCGCTGGAAGCCGTACTGGCCGAAGAGCCTGGTGTAGCGCGAGCCGAAGAGCGGGAAGCCGAGCTGGAGGCTGGCCCCCTGCCGGAGAATCCGGCCCAGGTCGCCGATCGTGTAGCGCTGGCGGCTCGAGAAGAGCGTGATGGTGCCCGAGAGCCGGCTGTCGCGGATCGCCGGGTCCGAGTAGCTCAGATTGAAGTCGTTGATGTTGCGGCCGAACTGCCACTGGATCCGGCCCCGCTTGCCGCGGCCGAACAGGTTGGGCTGCTCGAGCCCGATGAAGCCGCCGACCCCGACCCCCTGGCCCACCGACGCGCCGAAGTTGACGTTGCCGGTGTTCCGCTCGGTGACCCGGAAGATCAGGTCGACGTCGACGCCGTTCTCCGCCTGCCGCACGTCGGGCGGCGGCAGCGGCTGCTCGAAGAAGTTGAGGTTCGAGACGTTCTGATAGGAGCGGATCAGCAGGTCGCGGTTGAAGGTCATCCCCGGCAGGAGGACGATCTGCTCGCGAATCACCCGCTCGTGGGTGACGTCGTTGCCGAGGATGACGATTCGGTTGATCGTTGCCGGCTGGCCCTCGAAGATCCGCCAGCGGAGGTCGACGATCGGCTTCCCGTCGGCCCCGGTCCGGCGGATCTCCTCCGGCTCGACCCGGGAGACGATGTAGCCGCTGTTCTGGTAGAGATTCACGACCCGATCGGTCGCGGCCTGCCAGTCGGCCCGGCTGAAGGCCACCCCGACGTCCTCGCCGGTCCCGGCCACCACCCCGGTGCCGAACGGGAAGAAGAGGCTCAGCTCGTCGGCCGAGTAGCGGCGATTACCGAAGATCTCGAAGTTGCCGACCCGGTAAGGATCGCCTTCGTCGACCTGGATCTTGAGGATCGCCTTGCCGGGCACGCTGTCGGCGATCAGAGTGTCGCCGAGAATCCGGAGATCGACGTAGCCCCGGTCGGCGTACCACTGGGGGATCTTGTTCCGGATGTCGTCGTCGAGCCGCTCTTCGCTGTACTCGCCCCGGCGGAACCACCAGAAGCCCTCGGGCTTCGAGCTCATCCCGCCGACCACCTCGCCGTCCGAGAAGCGCTCGTTGCCCTCGATGATCACCTGGCTGATCGCGACCCGGTTGCCTTCCTCGACGTCGAAGGTGACGGCGTGCGCCGTCGGCCTTGGTCTCGACGACGTGACCTTGGCGGCGGAAGCGCGCTTGAGAGCGACGACGCCGCGGCGTGACGCCGCCAGGAGCAGCCCCATGCCGTGGTCCGCCCTCCTCCGGAAGCCCAGCGCCCTGCTGCCGTTCCTGATGTCGATCGCCGCCCTCGCCCTGATCGCGGGCTACCTGGCGATCAACGGAATGCCGGCCAAGCCGATCCCGCCGCACGACGAGGGCACGCCCGCCCGGGTCTTCCAGCTCCTGATCGTGCTCCAAGTGCCCGCCGCGGCGATTTTCCTGCTCCGCTGGCTGCCCGAGGAGCCGCGCAAGGCGATCGTGGTGGTGGCCGGCCAGGTGCTCCTCGCGCTGGTCGCGGTCGGGACGGTGGTGTTGCTGGAGCTCTGAACGGGGTTCGCCCCCTCGACCACTCCAAAGCCAGACCTCCCCCGACCCGCGAGGATCGGGGGAGGTCGCTGACGACGAGCGGGCTCGGGCTACTGCCGCGCGAGAGCTCGCCGCGCGGGGGTCGGAGCGTGCGGCCGCCCACGTCAGGCGCTGGCGGCCAATCGCTCGCCGCGGCGGATCACCAGCTCGTCTCCCGAGCGATCGACCTCGATCGCATCGCCCTCGCCGTACTCGCCTTCGAGCAGCGCGGAGGCGATCGGGTTCTGGAGCATCCGCTGGATGACCCTCTTGAGGGGTCGGGCGCCGAAGATCGGGTCGTAGCCCCGCTCCGCGAGCAGCCCGCGCGCGCCTTCGGACAAGGTGAGGGTCATGCCTCGCGCCTCTACCAGCCTGGCGAGGTGCGCCACCTGGAGGTCGACGATCTGCGCGAGGTCGGCCCGCGAGAGCGGATGGAAGACCACCACGTCGTCGACCCGGTTGAGGAACTCCGGCCGGAAATGGCGGCCGAGCTCGCCGCGGACCCTCTGCTCGACGGCCTTCCAGGCGCTCTCGTCGGCGATCGGTCCGGCGTCGACGATCATGTGGCTCCCGATGTTGGAAGTCATGATCACGACGGTGTTGCGGAAGTCGACCACCCTGCCCTGACTGTCGGTCAGCCGGCCGTCGTCGAGCAGCTGGAGCAACGCGTTGAAGACGTCGGGGTGCGCCTTTTCGATCTCGTCGAAGAGCACCACGCTGTAGGGCCGGCGGCGCACCGCCTCGGTGAGCTGGCCGCCCTCCTCGTAGCCGACGTAGCCCGGGGGCGCGCCGATCAGCCGCGAGACCGAGAACTTCTCCATGTACTCCGACATGTCGACCCGGATCAGGGCGCTCGCGTCGGCGAACAGGAACTTGGCGAGCGCGCGGGCCAGCTCGGTCTTGCCGACGCCGGTCGGGCCGGAGAAGATGAACGAGCCGATCGGGCGGCGCGGGTCCTTGAGACCGGCGCGCGAGCGCCGGATGGCGCGCGACACCGCGGTGATGGCCTCCTCTTGGCCGATCACCGACTCGTGCAGCTCGTCTTCCATCCGGAGCAGCCGGGTGGTCTCGGCCTCCTGCAGCCGGGTGAGCGGAATGCCCGTCCAGCGCGAGACGATGAAGGCGATCGCCTCCTCGTCGATCACCGGCCGCTTGCTCTGCCGGTCGCGCTCCCACTCCTCCTGGCGCTGGCGGATCCGATTCTGGAGATCGCGCTCGGAGTCGCGGAGCGACGCGGCGCGCTCGAAGTTCTGGTCGCGGACCGCCGCTTCCTTGTCGCGGTTGACCTGCTCGAGCTCGTTCTTCAGGTCCGCGAGCTCGGGCGGGGGCGCCTGGGTCGCGAGCCGGGCACGAGCGCCCGCCTCGTCGATCACGTCGATCGCCTTGTCCGGCAGGAACCGGTCGGTGATGTAGCGCTCGGCCAGCACGGCCGCGTTCTCGAGACTCTCGTCGGGGATGACCACCCGATGGTGCTCCTCGTACTTCTTGCGGAGCCCCTTCAGGATCTCGATCGTCTCCTCGACCGAGGGCGGCTCGACGATCACGGCCTGGAAGCGGCGCTCCAGCGCGCCGTCCTTCTCGATGTACTTCCGGTACTCGTTCAGCGTCGAGGCCCCGACGCACTGCAGCTCGCCGCGCGCCAGCGCGGGCTTGAGCATGTTGGAGGCGTCGATCGCGCCCTCGGCGGCGCCCGCGCCCACCAGGGTGTGGAGCTCGTCGATGAAGAGGATCACGTGCCGGTTCTGGGCGATCTCGTTCATCACCGCCTTGAGCCGCTCTTCGAACTGGCCCCGGTACTTGGTGCCGGCGATCACCGCCGCCATGTCGAGCGAGAGCACCCGATGGTCGTGCAGCACGTCCGGGCACTGGCCGTTGGCGATCAGGATCGCGAGGCCCTCGACGATCGCGGTCTTGCCCACGCCCGGCTCGCCGATCAGCACCGGATTGTTCTTCTTCCGGCGGGCCAGGATCTCCATCACCCGCTCGATCTCCTTGTGACGCCCGATCGTCGGATCGAGGGCGCCGTCGGCCGCGAGCTGGGTGAGATCGCGGCAGAAGTGGTCGAGCGCGGGGGTCTTGGACTTCTTCTCGGACTTCTGGCTCGAGCTCGGCGGCGGCGTCGGGGTGGCGCCGGGCGTGCCCTGGCTCGGCATCTCGCTGCCGAGGAGCCGGAGGGTCTCCGCCCGCGACTGCTCGAGACTGACGCCGGCGTCGGAGAGCACCTGCGCCGCGAGGCCCTTCTCCTCCCGCAGCAGGCCGAGCAGCTGGTGCTCGGTGCCGACGTAGGAGTGGTTGAGCTCGCGCGCTTCGGTCATCGCGAGCTCGAGCACCTTCTTGGCGCGCGAGGTGTAGGGCAAATCCGGTCCGGGCTGCGCGGCGGCTTTGCCCTTCTTGACCGTCTCTTCGATCTTCTGCTGGACTTCCTCGAGGTCGACGTTGAGGTTGGTCAGCACGGCGGCCGCCACCCCTTCGCCCTCGCGAATCAGGCCGAGCAGGATGTGCTCGGTGCCGACGTATTCGTGGTGCAGACGGGCCGCTTCCTCGCGCGCCATCTGGAGGACCTTCCGCACCCGATCGGTGAAGTTGTAACCGTTCATTGCACCCTGGCCTGGCTCACGCGGAGCCTCCTTCAGCCCGCCGCGCTCTGGACACTTCCTCGTCCAGCGTACGACGAACGTAGTCCGCTCGCCGGATGACGACCGCGTCTTCCGGCAGCTCCTCACCCGCCACGGCACAGAGGTGTGCCGGCTGGGTGAAGACGAGGAGCTTGTTGAGCGTGTACATGGAGACGTTCTTGATCAACCCGAGGCTGGCCCCGAGCCGAACGCCGCTCAACAGGTTCATCGCCTCCTCGAAGCCCAACGATCTGGCGTACTTGAGCAGGCCGAACGCCCGCCAGACCTTGTCTTCGAGCACCGTGGGCGCGTCTCGCAGCAACACCTGACGAGCGCGCTCCTCCATCGTCATCACGTGCCGGATGATCCGGCCCAAATCCTCCAGCAGCTCTTCTTCCGACTTCCCGAGGGTCGTCTGGTTGGACAGCTGGAAGAAGTTGCCGACGACCTCGCTGCCCTCCCCGTACAAACCCCGATACGTCAAACCGACCTTCGTCAGACCGTGCAGAGCTTTGTTGATTTCCTTCGTCAGGACCAGGCCTGGCAAGTGGATCAACACCGACGCCCTGAGCCCGGTTCCGACGTTGGTCGGGCACGAGGTAAGGTAACCGAACTGGGGGTGAAATGCGAACGCAAGTCGTTGCCCCAGTTCAGTGTCCACGACTTTGACCTGCTGCCAGGCACGCTCCAGATCGACCCCGGATTCGAGGCTCTGGAGCCGGAGATGGTCCTCCTCGTTGACCATCACCGCCGTGCTGCCGTGCAGGAGTAGTGCCCCGCCCTGCGGCTCCGACTCCGACCGCTCCAGCCTGGCCAGCTCCCGGCTGATCAAATGCCGTTCCAGGAGCAGCCTCCGGTCGACCAGATCCAGCGTGTCGAGCCGGAGCGCCACCGCGTCCCGGAGCACGTCGCTGTTCGCCGCGGCGGCCTGCACCTTGGCGAGCACCCGCTGGCGCTCCCCGGCGCTCATCCGGCGCTCGAACGGCTGCCGGGCCAGGTTCCGCGCCAGCCGGATCCGGGTCGACAGGACCAGGTGGCTTCCGGGCCCGCTCGCCTCCAGCCAGCGGAGCCCGCCGTCCGGCAGCAATGACAGGTCGATCATTCGCGCTCCCGCAGCCGGTCCCGCAGCTCGGCCGCCAGCTCGAAAGCCTCCCGATCGACGGCCTGCTTGAGGCGCTCCCTGAGCGAGTCGGTGGTCTCTTCGATCGACCGGTCGGGCGCGTCCGGCGGCGAGTAGGACGTACCCACGTGATGCGCGGAGCCATGGAGCCGTCGCAGCAGCTCCTCGAGCGGCTCGGCGAAGGTGGTGTAGCAGAGATCGCAGCCCAGGTGGCCCGACTCCCGGAAGTCGGTGAGCGTCGCCCCGCAGCCCGGGCAGGCCGTGGCCTCCCCGGCACCCGAGGCCGGGGTCGGGCTCAGGTCGGTGCCAAGGGCGGCGAGCAGCCCGCCGAGCGGGGTATCCGCGACCGCGTCGGCGGTCTGGATCCCCTTCTCGGCGGCGCACTTGGCGCAGAGATGGTCGGTGCGGACGGTGCCACCCTCGATCCGATTCAGGGTGACCACGCCCTCCCGCTCCCCGCATTGGGTGCAGAGCTGCTTCTCGCTCACGTCGGGATCGCCTCCTCGCCGTACCCCTCTGCAACCAGAACGCCAGCCGCGAGTCTCAGGATTCGGTCGGCGCGCTCGGCCAGGGCCCGATTGTGGGTGGCCACCACCAGGGCCGTCCCGTAGCGGGCGCGCACCTCGCTCAGCACCTCGTGGAGGATCTCCGCGTTCTCCGGATCGAGGTTGCCGCTGGGCTCGTCGGCGAGCAGGAGGGCCGGGGCGCGGGCCAGCGCCCGGGCCACGGCCACCCGCTGCTGCTCCCCTCCCGAGAGCTGGGCGGGCATGTGACTCGCGCGATTCGCGAGACCGAAAGCCGCCAGCAGCTCGTCGGCGCGGGCGGCCGCGGCGGCCTCGCTCTCGCCGCCGATGAGCTGGGGCATCATCACGTTCTCGCGAGCCGAGAAGTCGCGGAGCAGATGATGGAACTGGAAGACGAACCCGATCCGCCGGTTCCGGAGCAGCGCCAGCGAGGCCGGGTCGAGGCCGCCGTAGGACCGGCCCTCGAGCGCGATCTCCCCGGTCGAGGGGACGTCCAGCGCGCCGAGCAGGTGGAGGAGCGTGCTCTTGCCGGATCCGCTCGCGCCGACGATCGCCACGAACTCGCCGGACTCGACCGTCAGGTCGAGGCCCCGGAGCACCTCCACGGCGGAGCCGTCCCCGCCCTGGTAGGACTTCACCACGCCCGAGGCCACCAGCACGTCGCTCATTCGGACCGGATCGCCTCGACGGGCTGGAGCCGCGCCGCCCAGCGCGACGCCGGCGTGGTCGCGAGCAGCGCGATCGAGAGGCTCACCGCGATCACCACCAGCACGTCGAGCAGCTCGACCTGGACCGGCAGGTGGTCGATGAAGTAGATCGACGGGTCGATCCGGATCAGCTGCGAGCTGTCGAGCAGGAAGGAGACCAGGATCCCGAGCCCGAGACCGACGCTGGTCCCCACCAGGCCGATCGTGGCCCCTTGGGCCAGGAAGACCCGCCCGATCGACTGGCGGGTGAGCCCCATCGCCAGCAGAATGCCGATCTCCCGGGTTTTCTCGCCCACGATCATGGTCAGCGTCCCGATGATGTTGAACGCGGCCACGATGGTGATGAAGGTGATGATCAGGCCCATGCCCAGCTTCTCGAGCTTGAGGGCGCCGAAGAGACTCTGATTCTGGTCCTGCCAGGTCACGGTCCGATAGGGATACCCGAGGCGCTCGCCGATCCGGGCGGCGACCGCGGCCGCCTCCCAGGGATCGCGCACCCGGACCTGGATGCCGGAGACCGCGTCGCCCATCCCCGCGAAGCGGCGGGCCTCGGCGAGGCGCATCACCGCGAAGCCGTCGTCGTACTGGAACATCCCGGTGTTGAAGGTGCCGGTCACTTCGAACGACCAGTATCGCGGGGTCGGTCGGCCGATCGCCCGGTTGATCCGGGTGAGATCGCCGCCCGAGATCAGGGTCACCACGTCGCCCACGTAGGTCGAGAGCCGCTCGGCCAGCCGGGCGCCCAACACGATCGCGCCGTCGATCGGCTCGCCGTCCAGGCTGTCGCGGGTCTGGCGGATCGTGAGGTCGCCGTCGATCGCGTCGGGCAGGCTGATCACCGCCCGGGCGGAATCCGGGTCGAGTCCGATCACGTCGACCGCCGCCGCGTACTCGGCGGAGTTCAGGATCAACGATTTCTGCAGCACCACCGGCGCCGCCGCCACCACCTCGGGATCCGTCCGGATCGAGTCGAGGGCGGCGCGCCAATCGTCCATCCGGAGCGAGGCCCCGAAGGTGAGCACGTAGAGGTGGGGGTTCCCCACCAGGATCTTGTCGCGGAGATCGTTGTGGAGCCCGTTCATGATCCCGAGCACCACGATCAGCGCGGCGACGCCGATCGAGACCCCGGCGGTCGCGATTCGGGTGTTGAGCGTGGTGAACCCCGACGCCTTGCGGCCCCGGAGATAGCGGATCGCGATCCGCCGCTCGAGCGGGCTCGGCCAGAGCGCCATCAGCCCTCCCGCTCCGGGCGGAGCGCCGGGAAGAGGATCACGTCGCGAATCGACGCCTGATCGGTGAGCAGCATCACCAGCCGGTCGATGCCGAGACCGAGGCCTCCGGTGGGCGGCATCCCGTACTCGAGGGCGCGGATGTAGTCCTCGTCGAGCGGTTGCGACTCGTCGTCGCCCTGGGCTCGCTGCCGGACCTGGTCCTCGAAGCGGGCCCGCTGGTCGTCGGGATCGTTGAGCTCGCTGAACGCGTTGGCCAGCTCGCGGGTGGCGATGAAGAGCTCGAAGCGCTCGACCACCCCGGGGTCGGTCCGGTGCTTCTTCGCGAGCGGCGAGAGCGCCACCGGGTGATCGATCACGAAGGTCGGTTGGACCAGCGTCGGCTCGACCGCCAGCTTGAAGACCTCGTCCATCAGCCGGCCGCCGGAGAGTGCCTCGGCCTGCTCGCGGCCGAGCTCCGGATCATGGGTGACGAGGTAGCGGCGGAGCTCGGCCTCCGGCGCGCTCAGCAGGTCGAGCCCCGTCCGCTCCCGGACCGCGTCCACGAACTTGAGCCGCGGCCAGGGTGTCTTGAAATCGATGGTCTCGCCCTGGTAGCCGATCGTCGTGCCACCGGTCAGGTGGCGCACCACGCCGGGCAGCATCGCCTCCATGATCGCCATCATGTCGGTGTAGTCGGCGTAGGCCTGATAGAACTCCAGCATGGTGAACTCGGGATTGTGCGAGCGATCCATGCCTTCGTTCCGGAAATCGTGTCCGATCTCGTAGACCCGCTCGTAGCCGCCGACGATCAGCCGCTTGAGGTAGAGCTCGTCGGCGATCCGGAGATAGAGGTCGGTGTCCAGCGCGTTGTGGTGGGTCACGAAAGGCCGCGCCGACGCCCCGCCGTAGAGCGGCTGCAGCACCGGCGTCTCGACCTCGAGAAAGCCCAGCTCGTCCATGAAGCGACGGATGAAGCGGACCACACCTCGGCCCGGGTCTCGAAGACCTTGCGCACCTCGGGATGGACGGCGAGGTCCGCATAACGCTGGCGGTAGCGGAACTCGGGGTCCTGCACCGCCCCGTAGGTGACCTGCTCGCCCGAGTCGGTCGTGCGGGTCTTGCCGCGCGGGAGCGGGCGGACGCTCTTGGTCAGCAGGCGAATCTCGTCGGCGCGCACGCTGACCTCGCCCCGCCGGGTCCGGAAGAGCTGGCCCCGCACCCCGACGAAATCGTCGAGGTCGAGCAGCTTCGCGGCCTCGTAGCCCTCGCCCAGCCGATCCCGCTGGACGTAGATCTGGAGCCGACCCGCCTGATCCTCCAGATGGCAGAACATGGTCTTGCCCTGCGAGCGGAGCGACACGATCCGGCCGGCGACCCGGACCTCGGGACCGTCGTCGCCCATCGCGTCGTCGTAGAGCGCGAGGGCCTCGGAGAGCCGGTGCGAGCGCTCGAACCCGTAGGCGTACGCCGTCTGACCCAGCCGCTCGAGCTCGGTCCGCTTCTCCCGGCGGGCCGCTTCGACGTAGCTCCGCTCGCTGGTGTCGGTCACCGGACCGAGCCCCCGAAGCGCTTGAGGTACGCGGTGATGAACTCGTCCAGATCGCCGTCCATCACCCGCTGGACGTCGCCCACTTTGATCTCCGTGCGGTGGTCGTTCACCATGGTATAGGGCTGGAACACGTACGACCGGATCTGGTTGCCCCAGGAAATGTCCGACTTGGTGGCCTCGAGCTTGGCCCGCTCTTCCTCCTGCTCCTCGAGCCGACGCTGGTAGAGCGCCGCGCGCAGCATCTTCATCGCGGTTTCCCGGTTCTTGTGCTGGCTCCGCTCCTGCTGGCACGCCACCACCACGCCCGTCGGCTCATGGGTGAGGCGGACCGCGGACGAGGTCTTGTTGACGTGCTGCCCGCCCGCGCCGGACGCCCGGTAGACGTCCATCCGGATGTCCTCGTCCCGGAGCTCGATCTCGATGTCGTCGTCGACCTCCGGGTAGACGAACACCGAGGCGAAGGAGGTGTGGCGGCGGGCCTGTGCGTCGAACGGCGAGATCCGGACCAGCCGGTGCACGCCCTTCTCCGCCTTGAGGTAGCCGTAGGCGTGGTCGCCGCTGATCTCGAGCGAGGCCGACTTGACGCCGGCTTCTTCGCCCGGGACCAGGTCGAGCACCCGCACCTCGTACTCGTGCTCCTCGGCCCAGCGGACGTACATCCGCATCAGCATCTCGGCCCAGTCCTGCGACTCGGTGCCGCCGGCGCCCGGGTGGATCGTGAGCAACGCGTTGCGGACGTCGTCGGGCCCTGGAGCATCGACTGAGCTCGAGCGGCGAGCCGCTCGCCGACCGCGGTGACTTCCTTCGAGAGCTCCTCCTCCATGCCGGGGTCCGGCTCCTCCTCGAGCAGCTCGGCCAGACCACGGAGGTCGTTGATCCGGCGCTCCAGCTCGACCGCCGGCTCGACCCAGCCCTTCAGCGTCTTGAGCTCCTTGACCACCTCTCGGGCGCGCTCCTGGTCGGACCAGAAGCCGGCGGCCATTTGCGCCTCCTCGAGCTCGGCGAGACGAGTCCGCTTGGCAGCGAGGTCAAAGGAAGCCTCGGAGCTCAGTGAAACGGCTTTCGAGATCGGACACGGCTTCAGGCTCGATGCTCATCGGTCCCAGGAGTTCGAATGACCCGGGCGACGCCGGCGGCGTCCCCCGATTAACGAGCGAGCCGGCCCGGGCGCGTGCCATGGGTCGGCTCGGCGATACCGCGCAAATATAACCCAGCGAGGCGCTTGAACGGTCCGTCAACGGGGCTGCGGCGAGCGGCTGGCGCGGACGCCGCCAGGTGGTGGGCTACCGGGGTGTTCGGGGGCGGCCGGGGTGGCCCATATGGTCGGTCGGGGCGACCCGCACCGCCCGCCGTCAGGGGAAGAGCGACTGGCCGTCCGCGAGGATCTCGTTCAGCGCCTCAAGCTGAAGAACGGGGTCGACTCGGCCAATGGCTGGCCCACCTGGTCGACGTGGCTCTTCCCAGCTCTTCCGGATCTCTTCCTCGAACAGGGTCTTGAGATTGCCACCCTCCAGACCTTCGCGCCGCTTGGCCGGGTGGTAGACGACCATGTCGGAGATCAGCGTCCTCGCGAGCCTCCGGGCCTTGGACTCAGGGGTCTGGCTCAAGAAGGTTGACCCGCCGCTTCTGCCGGCGCGGCGCTGGTCGACGCCCCTCCCGGCCGATCGAACTCGACTGAAGGGCTGGGCGCCGCGGGCTTTGGCCGCGAAGGGACCGAGGTCGGCGGCGGCGGCGCGGGGGTCGGTGGCTCCGGTCTGGTCGCCGCGACCGGCTCGGGGCCGGCTGGGCCGGGCGGGGAATCGTCGGGGTCGGGGGCGAGCGTCGCGGACCGGGATGGCCGTGCTTGGGTGGCGAAACGGGCATCGCCGGACCCAACGGACTCCGCTGGGACGGCGCCTGCCGGGCAGGCGGCGCAGAGCGCCCGGACGGCGGGGCCACGACCGGCGGCGCGAAGCCGACCGGGGCTCCGCCGGCCGCTTGGCCACCGGCTCCGCGGGGGCCGGGCGCGGGCCACGGGTGGCTTCACGCGGCGGCGGGGCCGCGATCGGGGCGCCTGCGACACCGGAGCGTCGCTCTCCTGGCGCACCCAGAACACGCCCCCGCACACCGAGCAACGGGCGCGCACGCCGGCCGCCGGCACCTTCGCCGGATCGACCCGAACACGGTCTGACACGAGTGTGCAAGAGACGTTCATCCCTGACGCCCGTCGCTGCGAGTCTGTCGCCGATCCACCACGTACACCGAGCCAGGGAGCGTCTTGGCGTAGCTCTTCATCTCGGTCGCCAGCTCGCTGACCTCGGCCGGGTGGGCGAACGTGCGGTTGCGGTTGGTGACGATCCCAAATCGAGAGCGTCATCAGCGGCACCCCGGTGGAGCTGCCCGCGCCGATCCTTGCCGAAGAAATATCCCGCCCGTTGATCCTGTTCGTTGTACTGAAACGGCACCAGGGTGTCGAAAACGCTCAGGATCTCGGTGCACACCAAGCTAATATCGCTCGCCGGGATGATGAAGATGAAATCGTCGCCACCGATGTGGCCCACGAACCCGCGCGGACCGAGCAGACCCTTCACCACGTCGTGGAGCACGCGGGAGAGGATGGGGATCACCCGATCGCCGTCGTAATAGCTGTAGCGGTCGTTGTACTCCTTGAAGATCGAGGTCGGCGTAGCAGACCGCGAAGTTCTCCCCGGAGTCGGAGCCGCTTGCGGATGTCGCGGTCGATCTCCGGGGCGCCCGGAAGCCGGGTCGACGGATGGACCGAGACGTCCCGCTCGCTCCGGATCAGGAGCGCCTCGAGCCGCGCGCGCCGCTCCTCGCGCGGGAAGAGGTCGGTGAGGATCTCGTCGGCGCCCGCCGCGAACCAGGCCTGGACGGACGAGGGCTCGTACTGACCGCAGAGAATCAGCGTCGGGATGATTGCGGTGAACGCATCGCTTTTTACCGAGCGAACCAGATCGAGACCGAAGTCGCCTTCCGGCCCCGCGTCGACGAACAGGAACGCCGGATGCCCCCGCAGGATGATCGAGGCGACCACCCTCCGGGTCATCGAAGACTTGACGGGAAAGGCGCGCTCAGCCCACCCGCTCGCGAATGGGACTGGCCGGCCGACCGGTCCAAAGTAAAAGGATGGTCGGGCGAACTGCACCCGGCTCCTCTCGATCTAAGCGTTTACAGGCAAGCAACTTAGGTGCCTGCCCGGCCAAGTCAAATGAAGAACGCCGCCGCGGCGAGCAACTGCAGACTGGCCAACAATTGCACGCCCTCGAACCAGTGAGTCTCGCCGTCCAGCGTGATGATCGCCACCAGGACCGTCAGACTGCCAGCGCGACGACCTCGAACGCGCCGAATACCAGGTTCATGTCCGTACCCAGCACCAACCCCACGAACACCAGGAGGGGCGCCACGAGCAATGCACTTGGGTGCTCGACCCGAGCGCGATCTGGAAGGCCAAGTCCATCTTGCCCTAGGCGACCACCACCGCCGCCGCGTGCTCGGCCGCGTTGCCCACCAGAGGAATCAATGATCAGCCTGGAGGAACGCCTCGCTCAACCCGAGCGTCTCGGTGGTCCTTCGACCGTGCGTTAATTCAGCAGCTCCGACTCCACCACCACGCCGAGGGTCGCCAGCGCCAGCACCCCGACGGCGAAGCCCATCGGCCACTCCGGCCGTCCGACGGCCCGTGACTGCTGGCCGACGGGCTGAAGAGAGCGCGGTGGGTCTTGAGGGAGAAGACCAGCGAGAGGCCGTAAGTCACGATCAGGATTCCGGCCACCACCTCCGACAGGTGAGCTCCGCCAGGGCGTCCGGCTGCCGATGGACCGCGTGGAACACCGCCGGAAAGACCAGGCCGACCACGGCGAGCGCCAACATGGCGGCGCTCATGCCCGCGTTGGTGCGGCTGAAGCGTACCGCGGTCCGGCCTGCTGCCGGCCAGGCAGGAGAGCCCGAGGGATCAGCAGCAGATTACCGAGAATGCCGCCGGTGATCGAGGCCTTTACCAGATCGACGAGCCCCGCGCGAGGGCCATCACCGCGATGATCAGTTCGGCGGCGTTGCCGAACGTGGCGTTCAGCAGCCCGCCGATCGTGGTCCGAAGCGATGGGCCAATGCCTCGGTCGCGTCTCCCATCAGGCCGGCCAGCGGCAGGATCGCCACGCAGGAGGCGACGAAGACCATGACCGGCGCGGCGTCGCGCCACTCCAGGACGACGCTGATCGGGATGAAGACGAGCAGCAACAGGCTCCAGCGACGCGGCGGGTCCTGCGGCACCACCACCCGCCGTGGCTGCCGGGCCGGCTCGGCCGTGGCGGCGGGCTCGGCGGGGGCCGGCTTGGAGGCCTCGACCGGTTCGGCGGCTCGGCGATCGCCCCCGCGGTCCGGGCGCCGATCGCCCTTGCCTCCCTCTCCGCCGCTTGCCACCCCGGGTGTCGCCCTGCGGTCGGTCCGCGGGCGGGACCGAGCCGGGTTCGCCCCCCGAGGTTCCGAGCAGGCCGGCCAGGGCCTGGTGGGCGGTGGAGCCCGCGCCGAGCACCTGGGCAATCCGACCCTTCGGCTCGGCCACCACGGCGCCCAATAGCTCGCGCTCGGAGACCTCCGCGGCGCCAGCCTCTCGGGCCCGGGCGACCGCCTCGTCGATCGCGCGTTGGGCCAGCCGGCTCAGGGTCAAGCTCTCGGCGGAGATGGTCTGTCCCTTGGCCGCCTTCCGCAGCCCCGACAGGACCCCGGCGCGGAGCTGGGTGGCGTCGAGCCCGGCCTGCGACACCAGGGTCGCGGCCGGGCCAGTCGGGTCGTCGAGCAGGCCGGCGAGCAGGTGCTCGGTGCCGACGAAGGCGTGTCGATGATTGAGGGCCGCCGCGCGCGCCGCTTCCAGCGCCCGCTCGAACCCGGTGCTGCGGTTCATGCCGGCCGGGCTTCGTCGATCAGCATGACGGGAATGTCGTCCTCGATCGGATACGCCAGGCGGCAGGCGTGGCAGATCAGCACCTGCTCGTCCTCTCGATACTCGAGGTCGCCCTTGCACTTTGGACAGACCAGGATCTCGAGCAGCTCCGGGGCGAGGCTCATCGCCGGCCTCCAGGTTCCAGCTCGGTGAAGCCGAACCGAGCCAGGTGATCGGGGTTCTGGCGCCACCCGGGCAGGACCTTCACCCAGGTATCGAGGTAGACACGGCGGCCGAGGAGCTCCTCCGTCCGCCGTCGGGCGTGTTGTCCGATGGCCCGGATCGTGGCCCCGCCGGCCCCGACGACGATGCCCTTCTGCGACCGGCGCTCCACGAACAGCGTGGCCCGAATGTATATGGGGTCGCTGTCCTCGCGGAACTCCTCGACCTCGACGGCCACACAGTACGGCAGCTCCTCGTCGAGGTGCAGGAACGCCGCCTCCCGGAGGTATTCGGCCACGAAGAACCGGGTCGGCTGGACGCCGAGGTCGTCGGCCGGGTATGCGAACGGCCCTTCGGGCGCGTGCGACGTGAGGGTCTCGATCAGCTCCCGCACACCCTCGCCGGTCCTGGCCGAGACGTAGAGGCCACGGGTCTCGGCCCGATCGCCCGGCTCGACCTGGTCCGCCTTGGTGAACACGTTGAGCACCGGTCCGCGGAACCCGGCGAGCGTTTCGAGGTCGAGGTCCGGCGGGGGGCCGGCCTCGGTGGCTGGTTGAAGGAGGACGACGATGTCGACGTGCCGGAGAGCGTCGGCCGCCAGCTCGCGCATCCGGGTCTGCAGGAGGTAGGAAGGATCGACCACGCCGGGCAGGTCTTCGAAGAGCAGCTGGGTCTGGCCTTCGGTGTGGAGCCCGACGACGGGAAGCCTGGTCGTCTGCGCCTTCGGGCTCACGATCGCCAGGGGCTGGCCCAGGATCGCATTCAGGAGCGAGGACTTGCCGACGTTGGGCCGGCCCACCAACGCCACCCTGGCGAACCTGGTCGGCTCCGTCATTTCTCCAACACCAGTCTAGATCTCACTCGAGATCAGCTGGTCCAGTCGACTGTGATGATTGAGCTTGCGGCCACGGACCGGGCTCATGGAATCGGCCGCTCGAGATAGCTCCTGACCTGCCAGCGATCTCCCCGCCGGGCCAGCACCAGGGCCACCTCGGCGCGTACCACCTTCCCTTCGTCGCCCACGCGTCGCTGGTAGTGGACCGAGCCGAGCACGTAGGCCAGACTGGAGCTGGCGTCGAAGTCGTTGACCGTGAAGCCGTAGGCCGAGACCGTAGGCAGCCATTCGGCCAGCTTGACCAGCGTCTCCTCGGGGTCGAGCGCCCGCCACCCCTCGACCGGCGAGAACCAGGTTTCCTGGGACAGCAACGGGCGGATCTTGGCGGTGTCGCCTCGCTCGACCGCGAGAGCCCAATCGAGCAGCGTCGCCTGGACCTCTTCGTAGGTCACCGCGAGGAACTCGCCGCGGAGGCTCGCGATCCCCTTGGTGACCGATTCGCCCGGAAGCTGGGCCTGGAGCGGGCCCGCGCCGGCGGCGAGCGCCACCAGCGTGGCCGCGAATCGGCAGGTGATCCTCAGCATGATACCTCGGAAGAAAAGCTCGTCTTCCCGGGGCGCAAGGCTCGAGCCGAAACGGGCAACGACCGGAGCCGCTGCTGCGGTCCCGGCCGTCGGCCCGTCGCCCGCTTCGCCGGGCGGCCCGTTAGGCCGCCCACTCCCGCTCGAACCAGTCGGTCTCCCGATAGGCTCAGATGCGATAGAGGGCGACGGTCGCCTCCTCCCGGAGCCGGGTCGCCTCTGCGTCGAGGCCCCCGCGCTTTCGGGCGACCGCCATCACGGCGGTGCATTCCGCGGTCAGCAGGTCGGCGGCGTTCCGCTCGGCCAGCGTGCGACCGCTCGCCGCGAGGGCGTAGGCCTCGTCGTAGCCACCCCGTCGCAGGGCCACCACGGCCCGGACCCGCTGCACTTCCGCCTGGCGCACCACGTCGCCCGCCCGCTCGGCGCTCTCGGCGGCCCGCGCGAGCAGGCCTTCGGGGTCGCCGGCCCGATCGATCCAGGAGGTGGTCTCGGCGAGGCCGCCGAGCGCCAGGGCGACCATCGACCAGTCCTCCAGCTGCTCCGCCAGGGCGACCGCCTCGCTCCCGGACTTCGCCGCGATCTCGAGCTGCCCCAGGCCGCGGTAGACCGCATTCAGGTTGTGGAGCACCTCCGCCTGCGCCCGCAGGTCGGCCAGATCGCGCGCCAGGTCGAGCGAGCTCTGGAACAGCTGCTCGGCGGCCTGGAAGTCGCCCTTCTGCAGCGCCAGACAAGCGAGGTTGTTGGTCACCTGCGCCTGGATCCTGTGATCGCCGAGGCTCACCGCGAGCACCCGAACCAGCCCGTAGTGATGCTCGGCCGCCAGGGGATGGCCCTGCTCGAAGGCGACCCCGCCCAGAACCAGGTTGGCCCGCATCTGCCCCCGCAGATCCCGCTTGACCCTGAAGCCCCACAGCGCCGTCGTGGCGCGCGCCATCGCCTTCTCGAAGCGTCCCGTCCGCGCCAGGGCGCGAGCGATCTCGATCTCGACCTCCGGCGCGTCGCGGAGATCGGTCTCACGGATCTCCTCCGAGCGCCTCACTACCTCGTCGGCTCGACCGCCGTCGACGAGCGCCCGGTACTCGGCGGGATTCACCGCCGTCTCCGTAGGCATCGTCATGGTTCCGTTCGATCCGATCACGACCCGGCTCCTCAATACGCGATCGCGTAGGTGGAGAAGTGGCTCAGCTCGGCCGTGATCCGCAGCAGGTCGGGGTGATCGAACGAGGTGGTCCACTCGATCACGTTGTCCTGCGCGTCGACGTAGGCGACCCGATGGGTCGGCGCGTCCTCGCAGTGCCCGTAGGCGAGGTCGAGTGACACCGGGGTCGCGAACTGGGTGCCGTGCGGCAGCAGCACGACCTCGGTCTTGAGCGACGTGGTGACGATCACGGCGATCGAGATCGGCCCGGTGACCGCCCCGGCCGGCACGGTCAGCCGGTGCGGCCCGAACTCGAACGTGCCGCCGGCCGCGCCCACGATCTGCGCCTCGCCGTCGAACGGAAGCGGCTGGCAGGCCACGTACATCGTTCCGTCCGAGCTGGAGCTCAGCATCGGTCGGGCGCCGCTGGTGCGCGCCTGCCAGGCCGACATCAGGCCATCGTAGGAGGCCTCGCTCTCAGCGCGGAGGGCCTCGATCGCGGCCAGGTTCGCCGCATGCTGCGCCGCGAGCCCCTCGGAGGGGTTCTGGGACGGGGCGTCGAGCACCGTGTCGGAGTCGGGCGCGCAAGCGGTGCCGAGCGCGAGAAGGCCGATCAGAGAGAGACGCTTCCAGGTGAGCTGCATCATAGTGGCACTCGGGTCCGGGTTCGGGTTGCCCGACCCTCGGGCAACCGACGGACCACGGCGCCAGGACTCCCAACGCCTTGCCTGGAGGCTGTCCAATTGCTCGAAGCCAGTCAGGAGCCGAACACTATCGGCTCGAAGCTACACACCCTCTCGCAGGGCGTGCATCGTCCTGCAGTCAGCCCTTTTCGACAGCGTTGTGGCCTCGCGACAGCGGTCGCGGGGGGAAGGTCAACGTATCAGCAAGATTCGAGAGTTGACCGGGTAGAGCCACTCCACCCCGCGTGCCGTCACGACCGCGTCGTCCTCGAGCGGAATCCGCACTTTTCGGCCACCCCACTCCGGTGCGGCCGTGTAGGCGAAGAACTCGATCGAAAAGAAATTGGTCGGTCGGATCGGAAAGGTGAGCTGCTTCGGATTGAACCAGGCGATCGAGGGCCCGGATCCGTGGCCACGGTCTCCGACCGAGTGGCAGCCGATGATCACGTCCGTGGTCGGGCCACTGGTGGGCTGGTTGAAGCCGGCCATGATGGTGAAGCCGGCCGCCCCGACCGCCGCGTTCAGCTGCTCGAGCATCGCGCCGGCGGTCGGCCCCGGACGGATCGTCCGGCGGATCACCTCGCGGACTTCGAGGGCCCGGTCGAACGCCCGCTGGATGCCTGGTGGCGCGGCGGTCTCGCCCGGCTTCAGGACGTACGCGATCCGCTTGACGTCGGTGAACTGGTTCAGGTAGCCGACGCCCCAATCGATCGTGAGCAGATCGCCGGGCTGAATGATCCGGTCGTTGGAGGTGGCTTCGATCCCGTCCGGCCCGGTGACGTAGACGGACGGCATGTCGAACGACGACTCCAGGCCCCGCCGGAGCAGCTGGTCCCACATCCACCAGGCGACGTCGCTCAGGCTGGTGCGGCCCGGCACCACCACTTCGTTCGAGAGGGCCCGTTCCGCGATCTCGCGGGAGAGCTCGCCGGCCTCGGCGAAGGCGGCGATCTCGCCGGCGGTGTGGAGGGAGAGGAAGTCGGAGACCAGCCGCTCGGCCGAGACCAGCCGCTCGCTCCAGGGAGGGCCCAGGGTCGCGATCAGATGCCGATGGAGCGAGGCGGAGATCCCGTCGGCCATGCCGATCTCGTCGGAGGTGTTGACGGCGATTCGCCCAGGGGCCCGCTCGGCGACGAAGGCCGCGAGATCGACGCCGCCCGTCACCCGGTCGTAGGCGGGGCACTGTTCCAGCATTCCGCCCGTGATGCCCATGGCCACTCGCTCGACCCGGTCGTCGCGTCGGGTGAAGAGATAGTAGCCGATGCTCGAGGTGTATCCCCGGCCGAGGATGTCGTAGAGGGGGTCGTTCCGGTTCTCGCGCTGGGCCACGATCCACAGGTCGATGTCGTGCTCGCGCATGGCCTGGGGCAGGATCCGATCGAACTTCTCGATCCGGATCTGGCAGAGCCGTTCCCAGCGCCGGCGGGCTTCCTGGGCGGCGCCCGGGGTGGCGATGACGGCGGCGAGTGCGAGGGCCGCGGGCAGTGCGGCGATTCGTCGAAGTCGCAGCGGTGGTCTCGGTGGTTGGACCGGGTGAATATGGCGCTGGTCGGAGGGGGTCGAAAGCAAGCAGCGCCCGGAGCGGGGCTCCGGGCGCTGCAAGGGGGTAGCTGACGACGGCCTACTCTCCCACCACCTCTAGATGGCAGTACCATCGGCGCTACAGGGCTTAACGACCGTGTTCGGAATGGGAACGGGTGTGGCCCCTGCGCGCTAGTCGTCAGCCGATCTGGTGCTATCGGGGGTTGGACGTCCACGGGGTCGCTATTCAGACCCAGGGGAGTTTCGTGGCCGGCGCTCGATGGTCGTCTCGCCCCTGCATACCAGGGGAAGAGGCGTCCGGGAGCGACAGGCCCCGCCAACCGACCGATAGGGGTATCCGAGCGGATACCCGAAATCGGCAATTGAGGAGACAGAGTGACGGGATCAGCGGGAGAGATCAAACTGCACGGGCGATTAGTAGCGCTCGACTGAGGGCATTGCGGCCCTTACATCTGCGCCCTATCAACCTGGTAGTCTCCCAGGGCCCTTCAGGAGCCTTGCGGCTCAGGAGTGTTCATCTTGGGAACAGTTTCCCACTTAGATGCATTCAGCGGTTATCTGCGCGCGACATCGCTACCGGGCGCTGCCCCTGGCGGAACAGCCCGTACACGAGAGGTCGCTTCGTCCCGGTCCTCTCGTACTAAGGACGAATTCCCTCAACACTCCTACGCCCACGACGGATACAGACCGAACTGTCTCACGACGTTCTGAACCCAGCTCATGTGCCACTTTAACCGGCGAACAGCCGGACCCTTGGGACCTTCTCCAGCCCCAGGATGTGACAAGCCGACATCGAGGTGCCAAACCGCGTCGTCGATGTGAACTCTCGGACGCGATAAGCCTGTTATCCCCAGCGTACCTTTTATCCGTTGAGCGATGGCCCATCCACACGGGACCACCGGATCACTTAGGCCGACTTTCGTCCCTGCTCGCGCCGTCGCGCTTGCAGTCAGGCGCCCTTTTGCCTATACGCTCGCCGTGCGATTACCGACCGCACTGAGGGCACCATTGCGCGCCTCCGGTACTCTTTAGGAGGCGTCCGCCCCAGACAAACTACCCACCTGCCACGGTCCTCGACGGTGTTGCCGTCGGAGTGAGATGATCAACAAAAGAAGGGTGGTATTTCACTGTTGCCTCCACCAAGGCCGAAACCCTGGCTTCAACGGCTCCCACCTATGCTACGCAGCTCAAGCCGACCATCAATGACAGGCTGTAGTAAAGGTGCATGGGGTCTTCTTGTCCTGTCGCGGGTAATCGGAATCCTCACCGATACTGCTATTTCGCCGAGCTTACGGAGGAGACAGCTCCCAAGTCGTTACGCCATTCGTGCAGGTCGGAACTTACCCGACAAGGAATTTCGCTACCTTAGGACCGTTATAGTTACGGCCGCCGTTTACCGGGGCTTCGGTTCATTGCTTCGCCTTGCGGCTGACAACTTGCCTTAACCTTCCGGCACCGGGCAGGCGTCAGTGTCTATACGTTGGCTTGGAATATGCCTTAGCAGACACCTGTGTTTTTGCTAAACAGTCGCTTGGGACGATTCTCTGCGGCCGGTCTCTGCTTCCTCTGTACGAGGTCACATACTGCCGGCACCCCTTATCCCGAAGTTACGGGGTCATTTTGCCGAGTTCCTTCTCCGTAATTCACTCGAGCACCTGAGGCTACTCGCCTCGCCTACCTGTGTCGGATTGCGGTACGGTCAACGATCATCCTGGTTCGCGAAGCTTTTCTTGGCAGCATGCGTCGGCCACCCTTTGCGGGGACCTAAGTCCCCTTCGGCATCGCCTCTCGACTATCCTCGCGGATTTGCCTACGAGGAAACGTCTACCCGGCTTACAGCGGAATCCACCACCCGCCGGTAACCTTGCTCCTGCGTCCCTCCTCGAACTCGTAACGTTTGATCGTTGGTACGGGAATGTTGACCCGTTTCCCATCACCTACGCCTCTCGGCCTCGGCTTAGGGACCGACTAACCCTGAGCTGATCGACATGGCTCAGGAACCCTAGGCTTACGGTGTGCGGGGTTTTCACCCGCATTCTCGCGTACTTAATCCGGCATCCTCACTTCGATCGCTCCACCGGAAGGCTTCCGCCCCGGCTTCAACGCTCTCAGAACGCTCCCCTACCCCTCGTACTTGCGTACGAAGACACAGCTTCGGTGGACGGCTTGAGTCCCGACCATTATCGGCGCGGCTACGCTTGACTGGTGAGCTATTACGCACTCTTTAAAGGAATGGCTGCTTCTAAGCCAACCTCCCAGCTGTCAGCGCATACCCACATCCTTTGCTACACTGAGCCGTCACTCCGGGACCTTAGCTGATGTTCTGGGTTCTTTCCCTCTCGCCACGGTACATTAGCGCACCGCG
>JAWKQJ010000001.1:177500-217074 GCA_041390205.1 Gemmatimonadales bacterium
GCCGGAAGGTGTCCATCATCACGGCCAGCTCGTCGGTGCGCGCGGCGCCGATGCTCGCCTCGGCGCGCCCGGGATGGGGCCCATGGGGGATGCCGTCGGGATGGAGCGTGACGCTCCCGTACTCGATGCCCTTCCGGCTCATGAACTCGCTGCTCGCGTAGTAGAGCACCTCGTCCGAGTCCACGTTGCTGTGGTTGTACGGCGCCGGCACGGCCTCCGGGTGAAAGTCGTACGGGCGGGGGCAGAACGAGCAGATCACGAAACCGTCGCCCTGGAAGGTCTGGTGGATCGGCGGCGGCAGGTGGACCGTGCCGACGATCGGCTCGAAGTCGTGGATGTTGAAGGCCCAGGGATAGAAGATCCCGTCCCAGCCCACCACGTCGAGCGGGTGGTGATCGAGCAGGTAGCGATGGAGCGCGTCGTGCTGCTTGATCAGGATCGGGAACTCGCCCTTCTCGTCGTGGGTCTCGAGCTCCATCGGGATCCGGAAGTCGCGCTCGCTGTAGGGCGCGCCTTCGACGATCTGGCCGTAGTCGTTGCGGTAGCGGGTCGGGGTGCGGATGTAGCCCCGGCTCTCCATCACCAGCAGTCGGTGCGGCACGGCGTCCATCCGATACCGATGGAGAATGTGCCGGTGGATCACGAGGTAGTCGCCCTGGCGATACGGGAGCTGGCCGAACTGCGACTCCAGCACCCCGCTGCCCTCGCCGACGTAGACGACCTCGTCCGCCTGGGCGTTGCGGTAGAAGTGCTCGTCGTTCTGGTCCGGCCGGGCGAAGAGCATCGCGACGTCGGCGTTGAACAGCAGCGGCACCCGATCACGGGTCGGGCTGCCGCCGACCGGAAGAGCGGCCGTCTTGAAGTGGCGGTGCTTGAGTGTCGTATCGGGGTCGGCGCGGTAGCCGACCTCGGCCACCTTGTCGACCGAGAGCACCGTCGTCGGAGGGTGGATGTGATAGAGAAGCGACGCCGGTCCGGTGAAGCCCTGGTTGCCCATCAGCTGCTCCGCGCGGAGCGAGCCGTTCGGGCCTCGGAAGGCGAGGTGTCGCTTCTTGGGAAGATCTCCCAGCCGGTGATAGACGGGCATAGATCTAGAGATTGCCTCGGAGCGCCTGCTCCCGTTCGATCGATTCGAAGAGCGCCTTGAAGTTGCCCTTGCCGAAGCTCTTGGCGCCCTTGCGCTGAATGATCTCGTAGAAGAGCGTCGGGCGGTCCTGGACCGGCTTGGTGAAGAGCTGCAGCAGGTAGCCCTCGTCGTCCCGGTCGATCAGGATGCCGAGATCGCGGAGGGCGCGGATGTCCTCGTCGATGTCGCCGACCCGGTCGAGCACGGTGTCGTAGTAGGACGGCGGGATGCTCAGGAACTCGACGCCGCGGCTCCGGAGCGCGCGCACGGTGCTCAGGATGTCGTCGGTGGCGAGCGCGATGTGCTGGACGCCGGCACCCCGATAGAAGTCGAGATACTCCTCGATCTGTGATTTCTTCCGCCCGCTGGCCGGCTCGTTGATCGGGAACTTGATCCGGCCGTTGCCGTTGGACATCACCTTGGACATCAGGGCCGAGTACTCGGTGCTGATGTCCTTGTCGTCGAAGGAGAGGAGGTTGAAGAAGCCGAGCACCCGCTCGTAGAAGCCGACCCACTCGTTCATCTTGCCGAGCTCGACGTTGCCGACGCAGTGGTCGACGTACTTGAGCCCGGTCGACACGGTGGCGAGCTCGGAGCTGATCGGGACGAAGCCCGGGCGGAACAGTCCGTCGTAGTTCCGGCGCTCGACGATCGAGTGAATGGTGTCGCCGTAGGTGTGGATCGCGGCGGTGACGACCTCGCCGTGGTCGTCGCGGGTGACCCGCGGCTCGTGGACCGGCTTGGCGCCGCGCTCGATGGCGACGTCGAACGCCTTCCGCGCGTCGTCGACCCAGAAGGCGAGGTCCCGGACTCCGTCGCCGTGGAGGGTGACGTGCCGGGCGATCTCGTGGTCGGGCCCGAGCGGGCTGGTCAGGACGAAGCGGAGCTTGTTCTGGGTGAGGAGGTAGCTGGCCCGGTCGCGGACGCCGGTCTCCGGCCCGCTGTAGCCGACGAGGTCGAACCCGAAGGCATTGCGATAGTAGTGGGACGCCTGCTTGGCGTTCCCGACCCAGAACTCGATGTAGTCGGTGCCGTTGATCGGAAAGGCGTCGGTGCCCGGCGCCTCGGGCAGCGCTTGAGTGCCCATGGGAAGCTCCTCCGTTCTTCGAATGTGCCGTTCAGCCTTGAATATGGTCCGGCGCCGAGCCTCTGCCCACCCCTCGCCGGCTCAAGCCTTCGGGAAATCCTCTTCACGGTATTCGCCGGGAGCCGTTGCGCCGGCGCCACGGCGCTGCTCGGCCGCGCGCAGCTCGACCCGTCGGATCTTGCCCGAGACCGTCTTCGGGAGCTCGGCGAAGGTCAGGCGGCGGACTCGCTTGTACGCCGGGACCCGGGCCCGCACGAAGGCGAGGATCTCGCCCGCCAGCGACTTCGACGGCTCGTGCCCGGGCCGGAGCACGACGAAGGCCTTGGGGACGCAGAGCCGAATCGGGTCGGGACTCTCGACCACCGCCGCCTCGGAGACGGCGGGGTGCTCGATCAGGACGCTCTCCAGCTCGAAGGGGCTGATCCGGTAGTCCGAGGACTTGAAGACGTCGTCGGCCCGGCCGACGTAGGTCAGGTACCCGTCCGGGGCTTTGGTTGCGACGTCGCCGGTGCGGTACGCTCCCGCTGCGCGGGCGGCGACGAGGAGCTCGGGCTGGTCGAGATAGCCGGCCATCAACCCGGTCGGGGTATCGTCGCCGAGCATCACGGAGATCTCGCCTTCGTCGGCCGGCTGCCCGAGGGGATCGAGCAGCTCGATCCGGTAGCCGGGCAGCGGACGTCCCATCGAGCCGGGCTTGACCGGCGCACCGGGCGAATTGCCGACCAGGGCCGTGGTCTCCGTCTGTCCGTACCCGTCGCGGATGGTGATCCCCCACGCTTTGCGGACCCGCTCGATCACCTCTGGATTGAGCGGCTCGCCGGCGCTGATCAGCTCGCGCAGCCGGGTCGGGTAGGCGGCGAGGTCCTGGTTCACCAGCATGCGCCAGACCGTCGGCGGGGCGCAGAGCGAGGTGACCCCTACCCTGACCACCGTCTCGAGCAGCGGTGCCGGCTCGAACCGGGCGACGTCGTACATCACGATGGTGGCGCCCGCCGTCCAGGGCGCGAAGAAGCTGCTCCAGGCGTGCTTGGCCCAGCCGGGCGAGCTGATGTTGAGGTGGAGGTCTCCCGGCTCGAGACCGAGCCAGAACACGGTGGTCAGGTGGCCGATCGGATAGCTGGCGTGGGTGTGGAGCACCAGCTTCGGCTTGGCGGTCGTGCCGGAGGTGAAGTAGAGGAGCAGCGGGTCGTCGGCCCGGGTCTCGCCCCAGGCCGGCGGCGGGCCGTCGTCGAGGGTCGACTCGTACGGGCTCCAGCCCCGGGCGTTCCCGTCGATCAGGACCCGGGCGCCCGAGGGCGCGAGATCGGCGAGCTTCTCGAGGCCGGCCTGGTCGGTGACGATGTGGCGGGCCTGGCCGCGCTCGAAGCGATCGGAGAGGTCCCGGGTGGTCAGCTGAGGAGTGGAGGGGATGATGACGACGCCGAGCTTCATCGCGGCGAGCATCACCTCCCAGAGCTCCGGCGTGTTGGGCAGCATCACCACCAACCGGTCGCCGCGTTTGGCGCCGAGGCGCTCGAGGCCGCGGGCGAGCCGGGTGGAGCGATCGGCCATCTCCGCGAAGCTCCGGGCCCGCTCGGTGCCGTCGGGACGGACCACCCGGAGGGCGGCCTGCCGGTTGCCCGTGGCGAAGGGATCGAAGTAGTCGGTCGCCCAGTTGAACCGCTCCAGCCTGGGCCAGCGAAAGGCGCTCCGGGCGGCCTGATAGTCGTCGCGGTGACGATGGAGCAGGTCGCGGGCGGCGAGGAAGGCGTCGCGCTCGGACATTGGCGTGTGCCGTCGGTGGAAGGCCGGAGAGTGACGACGGAGCGCGCCCGGCAGGAATCGAACCTGCGACCCACAGCTTAGAAGGCTGTTGCTCTATCCAACTGAGCTACGGGCGCCAGCGGCCAAAACATGGGCGGTGGGCGCGGCGGGGTCAAACCCTCGGGCTTGACGAGGCAGGCGGCCTCCGGGACAATCCTCCGCCATGGACACGGCCCGGACGGTGGTCGAGCTCGAGGCGGCGCTGCTCCAGGCCGGGGTCACCCTGGGTCTGGCGGCCCTCTTCGCCACGATCTACGCGCGGTATCGCCGGCCCCACTTCCTCTGGTGGAGCTGGGCCTGGCTGCTCTACACCGTGCGGATGGTGCTGATCATCACCTTCCTCACCCAGAACGGTCAGATCTGGCTCTATCTCCACCAGGTCGTCACGGGCTGGACGGCGATCGCCATCCTGGGCGCGGCCCAGAGCTTCGAGCGCGGGCACGGCTTCCGGAGGGGCTACGCGCTGGCCGCCCTGGTGCCCGTCGCCTGGTCGTTCCTCACGATCTTCGTGCTGGACAACTTCATCCTGGCCGCCTCGATCACGGTGGTGCTGATCGGCTCGGCGACGCTCTGGACCGCCTGGGTCTACTTCCGCTACCGGCGGCGGACCGGCTCGCCGAGCGCCGGCTTCGTGGCGGGAACGCTGGCGCTCTGGGGCCTCCACCACCTCGACTACCCCCTGCTCCGGGCTCAGGGACTGCTCGCTCCCTGGAGCTACTACATCGACACGATCCTGATCCTGGGGCTGGCGTTCGGGGTGCTCGCGCTGGTGATGGAGGAGCTCAGGCGAGGGCTCAGCACGCTGGCCGATCTCTCGGGCGACATGCGTCAGGCTCGCGACCCGGAGCGCGGCCCGCTGATTCTCCTCGACCGGGCGCTCGGCATCGGCGGGGTGACGGGGAGCGCGCTCTGGCCGGCGGCGCCGTCCCCGGGTCGCTTCAGCCACGCGATCGGCGCCTGCTCCAGCTGGCTCGGCAGGGCTCCGGGAGACGCCCTGGCCGCGGCCATGAGGCGCGCGATCGAGAGCGGCGGCCCGGTCCGGGTCGACGCCGCCGACCTGGGCATGGGCAATGGCGCCTCGGAGCTCGCCTTCGCCGCGGCGCTTCCGCTCAGGGGGAGCGGCGCGACCGACGGCGCCCTGGTGATCGTGGGCCCCACGCGGGCTCCGTTCGCCGCGCTCGACGAGGAGTTCCTGGTGGCGCTGGGCCAGCAGATCGGGGCGGCTCTCGAAGGGGCGGAGCTCGACCGCGGGCTCAAGGCGCGCACGGCGGAGCTGGAACGGCTCTCGGTTCGGCTGATGCGCCAGCACGAAGACCAGCGCCGGCGCCTGGCCCGGGAGCTCCACGACGAGACCGCGCAGGTCTTCTCCGCGATGAAGCTCAGGCTCGGGATGATCGCGGAAGCGGTCCCGGCCGAGCAGCGGCGGGAAGTGGAGACGGTGTCCGGGCTGGTCGACGCCGGGATGGAGAGCATCCGCCGGGTGGCCGACGACCTCCGTCCCCCGGTGCTCGACGATCTGGGGCTCCTGGCCGCCCTGCAGGCCGTGGCGGGCGACTTCGGGGTCCGGAGCGGGCTCGCGGTGCGGTTCGACAAGCCGACCGGGATTCCCGCCGTGACCGAGGACGCGGAGCTGGCCCTCTTTCGCACCCTGCAGGAGAGCCTCTCGAACGTGGGCCGGCACGCCGAGGCGCGGAGCGTGGCCATCGAGATCGCGGTGGATGGCGACGTCGTGCTCAGGGTCGAGGACGATGGCAAGGGGTTCGATTCGGACGACCCGGGCGTCACGACGCGGATGGGGCTGGTGGGGATGCAGGAGCGGCTGACGGCGGTGGGCGGCCGACTGCTGGTCGGGAGCGCGCCCGGCCGGGGCACCAGGATCGAGGCCAGGATCCCGGCCGATTCGGGAGAGAACCGATGAGCGCCATCCGGGTGGTGATCGCGGACGACCATCAGCTGGTGCGCGAGGGGATCCGCCAGGTCCTGGCGCGCGAGGAGTTCGAGGTGGTGGGCGAGGCCGGCAACGGCGACGAGGCGGTCGCACTGCTCGAGCGGCTCGCGCCGGACGTGCTGCTCCTCGACATCTCGATGCCGGGCCGGACCGGCCTCGACGTGGCCGCGGCCGCGCGCCAGCGCTCCCTGCCCACCAGGATCCTGATGCTCAGCGTCTACGATCATCCCCAGTACGTGGTCGAAGCGGTGCGGGCCGGCGTGCGGGGCTACCTCCGCAAGGACACCGAGCCGGCGGAGCTGCGGCGCGCGATCAAGGCCGTGGCTGCCGGGGAGTCGTTCTTCAGTCCGGCGGTGGCCGCGCACCTGAGCGCCGCCGTCAGGGGCGAGGCGGAGCCGGCGGGGGCGGCGCGGCGGCTGGCGTCTCTCACCCGGCGGGAGCGCCAGGTCTTCGAGGGGGTGGTGGCCGGATCGACCAACAAGGAGGTCGCCGCCCAGCTCAAGCTCAGCATCCGGACGGTGGAGTCGTATCGCGAGAGCCTGATGCGGAAGCTCGGGATCTACACCGTCGCCGGACTCACCCGCCTCGCCATGGAGGCCGAGCAGGACACCCCGTAGAACTACGGTGCTCGGGCCCGTAGCCATCCGCTGCCGGCTTCCGATCGTCCATCGTAGCGTGCACTTGCAGCCTTCGCCCGGCTCGGGCGGAGCCGTTCAACCGCAAGTGAGACCATCGATGACGACGACCCCCAGGGCCATCCGCCGGACCCTCGCGCTGACGGCGTTCGCCGCGGCCGCCTTCGTTCCCTCGCTGGCGTCGGCGCAGTCGCCGGCGAAGCGCGCCGACTCCACCAGAGCACGAGAGCTCGATCCGATCAACGTCACCGCGACCAGGACGCCGACCCAGAGCTTCCTCACGCCGCGGCCGGTGACCGTGATCGACTCGTCCCTGGCGCGGCGAGCCCAGGCCTACACCGTGGCCGACCTGTTCCGGACCACGCCCGGCGTCGACATCACGGGCGTGGGCTCCAATCAGACCCGGCTGGCGATCCGGGGCCAGCGGGGCCAGCGGATCCTGCTCCTGGAGAACGGGATCCGCCTCAACAACGCGCGCCGGCAGCAGGACTTCGGCGAGCTGCCGGCGTTGAGCGACGTGGAGAGCGCGAACCGGGTGGAGCTGGTGCGGGGGCCCGCGTCGGTCCTCTACGGCACCGACGCGATCGGCGGGGTGCTCAACGTGATCTCTTCCACGCCGCCGACGGCAGGACCGAATCAGCTGCACGGCGAGGTCAGCTACCGGTACAGCAGCCACGACAGCCAGCAGCGCCCCGCCGGGTCGCTCTCGGGCCGTTTCGGCGGCGTCGGCTTCCGCCTGAGCGCGAGCTATCGGGACACCGACCCCTACCGGGCTCCGGCGGGACGCTTCGGCGCGATCGAGCTGGGCTCGCCGGTCCTGGTCCACGACACCGGCGTGCTGGACGCCAACTACGCGGCCGAGATCGCGGTGCCCGTGGGCTCGAGCCAGACGCTCGACGCCAGGTTTTCGCGCTACGAGGCGCGCCACGCCGGGTTCGGCTACGTGGCCGGCGCCGACCTGGGCGAGACCGACGCCCCGCTGATCCGGATCACCTATCCGGACCAGCGCTTCAACCAGCTGTCGCTCCGCTACTCGGCCAACGCGCTCCAGAGCGCGGTCGCGGATCGGCTCGAGGTGACGACCTACTACCAGAGCAACGCGCGGGACCTCTCGCTCGACATCTTCATCCCCTTCGGCCCGGGCACGCCGCCCGGCGCCGGGGTCTCCTCGATCTCGCGGAACTACACCGATCTCGACACCTTCGGCGGCCGGATCGAGGCGGTCAAGATCCTCGGCTCGCGCCACACCCTGACCTACGGGGTCGACTTCTTCACGGACGACTCCTTCAACCGGGACTCGAGCGAGACGGCCGTGATCGGCTTCGGCCCGCCGGACCCGGAGGTGAGCGTGGTCCCGCCGGTGCCGAACGCGAGCTTCCGGAGCGCCGGGGCGTTCGCCCAGCTCTCGCTCGCGCTCACCGATCGGCTGACCACCGTGGTCGGCGCGCGGGTCCAGGACATCAGGGCCGCGACCAAGACCACGGCCGGGATCACGGATCCGCTGGTGAGCGGCACGGACCGAACGGTCGTCGGCGCGGCGAACCTGCTCTACCAGGTCTCGCCGGCCCTGGTGCTGATCGGGAGCGCGGGGCGCGCCTTCCGCTCCCCCAACCTGGTCGAGCGCTTCTTCAACGGGCCCACGCCCGAGGGCTCCGGGTTCCAGGTCCGCAATCCCGACCTCGAGCCCGAGACCAGCGTGAACTTCGACGTCGGCGCCCGGGTGCGCTCGGGGCCGCTGTTCCTCGAGGGCTTCTACTACCGGAGCACGATCCGGAACGGGATCCGGATCGAGCCGACCGGCGAGGACGTCGGGCCCTTCCCCGCCTACCGCAACGTCAACGTCGAGAAGATCCACGACCAGGGCGTCGAGCTGGCCGGCGGGATTCGCACGGGCTCCGGCTTCGGGCTCTCCGCCAGCTTCGCGCACCACTCGGCCGAGGACGCCCTGGATCCAACCAATCCGATCGGGGACACCTTCTCGACGCGGGTGGGGGGCGAGGCCCGATACGACGATCCGAGCGGTCGCTTCTGGGCCGCCTACGCCGTTCGCCACAACGGCACCCGCAAGGACGTCGAGCTCGGCGACAACGTGCTGGGCAGTGTGCTGCCGGCCTTCACGGTCCACGATGTCGCCGCCGGAGCCCGGCTCGGCCGCTGGGGCGGGACCACCCACTCGCTCGCGCTCACGGTCGCCAACCTGACCGACCGGCTCTACGCGGAGTTTCCGAACGCGTCGTTCTTCCGGCCGGAACCCGGACGGCGCGCCACCGTCACCTATCGGCTCGGGTTCTGAGGTCGAGATGGGCGATCGCCAGCTGGTTCACTTCGTGCCCTGGTCACCACGGTGGCCGCGCTCGCCTTCGCCGTGGCGCTGCAGCGCCGCTACCGCCGGCGCGGGGGCTCCACCTCGCCTGGTGGAGCGCCGGGATGGTGCTCTACGGGGTGGGCACGATCACCGAGTCGCTGACCACGTTGCTGGGCTGGCACGAGCCGATCTTCCGGGCCTGGTACATCTCCGGCGCCCTCCTCGGCGGGCGCCGCTGGCCCAGGGTACGGTCACACCTGATGCTCGCGCGGCGGACCGCCAATCGGCTCACGGCGGTGCTGGTCACGGTGGTTCTGGTGGCGGCCGTCTGCGTGGCGCTCTCGCCGATCCAGTACGGCCTCGTGGAAGCCCACCGACTCTCGGGCAAGGTGCTGGAGTGGCGTTGGACCCGGATGTTCAGCCCCTTCATCAACCTCTACGCGGTGAGCTTCCTGGTCGGCGGGGCGATCGTCTCGGCCGTGCGCTTCCGGCGCCGGCGCGAGGCCCGACACCGGTTTCTCGGCAACGTGGCGATCGCGATCGGAGCGGTCCTCCCGGGATCGGAGGGAGCTTCACCCGCTTCGGCCACGTCGAGGTGCTCTACGTGACCGAGCTCCTCGGTCTGCTCACGATCTGGGTCGGCTATCGCCTCAACACCCTCAGGGCGGTCTTCCTCCGGCAGCCGGCGGAGCGGCTGAGACGGGATCACCGAGCGGAGCCGCTAACCGGCGACCCCGCCGTGACGAACCGGCGCGGAGCCGGAGAGCGCGGCCGCGGTCGATGTGGAAATGAAGCGCCGGTCGTTCGAGAGCCGGCGCGGGAGGATGCGGGACCGAGGGGTCCGAAGACCAGCTCCGCTTGGCGGCGAATGGGAGCCGCGGGGTAAGATTAGGGCCGGCGCGGGCGGGAGTCGCGCCGGCCCTTTCTTTCCCCGCTCCAGGGAGCTCCGTGGCCGAGACTCGTGGCGAAGTCGGCGAACCGGGGCGGCGCCAGACCGGTAGCCGTCGGCTCCGGCTTGCGGTTCGAAGCGCTCTCTACGCCGCGCTCGCCTGGTTGGCGCTCAGCCTGCTTGGCGTGACCGGTGCCGCCAAGGTCCCGGGCGTGGACTGGACGCTCGGCGCGGTCCTGGTGGGAGCGCTGCTCGGCGCTCTCGGGCTCGCGCGCTTCGTCGGGGCTCTCGCGGCCGGCGCGCTGGCGACGACGCTGCTGGTCTCGTTCAGCCCCGTTCTGGTTCGCTGGCTGACCGCGCCGCTGATCCGGAACGACCCGCTCCCGGGCGTCCCGGTCGACGCGGTGGTGGTGCTGGCCGGCTCGGTCTCCGCAGACGGACGGATCGGGGTCCAGGCGGCGGACCGCCTGCTCGAGGGCATCCGGCTGGTGCGGGCCGGTGTCGCGCCCCGCCTGCTCACCAGCCGGGTCTCCACCATGCTCGGCGCCGACTCGGTCTCGGCGGACGAGGACATCCGCTACTTCCTCGACGCTGCAGGGCCGGTCGATGCCGAGATCCTGGGGCCGGTCGGGTCCACCCGTCTCGAGGCGGAGCGGTTCGCCGAGCGCGCCACCGCGGCTGGCTGGTCGCGGATCGTGGTGGTGACCTCTCCGTCGCACACCAGGCGCGCCTGCGCGACCTTCGCCAAGCTGCAGTTCCGAGTCACCTGCCGGGCGAGCCCGCATCGGGTGGCGGCGATCCGGACCCTGCCGCAGCCGACCGACCGGCTCCAGGCCTTCTCCGAATGGCTCTACGAGACGCTGGCGACCTCCTGGTACCGCTCCCGCGGCTGGATCTGAGCTGGCTCACTGGCGATCCATCGCACCGGGGGCGAAGTTCGATGCCGTCCTCCGACACTTTCGACACTCACCGACGGGACTTGTGCTCATGCCGGCTCTCCGATCGCTCATCTGCTCCAGCCTCCTCCTCACGGCCTGCGGCGGCGCCGAGCCGCCCGCCGGCGACCAGACCGCGTCCGCCGATCAGCCCGCGGGCGAGTGGCGGCAGCTCACCGATCCGAAGCCCGCGAGCGGCTCGATGCGGGTGCTCGTCTATCACGACATGGAGGGCCTCTCGGGCCAGGACGACCCGGCGACCTTCCGCTTCAGCCACCGGGAGCGTTATGCGGTCGGCCGCGAGCGCCTGATCGCGGACATCAACGCGGTCGTGGACGGCCTGATCGCCGGCGGGGCGACCCAGGTGGACGTGGTGGACGCGCACGGCAGCGGCAACCCGGATCCGGACGTGACCCGCGCCGGCCTCGACCCGCGCGCCAATCAGGTGACTCGGGAGACCCCGTTCCGGCAGTACGTCGATCTGGTGGCCGACGACGTCTACGACGCGGTCGTCGCGGTCGGGATGCACGCCAAGACCGGCAGCAAGGGCTTCGCCTCGCACACCTACACGATCGGAATGGACCTGATCCTGAACGGCCATTCGATCACCGAGTCCGAGCTGGTGGCGTTTTCCTGGGGGCGGGTCGGCGTGCCCATGATCATGGTCACCGGCGACGATCGGCTGCACGCCGATCTGGCGACGATGCCCTGGATCGAGTACGTGGAGACCAAGCGCGCGACGGCGGCGGATCAGGCCGAGCTCCGACCGGTCGACGAGGTCCACGCCGAGATGCGGGCCGCGGCCGAGCGCGCGGTCAAGAACCGGGGGCAGGCGCGCGTCACGACCATCGCCACGCCGGTGCGCGCGGCGCTCCGGGCGGTCGAGCCGGCCGACCTCTCGCTCCTCGACGGGGTGCCCGGGATCCAGTATCACGACCAGCAGGTGGACTTCACCGCGGCCGACTTCGGCGCGGCCTACGACGGCCTGATCGCGCTGATCGGCGTCGCGACGAAGTCGTACCCGCGGCTGCTCACGGAGACGGTCCGGAAGCGGGCGGACGGTCCGGCCACCCTGCTCCAGTTCTCCGACCTGCTCTTCCAGCGCTGGATGGACGTCGAATCGGGTCGCTGGACTCCGCCCGAGCCCGCCAAGCCCGAGCCGGGACGCCGTTACCACGGCGCGAACTAGACGCCCCGCAGCCGAAAGGACGAAGCCCCACGACCCGAGAGGTCGTGGGGCTTCTGGCATTCCTGAATCGGGGCGCCGGGATTTGAACCCGGGACCTCCTGCGCCCAAGGCAGGCGCGCTACCGGGCTGCGCTACGCCCCGTCGGCGGGTGGCAAGATAGTGCCGCCAGCGTCGTTATGCGATCGTGAGCTGGCGGGTGTGGGCGCGCCATTGGCGCAGCGTGGCGCTGAAGGACGGCACGTCCTCCGGGCGTCCGATCAGGAAGCCCTGCACCATGTCGCAGCCGGCCCGCTTCAGGAAGGATGCCTGATCCAGCGTCTCGACCCCCTCCGCGACGACGGTCACGTTGAGCGCCCGCGCCAGCGCGATGATCGCCCGGGTGATCGCCGCGTCGTCCTGGTTCTCGGTCACGTCCCGAATGAAGGACTGATCCACCTTGAGGGTCCGGACCGGGAAGTGCTTGAGGTAGCTGAGCGAGGAGTAGCCGGTGCCGAAGTCGTCGATGGCGAGTCCGACGCCGAGCTCGTCGAGCGCGCGGAGGGTCGCGGCGAGCTCGCTGCCCGGATCCATCAGCATGCTCTCGGTGAGCTCGAGCACCAGGGACGACGCCTCGAGACCGCTCTCGGCCAGGCTGCTCCGGACCAGCGCGACGAAGCCCGGATCCCGGAGCTGCCGCGCGGAGAGATTGACCGCCACTCGAAGCGGGCCGAGCCCTTCGTCTTCCCAGATCCGGATCTGGCGGCAGACCGTGCGGAGGATCCAGCCGCCCAGCGGGACGATCAGCCCGCTCTCCTCCGAGATCCGCATGAACTCCGCCGGCGACACCAGCCCGCGCTCGGGGTGCGTCCACCGCACCAGCGCCTCGGCGCTGGTGACTTCGCCGGTCTCGAGGTCGAGGATCGGTTGGAACCAGACCGCGAAGTCGTCGCGGTCGACCGCGCGACGGAGCTGCTGCTCCAGCCGCATCCGGGCGACCGCCTCGGCGTTCATCGCCGCGGAGAACATCCGGTAGCTGGCGCGTCCCTGCTCCTTGGCGTGATACATCGCCACGTCGGCGTGCTTGAGCAGATCGTCCGCGTCTTCGCCGTCGTACGGATAAACCGCGATTCCCACGCTGGCCGAGACGAATACCTCCTGGGTGCCGAGCCGGAACGGCCGGTCGAACGTCTCGAGGATCCGCTCGGCCACCCGGGCGGCATCCTGCGGGTCGGCGATGTCGGGCAGAAGGATCGTGAACTCGTCGCCGCCCAGCCGCGCGACGTCGATGCCGCCCTCGGCGCCTCCGTCCGCGCCGATCCGCGCGATGCTGTCGCCTTCGCGGCAGGAGGCGACCAGACGGGCGGCGACGTCCTGGACCAGACGGTCGCCCAGGTCGTGACCCAGCGTGTCGTTGATCCGGCTGAAGTGGTCGAGGTCCAGGAAGCAGACGCCGACCAGGCGGCGGAGCCGCCGCGCCCGAGCGAGCGCTTCGCCGAGCCGCTGCTTGTGGAGCACCCGGTTCGGGAGCCGGGTCAGACTGTCGTAGAACGCCATGAAGCGGACCTGCTCGACCATTCGCGCGTTGGTGAGCGCGACGGCCACCTGATCGGCGAGCCGGCGGAGATGGTCCCGCTCCTCCTCCGAGGGCGGCTGACCACGAAGCCGTCGCACGGCCAGTCCGCCGAGCGTCTGGTTGCCGTAGCTGAGCGGAAAGAGGTCGACCGGTCCGTCCGTCCCGCCCTTCAACGGATTGAGGAAGGGCGGGTACTCCGCCTCGCGTTCGAGCACGAAGTGGTCGGCCCCCGTCAGGAACCGACCGACCGCCTCCTCGGAGACCGTGACACTGACGGGCTCGCGTCGGGTGTGCCCGGCGTCGCCGGTGAGCCACATCGTCGGCCCTCCGCCGGGCGGATCGAGCAGCACCACGGCGATCCGTTCCGCCTCCGTGACCTGCGGGAGACGGGCGAGCACGGTCTGCACGATCGCCGCCGTGTCCATCGCGGAGAGCACGGCGCGATCGATCTCCGCCGCGGCGCTGAGCGCCTTGAACTGTCTGCCGAGCTGCTCGGCCATCGCGTTGAACGCCCCGGCCAGCTCCTCGATCTCGTCACCGCTTCGGATCCGAACCCTGGTGTCGAACTGTCGGGCCGCGATCCGACGGGTCCCGTCGCGGAGCGCGTCGAGGGGCACCAGGCTCCGCTTGATCTGACTGGCCCCGAGCACGAGCACCACCGCGATCGAGAGCGAGAGCACCAGCGGGAAGGTCCGGGCGAAGCTCGCCGCCGGCGCCGCGATGTCGTCCTCCGACTCGGTCAGAATCACGCGCCAGCCGGGAAGCACGAAACGCCGGGTGGTGGGAAAGGCCCAGTAGCTGGCGAGATGGTTGCCGTCCGACCGATGCCAGGAGAACTCGCCCGTGGCCGCGCGACCCATCGATCGCACCGCGGCCGCCGGGATCGAGTGCGACTCGAGCCGCTCGCCGTGCAGCAGGCCGGCTTCCTGATCCCAAACCCGGAGCTCGACGGTCGGTGGAAGGGCGCTCAGCTCGGTCCCGCCCCAGAGATACCCTTCGGTCAGCTTGGCCATCAGGGCCCGACCGCCGCCGAGTCCCTGCGCCGGCCGATGCACCAGCAGCACTTCCCGCCGATCGGGACGGGGCCGGTGGAGCACGATGGCGCTCGACCCGGGACGGAGCGACGGACCGGCGTCCCCGAGCGGCATCCAACGGACCGAATCGACGGCGTAGGCCAGTCGGCCGGTGCAGCGAGGCTCGTCGCGCTCCTCGCGCGGGGCCGCGAGACACTGGGCGAGCTCCGGCGCGCTCGCGGCGAGGTCTTCCTCGATCAGCGAGAGCCGCTCGAAGACGGCCCGCCCCGCCGTGCTCGAGAGGGTCCGGAGCCTCGAAGCGCTCTGTTCGGCCAGCTGTGAATTCACCGCCCGAAACGAGATCAGCGCCATCGCGCAGACCGGCCCGATCGCGCAGGCGACGAAGAGCAACAGCAACCGGCGGCCAAGGCGGGTTCGGTATGGCTTGGGGGCGTCTGCCGGGTCTGGGGGGGCCATGGTCCTCGGCTGGGCTCGGGCGGTCTCTGCTGACGTCGCTCCCGTGCGAGGTGCAAGCCCCAGGCCGGCCCCTGGGGCAGCAGCCTACTACCATGGCTGACATCGGGTTAGCCAGCTTTGCCGGCTCCGCTGTGGGAGCGTCGCCCCACGCGTTTAGAGGCGTCTCGGGCCGGCCTTCTGGCTCTGGGCCTTGCGAGCCGGGCGCGGCAGCGTGGCCCCGAGGCGCTCGACGAGGTACTGGTCGATCAGCTCGATCTGGCGCTCCGGCGGAAAGAGAGCCGGACGGAGCAGGTTGCCCACGCCGATGCCGTCGGCGAACGCGATCAGCGCGTCCGCCTCGGCCCTGGCGTCGAGCCCCTCTCGAATCGCGCCCCGACGGGCAAGGTCGCCAAGCTGAGTGGTCAGTCGCTCGCTCAGGATCTCGAGGCGCCGGCCGTGTTCGGCGCCGAGGCGCGCGCTGCCGATCGACTGCCCGAGAAAGGCGATCCAGATCCGCCAGCCGGCGACCTCGCGCGGCCCGGTCGGGAGGATCGCCGCCATGGTGCGCCGGACCCGCTCGATGCCCTCCGCCCCGGCTGCCGCCTGGTCCACCGCCCGCTCGATCGCGGCGGTGAGCCGGTCGAGCGCGAAGGAGAGCAGCTCGGTCTTGTCGCGGAAGTGGTAGGTGACCACGCCGGAGCTCGCGCCGAGCTCCCGTCCGATGGCCCGGACGCTGGTGCGGTCGAGCCCCTCCCGCACGATGACCCGCCAGGCCGCCTCGGCCACTTCCTCGCGGGTGAAGGTCCTGCCGGCCACGCGCGCCATCCGGTCGTCCTCGCAATGGGGATCTTCACAAAACAACGCGTGTTATTTTAATTGACCCGGCGGCCGGCCGCTGCCCCTTGGTCCGGCAACCCCCGTTCCTCCGGGAGGACTCGTGCTGGCTCTGCATACCGTCCCTGGCGTTCTCGCCCGCCGCCTGGCAGGCCTCGCGCTGCTCGTGTCGCTCGGCGCCTGTGGTCCCGAGGCGACGCCGGCTCCGTCGGATCCGGCCGCCGCCAAGCTCGATTCGGCGATGACGGCGGCGCTCCGGGCGCTCGAGATCCCGGGCGCGGCTCTCACCGTGGTGCGTGACTCGGTCGTCACCTTCCGGAAGGCGTATGGCGCGGCGGACCTGGCGTCCGGGCGATCCGTCACCGACAGCACCCCGTTCGTGATCGGCTCAACCAGCAAGCCGCTCACCGCGATGCTGGTGCTCCGGCTGGTGGCCGCCGGCCGGCTCGCGCTCGACACCCCGATCGTCCGCTACGTCCCGGACGTCCGCTTCGCGGACCCGCGGGCCAGCCAGATCACCCTCCGTCACTTGCTGACCAACCGGTCCGGCATGGTGGCCGGATTCTCCGGGCCGGCCTTCGAGCGTCCGTACGAGCAGGATTCCGAGGCACTCGACCGGCTGGTCCGGGAAGCGGCGACGAGGCCGCTCCTCTTCGCGCCCGGCGCGGGCTACACCTACTCGAACCGGGGCTGGGCGCTCGCCGGGTACGTCGCGCAGCGGGTCGAGGGGGTGTCGGTCGAGGAGCTGATGGACCGCGAGGTGTTCGGACCCCTCGGGATGACCGGATCGACGCTCCGCTTCTGGGAGCGTGACCTCGCGCAGGGCTACCACGAAGGCCGCACCACCCGCAACCTGCCGGGGCCCGCGTCGCTCACCCGGCGCTACGGCCCCGCCGGGATGATGGCCTCGACCAATCGCGACGTCGGGATCCTGCTCAGCACCCTGCTCCGCCAGGGTCGCACCGAGTCCGGCGAGCCGTGGCTCCCCGCTGAGCTCGTAGCCGAGATGTTCCGGCCGCAGGCCGAGGCGGAGAGCGAGCTCGGGGGCCCGACCCGATATGGCCTCGGATGGGAGATCGACTCCACCTTCGGAAGCCTGACGATCAAGAAGGCCGGCTCGGTGGTGACCCTGGTGTCGTTCTGGGTGCTGCTGCCCGAGATGCGCACCGGGTTCGGGCTGCTCTTCAATCGGGAGGACTATCGGGTGGTGCCGCTGGTGGCCAACCTGGTTCGGGTCCTGGGTGGAGGCGAGCTGCAGCCGTTTCCCGAGACCGGTCCGAATCCGCCCTTCACGGCGCCCACGGCGGCGCCGATCGCCCGGCCGACGGTCGAGGCCTGGACCGGCCGCTACGATACCCGGAGCGGCGACCTCTCGATCGGCTGGCGCGGCGACACGCTGGTAACGCGATACGAGGGCATGCCCGCCGTCCTGGTGCCGGCCGACGACTCCAGCGCGATCCTGGTCGACGACGTCCTGACCCACGCCGGGCGGCGGCTTTCCTTCCGCCCGCGGCGCGGGGTCCTGACCCTGTGGGTCGACGACGACTCGGTCGGGGTGCGGGTGGGGCCTAACCGGCCCTGATCGCGGCCGCGGCGGCTTTGGCGCCCTGAGTGAGGAAGCCCAGCTCGCTCGAGATGCTCACCAGCCACATCCCCCGGCGGGCCCACTCGGCGGTGAGGGCGACGTCGTTGGTGTGAATCGCCGGGACGACGCCGTGTCGCTGGCAGGCGGCGACGGTCTGCTCGATCGCCGCCTCGAGCACCGGATCGCGCATCCGCCCCGTCACGCCGAGCGCGATGGCCAGGTCGTTCGGGCCGATCAGGGCCGCGTCGACGCCGGGAACGGCGAGGATCTCGTCGAGCCGATCGAGCGCCTCCCTGGTCTCGACCTGGACGATCAGGAAGGTCTCCCGGTTGGAGGCGTCCATCATCTCCCGGACGTCGCCGCTCCGAAAGTCCGTGTTGCCCCGCCCCAACGCGCTCCCGCGCTTGCCGAGCGGCGGGTACTTCATCCACTCGAGAGCCTGGCGGACCTGCTCCGGCCCGGTGATCCGGGGCAGCATCAGGCCCTGGGCGCCGCCGTCGAGCGTCTGGGCGATCCGCTCGTAGCTGATCACCGGCACCCGGACGATCGGGGTCAGCCCGGCCAGCCGAGCGCCCCGGCTCAGGTCGGAGAGCGTCTCGGGATTGAAGACGCCGTGCTCGTTGTCGATGATCACCCAGTCGAGCCCGGCGTTGGCGAGGCTCTGGACGATGGCGAGCTGGCGGATTTCCGCGATCATGGTGCCGACGGCGAGACCGCCGTCGGCCAGGCGGATGCGGAGCTGATTCGCTGGTAGGATCGACATGCCGGGTTCGGTTGGGGGGTCGTGGCGCGGTCAGGTCTCGGGCGACGGGGCGAGGGCGGCGAGCAGCGCGCGGCAGGCTTCACCCCGATGGCTGGCCCGGTCCTTCTCCTCTTCCGTCGCCTCGGCGAAGGTCTTCTCGAGCGCGTCGCTCAGGAAATAGGGGTCGTAACCGAACCCACCGGTGCCGGCCGGCTCGGTGGTGATGCTGCCGGTGGCGGAGCCGATGAAGGTCTCCGGCACGGCGTTCCGGTGTCGGAACAGGACCAGCACGCAGCGATAGCGGGCCCGTCGCCGCATCCCGGTGGCGCCGGCGAGGCGGCGCAGCAGGTGGGCGTTGTTGGCCTGGTCGACGAGCTCGTCCGAGCCGCTCGCCCCGGCCCAACGCTTGGAGCGGACCCCGGGCTCTCCACCCAGCGACAGCACCTCGAGCCCGCTGTCGTCGGCCACGGTCGGCAGCCCGGTGCGCCGGGCGAAGTACTCGGCCTTGGCGCGCGCGTTCGCCTCGAAGGAGTCGTGCAGCTCGAGGCTGTCCTCGGCGGGCTCCTCGACGACGCCCACGTCGTCCGGGAAGACCACCTCGAGTCCCGGCGCGTCGAGCAACCGGCGAATCTCGCGTTGCTTGCCCTTGCTGCGCGTGGCGAAAAGCAGCTTCACCAGCCCAGCACCGTGCGCTGGGCCCGAAACAGGGTGTTGATGCCCCGCTCGGCGTGGTCGAGCATCTCGCTCAGGGTGTCGCGACTGAAGACGCCCTGCTCCCCGGTGCCCTGGACCTCGACCAGGTCGGCGGGCTCGCGCATCACCACGTTGGCGTCGACGTGGGCGTCGCGGTCTTCGGCGTAGGCGAGGTCGGCCATCACCCGACCGCCGACGATCCCGACCGAGACCGCGGCGACCAGCTGGCCGAAGGGCGACGGGTTGCCGGTGCGCCGGCTGAGCCAGTCGCAGGCGTCGGCGAGGGCGACCGCGGCGCCGGTGATGGCGGTGGTCCGGGTCCCGCCGTCGGCCATCAGCACGTCGCAGTCGCTCCGGATGGTGTACTCCCCGAAGCTCCAGTCGGCGATGGCGGTGCGGAGCGAGCGGCCGATCAGCCGCTGGATCTCCTGGCTCCGGCCGCCCGGGCCGTGGCGCTCGCGATTGGTGCGCTCCAGGGTGGCCCGGGGCAGCATCGCGTACTCGGCGGTGACCCAGCCTTCGCCGGTGCCCTTCTTGAAGGGCGGCACGCCCTCCTCGACGGAGGCGGTGCAATGCACCAGGGTACCGCCGAAGCGCGCGAGGCAGGAGCCTTCGGCGAAGGGATTGGCGTTTCGTTCGAGGACGACCGGCCGGAGATCTCCGGGGGCGCGTCCGTCAGCGCGTGTCACGAATCCTCTCCACGATTCCAGTGGTGGAAGTATCGGGGAGGAGCGGCAGGATTACCACCTCGCCGCCTCGGGCTTCCACCAGGTCGGCGCCCACGACCGTCGCGCGGGTGTAGTCGCCGCCCTTGACCAGCACGTCGGGGCCGAGGGCCTCGATCAGGGCGAGCGGGGTCGGGTCGTCGAAGATCACCACGCAGTCGACCGCCTCCATCGCGGCGAGCACCCTGGCCCGCTCACGGGCGGTGGTGGCGGGCCGTCCCGGGCCCTTGCCGAGCGAGCGGGCCGAGGCGTCGCCGTTGACGCCGACGACGAGTCGATCGCCGAGGCCGCGGGCGGCCTCGAGGGAGGCGACGTGGCCGGGATGGAGCAGCTCGAAGACGCCGTTGGTGAAGACGACCCGACCGCCTTCCGCGCGGCGCCACGCGAGGGCGTCGGCGAGCGAGCGGATCTTCGAGGCGGTGTCGCGCACTCGAAGGCTACTGCCGCCGGAACTCGATCTTGGGGGCCAGCTCGAGGGTGCGATGGACCAGCGGCAGGTCGATCTTCTCGGAGTACTGGGTCGAGATGATGATCACCGAGGGCTCCGCATCCGGCGCACCCGGAGGCTCTTGGCCGCGCTCGGAATCCCGATCTCCGCCGCGTCCTGCTTGAGCTGGGCGACGATCTGCTCGTCGGTGAGGGTGTAGGACGAGCGGGCGGCGACCTTCATCCGGTCCTTCATCTCCCAGTACCGCCAGTAGACCTTGCCGAAGCTCACGCCGTAGAAGCCCAGCACGGCGAACAGCACGAGCGAGGCGAGGCAGCCCATGCCGCTCCCGCCGCGTTCGTTCCGCCGTCCGCCGGACCTCACCACTGCGATTGCGCTCCGTCCACGATTTCGGTGATCAGCCGCTCGATGGCCTTCTTGCGGCCATCGGCCTCGTTCGAGGTGTAGTCGCCTTCCACCGAGAGGCTGGGCCGCTCCCAGAGCACCCGTCCGGTGCTCTGATCCAGGATTTGCACCTGGACGACGACCTGCACCTTGCGCCGATCGACCTGCACATTCTGTTCCCGACCCCCCGCGAAGGCGATCGGGATGTCCGGCTCGTACCGCTGGATGGTCCCTTTGACCACGGCGTCCGCCTGGGCCTCGCCGGCGGCCCGGAGCCCGAGGCGGCCTTCGACGGCCTCGCGGACCGCCCGGTTGATCTCGTTGGTGAGGGTCGGCTCGGAGGTCAGATTCTCGAACGGCAGCACCGCCACGGTCTTGATGTGGGGCGGAAACCCGGTTCCCCCGCCGAAGCCGTAGAGGCAGCCGCCGAGCGCGAGCGCGCTAGCGCTCAGGAGGAGTCCAGGTATCCGGCGCAAACGGGTCTGCCTTGAGGTTCGAGTAGAAGGTGAGATCGAGTCGGGCCGGCACGCTGGGCACGATCAGGCGCGAGCTCGCGGGAAGGCCGTCCGGGCCGAAAAGCGTCTCCACCACGCCGAGCTTCTCGCGCCCCTGGCGGACTTCGACCAGCAGCCGGTGCTTCGGATTGGTCTCGTAGACGTAGTCGACCGTGTCCGCCCCACGGACGTACTGCCAGGCGACGTACGACTGGCCGGCGAAGCGACGCACCTGGTCACCCGGCTCGGGGGCCCGCGCGATGCCCATCATCGCCCAGAAGATGGGGTAGTTGGGCACCAGCCGGTGGACGTCTTCTTCGGGCTCGGCCCAGAGCGCCGAGTCGCCGGAGACGAAGGCGGCGGCCTGGCCGGACCCGAGCGGGCCGCGGGCATCGAGCCGGGCCGAGTCGGGCCGGGCGAAGCGGACCCGGCCGCGGCCGCCGGCGGCGCCGCGATCGTCGCGGATGCTCCAGCGGAAGCGGACATCGCGAGCTTCCGGAGGCACCGTGCTGTCGGCCCAGGCTCGGGCGAGAGCGGGATCAGCGGGCGCGAAGGCGACCGGTCGGGGCAGTTCGATGGAGCCCGCGCCGCCACAGGCCGAGAGGACCAGCAGCACGCCGGGGAGGGTTGCGCGCATCGGCTGGATGATAGCCGGGCCCCCCGGGTTTGTCATAGCGGCGCCGCCCCACTTCCGGGACGAGAGCGGCTGCCTCAGAGCCTGACCGGATCGTCCGCGACGACCAAGCGTTCCGCGATGCCCTCGGGCAGTCTGGCCCAGCGGAAATCGGCGTCGAGCACCATCAGGCTGGTGGTGGCGGTCACCAGCAGGTCGCCCCGCTCGGCGTGCTCGACGGCGTACCCGAAGGTGATCCGCCGGGACGCACGCTCGCGCACCCAGCAGCGGACCCGGATCGGGTCGTCGTAGCGGGCCGGCTGGCGGTAGCGGACTCGCGCCTCGCCCACCGCGAGGCGGAACCCCTGGCGCTCGAGCTCGGCGTAGCTCACCCCCGTCTGGCGGAGATGCTCGGTGCGCGCGACGTCGAGCCAGACCAGGTACTCGGCGTGGTAGACCACGCCCATCTGGTCGGTCTCGCTGTAGTTGACCCGATGGCGGGTCTCGGAGATCGGCCCTGACGCTTCCATGCGTTCTTGCCCCTCCCTATCTTGCGCCGATGCTCGGACGCCAGCTCGTGGTGGTCTCCGACTCGCACATCGGCGCCGCGTCGCGCGAGGACGACGAGGCGCTGATTGCGTTTTTCGAGCGGGTGCCCACCCTCGGCGACAGCCTGCTGGTCAACGGCGACCTCTTCGATTTCTGGTTCTCCTACCGCCGGGTGATCCCGCGCGCCGGCTTCGTGGCCGCCGCGGCGCTCGCCATGCTCGCCCGGAAGCTGCCCGTGGTGCTGACCGGCGGCAATCACGATCGCTGGGGCGGCACCTTCTGGCCCACCGACGCCGGGATCCGCTTCGCCCCCCACGAGATCGCCTTCGACCTCGGCGAGACCCGGGTGGTCGCGCTCCACGGCGACGGGGTGGCCGAGGAGCATCGCTCCGCCCGGGTGCTGCATCGGGTGACCCGGCACCCGGCCACGGCGACCCTCTTCGGCTGGCTCCATCCCGATCTGGGCTTCTGGCTGGTCGACAAGATGAGTCGGCGGCTCGCCGACTCGACCCGCGACGGCGCGGTCCTCGATCGGGCCCAGGTGCGCCAGCGCCGTTGGGCCGCCAACCGGATGGCGGCCGACCCGAGCATCGGCACCCTGATCATGTCGCACACCCACCGGGCCGACACCCTGGAGGTCGAGCCCGGCCGCCGCTATCTCAACCCGGGGGCCTGGATCGGAGCCCGCCAGTACGCGGTCGTCACGCCTACCCAGGTGAGCCTGGCGGCCGATCGTTAGGCCGGGCCCGCTAGCGGATCTGGAACGGGACCCGGATCTCGGTCGCCAGGACCCCCGGGTAGGCCCGGAAGCGCACGTCCGCGGGAAAATCGTGCAGCTGGCTCGAGACGAAGGCCTCGAGGCCCGAGAAGAGGTGGTTGAATCCGAGCAGGAAGAGCCAGTCCTGCCGCTGCTGCCGCTTGTCGACGAGCCGGGCCGAGTCGGCCTCGATCCGGGTGAGGTAGCCCAGCTCCCGGATGGTCTTCATCGTCATCCCGACCGTGACGCCCTCCCAGGCGACGAAGAGCCCCGCGGTGAGCTTGCGGTCGTGCCGTGCCTGGGCCCACCCGGGGATCGCGAGCGACATGAAGAACGCCTTGAGCGGCTTGACCGGGGTGGCCATCAGGGTGGTGTCGGCGCCGGGGGTCACCACCGGCGCCTCGGGTTCCTGGCCCACCAGCCGGCCCGTGCCGGCGCAGCCCAGCGCGAGCGCGATCAGGACGCCGCGAAGCGGCCGGTGGCGGGAGCGTGTGGGAATCGAACCCACCGGGGCCGCCAACGGCGTCCCCGTCGCGGTTTTGAAGACCGGCCAGGCCACCAGGCCCGATCCGCTCCCTCGCTCCGCCCGGCTGCCTAACCGCGGATCGCGATGCACTCGATCTCGACGCGGACTCCCTTCGGCAGCCCCGCCGCCGCGACGGTGGATCGGGCCGGCCGGTGGTCGCCGAACGCCGCGGCGTAGACCTCGTTCATGGCGGCGAAGTCGGCCATGTCCGCCAGAAAGACGGTGGTCTTGAGGACCAGGTGGAGGTCGGAGTGCCCGGCCTGGAGCACCGCGCGCAGGTTGGCGAAGACCTGCTTGGTCTGCTCGGTCACGCCGCCCGGCACGACCTCCATGCTGGCGGGGTCGAGCGCGATCTGGCCCGCGGTGTAGATCAGCTCCTGGTCGCCCACGCTGAGGACGGTGGCCTGGGCGTAGGGACCGATCGCCTTGGGGGCCTTGTCGGTCGCGACGAATCGGATGTCTCGCATCGGATCTCCAGAGGTCAGAAGAGGCCTTCGATCCGCCCGTCGGGGTGGACCTTGATGGCTTCCGCCGCCGGGGTCTTCGAGAGCCCCGGCATGGTCATGATCTCCCCGGCGAGCGCCACCACGAAGCCCGCTCCCGCCGAAGGATAGAGGTCCCGGATCGTGATTCGGAATCCCGAGGGCCGCCCGAGCTTGGTCGGATCGTCGCTGAAGGAGTACTGGGTCTTGGCGATGCACACCGGGGTCTGGCCCAGGCCGATCGACTCGGCGAGCCCGATCGCCCGATCGGCCGCGGCGGTGTAGTCGACCCCGCTCGCGCCGTAGATCTCCCGGGCGATGGTCTCGATCTTGGCCTTGATCGGCAGGCTCACGTCGTAGATCGGCGCGAACTTGCTCTTGCCCTCGGCCAGCACCTCGAGCACCTCGCGGGCGACCGCTTCCCCGCCCTCGCCGCCCTTCTCCCAGACGTCGGAGAGCGCCGCGCGAACGCCCCAGCTCTTCGCGGCGCGGAGCACCGCGTCGATCTCTTCGGCGCTGTCGGAGACGAACCGGTTGAGCGCCACGATCACCGGCAGACCGTACTTCTGGAGATTCTCGACGTGGCCCTGGAGGTTCACCATGCCGCGCTCGAGCGCCGCCACGTCCGGCGTGGCCAGCCGGTCCTTCTTGACTCCGCCATGCATCTTGAGCGCCCGCACCGTGGCGACCACGATCGCCGCCTCGGGCTCGAGCCCGCCCATCCGGCACTTGATGTCGAGGAACTTCTCCGCGCCCAGGTCGGCGCCGAAGCCCGCCTCGGTCATCACGATGTCGGCCACCGAGAGGCCGAGTCTCGTGGCCGCGATCGAATTGCAGCCGTGCGCGATGTTGCCGAAGGGCCCGCCGTGGACCAGCGCGGGGCCGCCCTCCAGCGTCTGCACCAGATTCGGCAGGATCGCGTCCTTGAGGAGCAGCGTCATCGCGCCCGAGGCCTTGATGTCGGCGGCGGTGACGGGCCGCTTGTCGCGGGTCAGGCCGACGACGATCCGGCTCAGGCGGCGCTCGAGATCCGCGAGGTCGCTCGCCAGGCAGAGGATCGCCATCACCTCGCTGCCGGGCACGATCACGAACCGGTCTTCGCGGGTCGGCCCGCCGTTCATGTGGCCGAGGCCGACGACCACGCCCCGGAGCGCGCGATCGTTCATGTCCATCGTCCGGGGCCAGCTGACCCGCCGGGGATCGAGCCCCGCGGCGTTGCCGTGGTGGATGTGGTTGTCCACCATCGCCGAGAGGAGGTTGTGGGCCGAGGTGATCGCGTGGAAGTCGCCGGTAAAGTGGAGATTGATCTCGTCCATCGGCACGACCTGCGCGTACCCGCCGCCGGCGGCGCCGCCCTTGACGCCGAAGACCGGACCGAGCGACGGCTCCCGGATGCAGACCACCACGTTCCGGCCCAAGCGGCGGAGCGCCTGGCTCACGCCCACGGTCACGGTCGACTTGCCCTCGCCCGCCGGCGTCGGGTTGATGCCCGACACCAGCACCAGGCGGCCCTTCGGCTTGCGCTTGGCCACCGCTTCCGCGGTGATCTTCGCCTTGTAGCGGCCGTACGGCAGGATCTCGTCGGGACCGAGGCCGAGCTCCGCGGCGACGTCGACGATGGGCCGAAGCTTCGCGGCTTGGGCGATCTCGATATCGGACGGAACCGTCGTCACGGCACACTCCTCTCCGAAGGGGTCATGGTGGTGGCGGCGACGCGCGGTCCGAAGAGCCGCGCGGCGTTGGTCGTGGTGAGACTGGCCGCCTCGTCGACCGCGAGGCCCAGGATGGCGGCGAGCTTGCTCAGGGTATGGGCCACGAAGGCCGGCTCGTTCCGGTGGCCACGCTCCGGCACCGGCGCGAGATACGGCGCGTCGGTCTCGACCAGCAGTCGGTCCGGAGGCACCCGCCGGATCTCGTCGTCTCGCCGGAACGACTTGAAGGTCAGCATACCGCTGAAGGAGACGTAGTGGCCGAGCGCGATGCCGGCCTCGAGGAGCGCGCTCCCGCTCGAGAAGGAGTGGAGCACCGCCCGGGTGTCCGGGTGCGCCTCGAGCGCGGCGATCACGTCGTCGTCGGCCTCGCGGGCGTGGATCACGGCGGGCTTGCCGACCCGGGCCGCGAGCTCGAGCTGCCGGTCGAACACGGCGCGCTGCAGCTCGCGGGGCGAGTGGTCGTAGTGGTAGTCGAGCCCGGTCTCCCCGACGGCGACCACCCGATCGTCGCGCGCCAGGAGCTCGAGCTCCTCGGCCAGTCGGTCGTCCCAGTGCCTGGCCTCGTGGGGGTGGAGCCCCGCGGTGGCCGAGAGTCGCTGCTCGCCGTGCGCCAGGTCGATCGCCGCCCGGGCCCGGTCGGGCGTCTCGCCGATCACCACGACGTGCCCCACCCCACGCTCCCAGGCCCGGGCGAGGACGGCGTCGCGATCTTCCGCGAACGCCTCGTCGGCCAGGTGGCAGTGCGAGTCGACGAGCGAGGGCACGAGAAAGGGGCGCCGGCCTCCGCGGAGCACCACGGAGGCCGGCGGGCTCGTTCTATCGGGCCGTGGACTGGGCCGGTCGGCCCGCCGGCGCCGCGGTCCGCTTGGCTCCGGCTCGGGCCGCGCGGGCGTCCGCGCCCGGCCAGCGCCGCTCGATGTAGAGCAGCACCGGGGCCGCGATGAAGATCGACGAGAAGGTGCCGGTGAAGACACCGAAGAACATGATCAGCGAGAACGGCCTGATCACCTCGCCGCCGAAGATCACCAGGGCCAGCAGGGTCGCCAGCGTGGTGCCGTGGGTGAGCACGCTCCGCGGCAGGGTCTCGTTGATCGACCGGTTGAGGATCGAGATGAAGTCGTCTCGCCGGTGCTTTCGCAGGTTCTCGCGGACCCGGTCGAAGATGATGATCGTGTCGTTGAGCGAGTAGCCCACCATGGTGAGGAACGCCGCCACCACCACCAGGCTGATCTCCAACCTCATCATCGCGGTGAACGCGATCGTGCCGAGGATGTCGTGCGCGGTCGCGATCACGGCGGCGAGACCGAAGCGCCACTCGAAGCGGTAGGCCAGATAGGCCAGCACCGCGAAGAAGGAGAGGAAGATCGCGAAGAAGGCCTGCTGGCGAAGCTCGCCGCCCACCTTCGGACCGACCGACTCGCTCCGGGTGATCTGGTACTTGCCCGGCCCGACCACCTGGTCGAACGCCGCCGCGACGGCGGCCGCCGTGGCCTGGGTGTCGTTGGAGCTCCGGGCGTCCTCGCCCTCGATTCGGGCGCGCACCACGAAGTCGTTGGGGCCGCCGAACGGCTGGATCTCGGGGTTGGCGATGCCCTGGGCGTTGAGCCCGGACCGGATCGACTCGGTCGGTATCACCTCGTCGGTGTGCACCTGGACCAGGGTGCCGCCGGTGAACTCGACGCTGTAGTTCACCCCGCGAATGGCCAGCACCACGGCGCCGAGCGCCAGGATCGCGCCGGTGATCGCGAACGCCGGGCGGCGCATCGCGATGAAGTCGTAGGCCGCGTCCTTGAAGACCCGGAACTTGCCGATCGACAGCGTGGCGTCCGGACGCTTCTTGAGCCACCAGAGGAAGAAGGTCCGGGTGATGAACACGGCCGTGATCAGCGACGCGAAGATGCCGACGATCAGGGTGACCGCGAAGCCCTGGACGGGGCCGGTGCCGAACTGGAACAGGAAGAGCGCCGTCAGGATCGTCGAGATGTTCGAGTCGATGATCGCGGGCATCGCGTGCAGGTAGCCCTCGTCGACCACCAGGCGGAGGGTCTTGCCCTGGTCGAGCTCTTCACGCATCCGCTCGAAGATCAGCACGTTGGCGTCGACCGCGATGCCGATCGACAGGACGAAGCCCGCCAATCCGGGCAGCGTCAGCGCCGCGTCGAACATCGAGAGCGTGCCGAAGGTGAATACCGAGTAGATGATCAGCGCCCCGACGGCGAGCAGGCCGCTCAGGGCGTAGTAGCCGGTCATGATCAGGATCACCAGCAGAGTGCCGACCAGCGCGGCCGTGACGCCGCCCCGGATCGAGTCCGCGCCGAGGCTCGGACCGACCTGGCGCTCGTCGACGATCTGGAGCGGGATCGGGAGCGACCCGGCCCGGAGCGTGAGGGCCAGGTCCTGCGCCTCCTGGAGGCTCCGGCCGCCCAGCTGGATCCGGCCCCGGCGATCGATCCGGCTCTGGATGATCGGGGGGCGGCCCTGGACGTCGCCGTCGAGCAGGATCGCCATGTAGTCGCCGACGTGGCGGGCGGTCTCCTGGCCGAACTTGCGGCCGCCGGCGCGGTCGAGCTCGAAGTTGACCTCCGCCCCGTTGGTGAGCGGGTCGAGCTGCGCCTGCGCGTTCACCAGATTCGCGCCGGTGATGATCGGCTCTTCGTCGAGGACGTAGAGGTAGCGGTACTGCTCCACCCCGACGCTCACCGGCTGGCCGGCCCAGCGGAGGTCGAGCCCGCGCGGCCAGAGCCGCCGCACCTCGGGGAGTCGGAGCAGGCTGTCGGCCCGGCGCCACGCGGTCTCGAGCACCGCGTACTCGCCCGGCGTCGGGCTCACGCCGGTGACGCCGGCGGGCTGAATCAGGGTCGAGATCGCGCCGCCCGTGAGCGGAGCGGTGGAATCCTGCTCGGCCTGGGTCGAGTCGCCGCCGAGCAGCGAGGTCACCGCGTTGGGCCGGGTGGTGCCGGCCGTGGCGGTGATGCCCAGGTCGCGGAGCGCGCGATCGATGCTCGGAAGCGCCCGGTCGAAGGCCCCGGTCTTGTCGGTGATCCGGAATTCCAGGAAGGCGGTCCGCCGGACGATGTCCTTGGCGCGCTCCGGGTCCTTGATGCCCGGCAGCTCGACCACGATCCGCTCGTCGCCGACCTTCTGGATCACCCGCTCGGCCACACCGAACTCGTCGATCCGCTTGCGCAGCACCGTGAGCGCCAGGTCGGTGTCCGAGGCCGGATCCTGAGAGACTCGCTCGGACTGATCGAGCTCCAGCGCGAGGTGCATCCCGCCCTGGAGGTCGAGCCCCAGGTTGACCGGGCTGTTCGACGGCGAGGTCCGGTAGGTGTCCCAGAGCGAGAACACCGCGGCCACCATCAGGATCGCGATGACGATGAAACGATTGCGGAGAGTCGTGAACATCGGATTGCCACCACCGCGTCGGTCGTGCCGCCGCGCTCGTTAGGGTTGTGGGACCAGCCCCGCGAGCGCGTCGCGGGCCTGCTCCCGATCGTGCGCCAACTGCTGGCGGAGCTCGTCGGCCGACCCGAACCGGCGCACTCCGCGGAGCCGCTTGACCCACTCGACGCGAACCTCGCGGCCGTAGAGCTCGCCCGCGAAGTCGAAGAGATGGGCCTCCAACCACCGGTCGGCGTCGCCGAAGGTCGGCCGCGCCCCCTGGTTCATCATCCCGCCGACCGTCCGCCCGCCGGCTTCCACCCGAACCGCGTAGACGCCATCCGGCGGCAACAGCTTGCCGGGCGGCGGCGCCAGATTCATCGTCGGCACCCCGATGCTCCTGCCCCGCCCGGCGCCCCGCACCACCCGTCCCGAGATCCGGTAGGGCCGGCCGAGCAACCGTCGCGCGGTCGCGAGGTCGCCGGCCTCGATGGCCTGCCGAATCCTGCTGCTCGAGATCACCCCGTCGTCGTCGACCGGCGCGACCACGTCCACCGCGAAGCCCTCCGCCTGGCCCAGCCGCTCGAGCATGGCGCGATCGCCCTGGCGGTCCCGTCCGAAGCCATGATCGTGGCCCACCACCAGCTCCCGGACCCGGCAGCGGCGCACCAGCACCGACCGGACGAACTCCTCCGGTGCCATCGTCGCCAGGGCCCGGTCGAACCGGAGCACCACGACGTAGTCGAGCACCGTCTCCGCCAGCGCGGCCGCGCGCTCGTGCGCCAGGGTGAGCCGGGCCGGTGCCGCCTCGGGACGCACCACCGCGGCCGGATGCGGCTCGAAAGTCACCAGCACCGATGACCGCTCCGCCCGCTCCGCCCGCCGCGCCAGCTCCTCGATCACCGCCCGATGCCCGCGGTGAACGCCGTCGAAGGTGCCGACCGTCACCACCGAGCCGCGGGGCAGCGGCGGGAGCTCACTCGCCATGCAGCACGACGACCGGTTGCCAGCGCTCCTGTCGTCGCTCCGCCACCGCGAGCAGCCGCTCGCCCTCGAGCAGCGCCGCGACCCTTCCGACGGCCCGTCGCCCGGCACCGCCCGGCCGTGCCGGACCGAGGCCGCCTCGTCGGGCGGCAGGCTCACCGCCGGGAGGTCGCCGAGCAGCTCCGCGGCGTCAGGAGCCGCTCCCGCCCGGTCAGCCGGTCGAGCCGGTGGGCATCCTCGACCCGAAAGCTACCCACCCGGGTTCGCCGGAGCGCCGTCAGGTGCGCTCCCGTGCCGAGCCGCTCGCCCAGGTCTCTGGCGATGGCCCGGACGTAGGTTCCCGGACCGACCACGGCCCGGAATCCGACCAGCGGCGGACTCCACTCGAGCAGCTCCAGCTCGTCGATCTCCACCGGCACCGGCTCCAGCGCGACCGCCTCGCCGCGACGGGCCCTGGCGTAGCTCCGCTCGCCATCCCGGCGCTTGGCCGAATAGGCCGGCGGGCGCTGGTCGTGGCGCCCTTCCAACGCGCCCAGCTCCGCCTCGACCGCGTCCCGCGACGGCCACCCGCCGGTCCACTCCTGGCCGATCGGCTCCCCGGTCAGGTCGTCCGTCCTGGTCGCGACGCCGAGCCGGGCCTCCGCGAGGTACGTCTTCCGACCGGCCTCGACGAACCGCGCCAGCCTGGTCGCGCGACCGATCACCAGCACCAGCAGCCCGGTCGCGAACGGGTCGAGGGTGCCCGTGTGCCCGATGGACCGGGTCGAAAACAGCCGGCGAGCCTGTGCCACCACGTCGTGCGAGGTGACACCCGCCGGCTTGTCGACCAACAGCCCTCCGATCAGGACTCGCCCTCCCGGCGAATCTCGGCCAGCAGCTCGTCGATCCGGGCCGCGTGCTCGAGCCCGCGATCGAGCACGAAGTCGAGCTCGGGCGTGGTCCGGGCCGAGAGGGCCTTCGCCACCCGTCCGCGCAGGAAGCCGGCGGCGCTCTCCAGGCCCGCCAGCGTCGCCTCGCGCTCGGCGTCGTCGCCCCGGGCGAGCACCAGGATCCGGGCGCGCGAGAGATCCGGCGTCACCTCGACCCGGGTGACCGACGCGCCCTGCACCCGCGGATCGCGCACCTCGCGAAGCAGCGCGTCCGCCACCACCTGTCTGACCAGCTCGGCGACCTGATCGGGTCGCCGGCGCGACGGAGAGCCACGCACCGGTCGCCCTCCTCAGGCCGTCCCTGCCGACGGAGCGGCCAGCGAGCGCTTGACCTCCTCGACCCGGAACGCCTCGATCCGATCGCCCACCTTGACGTCGTTGAAGTTCTCGACGCCGATGCCGCACTCCAGTCCTTCCTTGACTTCCTTGACGTCGTCCTTGAAGCGCTTCAGGCTGCCGACGTTGCCGGTGTAGACCAGCTTGCCGTCGCGGACCACGCGAAGCTTCGCGGTCCGGTTGATGAGACCGGAGGTGACCCGCGAGCCGGCGATGGTGCCGACCTTGCTGACCTTGAAGGTCTCGAGCACCTCGGCCTCGCCGAGGACCACTTCGCGCTCCTCGGGCTTGAGGAGGCCTTCGAGCGCGGCGCGAACGTCCTCCACCGCCTCGTAGATGATCCGGTAGGTGCGCACGTCCACCTGCTCCCGCTCCGCCGCAGCGCGCGCGTTGGCGTCGGGCCGGACGTGGAAGCCGAGGATGATCGCGCCGGACGCCTTGGCGAGCAGGACGTCGCTCTCGCTGATGGCGCCCACGCCGCGGTGGATCACGTCGACCCGGACCTCGTTGGTGCTGAGCTGGGCCAGCGCGTCGGCGAGCGCTTCCGCCGGACCGCCCTGGTCGGCCTTGATGATCAGCTTGAGCTGGCTGACCTCGCCGGCCTGCATCTGCCGGCTGATGTCCTCGAGCGATGCGCCCCGCATGCTGCGGCGGTTCTGCGCCTCGCGGTCGAGCCGCTGCCGCTTCTGGGCGATGTCACGCGCCTCGGACGCCTCGGACACGCCGACGAACGAGTCGCCAGCGGCCGGCACGCCCTCGAAGCCGAGCACCCGGACCGGGATCGAGGGGCCGGCTTCCTCGACCGCGTTGTCGCGCTCGTCGGTCATCGCGCGGACCCGGCCGGAGAACTTGCCGCAAATGAAGTTGTCGCCGATGTGCAAGGTGCCCCGCTGGACCAGCACCGTCGCCAACGGGCCCTTGCCCGGGTCGAGCGTCGCTTCCAACACGGTGCCACCGGCCGGCGCCTCGGGGTTCGCCTTGAGGTCGAGCAGCTCGGCCTGGAGCAGGATCTGCTCGAGCAGGCCGTCGATGCCGGTGCCCTTCTTGGCCGAGATCGGCGCGTGGAGCACGTTGCCGCCGAACTCCTCCAGCACGACCTGATGCTGCAGCAGGTCCTGCTTGACCTTGGCCACGTTGGCCGAAGGCAGGTCGATCTTGTTGATCGCGACGATCATCGGCACGCCGGCGTTCTTGGCGTGGCTGATCGCCTCGACGGTCTGCGGCATCACCTGGTCGTCGGCCGCGACCACCAGCACCACCAGGTCGGTGACCTGCGCGCCGCGGGCCCGCATCGCGGTGAAGGCCTCGTGACCCGGCGTGTCCAGGAAGGTGATGGTCTTCCCGTCCGACAGCGTGACGTGATAGGCGCCGATGTGCTGCGTGATGCCGCCGGACTCGCCCGCGACCACGTTGGTCTTCCGGATGTAGTCCAGCAACGAGGTCTTACCATGGTCGACGTGACCCATGATGGTGACGACCGGCGTCCGAGGCTGGAGATCCTCCTCGGCGTCCTCGACCGGCGCGGCCAGCTCGGCGGCGTACTCGTCCTCCCGCACCGCCTGGAACCCGAACTCCGACGCGATCAGGTCGATCTGGTCGAAGTCGAGCCGCTGGTTGACCGTGACCATCAGGCCCAGCTCCTTGAAGGCGAACTGGACGATCTGGGTCGACGGCACCTTCATCAGCTCGGCCAGCTCGGACACCGAGATGAACTCGTTCACTCGGATCCGAGTCTTCTCCCGCTCCCGCTCCTCGGCGGTCTTGCTGGCCAGGAGATCGCGATAGCTGGGCTCGTCGGAGCGCCGCTTCCGGCCGCCCCCGCCCTTCATGCCGGCGAGGGTCTTCAGGATGTTGGCCTGCACCGCGTCCTGGTCGACGAACGTCCGCTTGCCCTTGCGCCCCTTCTTCCGGGCCGGCCCGCCGCCGCGCGACGGCTGCGCGTCGGGACCGAACGTCCGAGCGGGGCCGCCACCGGGTCGCCCACCCTGTCCACGGGGCGGCGGCGGCGAGCTGCTGCTGAACACCGGACGCGGGCCCTGGGCCGGGCGCTGGACGCGCGGCGGAATGAAGGGCCGACGCGGGGCCGCGCCCTGCCCGGCCGCGGGTCTGGGCGGTGGAGCGGCCGCGGCTGGCCGTTGCGGAGCCTTGGGCGGCTCCGCCGCGGGCGCCGCCGGGGTCTCTGCGGCGGGGGCCGCCGGGGCCTCCGCCTCGGCGGGCGCCTCCTGCGCCTCGGCGGCCGTAGCCTCTTCGGCGGGGACGTCGCGGAACAGCGCGCGAGCTCGCTCCTCGAGCGAGGGCATCGGGCCGGCCGCCTGAGCGGGCTCCGCCGCGAACGGGCTCGGCTTCTCCTTCTCGAACGAGGCCGCTTCGGCGGCGGCCCGCTCCGCCTCGGCTTGCGCCTCCGACTCGGCGACCTCGGCCGCCGTGCGGCGCCGCTTGGTGGTCCGCGAGGTGATCGCCGTGGCCTCGGGCGTGGGCTCGGCCGCCTTCTTGGTGGTCCGGCGACGGGTCTTCTTGGGCGCGTCGGATCCCGACTGCTTCCGTTTCTCACGCTCCCATCGAAGCCGCACGGCCGCCACCTGCGAGTCGTCCAGACCCGATTGGGCGGTACGAGCCACCACGTGCATGTCCCGGAGGATCTCCAGGAGCTGCGACGACTCGATCCCGAACTCGCTTGCCAGATCTTTGACTTTCGTCTTGACCACTCAATCCTCCGTCGAACCCGAGCCGGGCGCTCCGAGTCGAAGCACACCCTCGGCGAGGGCGGCATCTCGAACGCCGACTACCATCACGGGCGGCTTGCCCAGTCCGGCCCCCAGCTCCTGCGCCGTGGGACCGGGCACCTGCGGGATTCCCCGCGCCCGGGCCAACCGTGCCGTCTTCTCCAATGCCCGCTGACTCGCGTCGCTCGCGACGACCAGACAGCGGCACTCCCCACCCTGCAACGCGCGCCGGACCGACTCGACGCCGATGATCACGTTGCCAGCCCGGAAGCCAAGTCCGAGCAGGCCGAGCAAGCCGTTCATTCGGTCGGCTGGGCTTCCTCTCCGGCGGGCGCGGTCGGCCGCGCCGGCTCGTCCGGCGCCGACTCGTCCTCCGACCCGCCCTCGCCTTCACCCTCGCCCGCGCCGTCGGCCTCGGCGTCGCCTTCCGCCGCCTCCGACTCTTCCGCCGTGAGATCGGACAGGAACGCCATCATCTCCTCGGTCGCGGCGGGCGTCATCCCGGGCACCCGCTCGACGTCCTCCTGCTCGAAGTCGAGGATGTCGTTGAGGGTGCGGAATCCGGCATTGCCGAGAATCCCGACCAGCTCGGACGAAAGCCCCTTGAGCTCCGCCAGCTGGACCTGGCTCACCACCTCGTCCTCGAGCGGGGCCGGCGCGAAGAGCGGTCCCTCGCCGCCGCGCTCGAGCCACTCGCGGCTGGAGTAGAGATCGATCTTCCAACCGGTCAGCTCGGACGCCAGGCGGACGTTCTGCCCGTTCTTGCCGATCGCGAGGGAGAGCTGATCCTCGTCGACCACCGCCTGGATCGTCTTCGACTCGGGGTCGGAGAAGACCTTGGCGACCCGGGCCGGGGCCAGGGCCAGCCGGGCGAAGCGCTCGGGATCGGGCGACCAGGGCACGATGTCGATCCGCTCGCCGGAGAGCTCGTTCACGACCGCCTGCACCCGGGAGCCCTTGAGGCCCACGCAGGCGCCGACCGGATCGATCGCGTCGTCCTTCGAGATCACGGCCACCTTGGTCCGGCTGCCGACCTCGCGGGCAATGCCCCGGATCTCGACCACGCCCTGCATGATCTCGGGCACCTCGAGCCGGAAGAGCGCGGCCACGAAGCCCGGGTCGCCACGGGAGAGCACCAGCCGGGGGCCCTTGGGGGTCTCCTCGAGCCGCTTCAGCACGGCGCGAATCGTGTCGCCCTGGTGGAAGTGCTCGCGGCGGTTCTGCTCCCGATAGGGGATGATCGCCTCCGCTTCGCGGAACTTCGGCAGCAGCAGCACGATCTTGCCGCGCTCGATCTGCTGGACCTCGCCGGAGAGCAGATCGCCGACCTTGTCGCCGAACGCCTCGCGGATCTTGGTCCGCTCCCCTTCCCGCACCCGCTGGATGATCCGCTGCTTGGCGGCCTGGACCGCGAGCCGTCCGAACGCGGCGAACGGGACGTCCTCCTCGAGCACGTCGCCGACCTCGAAGTCCGGGTCTTCGTACTGCGCGTCCTCGAGCGAGATCTGAATGCTCGGATCTTCGACTTCCTCCGCCACGTAGCGGAGCCGAATGACCCGGATCGTCCCCTTCAGCTCGTCAACTTCGAGCTCGAACTTGACGTTCGGCCCGTACTTGCGAACCAATGCGGCCTGAATCCCGTCTCGAAGCAGATCGAGGAGATCCGAGCGGTCGAGTTGTTTGGTGGCCGTCAGTTCGCGGAACGCGGCCAACATTTCGACGGAGCCAGCCATCGAGCACCCATCCTGCCAGTTGTGAGGCCTCGCCATCGACCGGACGGCGGGCAGCCTATCTCAGTACCCCAGAATCCCGGCGCGTGCGGTTGGGTATAAGGAAAAAGCCAGGCACGGCCCCCAGAGCGGTGGGGCAAGCGCGCCCGGCTCGAAAACAAAAATGTGGGGGAGCACCCCACATCCACCCGTGAGCCAACCCAACCACCCGACCGCTCCAGCCGAGTAAAGCTAGAGGCCGCCCCTCGCGGCGTCAATCTGCCCGGTCCGCCCAGGCCCCGCTGCCCCGCCCCCGGGGCCCGGGGGCCTAATTGCGCTGGTTGTCGACCGTTACGCCGATCGAGGTGAACGAGGTGTGCCCGGCAAAGTCCTCGGCCTCGACCCGGAGGGTGTGGGGGCCGTTGCCGGCGCCCAGGGTGTTCCAGTTGGTGATGTACGGCTCCGTCAGGTCCTCGAACAGCAGCTGGCCGTCGACCTGGAACCGGACCGCCTTGATCCCGAAGCCGTCGAAGACCTGGGCCGAGAACGCCACCAGGCCCGAGACCGTCGAGTCGGCCTTGGGCGAAACGATCACGACGAAGGGCGCATCGGTATCCTCCGCCTCCGTCGGGCCACCGCACCCGACCCCGGCCACGACCAGCGCGCCCGCGAGCCCCGCGACGACCATCCACTGCACTCCGCTACCCTCCCCGACCACCGTTCTGGCGGCTCCTCCAAGCTATCTCACGGCGCGAGACCGAGGTAGGCCACCATTCTGCCGTCCTGGCCCAAGCTGGCCCGATGACTGAAGAAGAGGTCGTTCTGGTGGGCGGAACATCGGGTGGATGTGGAAATCTTGCCGATCCCGAGCCCCACGGCCTGCTCCGCCAGCACCTCGCGCAGGTCGCACCGCCCCTTGCCGGTCTCCGGAATCGGGCGGCCGCAGGCGGCGAGGACCTCGGAGCCAACCTCGTAGCACGGCCCGCAGATGCCGACCCCGAAATGGACCCTGAGGTCTCCCGGCCGGCTGCGGGCCTCGCTGACCAGGATTCGGACCCCTTCCTCCAAGATCCCGCCCGCGGTGCCCCTCCAACCGGCGTGGAGCAGCGCGGCGGCCCGCCGGATCGGATCGACCAGGTAGATCGGGATGCAGTCGGCCAGCGAGATCGCCATCATCAGCCCGGGGGTCGAGCTGGCGTGGCCGTCGAACCCGGACAGGACCGTGAGGCCATCGCCCCCCTCGTGCCAGCGAACCGCGGTCTGATGGACCTGCCGGGGAGGCCTGATCCCCGAAGCCCGGGAACGCCGCGAGCAGCGCTCTCCAGCGATCGAGGGTCGGCCCGGCGGGAGGGATGCTCTCCAGCCTGAGGTCGAAGGGGTCGGCGGGCGCGCCGCGGCCCGTGACGCCCGCCACCACTCCGATCTCGGCGTCCCAGCCCGGAATCTCGAAGAGCGGCACCGGGGCGCCCGCGACAGGGCGCTCGACCAGGGCTGCCGGGGCCCGTTCAGTCGTCAAAGCGCTCCAGCTGCGCGCCGAGCTCCGTGAGCCTGGCGTCGATCCGCTCGTAGCCCCGCTCGATCTGGCCCACGTTGTGGATCACGCTGGTGCCCTCGGCGGCGAGCGCGGCCAGCAACATGGCCATCCCCGCCCGGATGTCGGGCGACTCCACCGTTCCGCCCCGCAGCGGCGCAGGTCCGGAGATCACGGCACGGTGCGGATCGCAGAGCACGATCCTGGCGCCCATCCCGATCAGCTTGTCGACGAAGAAGAGCCTGGACTCGAACATCTTCTCGAAGACCAGCAGCATCCCGGCGCACTGGGTGGCCGCGACGATGGCGATCGACATCAGGTCGGCCGGAAACGCCGGCCAGGGGCCGTCTTCGAGCTTCGGGACGTGCCCGCCGACGTCGGGGCGAATCCGCCGCTCCTGGTTCCGGTCGACCGTGAGCTTGTTGCCCTCGATCCGGGGATGGATGCCCAGCCGGTCCAGCCCGATCAGGGTGGCGCGGAGGTCGTCGGCGCGCACGCCGTCGATCACCAGCTGGCCGTTGGTGACCACCGCGAGCCCGATGAAGCTGCCGATCTCGATGTGGTCCGGTCCGATCCGGTAGCGGGCGCTGCCCAGGGGCTTGCCGCCCCTCACCGTGTAGGTGTTGGTCCCGATGCCCTCGATGTCGGCGCCCATGGCCACCAGACACCGGGCCAGGTCCTGGACGTGCGGCTCCGCGGCGGCGTTCCGGAGGGTGGTGGTCCCCTCGGCCGCCACCGCCGCCATCAGGGCGTTCTCCGTCCCCGTCACGCTGGGCTCGTCGAGGAAGATGTCGGCGCCCTTGAGCCGCTTGGCTTCGATTTCGTAGCGATCGCCCACCAGCACCTCGGCGCCGAGGGCTTCGAGGGCCAGGAAATGGGTGTCGAGCCGGCGGCGGCCGATCACGTCCCCGCCGGGCGGCGGCAGCTGGACCAGCCCGAATCGGGCGACCAACGGCGCGGCGAGCAGGATGGAGGCCCGGATCCGGGCGCAGAGCGCGGGGTCGAGCGGCTTGGACTTCACCCCGGTGGGGTCGACCTTGAGCGCGTTGGGCCCGGTCCACTCCACCGTGGCCCCGAGATCGGCCATCAGGGCGATCATCATCTCGACGTCGCGGATCCGGGGCACGTTGTCGACCTCGACCGCGCCTTCGGCCAGCAGCGTCGCGGCGAGGATCGGAAGCGCGGCGTTCTTGTTCCCGGCCGGTCGGACGGTCCCGTTGAGCGGTCGACCACCCTCCACCACGAAGCGCGGTGCCATGGCGCCAAACCTCGCCCTGGGGCGGTCGCAACGTCAAGCCAGTTTTGTCGTTATCTTCCCGGCATGCCTTCATGGGTCGGCCCGGTTTCGGCCATCGCGCTGGTGGTGATCGCCCTCGCCTTCGTGGCGATGGCGGCCGTCTCCTGGGCGGTCCTCAAGCGCTTCGCGGAGCAGAGCGACACGATGGCGAAGGAGCTGGCCGAGCTCCGCCGGGAGCTCAAGCCGACCATCGACGGGCTGGGCCGGCTGGCCCAGTCCGGCGAGGAGCTGGCCGGCAAGGTGCGCGAGGAGGTGGTCGAGCTGGTCGACACCAGCCGCCGCCTCCGCCGCGGGGTCCGCCGCGGGGCGCGGCGGGTGCGCGCCCGGTTCGAGGAGCTCGACGCGCTCTACGAGGTGGTCCACGACGAGGTCGAGGACACCGCCTTGAGCGTCGCCGCGACCCTCCGGAACGTCCGCCACGGGGCCGGCGCGATCGGCAAGCTCCGCCGGCTCCTCAGGAGACGCCGTTGAGTCGTCGGCGGTTGGCGGTCGGCGCCGTGGTCGCGGTGCTCCTGCTGGTCCTCTTCCCCACCGACGCGCACGCGTGGACGCCGGGCACCCACATCTTCCTCGGCGAGACGGTGCTCGCGAACCTGAAGCTGCTGCCGCCGCTGGTGGCGGACCTGCTGCACGCCTTCCCGTACGACTTTCTCTACGGCTCGATCGCGCCCGACACGTCGCTGGCCAAGCACTACGTGCCGCCCGGCCGGCACTCGCACTACTGGAACGTCGGTCAGGAGACGTTCGACTTCGCCGAGGCCGACGCGCTCCGGGCCTTCGGGCTCGGCTATCTCTCCCACCTGGCCGCCGACACGGTCGCGCACAACTACTTCGTGCCCCGGCAGCTGTTGCTGACGAGCAGCTCGAAATCGATGGGGCACTCGTACTGGGAGCTCCGGGCGGAGACCCATCTCACCGACCGCTTCTCGCGCAAGGCGCGCGATTTGATCCAGCTGGATCACACCGCCGCCGATCGGCACCTCGGGCGGATCATCTCGCCCACGATCTTCAGCGTGGAGACGAACCGGCGGCTGTTTCGCGGGATGGTGCACCTCGCCCACAACAGGCGCTGGCAGCAGGTCATCAAGTCCGCGCGGGAGCGGAGCCGCTGGGCGCTCTCGGACGACGACGTCGAGCGCCATCTCTCGCTGAGCTATGATCTGACGATGGAGATGCTGCACGAGGTGGCGGAGCTGGCGGGC
>JAWKQJ010000002.1:0-213861 GCA_041390205.1 Gemmatimonadales bacterium
AGGAGTAATCGAACCAGGAAGGACACACTGGGGCGGCAGGCTTCGAACCTGCAACCTCCCGGGTAACAGCCGGGCGCTCTGCCAATTGAGCTACACCCCATCGGCGCCGGGAGCCGACGCGGGCGCAGAATACCGGTAAGCTCGCCGTCCGGTCAACCGCCTGGGGTCACCGGACCGTCACGGCCCGAGATCGAGCCAACCACGCTGTAATCCTCCACCATCGAGTCGGACTACCCAGGGGTACCCCGTCCGGGAACGACTCATGTGGAGCAAGCTCGCCATCCTGACGTCGGTCGCGACGCTCACGCTGGTCTCCTTCGAGGCCGAGCGGCCGCCTATCCTGGTCCTCCAGGGCGCCACCCTGATCGACGGCACCGACCGGCCGCCGCAGCCCGACGCCACCGTGGTGGTGCAGAACGGGTGGATCGTCGCGGTCGGGGCCCGCGGCGAGGTGCCGGTGCCGGCAGGGGCCCGGGTGCTCGACCTGCGCGGGCGCTACCTGCTGCCGGGCTTCATCGAGATGCACGGCCACGTGGCGATCGGGGCCTGGGAGCTCGACACCACGGGCGGCAAGCGGGTGCTCCACTACGCCTACGACGAGGAGGCCTCCCGCGAGCTGACCCGGTCGGAGCTCGCCTTCGGGATCACCACGGTGCGGAACCCCGCGGGGCCGACCCGGGAGGCCGTCCTGGTTCGAGATCGGGTCCGCTGGGGCGAGTGGGTCGGCCCGCGGATCATCACCTCCGGCGCGCCGCTCGACGCGCCGGGGCCCGTGGACGCGACCGACGGCGTGAGCACCGAGGCGGAGGCCCGCGCGGCGGTGGCGAGGCAGGCCGCGGCCGGGGTCGACTTCATCAAGCTCTACGCCGGTCTCGACTCGTCCCTGGTGGCCGCCGCGGTGGACGAAGCCCACGCGCGCGGGCTCACCGCCGTCGGGCACCTCTGGAAGACCTCGTGGACCGACGCGGCCCGGGCCGGGATCGACGGCATCACCCACATCATCGTGAACAACGCGAAGCTGCTGCCGGCCTCGAGGCGGGCCGAGTACGAGCGGAGCGTGCGCGGCGGGCAGTTCATGTTCGACTGGTTCGCCCACGCGGACTTCGACGGGCCGGAGATCCAGGAGATGCTCGCCACGCTGGTGGCCCACCACGTGACGCTCGACCCGACCCTGGTGGCGTTCGAGATGACCGCGTGGTGGGACGTGGCGACCCACTACCCCGCCGAGGCGGAGCTCTACACGCCACCGAGCTTCGCGGCCAAATGGAAGGAGATGAACGACCTCCGGGGCTGGTCGACGGCGGACTACGAGCGGGCGCGGGCGAACTTCCCGCGGATGCGGGAGCTCGCCCGGCGGCTCCACGAAGCGGGGGTCGAGCTCACCGTCGGGATCGACGCCGGCAACCCCTGGTTCTTCCACCGCGAGCTCGAGCTGCTCGCGGGCTCGGGAATCCCCAACGCGGACGTGATTCGGATGGCCACCCGGAACGCCGCGCTCGGTCTCGGGCGGATCTCGGAGCTGGGCCCCGTCGAGGTCGGCAAGCGCGCCGACCTGGTGGTGCTCGACGCCGATCCCATCGCCGACATCCGCAACACCCGCCGGATCGCCTGGGTGATCCAAGGCGGCGAGCCCTCCCGGCCCGCGGCCTTCCTTCCGGATCGGCTGATCCGCCGACCTCGCTGATCGCGAGCCCGCGGGCCTCTGGAGCAGACGGGCGCGGCCCGGAGGCTCACGGGGACCGACTGGCCCGCTGAGTCCGGCCAGAGTCGGAGGTATTTTCCCTGGACATCGGAGAGAGCCTCCTCCGACCATGACGGATCCAGCCCCCCGGGCCTGATGTCGTCGTTGCCGCCAAGGACGGGATCGCCATGCCCGAGCTCAACGTGCTCCACGCCGTGCTGACGACGCTGATCCTCGCGGCGACGATCTGGAGCTTCGTCAAAGAGAAGATCCCACCGGACCTGACGGCCGGGCTCGCGCTCCTGGCCCTGCTCCTGTCGGGCGTGCTCACCCCGGAAGAGGCCTTCGCCGGCTTCAGCCATCCGGCGACGATGGCGGTGGCGGCGGTCCTGGTGCTCTCCGCCGGGATCGAGCGGAGCGGCGTGCTGTCCTTCGTCGCGCGCCGGGTGCTCCAGCCGCTGGGCCGGCACGAGTGGCTGCTCACGGCCGTGCTGATGGTCCTGATCGCGGGGCTCTCGGCCTTCATCAACAACACCGCCGCGGTGGCCGTGTTCATCCCGCTGGTGCTCGAGGTCTGCCGCCGCACCGGCGCGAGCCCCGGCCGGGTCCTGATGCCGATGGCGCACGCCGCGGCGCTCGGCGGGATGACGACCCTGATCGGGACCTCGACCAACCTGGTGGTGCACGAGTACGCCCGGAGCCAGGGGCTCGAGGGCTTCGCGATGTTCGAGCTGGGCCGGGTCGGGCTGCCGATGCTGCTGGCCGCGTTCGCCTACATCCTGCTCGTCGGCCGCTGGTTCCTGCCCCGCACCGCCGTGATGGAGGGCTCGCTGCTCGGCCCGCCGGAGCCCTACACCGTGGAGCTCCGGATTCCGCCCGGCTCGGCCTGGATCGGCAAGGAGGTCCGTCCCGAGCGTCTGGAGCGCGACCTCGACCTGACCCTGATCGAGATCGTGAGGGGCGAGGAGTCGCTCGACCTCGGCGCGACACCGCGACCCCGCTTCCAGCTCGGCGACTCGCTCAGGGTGAAGGGCGTGTTGGAGCGAGTCCTGGCCCTGGCCCATCACGGCGACGTCGCGCTGCACCGACCCTCGACCTACCCGTACCCCAAGACCAGCGACGGTCGCCCCGCAAGCGCGGCCCGGAGCCTGGCGGAAGTCGTGCTGCTGTTCACCTCGGGGCTGATCGGACGGACCCTCAAGGCGGCCCGCTTCGCCGAGCACTACAACGCGATCGTGCTGGGTCTCAGGCGGCGGGGCACGATCCGGGATCGCCCGGCGACCACTCCGCTCAAAGCGGGCGACGTGCTGCTGGTGGAGGGCCCGCCGGACGCGCTCCGGACCATCGCCGGCGCCCGGGGGTTCCTGGCGATCGGCACCCCGGTCCTTCCCGAGGAGCGGCCGGCGCGGGTGGCGATCGCCATCCTGACGCTGGTGGGCGTGGTCTCCGTCGCCGCCCTCGGCCTGCTCCCCGTGGTGACCGCCGCGGCGGCCGGCTGCGCGGTGCTGATGCTCACCGGCGGCCTCCGTCCGCGGGAGGCCTACCAAGCCGTCGATCTCAGCCTGATCGTGGTGCTGGGCGGATCGTTCGCGCTGGGCGCCGCGGTCGACAAGAGCGGCTTGACCCAGCTCCTGGCCGGCGGGCTCGCGGGGCTCACCGAGCGGACGGGCGCCTACCTCGCCCTGGCGGCGTTCTTCCTGGTGGCGGTGCTGATGTCGGAGTTCATGTCGAACACCGGGACCGCGGCCCTGCTGGCGCCGCTCGCGGTGTCCGCCGCCGAGGGCATGGGCATCAATCCGACGCCGCTGCTGGTGGCGGTGACCTTCGGCTGCAGCGCCGCCTTCGCGATGCCGATCGGCTATCAGACCAACCTGATGATCCTCGGTCCCGGCGGCTATCGGGTGAAGGACTTCCTCCGACTCGGCATCCCGCTCGACCTGGTGCTCGCGGCGGTGGCTCTGTTCCTGATTCCCAGGTTCTGGCCGCTGGTCGGTCCGTGACACGCCGCCCCGGCCGGCGACCTTGACCATCGGGCCAACCGGGCGATAGCCTTTCGATTGGCATTGCTCCTCCCAGCCGCATCAGCCGCACCGCCTCACCGTTTCCCCGGGGGATAACCTGCACATGAAGCGGACCATCACACTCACCGTCAACGGAACAGCCCACGAGGTGACCGTGGAGCCACGCACCTTGCTGGTGCACGCGCTCCGCGATCAGCTCAACCTGACCGGCACCCACGTCGGCTGCGACACCACGCAGTGCGGCGCCTGCACGGTCCACCTCGACGGCCGCGCGGTGAAGAGCTGCAACGTGCTCGCCGTCCAGGCCGAGGGTCGCCAGGTGACCACGATCGAGGGGATGGGGAGCGCCGAGAGCCTCCACCCGCTGCAGCAGGCCTTCTGGGAGAAGCACGGGCTCCAGTGCGGCTTCTGCACCCCGGGCATGATCATGACGGCGGCGGACCTCCTGGCCAGCAATCCCAAGCCGAGCGAGGACGAGATCCGGCACGCGCTGGAGGGCAACCTCTGCCGCTGCACCGGCTACCAGAACATCGTCGAGGCGGTCAAAGCCGCGTCGGCGGCGAGCTAGGGGGCGACCATGGCGACTCTGTTCGGATCCGGCATCAAGCGCCGCGAAGACCCCCGCCTGCTCACCGGCACCGGGTTGTTCACCGACGACCTCAAGCTTCCCGGACTCGTCTATATGGCGGTGGTCCGGAGCCCCTACGCGCACGCGAAGATCACCAAGATCGACACCAGGGACGCCGCCAAGGCGCCCGGCGTGGTCGCGGTGGTGACCGGAAAGGACCTGGCCGGCAAGGTCGGGACGATCCCCTGCGCCTGGAACGTGCCCGACTGCGATCTCAAGACCCCGCCCCACCCGATGCTCGCCGCCGACAAGGTGCGCTACGCCGGCGACGGGGTCGCGCTCGTGGTGGCCGAGAGCCGGGAAGCCGCGCGGGACGCGGTGGACCTGGTGGACGTCGACTACGAGCCGCTGCCGACGGTGATCGATCCGGAGAAGGCCACCAAGGGCGGCGCGCCGATCCTCCACGACGAGGTGGCCGCCAACACCGCCTTCACCTGGACGGTGGCCGGCGGCGACGCCGACGCCGCCTTCAACCAGGCGGAGGTGAAGGTCGACCTCAGGATCGTGCAGCAGCGGCTCCTCCCCACCGCGATGGAGCCCCGCTCCGCCGTGGCGAGCCACAACCGGGCCACCGGTCAGCTGACGCTCTGGGCCACCAGCCAGAATCCCCACATCCACCGTTTCCTCACCTCGGTGACGCTCGGGATTCCCGAGCACAAGGTGCGGGTGATCTCGCCCGACGTGGGCGGCGGCTTCGGCAGCAAGATCCCCTGCTACGCCGACGAGCTGCTGGTGGCGCTGATGGCGACGCGGCTCGGCCGGCCGGTGAAGTGGACCGAGGATCGCTCGGAGAACTACAAGGCCACGATCCACGGCCGTGACCACGTCGAGTACGTGGAGATGTGCGGCAAGAAGGACGGCACGATCACCGGACTCAAGACCCGGGTCTTCGCGGGCCTCGGCGCCTACGCCTCGACCGCGGCGCCCGGGGTCCCGACCATCCTGCACGGCCTGATGTACTCGGGCGCGTACACCATCCCGAACATCCACGGCGTGGTGAAGGGGGTCTACACCAACACCACGCCGGTCGACGCCTACCGCGGCGCGGGCCGGCCCGAGGCGACCTATCTGATCGAGCGTCTGGTCGACACCTTCGCCCGCGAGATCGGCAAGGACCCGGCCGACGTCCGCAAGAAGAACTTCATCTCGAAGGAGCAGATGCCGTACACGGTGGCCACCGCCATCACCTACGACTCGGGCGACTACCACGGGGCCTTGGAGAAGGCCACCTCGACCATCGACTATGCCGGCTTCCGCGCCGAGCAGGCGAAGGCGCTCAAGCAGGGCCGCTACCTGGGGATCGGGGTCTGCTCCTACACGGAGATCTGCGGCATCGGCCCCTCGCAGGTGGCCGGCGCCGTGGGCTTCGGCGGCGGGCTCTACGAGTCGGCAGTGGTCCGGGTCTATCCGACCGGCGTGGTGCGGGTCTACATCGGCACCCGGCCGCACGGACAGGGCGAAGAGACGACCTTCGCGCAGGTCGTGGGCGACGAGTTCGGGATCCCGGTCGAGAACATCGAGATCGTGGCCGGCGACACCGAGTCGACGCCGCAGGGCTGGGGCACCTACGGCAGCCGGACCACGGCCGTCGGCGGCTCGGCGGTGGTGCTCGCGGCGCGGAAGGTCAAGGAGAAGGCCAAGAAGCTCGCCGCCCACCTGCTCGAGGCGAGCGAGGACGACCTCGAGTGGAAGGACGGCGCCTTCCGGGTGAAGGGCAGCCCCGACAAGGCCAAGGCGTTCGGCGAGCTGGCGCTGATGGCCAACGTCGCCTGGAACATGCCGGCCGGCATGGAAGCGGGTCTCGAGGCGAGCGCCGCCTTCGATCCGACCAACTTCGTCTTCCCCTACGGCACCCACATCTCCACGGTCGAGGTGGATCCGGAGACCGGCGAGGTCTCGATCCTCCGCTACGTGGCGGTCGACGACTGCGGCCCCCACATCAACCCGACGATCGTCGAGGGCCAGGTGCATGGCGGCGTGATCCAGGGCATCGGCGAGGCGCTCCAGGAGATCGCGGTCTACTCCGACGACGGCCAGCTGGTGACCGGGACGATGATGGACTACGCGGTGCCCAAGGCGAGCCAGATGCCGCGGGTCGAGTCGCACTACACCTACACGCCGTCGCCGGTCAATCCGCTCGGCGTCAAGGGCATCGGCGAGGCGGGCACGATCGCCTCGACGCCCTGCATGGTGAACGCGGTGATCGACGCGCTGGCGCCGCTCGGGATCCGTCACATCGACAAGCCACTCACGCCGGCCCGGGTCTGGGCCGCGATCCAGCAGGCCAAGGGAGGTGCCCAGTGATCCCGGTCGGCTTCGAATACGAACGCGCCTCCTCGCTGCGCGCGGTGATGAACGCGCTCGCCAAGGACGACGGCACCAAGCTGATCGCCGGCGGGCACAGCCTGCTGCCGATGCTCCGTTTCCGCCTGGCGCAGCCGGCCAAGCTGCTCGACATCGGCGGGCTGCAGGAGCTCAAGGGCATCGACGCGAAGGGACGGAAGACCAAGATCGGATCGCTGGTGACCTATCGCGAGCTGATCGAGTCGGCCGACGTCGCGCAGCGCTTCCCGATCATCATCGAGGCCGCGCTCGGCATCGGCGACCTCCAGGTGCGCAATCTGGGGACGATCGGCGGCGGGATCGCCCACGCCGACCCCGCCTCGGACATGCCGGCGCTGATGCTCGCGCTGGGCGCGGAGCTCACGCTCCGCTCCAAGGGCGGCAAGCGCACCGTGCCGGCCAACGAGTTCTTCCAGGGCCCGTTCGCGACCGCGATGCGGCCCGACGAGCTGCTGGCGGAGATCGTGCTGCCGCCGCTCCCGAAGGGCGCGGGCGCGGCCTACGTGAGCATCGAGCAGCAGGCCTCCGGCTACGCGATGGCCGGCGCGGCCGCGGTGGTGACCAGGAGCCGGAAGACGGTCAAGACCGCGGTGGTGGCCCTCACCGGCGTGTCCGACAGCGCCTATCTGGCCGACGTGAGCGGCGTGGTCGGCACCCACGCGGATCAGGCGGCGCTGGAGGCCGCCACCGCCAAGGTGACCGCGGGGCGCGACGTCAACAACGACATCCACGCGTCGTCGGAGTATCGGGCGCACCTGGCGGGCGTCGTGGCGCGGCGGGCGATCGCCACCGCCTACGGTCGGGCGGGCTGACGGTCCACGCGATCGTGCTGGCGGCCGGGGTCGGCCGCCGGTTCGATCGGCCCGAGTGGAAGCTGCTGGCGCCCTGGCGGGGACGGCCGCTGCTCGACCACACGCTCGCCACGGTCGACCGCTCCATCGACGAGGGTCTCGTTGCCGAGGCCCTCGTCGTGCTTCGGGCCCCGGCCGGAGGCGAGCTGGCCCCGCTGCTCGCGCGGCACCGCGCGAAGGTCCTGGTGGCGCCGCGCGCGGAGCTGGGCATGGGCGAGAGCCTCGCGGCCGGCTTCGCGGCGCTTCCGCCCGGCGACGCCGCGCTGGTCTTCCTGGGCGATCAGCCGGCGGTTCGGCTGGAGACGGTTCGGCGGCTGGTCGAGGGCGCTGGTCCGGACCGGCTGCTCCGACCCCGTTATCGTTCTGACCCGAGCGCGCCCGGACATCCGGCGCTGGTCGGACGTGAATACTGGCCGTTGGCGCGGCGGGCCGAAGGCGACACGGGGCTCGGTCCCCTGTTCAAGGCCGCCGGCCTCCGCTTCGAGCCGGTCGACGTCGAGGGCTCCAACCCCGACGTGGACCGCCAGGCGGACCTCGAGAAACTCGAACGGGACTCCTCATGCGCATGAGCTTCAGCGGCGCGCCGGCGATTCGGGCCGAGCGCGCCACCGTCTGGAAGGCGCTGCTCGACCCCGACACCGGCGCCCGCGCGGCGACGGCGATCGAATCGGTGGAACGGCACGACGACACCCACTTCACGGTGGTCGCCTCGCTCGGGGTGGGCGCGCTCCGGCTCCGCTTCAAGATGGCGGCCGAGCTGTTCGACATCGAGGACGGTCAGCGGGCCAAGATGCGGGTGCGGGGCAAGGCGCCGGGCTCCACCGTCGACGCGACGACCTCGTTCCGACTCGAGGATGCGGGAAGCGGGGCCACGACGCTCCACTGGCAGGCCGACGCCGACGTCGGCGGCACGATCGCGAGCGTCGGCGCCAGACTGCTCGAGGGCACCGCGCGCCGGCTGACGGAGGAGTTCTGGCAGGACTTCGCCGACCTCGTCTCTCGCGAAGCCAAAGGCTCGTGAGCGACCCGACCGTCGAGCTGGAGAGCCCGGCGGCGATCGCCGCCCTGCTCCGGACGGCCGGCTACCTCGCGGACGACGATCTGGCGACCGCGCTCTTCCTCGCGCTCAAGCTGGAGCGGCCGCTCTTTCTCGAAGGCGAAGCCGGCGTCGGGAAGACGGAGGTGGCCCGGGCGCTGGCCTCGGTCACGGGCGGCGAGCTGATCCGGCTCCAGTGCTACGAGGGGATCGACGCGGCCACGGCCCTCTACGAATGGGACTACCCGCGTCAGATGCTGGAGATCCGCCTGCTCGAGGCCCGCGGCGAGGCGCGCCAGGCCGACACCCGGAACATCTACGGCCGCGAGTTTCTGATCGAGCGGCCGCTGCTCCGGGCGATCGAGTCGACGGCGGAGGTCGCGCCGGTGCTGCTGATCGACGAGGTGGACCGGGCCGACGAGGAGTTCGAGGCCTTCCTGCTCGAGCTGCTGGCGGACTACGCGATCACCATTCCCGAGGTCGGCACGATCCACGCGCTTCGCCGCCCGCGGGTGATCCTGACCAGCAATCGCACCCGCGAGGTCCACGACGCGCTCAAGCGGCGCTGCTTCTACCACTGGATCGACTATCCCGGCGCGGAGCGCGAGCTCGAGATCCTGGAGGCGAGGGTGCCCGGGATCGGGAAGCGGCTCGCCTCGGAGGCGGTGGCCTTCGTGCAGCGGCTCCGGTCCACCGATCTCTCGAAGCTGCCCGGTGTGGCCGAGACGATCGACTGGGCCTCCGCCCTCGACGCCCTCGGCGCCAGCCGAGTGGAGCCGGAGGCGGTGGACCGGACCCTGGGCGTGCTGCTCAAGTATCAGGAGGACGTGACCCGGCTTCGCGGCGACGCCGTGCGCACGCTGCTGGCGGAGATCCAGGCTCGGCGGTGACGGAAGCGGGCGCGCTGCTCGACAACGTGGTGGCGTTCGGCAGGCTGCTCCGCCGGGCGGGACTCGCGGTCGGACCCGAGCAGACCCGGACCTTCGCCGCGGCGCTCGCGCTGGTCGGCTTCGACAGGAAGCGGGTGACTCGGGCGGCCGGCCGCGCGGTCTACGTCCGGCGCCGCGACGAGCGGGAGCTCTTCGACCGCGCCTTCGACCTCTTCTGGCGCCGCCACGTTCCACTCGACGGCGCGCCGCTCCTGCCCCGGATCCGCCAGTCCTCAGAGCGCCCGCCGACCTTTCCGGCTCCGGCCTCCGCGGGAGCCGACACCACGATCGACAACGCGCCGACCCGGGCCACCCCCGCCGCGGCGAGCGAGGCGGAGCGGATCCGCCACGCCGACTTCGCCGCGCTCACCGCGGCCGAGCTCCACGACGCCGCCCGGATGATCGATCGGATCCGTCCGACGCTCCCGACGCGGCGGTCCCGGCGCTGGGTCGCGACTCGGGGCCGTGGCCGGCGTCCGGCGAGGGCCCGGATGCTCAGGAGCGCGCTGGCCACCGGCGGCGAGCCGCTCCGCTGGCTCGCGCAGGACCATCCTCGCCGAATCCGTCCGATCGCCCTGGTGCTCGACATCAGCGGCTCGATGGAGCGCTACAGTCGGCTGCTGCTCCGCTTCGCGCATTCGCTCGGCCTGGCGGGCGCGCGGACCGAGACCTTCGTCTTCGGGACCCGGCTCACCCGGATCACCCGGGAGCTGAGGATCCGCGACCCCGACTCCGCGCTGGAGCGGGTGGGCACGCGAGTGGTCGATTGGAACGGCGGCACCCGGATCGGCGAGAGCCTGCACGAGCTCAATCGCCGGTGGGTGCGGCGCACGATTCGGAGCGGGGCCATCGTGCTGATCGCCTCGGACGGCTGGGAGCGCGGCGACCCCGAAGCGCTCGGGCAGGAGATGGCCTTGCTGCGGCGCTCATGCTATCGTCTCTACTGGCTCAACCCGTTGGTCGGCCGGCCGGGGTTCGCGCCCGAAGTGGCCGGTCTCAAAGCCGCGCTGCCGCACGTCGACGCCCTGCTCCCCTGCGGCACGGTCGCCTCGCTCGAGGCGCTGGCCGTCACCCTGGAGCGCTCTATCGTCGCGCCGTCGCGCCATTTCCGAGCAGAGCTCATTACCGAACATGCGTGAATTGCTTTCCGACTACGAGCGCCTGGCCCGATCCGGACCGATCGGCCGGGCGGTGGTGACCCAGGTGTGGGGCTCGGCCCCGCGGCCCGAAGGCGCGGTGTTGCTGGCGACCAAATCCGGCGGGATGGCGGGCTCGGTCTCCGGCGGCTGCGTCGAGAACGCGGTAGTCGAGGAGATCCTCGCCGCGCTCGAGCGCCAGACGCCGAAGACGCTCGAATACGGCGTGACCCACGAGCGGGCCTGGGAGTTCGGTCTCTCCTGCGGCGGGACGATCTCGCTCTTCGTCGAGCCGACGGTCCGGCCCGAGCTGCTGGAGGCGGCGCGGCGTCCGGAGGGCAGCGTGGTCGCCACGGTCACGGCGGGCGCCGCGCCGCTCGGCGCCTCGCTGGTGATCCTGGAAGACGGCACCGTCACCAACCTCGGCGCGCCTGCGGCGCTCGAGGCCCCGGTCAGGGAGGCGGCGCTCGAGGCGCTCGGCGGTCTCAGCAGCAAGAGCGTCGGCGTCGAGCTGCCCGAGGGCGAGGTCCGGGTGCTGCTCGAGGTATTCGCGCGGGAGCCGACCCTGTTGATCTTCGGCGGGGTACACGTCGCCACGGCGCTGGTGACCCTGGCCAAGCCGCTCGGCTTCCGGGTGGTGGTGGCGGACGCGCGGGATCTCTTCCTGACCAAAGAGCGCTTCCCCGACGCCGACGAGCTGATCGTGGGCTGGCCGGAGGAGGTCTTCGCGAAGGTCGGGATCGACTCGGCCACCTGTCTCTGCCTGCTGACCCACGACCCCAAGTTCGACGAGCCCGCGATCGACGCCGCGCTCAAGTCGAACGCCGCCTACATCGGCGTGATCGGCTCCCGGAAGACCCAGGCCCTCCGCCGGGAGCGGCTCGCCAAGTCCGGCTTCAGCACCGAAGACATCGCCCGGATCCACGGCCCGATCGGGCTCGACCTGGGCGGCCGGGGACCGGCGGAGATCGCGCTCGCGATCCTGGCCGAGATCACCGCCGTCCGCTACCGCGGGAAGATCGTCCGGAAGGGATGACCACCATGGCACGGCTCGCCGCCCTCTTCGCGCTCGCGCTGGTCGCGGCGCCCAAGCTCGACGCCCAGCTCACCCGCCACCCCAGAGTCCAGGAGGCGATCCACCTCGCCGAGCGGTGGCTCGACGCGGAGCGCGCCTACAAACGGATTCCCGGTGTGTCCGCCGCGGTGGTCCGGGATCAGACCGTGGTCTGGAGCGGCGGCAGCGGCTACGCCGACGTCGCGGCCAAGCGCCCCGCCACCCCGAGCACGATCTACAGCATCTGCTCGATCTCGAAGCTCTTCACCAGCGTGGCTGCGATGACGCTCCGGGATCAGGGCAAGCTCCGGCTCGACGATCCCGTCGCGAAGCACCTGCCCTGGTTCGCTGTGCGGCAGAGCTATCCCGAGTCGGGCGAGATCACCGTCGAAGGGCTGCTCACCCACGCCTCGGGCCTTCCGCGCGAGGCGGCCTATCCCTACTGGAGCGGGCCCGACTTCGCCTTCCCGACCCGGGAAGAGATCGTCAAGACGTTGAGCACCCAGGCGACGCTCTATCCCGCCGAGACCTACTTTCAGTACTCGAACCTGGGGATGTCGCTGCTGGGCCAGATCGTGGAGCAGGCAAGCGGCCGGCCGTACCACGACTACGTCAAGACGACGATCCTCGCTCCGCTCGGCCTGAGTCAGACGACCTCCGAGATGCCGGCCGCCGAGCGCGGCAAGGCCCTCGCCACGGGCTACGGCGCGATCCAGCGCGAGGGCGAGCGGCCGGTGCTGCCCTTCTTCACGGCGAAAGGCATCGCGCCCGCGGCGGGCTACGCTTCGAGCGCGCTCGACCTCGCCAAGTTCGCGTCCTGGCAGCTCCGGCTCCTCGGCGGCACGCCCAAGGAGATCCTCGACCGCAACACGCTGCGCGAGATGCAGCGGGTCCACTTCGTGGAGCCCGACTTCTCGACCCACTGGGGTCTGGGGTTCGTGGTCTATCGGAGCGACGACGAGACCTTCGTGGGCCACGGCGGCAGCTGCCCCGGCTATCAGACCCAGCTGATGGTCGCGCCCAAGCCCCAGATCGCGGTGGTGGCGATGAGCAACGCGATCGACGTGAACGCGGGCGCGCTGGCGCGGGGGCTCTACGCGATCATGGCGCCGGCTCTCAAGGAGGCCGCGGCCGACACCGGCAAGCGGACCGACGCGCGTGAGGACGAGGAGGTCGCCGGGCTCGCCGCCTACACCGGCACCTACGAGTCGTACTGGGGCGGCGAGCAGGAGATCCTGGTCTGGAAGGGGCAGCTCGCCTCGATCCGACTGCCCACCGACCGGCCCGCCGCGGCCATCACCCGGCTCAAGAAGACCGGCCAGCACGCGTTCCGCCGAATCCGGGACGACGGCGAGCTGGCCGAAGAGTGGCGGTTCGAGCCGGGCGCCGACGGCCGGGCCGCGCGGCTGGTGCAGAACTACAACGTCTCCCGCCGGATTCGTTAGGCGAAGCGCGCCAGCCGGAACATCCCGATCTCGTGGCCGGTCTCGCCCCGGGTGGCGAGATCGGCCAGGATCTCCCCCACCACGCTGCAGAACTTGAAGCCGTGTCCGGAAAACCCCGCGGCGATGCTGACCTCGGGGCACTCCGGCAGCCGGTCGATCACGAAGTGCAGGTCCGGCGTGTTGGTGAACATGCAGGCCTTCATGCTCATCGTGGCGCCGGCGCCGTCGGGGAAGTAGCGCTCCGCGAACTGGCGGAGGACCGCCTCGTCCCGCGGGTGGCACTCGCGGTCGACCGTCTCGGGGTCGACCCGCTCCTCGAGGTGGTGGTAGCGGCCGAACTTGAAGCCGGGAATCGCGAACACGGGAAAACCGTAGAAGTGCCCTTCCTCGACCGCGCAGTTGAAGACCGGAAAGCGCTCGGGCGTGAAGTGCGCAGGCTCGGTCGGCTGGAGCCAGATCAGGACCTGGCGCTCGGGCACCGCAAGCTCGGCGAGAGCCGGGACCAGGCTCGACGCCCAGGCGCCGCCCGCGATCACCAGCTTGCCGGCCCGGTACTCGCCGCGATCGGTGGTGACCACGACGCCGTCGCCCCGGGGCTCCCAGGCGAGCACCCGCTCACGCGCCCGCGCTTCGCCACCGGCCGCCATCCCGAGCGTGACGTACGAGACGATCGAAGCCTCGGGCTCGAGGAAGCCGCCCTGCGGCTGGAACACGGCCTTCATCCGGTCGGGAAGGCGATAGCCGGGAAAGCGCGCGGTGAGCTCGCGACTGGTCAACACCTCGTGGGGGAGATCGTGCTCCAGACAGCTGGCGAGGGAGCCGGCGAAGACCGAGTCCTCCTCCCTGGAGACGTCGATCGAGCCGGTCTGGTGGAAGACGGTTCGACCCGCCTCCCGCTCGAGACTCCGCCAGAGCTCGTACGCTCTGCGAAGGAGCGGGACGTACTGCGGGTGCTCGTGGTAGGCCAGCCGAATGATCCGGGTGAGCCCGTGCGAGGACCCCATGGTGTGCGGGATGTCGAAGCGCTCCAGGCCAAGGACCTTGAGCCCCCGCGAGGCCAGCTGGTAGAAGGTGGCGCTGCCCATGCCGCCGAGGCCGAGCACGATCACATCGTAGTTCATGGACGCTTCCGCATGAGGTTCGTCGGCGAATCGCGGCGAAGTCTAGTCGACCCTGCCCCCGCTCGCCGGGCGGGCGTAATATGGAAGCCGTCGCATCCCACTCCGGAGGCATCGTTGACCGATTCGACGCGACCCGCGGCGCGCCGGCGCCGCGGGCCGGCAGATCATGAGCGACCAATCGGCGGACCGGCCGGCCCGCTACCCGCTCGGGGCCGAGACCCCCAGGCGACGCTGGACGCGGAGGTCGCGGCGCTCGAGGCCGCGCGCGACCTGCCCCTGCCCCGCCGGGTGCTCACCTACCTGAAGCTCGGCGGCCCGGGCTTTCTGGGCGCGGCGCTCACGCTGGGCGCCGGCACCCTCACGGCCGCGATGCTCGCCGGGGCCACCTTCGGCTATCGGACCCTCTGGATCTTCGTGCTCGCGATCGGCTCGGGCTCCTTCATGCTGGCCGCGATGGCGCGCTTCACCTGTCGGGACGGCCGCAGCCTGATCCGGCTCCAGCGCGAGCGCCAGGGCTGGCTGATGGCGGTGGTGCTCACCTCCCTGATCGGGATGGTCTCGGTGGCCGTGGTCTTCAACTTCGGCCAGTACGCCCTGGGCACCCACCTGATCGAGTCGCTGGCCGGGTTCGCCGGGTTCTCCTTTCCGCAGCGATACAACTGGGTCGTCTACATGGCCATCACGGTCTGGCTCACGCTGAGCTACGGCCGGGGTCGGAGCGGGACCGTGCTGGTCGAGCGGTTCATGAAGTGGAGCCTGGCCCTGATGTTCCTGGCCTTCGCGCTCACGCTGGCGCTGGTCGGGGTCGACTGGGGCGCGCTCGCCAAGGGGCTGGTGGTGCCGTGGCTGCCCCGCGGAATCGAGGGCATCGACCTCTTCATCGCCTCGTCGGCGGCGGCGGTCGGGGTGATGGACTGGCTGATGTTCCACTACGCCGGTCTGGCCAAGGGCTGGGGGCCGAAGCACGAGCACCTCGCCCGGGTGGACATCGTGCTGGGCCTCGCGATCCCCTTCATCGCCATCAACACACTGGTGGTGGCGCTCTTCGCCGGCACGCTCCAGGGCAGCGGCAGCATTCCCCAGTCCGCCGCCGAGCTGGCCCGCGCCCTCGCCCCGCTCCTGGGCGAGCGCGGCGCCCAGGCGCTCTTCTATCTCGGCTTCCTCGCGGTGCCGATCACCACGACGGTCGGGATGAGTCTGGCCGGCGCGATCGCGATGCACGAGGCGCTCGGCTGGAAGCCCGACGTGCGCTCCTGGCGCTGGCGCGCCTCGGTGCTGCTGCCCCAGGTGGCCTTCTTCGGCGCCTTCGCGCCGAGCCCGCTCTGGCTGATCATCATCATCGCGGGCCTGCTCTCGGTGACCAACAACGTGGTGGGCTGGTCGCTCTACCTGCTGTTCAACGACCGGACCGTCCTGGGCGAGCACCGCAGTCGCTCGTACTGGTGGAACCTCGGCATCCTGGTACAGGTCACCCTGCTCAACCTGGTGGCGATCGCCTACGTGTTCAATCGACTGGGATGGTGGACAGGATGATCGACCTCGAGCGACGGATGGGTCCGCTGAGCGTGCGGGCGTGGGGACTGGTGCTCAACTTCGGCTTCAACGCGACGGCGCTCTGGGGCCTGAGTCACCTGGTGCGGGGCGCCGGAGGCACGGCGGCCCTGGCGATCGGCGCGCTGGGCACCGTGTGCTGCGTCGCGGTGCTGGCGACGCCCTCCCGCTAGACCGCTCCGCCACCCCGCCGCGAGCCGCCGTAGGCGCGCTCGACCTTCGCGACCCGGAGCTGGTAGCGCTCGTACCAGTCCGTCTTGCCGCGCTCCTGAGCCACCCGATGCTCCGCGTGCTGCCGCCAGGCGCGGATCGCCGCCTCGTCGGTGAAGTACGCCACCGTCATCCCGAAGCCGTCGGCGCCGCGCACCGACTCCATGCCGAGGAACCCCGGCTGCTCCGAAGCCAGCTGGGCCATCCGCTCGGCCATGGCTCCATAGCCGTGGTCGCCCTCGGTCCGCTGGCTCGAGAAGATGACGGCGTAGTAGGGTGGCTCCGGGGTTTCCGCGAACGACGACTGGGACACGCGCTGGCTCCGGGTAGTGGGGTGGCGAAACGTCCCGGAGCCGGAAGCGGCTCCCGGCCGTGCAAACATGCTCGACCGGGCCGCTCCGCCGCAACCCGGCCGCGAGGGACCGTGGCGCTCGCCCGCTTCGCGCGGTACCATCGTCATCCCTCACGACGGATCCGAGACGCATGACCCGAGCAAGCTGGTCCAGCCGGGTAGGCTTCGTCCTGGCCACGGCGGGGTTCGCCATCGGCCTGGGCAACATCTGGCGCTTTCCCTACCTCGCCGGGACCCACGGGGGCGGCGCCTTCGTGGTCGTCTACGTGCTGCTCGCCATCCTGGTGGGGATCCCGCTGATGACGGCGGAGATCAGCATGGGGCGGAAGGCCCAGGCTTCGCCGATTCTCGGGATGCGGAAGCTGACCGGGAAGAAGGGAAGCCCCTGGAACGCGATCTCCTGGCTCGGCTTGCTCGCCGCCTTCCTGATCGAGTCCTACTACTTCCTGATCCTCGGCTGGGCGGTCGCCTACGCGATCAAGATCGGATCGGGCCGCTTCGCGGGCGCCACCACCGAGACGGTCGCAACCTCCTACACCTCGTTCATCGGCAACACCGGCGAGACCCTGCTCTACGCCCTCGCCGTGATGGTGCTGACCGGCTTCGTGGTGAGCCGCGGGCTCCGGCAGGGCGTCGAAGCGGCGGCGAAGTGGCTGATGCCGGTGCTCTTCGTCTTCCTGATCGTGTTGGCCATCGGCTCGCTCACCCTGCCAGGCGCCGCCGCGGGGCTGGCCTGGTACCTCAAGCCCGACTGGTCGCAGGTGACGCCCGGCATGGCGCTCACCGCGCTGGGCCAGGTCTTCTTCTCGATCGGGATCAGCATGGCGGGCGCGTTCGTCTACGGCAGCTACGTGGATCCGAGGGAATCCGACGTGCCGGGGGGTGCCGCGACCGTGGTGGCGTTCGACACCATCGCGGCCCTGATCGCCGGGCTGGTGATCTTCCCCGCCGTGTTCGCATTCAATCTGCCGCCCGACTCCGGCCCCGGCCTGCTCTTCGTCACCATGGCCAACGTCTTCGCCAAGGCGCCGCTCGGCGCGCTGGCGGGCGCGGCCTTCTTCGTCCTGGTGTTCGTAGCCGGCTTCACCTCGGTGATCGCCGTGCTCGAGGCCCTGGTGTCCACGGTCCACGAGACCTGGGGCGTCAGCCGCCAGAAGGCGCTCTGGGGCATGCTGGCCGTGCTCTTCGTGGTCGGCCTCCCGTCCGCGCTCTCCTTCGGCCCCTGGAGCGACGTCACGATCGCCGGCAAGGACTTCTTCACCCTGGTCGACTGGATCGCGATCAACGTCTGCCTCCCGATCGGGGGCCTGCTGATCGCGCTCTACGTCGCCTGGGTCTGGGGCTTCGATCGCTTCCGCGCCGAGACCAACGTCGGCGCCGGCCGGGTCACGGTCCAGGCGATCTGGGGACCCTTCATGCGCTACCTGATCCCGGTGGCCGTGCTGATCATCGTCGTCACCAGCCTCGGCCTCTTCTAGGGCTCTGCTAGGGAGTCGGTCTCGTGATCGCGAAGTTCGCGGGCGGCTTTGCGCCCAGCAGGTGCTCGACGAAGTAGTCCCAGGTGCGCCGGATCACGTAAGGATGCTGGGTGAGATCGTGATCGGCGTCGGGCACGATCAGCAGGTCGAACGACTTGTTGGCCTTGATCAGCGCGTCGACCAAGCCGATCGTGTGCGCGGGATGGACGTTGTCGTCGAGGTCGCCGTGCATCAGGAAGAGCTTGCCGTCGAGCTGGCCGGCGTAGGTCCGGTTGGCCGCCGCCGCGTAGTTGTCGGTCTGCTTCACCGTGTCGCGCACCAGGAGCCCCTGGAAGCGCTCGCCCCACCCGTGGTAGTAGGTCCGATTGTCGTGGTTCCCCGAGGTGGAGACGGCCACCTTGTAGAAGTCTCCGTGCTGGAGCAGCGCGCCGGTCGAGGCGAAGCCGCCGCCGGAGTGCCCGTAGATCCCCACGCGCTCGAGATCCATCTGCGGGACCCGCTGAGCCAGCTCCTTGATGGCCGCGATGTGGTCCGGCACCCCGTGGTCGCCCATCCGGCCGTACCAGGTGGTGTAGAGCGCCTTCGACCGCGCCGTGTTGCCGAGGGCGTCGATCGAGACCACGATGAAACCGAGCTCCGCCAACGCCTGGACCTGTCCCGTCATCGAGTAGGTGAAGGCGTCCCGACTCGGGAAGAACGACTTCATCACCGGTGAGATCAGCGGGCCGGGATAGATGTGGTCGACGACTGGATACCGCCTGGTGCTGTCGAAGCGGGACGGTCGCCAGATCACGCCCCAGACGTCGGTCACGCCGTCGCGCCCCTTGGCGGTGAAGACCTCGCCCGGGCGCCAGCCGGTGGCCACCAGATCGGTGATGTCCGCCCGCTCGAGCTCGCGGATCACCCGACCGTCGGGGCCGCGGAGCACCACGACCGGCGGAGAGGCGACGGTCGAGTAGGCGTCGACGAAGTATCGGCCCGCGGGCGCCACCCGGATCTGATGGTTCGCGTCCTCGGGCGAGAGCAGCGTGAGACCGGACCCGTCGAGCCCGACGGAATAGAGGAAGGTGTAGTCGGGATGCCGGCCCGTCTCGCGCCCTTTGCCCGAGAAGTAGACCCGCCCGGCCGCCTCGTCGACCCAGAGTAGGCTGACGACGGTCCAGGGGCCCCGGGTGATCTGGTTCCGCGCCGCGCCATCGGACCCATGCCGGTAGAGGTGCGCGAACCCGTCCCGCTCGGCCAACCAGACGATCTCGCCGCTCTTCAGGACCTTCCAGTTGGGGCCGCCGCCGAGCGCGCCCGCGAACAGGTCGATCGAGCCGATCACGTAGCTCGAGCTGCTGTCGGCGAGGAGCGGCGTGGTCGCGCCGGTCGCGGGATCGGCGGCCAGCAGCCGCACGTGCTTGGGGCCGCGGTCGACGGTGGTGAGGTAGACCCGGTCGCTGGCGGCGCTCCACTGGAGCGTCGGCGCGCCGAAGGCGAAGAACGACTGGGTGGGCTCGGGCGCGACGTCGATCCGCTTGGCCGCCCGCGAGGCCACGTCCACGACGTGCCACTCCGTCATGCCCACCACGCTGTCGCCCGGCAGGGCGTAGGGAAAGGTGTAGGTGACCGGCCGGCTCGCCGTCATGCTGACCACGCTCACCGTGCCCACCTCGCGCTCGTCGTATCTCGCCACCGCCAGCCGCCTCGAGTCGGGCGACCAGACCACGGTCGGTCGCGCCGGGAGCTTCCTCCGCACCTGCCCCGCGCGCGGCTCGGCGGCGCCGTATCCGTAGAGCGAGTCGCCGTCCGTCGTCAACCGGATCGAGTCGCCACCCTCGGCCGGGCGGATCCAGAGGTCGCGATCGGAGACGAAGGCGTCCCACCGCTCGTCGGGCGAGCGGACGGAGCGGATTCTCGGCGGCAGGGTGTCGACCGCGGCGCAGCGGTAGCCGGCCAGCTCGCAGCGGAAGTCACGCTTGCCGACCCGGAACCGGATCGCCGACTCGTCCCTTCCCTGATCGGCGAACTCGAACGTGGCGAACGGCAGCTTGACCGGATCGAAGGCCGAGTCGGCCGCGACCGAGAGGGCGGAGGCGAGCCGCGCGTTGTCGAAGAGCGGACCGGCCGATCCGGTCGTCGGGTCGACCGTCCGGAATTCGAAGCCGCTCCGGGTGTGCACCCGATACCAGAACCGGGTGCTGTCCCGGTACCACTGGGGGATCGCCTGGTCGTGATAGACGCGCTGGAGCGCGTTCCAGGTGATCATCTGCTCCGCGCGGTGATAGTCCTGCGCGAAGAGCGGGCTCACGAGACCGGCGAGGACACCAAGGAAGAGGACGATCCGCATGGCAAGCACCCGGAGAGGGAAAGCGTGAGAGGGTTCGAGCTTCAGGGTACGACGATATCCGGCAGCGCCGCCTCGATCGCGGCGCGGTGCGGCTCTTCCCAGGGCGGCAGCTTGAGGGCCTGACCGAGGCGGTCCACCGGCTCGTCCACCCCGAAGCCGGGCCCGACGGTGGCCACCTCGAGCAGCACCCCGCCGGGCTCCCGGAAGTAGATCGAGGTGAAGTACTGCCGATCCCGAATCTCGGTGACCCGGACTCCACGCTCGACCAGCGTCTCGCGGAGCGCCCGTTGGGCCTCGGCGTCCGTGATCGCGAGGGCGACGTGATGCACGGTGCCGAGCCCGTTCACCCCGTCCGGGAGGTCGGCGGTCTCCAGCACGTCGAGCGTCTGTTCCGGTCGTCCCTCGCCGATACCGAGCCGGACCCGCTGTCCTTCGCGGCCGATCGGCGAGAAGCCCAGCCCGGCGAGGAACTCGACCGTCGGGCCGGCGCGCCGCACCGCCAGCGTAACGCCGTGGAGCCCTCGCACCGCGACCCGCTCGGGGACTCGCTCGGTGCGCCAGGGCTCGCGGGCGTCGTCGCTCTCGATCAGCTCGATCGCCAGCCCGGAAGGGTCGTGGAAGGCGAGCGTGGGCGCGCCGAACCGATCCGGGCCGCGGGTCGCTCCGAGCCGCTCCTCCCAATGGGCAAGACTGTCGCGGGGCACCGAGAAGCTGGTGGCGACGATCTGACCGGCGCCGTGGACGCCCTGCCGGACCCGCATGCCATGATACGGAAACGTGGTCCAGATCGTCCCCGGCGAGCCCACCCGGTCGCCGTAGTAGAAATGGAAGACGTCGTGATTGTCGAAATTGACCGTGCGCTTGACCAGCCGGAGCCCGAGCGTGCCCGCGTAGCAGTCGAGATCGGGCTGAGCCCGGTCGACCGTGGCCGTGACGTGGTGCAGCGAGACGATCGGCGGCGTCACGAGCCGCTGGCCAGCCGATTGGTGATGATGTCGGCCAGCTTCTCTTCCAGCACACCGGTGCTGAGACACGCGTTCGGCTCGACCGAGCTGCCGGTCATGTTGATCGCGGAGCCCACCACCGCGATGCCGAACCGGGCCCTGCTGCCGGAGAGCGGGTCGACCAGCACGGCGATCGCCAGGGTCACCCGGCTGCCGTCGGCGTTGGGTCCGGTGATGCCGGTTCCGCAGTTGACGAAGCGCGAGAGCTGCACGCCGGCCAGGCTGCCGCTCTTCACGAACTTGAGATTGGCGACGATCCCGCGTCCGCTGTCGACGACCTCGGCCTTGATCTTGAACGACTCGAACGCGCCCACCGCCGCCCCGAGCACGGCGGACGGGGTGCCGTCGACGTCGTGCGTCCGCGCCAGCGTGTCGAGGACGATCGGCGCGGTGAAGGGTCGCATCCGGACGACCACCCGCGGCGCGACCTGAGCCGCGAGCGGCGACGCGGCGGCGATTCCGGCCGCCGTCAGCGCGGCCAGGACGAGCGGACGGACCAAGCTTCCTCCAGGAACGGTCGCTGTCGACAAGGTAGCGCCGGCCACGAGGTCAGGGAACTCCGCGGAGGAGCAGGTAGCCCGAGAGGTAATCCGAGCTCGCCCGGCCGCTCCTCATCGTGCCGCTCACGTCGGTGAGCAGCAGACGGACCGCGAGCGCGCCTGCCTCGCCGTCGATCGCGATCGGCTCCGGGACGGTGCGGGAGCCGGCGCCGCTCAGCTGGAGCGAGTCGAGGACCTGCCCCAGCGGCAATTGCAGCACCGGCGTGCCGGCTCTGGTGAGCGTCAGGACCTGAAACTGGCTGTCCGCTACGATCGCGAGATCGCCGAGACCGAGCCCGATCCGCTGGCCGGCGCTGAGACTGAGCGAGACCAGGTGCTCGAAACCCGCGATCTCGAGGAGCTGGCGATCTCGTACCCCGATCGTGAAGCCGGGACCGCCCGGTCCCGACCAGCGATCGAGGTAGTCGAGACCGAGGCGAGTCATCGCCGGGTACTCGGCGTTGGCTCCCTCGCCGAGCCCGAACTCGGGATCGGGCCAGAGCCCGAGGGAGTCGTCCGGCACACCGACCGCCCGGGCGACCGCCTCGCGACCGTGCTTCCGTCTCAAGTAGGTCAGCACCGCGCTCAGCTCCCGCCGGTCCTCGTCGCCGATCGCCGTGCTCGCCGGCCTCGGCGCGCCGACGATGCCCATGTCGTTCGCCGCCAGCAGCTCACCCATCCGGGCGAGCTGGCTCCGCCGGCTCACGGCGTAGGCGCCCCAGGGCCCGCCGGCGGAGAGCGCCGCCACCACCGCGAGCGACAACGGAATGATCCGGATGTTCCGTGAGCCCGAGAAGCCGTAGAAGAGCGCCAGCCCAACCATCCAGATCGCCAGCACCAGCAGGAAGTAGCGCGGCTCGGTGAAGCCGTACTGGCCGACCCGCTTGGCGATGGCCACGAGCAGCATCCCGAGCGACGGCAGGATCGCGACGAAGAACCAGCGTCCGTAGCCGTTCACCCAGCGATTCTCGACCCGCTCCCGGATCGGGTGGAGCAGAAGCAGCGCGAGCACGCCGACCACCGACACGCTCGACACCAGCCAGCCGATCCAACCGCTCGGCCAGATCTGGCTGACCAGCACCCGGCCGAGGTAGAGGGTCAGGATGGTCAGATAGACGGTGACCAGAGGCAACAGCACGAACTGGGTGAAGACCTTGAGCGCGGCCGGATATTCGTCGAGCCGGTCGAGCGGATCGAGGTCGTCGGGCACGCCGGCGAGCACGAACCAGGGGTGGAACCCGAACACCAGGATCGCGCCGAGCTCGGGATAGGTCTCGCCCGGCACGCTCACGCCGAGCAGCTTGTCGATCGCCGCGAGGGCGACGGCGAGACCGACCCAGAGGACGCCGGTGTAGAAGGTGCCCAGGAGCTGGCGTACCAGGAGCAGGCGGTTGAGCTGCCAGAACCCGACCTGCGAGGGCGACCGCGCGAAGGGAACCAGGGCGATCGCCAGGTGGGCCAGCAGGGAGAGCTGGAGCAGCCGGAGGACCGTCAGGTCGTCGGTCCAACCCCTGGCCGCGAGGAAAAAGCCGACCAGCGCCGCGGCGACGAGCAACGAGAGCAGCCAGCGGCCGCGCGGTCCGTACCACCGCCGCGCGGCCCCGAGCTCGACCGCGCTGAACGACGGCAGGCCGAGCATGCCGGCGAAGAGCAGCCGGGACATCCACGGTCGCTCCGGCCCCTCGATGATCGCGACCATCGCCCCCGCCGAGACGAATCCGGCGAGCAGCGCCAGCGGAAACCGAGCCGCGGTGTGCCGGGCGCGAGCGGCGAGGGCCGCGATCGAAGGGAAGCGCATGGCCGACCGGGAGGTCGCGGGTTACATCCCTCCGCTGTCGTCCGCGCTCGGGCCGTAGATCGAAGGCAACGGCACGTCCTTGAGCCGCAGATAGACCGTGAGCTGGCCCCGGTGGTGGATGATGTGATTCATCACGAACGAGCGGATGCAGACCACCCGCGGGAGGGTCAGCACGGTCTTTCCGCCCGACTTCAGGGTCCAGTCGACCATGTACTCCTGATCGGAGGTCTTGGCCAGCGCCGCCCGGGCGGCCTTGACGTTCTCGTCGAACATCGCGAGCGCGGCGGCGGTGGTGGTGAACTGCGGCGGCGTCCACGGCGGGCCGCCGGGCGGGTTGACGTCGAGCTCGGTCAGCTCGAGCGTCATCCCGGTCCACGAGATCAGGTTGCAGATGTGGATCGCGAGGTCGCCGAGCGAGAAGGACTTCGGATGCGGCTTCCAGTCCTTGTGCGCGTCGGGAACCCGCTCCAGGAGCCTCCGGGTGCTGGCCATCTCCTGATCGAATTCCGGCAGCACGGCTTCGGCGATGGACATCTGGGCCTCCTACGGAAGTTGTCGGCGGGGGTAGGGGTCAGGATTGTAGCGGGGGGTGGAACCGGCCGCCAGCCTGCGCCTAAGCCTTCTCCCGGCGGGCTAGCTCGGCCCGCACCTCCTCCAGCGAAACCCCCTCCGCGCGCGCCGCGACCAAGACGTGATAGACGAGATCCGCGGCTTCCGCCACCACTCGCCCTCGGTCGGAGTCGGCGCACGCCACGGCCAGCTCCGCCGCCTCTTCGCCGAGCTTCTTGAGTCTCAAGTTCCGGTCTCCGAGGAGCCGGGCGGTGTAGCTCGCCCCGTCCGATCGTCCTTCGCGCGCGCGAGCCTCGATCACCGCCGCCACCCGGTCGAGGACGTCCCTCGCCTCGGCCTCGCCGAAGCAGGTGGTCGCGCCGGTATGGCACGCCGGACCCTTGGGCTCGACCCGGGCCAGCACGGCGTCGCCGTCGCAATCGGGTGTGAGGCTCACGACCCGCTGGGTGTTTCCGCTGGTGGCTCCCTTGTGCCAGAGACCGCGGCTCCGGGAGCGGTAGTGCATCTCGCCCGTGCTCGCGGTCCGCTCGAGCGCTTCGCGGTCGGCGTGGGCGACCATCAGCACCGCGCCGGTATGCGCGTCCTGCGCCACCACCGTTACCAGACCGTTGCCCTTGGCGAAGTCGAGCCCGTCGAGATCGATCCCGTCGCTCATCGCTCGTCCTCGAGGAGAATGGAGTGGGTCACCTCGGCCAGGGCGGCGTTGCAGGCGATCGAGTCGCCGCCGAAGGCGGTGGGGCGGCCCCGCCAGTCGGTGAAGCGGCCTCCGGCCTCTTCGATGATCACGGGGAGCGGCGCCGCGTCCCAGGGGTTCATCAGGTCGTCCACCATCACCTCGGCGCGACCGGTCGCCACCAGGACGTAGCCGTAGCAATCGCCCCAGGTTCGTACCACCCGCGCGCGCTCCGCCAGGAACGCCCACCGGGCCCGGCGCTCGGGCCGGTCGGGAAAGCGGTCGTCGGTGGTCAGCACGGTCGCCTGCGAGAGCTCCGCCTGCCCCGACACCGCACAGGCGCTGCCATTCCAGTGGGCGCCGGCGCCCGCGGCCGCCACCACCATCTCGCCCGCGGCGGCGCAGTTGATCGCGCCGGCCAGCACCCGGTCGTCCTCGACCACCGCGATCAGCGAGCCCCAGAGCGGAACGCCGGCCACGAAGCTCTTGGTGCCGTCGATCGGATCGAGCAGCCAGCGCCGCGCGCCGGGATCGCCGGTCGCACCGTACTCCTCGCCGAGGATCGCGTCGTCCGGGAAGCGACGCTCGATCCACTCCCGCACCGCGCGCTCGGCGTGTCGGTCGGCTTCGGTGACGGGGCTCCCGTCCCCCTTCCACTCGACGGCAGGATTGCGGCGGAAGTAGCGGAGCGCCACCTCGCCGGCGAGCGCCGCCGCTTCCTCGACGGCCGTGAGCCAGTCACTCGGATCGGTCACCAGGTTCTCCTCGTCGGGATGGTGGCGTCGAGCATCGCTTCCTTGAGGGCTCGAACGGTGGTCAGGCCGTCGTGGAGGATACCCGCCACCAGCGCGGCCTGGGCACCGCCCTGCTCGAACGCCTCCACCACGTGCCGAGCCTCGCCCGCACCCCCGGAGGCGATCACCGGCACGCCGACCCGGTCGGCGACGGCCCGGGTGAGCTCCAGGTCGTAGCCGGTCCGCACCCCGTCGCGGTCGATGCTGGTGAGCAGGATCTCGCCCGCGCCGAGCGCCGCGGCCCGCTCGGCCCACTCGAGGGCGTCGAGCCCGGTCGGTCGCTTGCCGCCATGGGTGTAGACCCGCCAGCCGTCCTCTTCCCTCGCGGCGTCGATGCTCACCACCACGCACTGCGCCCCGAAACGCGCCGCGGCTTCGCCGAGCACTTCGGGCCGCCGCACCGCCGCGGTATTGAGACCGACCTTGTCGGCGCCGTGGCGGAGGGCCCGGCCGACGTCTTCCACCGAGCCGAGCCCGCCACCCACGGTGAGCGGAATGAAGAGCCGCTCGGCGGTCCGTCGCGCCACCTCGAGCATCGGCGCACGCTCCTCGGCGGAGGCCGAGATGTCGAGGAAGACGACCTCGTCGGCGCCCTCGGCCTCGTAGCGGGTCGCCAGGGCGACGGGGTCGCCCTGGTCGCGCAGCTCCTTGAACTTGACCCCCTTCACCACCCGGCCGCCCAGGACGTCGAGGCAGACGATCAAGCGTCGGGTGATCATTCGCCCAGCCTGACCGCGCCCTTGGTCGACTGCACGGTCGCGGCGGGCCGCACCGCCTGCCGGAGCGCCATGCCGAGAGCCTTGAATCCCGCCTCGACCGCGTGGTGCCGATCGCGACCCCGAATCACGACCAGGTGAAGCGTGGCCCGGGCGTGATCGGCGAAGGATCGCATCCAGTGGTCGTAGAGCGAGCTCGGAATCGGGCCCCGGTAGTACGGGCGCCCGCCGAGGTCGAGGGCGCACTCGACCAGGGCGTCGTCCATCGGCACCACCGCGTGCCCGTAGCGGACCCGCGAGGGCGGCGCCGCCTTGAGCAGTGTCTCGCCGAAGGCGATGGCCGAGTCCTCGATCAGGTGATGGCGGAGATCGCCTTTGGCCGTAAGAACGAGACCCACGCCGGCGTAGCGCGCCAGCGTCACCAGCATGTGATCGAGAAAGGGCACTGTGGTCTCGACCCGCGTCTCTCCGCCATCGAGATCGAGCTCCACCTTGATCGTGGTTTCCTTGGTCTCCCGCACCAGCTCCGTCATTTCCCGAACTCCTCGGCCGCCTGAGCGGCATCCATGGTTCCGACGTACAGGGCCATCCCGATCACGGCGCCAAAGAGTCCCGCCCGATCGAGCGAGCGGAGATCCTCCATCGTGCTCACCCCGCCGGAGGCGAGCACCGGGTGGACCGAGCGGCGCGCGACCTCGGTCATCAGCGGGAGATCGGGTCCCTCGAGCTGGCCCTCGCGATGCACCGCGGTGACCAGGAGCCCGCCCAGGGGCAACGGATTGAGCCGCTCGATCAGGGTGTCGACCGCGAGACCCGACCCGGCCGCCCAGCCCCGGACCAGCACTTCGCGGCCCCGCACGTCCGCCGCCACGATCACCCGCCCGGGGTGTCGATCGGCGAGCTGCTCGAGCCAGGCCGGATCGTCCACCGCCCGGGTGCCCACGATGGCCCGCTCGGCGCCGGCCTCGAGCACCCGGGCGACCGCCTCGTCGGAGCGGAGGCCGCCGCCCACCTGGGTCGCCGCGCCCGACCCGATCAGCGCCGCGATCACCTCCCGGTTGTCGCCCCGACCGGTGGCGGCGTCGAGGTCGACGACGTGAAGGCGCGCGAAGCCGAGCTCCCGCCACCGGGCGGCCACGCCGACCGGATCGGCGATCCGGACCCGCTCCGCGCGATAGTCGCCGCCCACCAGCTGCACGCAGGCGCCGCCCGCCACGTCGACGGCCGGAATCGCGATCATCCGGCCACCTCGCGAAAGAAGCCGTCGAGCAGAGCGAGCCCAGCGCTGGAGCTCTTCTCCGGGTGGAACTGCACGCCTAACGTCGCACCCGAGCGGAGCGCCGCCGGAAAGCGGTCGCCCTCGTACTCCGACCAGGCCACGACCGACGCCGGATCCACCGGCCGACAGGCGAAGCCGTTGGCGTAGTAGCCGTAGCGGAGCCCCGCGCGGGCCACCAGCGGATCGCCGGCCGAGACCTCGTTCCAGCCGATCTGCGGGCGGCGCGGCCTGGAGCGGCGTCACCCGCCCGGCGACCACCCCGAGTCCGAGCCCCGGGCCTTCGTCGCTCCCGTCGAGCAACAGCTGCATGCCGAGGCAGATGCCCAGACAGCGGAGTCCGCCCAGGATGGCCGAGCGCATCGCCTCGCGCCCCGGCGCGATCCGCTCGGCGGCGGGTGTGAAGGCGCCGACGCCCGGCAGGACCAGCACGTCGGTGTCGACCGCACGCACGGGGTCGGTCTCCACTACCGGCTCACCGGCCACCGCGGCGATCGCCTTGGCGAGCGAGTGCAGGTTGCCCGCGCCGTAGTCGAAGATGGTGATTCTCACGAGGGGAGGCTCTCGAGCGCGTCGACCAGGAGGTCCATGACCTCGTCGGGTCCGATGGTGACCCGCACCAGATCGCCGATCCCGGGCAAGCCCTTGAATCCACGGATCGCGATCCCGCTCCGCATCGCGTGCGCCGCGACTCGCTGGGCGTCGTCGACCGGGAGGCGGTCGAAGTTCGCGGCCGAGGCGAGCGGGTCCAGGCCGATCTCGCGGAGCCGTCCCGCGAACCTCTCCCTTCCGGCACGAGTTCTGGCCACCACGTCGGCCAGCCACGCGCGGTCGTTCCGAACCGCCGCGGTGGCGACCCGCTCCGCGACGGCGTTCACCTTGAAGGGTCCCCGCGCCTTCTCGACCTCGCCGATCAGCTCTGGCGAGCCCACCGCGTAGCCGAGTCGCAGCCCGGCGAGCCCCCATGCCTTGGAGAAGGTGCGGGTCACCATCACGTTCGGGCGGTGGGTCGCCTCCACGGCCCAGGAGTGATCGGCGAACTCGGCGTACGCTTCGTCGATGATCACGATCCCGGGCGCCTCGTCCAGCACGGTGCGGACGAGCTCCCGACTGGTGGCCGTGCCCGAAGGGTTGTTGGGCGACGCGAGGTAGATCACCGGCGCCCGGGTCGCGAGCAACGCGCCCGCGTCCACCTGACGATCGGGGCGGAGCGGGACCGCGAGCGGCCGGAGCGAGTTGCTCTGCGCGAAGTACGAGGCCATCACGAAGGTCGGCGCGGCGTACGCCACCGTGGCGCCGGGATCGGCCAACGCCCGCATGGCCGAGTCGAGCAGATCGTTGGAGCCGCAGCCCGGCAGCAGCGAGGCGGGCTCGACGCCCAGCCAGTCGCCGAGCGCGTCGCGGAGCCCGGTCACGGTAACGCTCGGATAGCTCGCCAGTCCGCCGGGAGTCGCCAGCTCGGCCAGCGCGGCGATCGCCGACGGGGCGGAGCCGAACGCGTTGGTGTTGTCGGCCAGGTTGTGCTCGACCGGCGGCCATTCGGTCCGGTAGGCCGTCAGGACCCGGTAGGCGTCACGCATCGTCGCTGCTCCGTTCGTCGAGGGTGGTCGACCCCGCGCCGCTCGCGGCGATCGCGGCGAGGGCATGACCGGGCAAGCGCTCCGCGCGCGCGAGCGCCGCCACGTCCGGGGCCAGCCGCGCCGCCGCGCGTGGAGTAACCTGCTGGTAGGTGGTCCAGCGCACGAAGTCCTCGGGGGCGAGCCCCGAGTACGCGCGCGCCAGACCGCCGGTCGGGAGCACGTGATTGCCCCCGGTCACATAATCGCCGAAGGCGACCGAGGAGGCCGGGCCGAGGAAGATCGAGCCGGCCACCCGGAAGCGATCGCGGAGGCGATACGCATCGCGCAGCGCGACCAGGAGATGCTCGGCGCCATACTCGTTCGCGAAGATCACGGCTTCGTCCAGATCGGCCGCGAGGAGGAGACCGCCCGCCGCGGCGAGCGATGCCTCCACCACTTCACGACGCTCGGCTCCGGCGACGGCCTCGGCGAGGGCCCGCTCGATCGGCTCGAGCGCGCTCGCACCGCCGACGATCACGGCGACGGACGCCGCTCGCGGGTCGTGCTCCGCCTGCGCCACCATCTCCCGCGCGATCAGCTCCGGGCTCGTGGCCTCGTCCGCCACGATCAGAATCTCGCTCGGCCCGGCCGGCGCGTCGATCGCCACCCGCGTGGCGACCTGGAGCTTCGCCTCCATCACGTAGGCGTTGCCGGGTCCGACGATCCGGTCCACCCGCGGCACCGACTCGGTGCCGTAGGCCATCGCCGCCACCGCGCCGGCGCCACCGACCGCGAAGAGCCGATCCACCCCGGCGAGTCGGGCCGCCGCGAGCACCAGGGCGGGCGGCCGTCCGCTCCGATCGGGTGGCGAGCAGACGACGATCTCGCCGACGCCCACCACCCGGGCCGGCACGGCCGCCATCAGCACCGAGCTCGGATACGCTGCTCGTCCACCGGGCACGTAGACGCCCAGACGGGTGATCGGATCGGCCCGCCGGCCCACCAGCACGCCGGGCTCGGTCTCGATCGCGATGCCTCGCGGCCGCCAGGCGCCGTGCGTCGCCTCGAGGTTCCGGATCGCCCGCTCGAGGGCCCGCACCAGATCCTGCGGCGTCTCGTCGAGCGCGGTCTGCCACTCGGCGGCCGGCACCTCGAGCAGCTCGAGCGCCACGCCGTCGAGCTCGCGCGCCAGCTCGAAGAGAGCGGCGTCTCCACGGGCACGGACGTCGGCCACGATCCGGGTCACGGCGCCGCGGATCTCGTCCGCGCCCTCCACCACCCGGTCGGCCAGCGCGCGGCGGGCCGGCGCGTCGAGTCGCGAGAGCGCGCCCCGGAACTTGAGGGAGACGGCGCTCATGGCATCAACCGCTCGATCCGCGTGACCAGAATCCCGGTGGCGCCGAGCGCCTTGAGGTCGGTGATCACCCGATCGACTTCGGCGGTCGCCACCACCGCGTGCACCGCGACGTGGCGGCCGCCGTCCAGCACGTCGACCACGGTCGGGCCGTCGAGCCCAGGCAGCACCGCCTTGACCCGGGCCAGGGCGTCACGGGGCACGTTGGCCATCATGTATCGATGCATCCGCGCCCGGACCACCGATTCGAGCCGCACCACGAGTCGGTCGATCGCGATCGCGCGGTCGTCTCCCGCCCGGGTCGGATCGTCCGCGGGACGGTCGTCGCGCCGGCACACCAGTCTCGCGGAGGACTCCAGCACCGTCGCGATCTCGCGGAGCCCGTTCACCTTGAGGGTCGAGCCGGTGGACACCAGATCGACCACGAGGTCGGCGATGCCGAGGTGGGGCGTGATCTCGGCGGCGCCCGAGACCGGCACCAGCTCGACCGGGCGGCCGGCCGCCTCGAAGAAGCGCTGAGTCACCCGCGGAAAGGCGGTGGCCACCCTCGCGCCGGGCGCGATCTGCTCCACCGCGGAGACGTCGGAGTCGTCCCGGACCGCGACCACCAGCCGGCAGCGCCCGAACCCGAGGTCGATCCGCGCGCTGAGATCGCGCTCCGCCTCGTTCACCAGGTCCCAGCCGGTGACACCCAGATCCGCGGCGCCGTCCGCCACGAACTCGGGAATGTCCTGGGCTCGGACGAAGATGGCCTCGGACTCGGTGCCCAGCCGCGCGACCAGCGCGCGCTCGCTGCCGAAGCGGATCGGCAGGCCGGCGTCTTCGAACAGGTCCCGGGCGTCCTCCGCCAGTCTGCCCTTGTTGGGAAATGCGATCTTCAGCATGTGATGGATCCCGTCTCCTGGAAACAAAAAACCCGCCGTTCGGGCGGGTCGGGCACCGCTCTGGCGCCCCGTCGAGTCCTACCGACGACCACTACGGCGCGCGCCAGAGCCCCCGACCCGTCGGGCCGTGGTGATGGTGCGCGTGGTGGTGCCGGTTGGACATGGCCACAAGGCTACCGGCCTCCGGCCCACTCGTCAAGCGGCCCACCCTAACGGGAGACCGGTCGCCCGGTCAGCTCACCCAGCCGGTCGATCACCCGGCGGCGGGCCTTCCGATCGGGGGTGGCCACGAAGATGGTGTCGTCGCCGGCGATGTTGCCGAGCACGTCGGACCAGGCGAGGCGGTCCAGGGCGACCCCGACCCGGTTCGCCTCGCCCGGCGGGGTGTGGACCACGATCAGCACGTCGCCGGCGGGCTCGACCGCGAGCACGCCCTCCGCGATCCGCTGCTCATCCGGATTGGACCGGGGCGGGTGGGTGACGACCGGCCGCTTGTAGGCGCCCTCGACCTTGACCAGGCCGAGCGCGGTGATGTCGCGGCTCACGGAGGATTGGGTCATGTCCCAGCCTTCCCGATGGAGCGCGTCCACCAGCTCCTCCTGAGTCCTGATCTCGTGGGTCTCGATCAGCTCGAGGACCTTCAGATGCCGCTGCCGGCGGTCACCCCGCATCATCGACGCCGTCCGGCGAGGCGCGCCATGGCCCGCTCGAAGCGCCGCCGCTCGCGGGTGTTGCGGGCGCGCTCCGCCCGGACCCGCCGGCGCGGCTCGGCGAGGTCGAGGTTCCCGACCGCACCGGTGCTCCGTCGCCGGGCGAGGATCTCGTCGGTGGAGAGCGCCGGCATCGGCACTCCGGCGGCGAGCGCCGCGGCGACCTCGCGATAAGCGGACCGGAACGGCTTGCCCTGATCCACCAGGGAGAGCGCCTGGTCGGTGGCGAGGACGCCGCCGGAGACGAGCGCCCGCGCCCGCTTCCGATTCACCTCGAGCGAGGGCACCACCGCCCCCATCATCGCCAGCATCGCGCCCGTGCTGGCGAGCCCGCGGAGGAGCGGCTCTTTGAGGAGCTGGAAGTCGCGATGGTAGCCGCTGGTGAGCTTCGCCCGGATGGCGAGCACCGTGGCGAGATCGCCCTCGAGCGCGGCCACCCGGGCCCGGGTCAGCTCGAAGACGTCGGGGTTCTTCTTCTGGGGCATGATGCTCGACCCCGTGGCGAAGCGGCTCGGGAGCTCGAGCAGCCCGAACTCCTCGCCCGAGAGGAGCACCACGTCGGTCGCCAGCCGCGAGAGGTCGTGACCCAGCTGGACGCACCAGAAGAGCAGCGCCGCCTCCAGCTTGCCGCGACCGTTCTGGGTCGCGCCGACGCTGTGCTCCACCCCGGCGAACCCCAGCGCCCGCGCCGTCGCTTCGCGATCGAGCGCGAGGGGCACGCCGTAGCCCGCCGCGCTGCCGAGCGGCGAGCGGTCCACCTGAGCCCAGAGACTCCACACCGTCTCCGCCGTGTCGACCAGGCCCTCGGCCAACGCCCCGGCCCACAGCCCGGCGCTCGACGGCATCGCCCGCCGGAGGTGGGTATACCCGGGCCAGAGGGTCCGCCGGTGCTTGCTCGCGAACGCCAGGCAGCCGTCCGCCAGCTCCAGCGCGAGCCCGTGCAGGTCGAGCAGACGGGCCTTGGCGAGCAGGCGCACGTCGCAGGCCACCTGGTCGTTCCGCGAGCGGCCGGTATGGAGCCGCTCGCCCGCCTGTCCGATCCGGGCCGTCAGCCAGGTCTCGACCGCGCTGTGGGCGTCCTCGTGCTCCGGGCCGATGCGGAGCTTGCCCGCCTCGACCGCGCGGAGCGCCGCGCGGAGGCCCGATCGGATCCGCCGATGGTCCGTGGGTCCCAGGATCTTCGCCGCGCGGAGACCCTCCACGTGGCCCAGGCTGCCGAGCACGTCCCAGCGAAGCAGCTCGGCGTCCACCACACGATCGTTGCCGACGGTGTAGTCGAGCATCCGCCGATCCACCGACCCGCCCGGCGACCAGAGCGTCTTCACGAGAGATACTCCTCCGCGAGCTCGCGGTAGAACGTCCTCGCGGCCGTGACCTCGGGCAGATCGACGCACTCGTCCGCGGTGTGCGAGCGGCGGCTGGTGCCGGGGCCGCACTTGATGCCGTCGCTGTGCCGGAGGTAGACCCAGTCGGAGCAGGTCGGACTGCCGAAGGTCTCGATCGAGGGCCGGATCCGCTTCGCGGCGGCCAGCAGCTTCGAGCCGGCGGGCGTCTCGCACGGCACCAGCCGCTCCGAGGTCACCACCACCTCGGAGCCCAACGCTTCGCGCAGCGCCACGGCAATCTCGGGATGCTCCCAGGACGGCGTGCTCCGGATGTCGAGCACGGCCTTCGCGACCGGCGGGGTCACGTTCCGGCTGACCCCCGCGTCCACCATCGTCGCCGTGACCGTGGCGCGGCCGAGCACGGGATGGGTCCGCTCCCGGAGCAGCTCGGGCAGCCGCACCAGGTCGGTGGCGAGACCGGTGATCGCGTTCCGGAAATCGTCGAGCGCGGCGTAGCCCGCGTGGCGCTGATCGCCGCGGGCCACCAGGTCGACCATCATCAAACCCCGTTGGGCGATCGCGATGGTGAGGTTGGTCGGCTCGCCGACGACGGTCGCGTCGATCGGTGGCAGCGTGGCCACCGCCCGGCCCATGGTGGCGTGACGGGTCTCCTCGCCCAACCCGAAGATCACGATCAGCCGCCCGGTGGCGCCGGAGGTCGGGGTGCGCTCGGCGAAGTCGCTCGCGGCGGAGAGCATCGCCGCGACGGAGGCCTTGGCGTCGCCCGAGCCGCGGCCGTAGAGCAGATCGCCCTCGACCACGGGAGTGAACGGGTCGCGGGTCCAGCCGTCGCCGGGCGGCACCACGTCCAAATGCGAGATCAAGGCGAGCGTCGGGCCGGGCCGGCCGGTCTCGACGACGATCTTCACCCCGGTGTCGTCGTTGACCACGTCGAGCCCGACGCCCCGCGCTTCGGCGGTGACCAGCTCGGCCACCGGCCCTTCCGAGCCGCTGATCGACGGGCAGCCGACCAGATCCGCCAGGAGCCCCGTCTCACTCCGCAAGCTCGGCCCCGACATAGCTCTGCTTTTCTTTCTTCGCCACGATCATGGTGCCCGTGCCGGCGCCGGTGAAGACCTCCACCAACAGCGAATCGGGCGCGCGGCCGTCGATGATGTGGGTCCGCTCCACGCCGTTGGTGACCGCCCGGATGCAGGCCTCCACCTTGGGCCGCATCCCGCCAGCGAGGGAGCCCTCCTTCATCAGCTGCTCGAGATCCTCCGGATCCGCGAACGCCACCAGCGACGAGGGATCGTTCCGATCGCGCAGCACGCCCGGGACTCCGGTCAGGAAGATCAACTTTTGCGCGCCGAGCGCGACCGCGATCCGCTCCGCCACGGTGTCGGCGTTCACGTTGTAGACCCGACCCTCGCGGTCGCCGGCGAGCGACGCCACCACCGGCACGAAGCGGCCGTTCAGGAGCACGGTGAGCACCGAGACGTCGACCGACTCCACGTCGCCCACGTGGCCGAAGTCGACCATCCGGGTGACCCCGCTGTCGTCCTTGACCTGCACCGGCGGACGGCGGGTCGCGGTGAGCAGGTCGGCGTCGACGCCGGAGAGCCCCACCGGCTGCACGCCGTGGTGGCGGAGCGCGCTCAGCACCTCGAGGTTGACGCTCCCGGCGAAGACCATCTTGGCCACCTCGAGCGCGGTGTCGTCCGTGATCCGGCGGCCGGCCACGATGGTCGGCTCGACGCCGAGCCGCCGCGAGAGCGTGGTGGCCTGGGGCCCGCCGCCGTGGATCACCACGATCCGGATGCCGAGCGACTGGAGCAGCCCGATCTGGGCGGCCAGCTGCTCCATCACGTGGGGGTCGGCCACCACGTCGCCGCCGATCTTCACGACGAAGGCCTGGTCGCGATAGGCGCGGACGTAGCGGAGCGCGCCCTTCAAGCCCGCGAGCGGGCGAGTCGGATCGTGGGGCATCAGCGGTCTCCTCCGAGCAGATCGAGCATCAGGGCGCGTTGGACGTGGAGCCGATTCTCCGCCTGGTCGACGACCACCGAGCAGGGACCGTCGAGGACCGCGTCCTCGATCTCCACGTTCCGCCGCACCGGAAGGCAGTGCATCACGGCCCCCTTGCCCGCCTTGGTGGCCCGGAGCGTGTCGACGGTCATGATCCAGCTCCGGAGGTCCTTGCGGAACGCCTTCTCCTCGTCGGGCTTGCCGTAGTGCGCGAGCGAGCCCCACGACTTCACGTAGACCGCGTCGGCACCCACCATCGCGTCGGTCATCGAGTTGGAGAGCGTCACCCGGCCGCCGTTCGCCGCCGCTTCCTTGTAGATGGTCCCCATGTCGTCGGGATCGAGGTCGTAGCCTTGCGGCCGCGCGATCACCACCTCCATGCCGAGCTGCGCCGCGGCGATCGCGGCGCTCGCGGGCACCGCCGTCGGGAGCGGCTTCGGGTGCCAGGCCCAGGAGAGCACGAACTTCTTCCCCTTCGGGTCGCCGAGCTTCTCCTTCAGCGTGAGCGCGTCGGCGAGGCCCTGACAGGGATGCCGCCGGGTCGACTCGAGGTTGACCACCGGCTTGTCGCAATAGGCCGCGAAGTCCCTGATCACCCGGTCCTGGCGCTCCTTGACCCATTCGGTGCCGCGCGCGAAGACCCGCACGCCCACCGCGTCCGCGTAGCGCGCCAGCACCCGCGAGGTCTCGATCAGGTGCTCGACGGCCGTGCCCTCCATCACCACGCCCGGCTCGGTCTCCCAGGTCCAGCTGCCGCGGCCCGGCTCGAGCGTGATCATGTGCCCGCCGTGCAGGAACATCGCGGCCTCGAAGCTGGTCCGGGTCCGGAGGCTCGGGTCCATGAAGGCCGCCGCCATCACTTTGCCCTCGAGCCCGCCCTTCACCTCGCCCCGCTTGACCCGGGTCGCGAGGTCGAGCAGGCCGCGGAAGGCCTCCGGAGTCAGGTCTTCGGTGGCGAGGAAGTCGCGCTTTCTCATGACAGCACCCGACGCAGCGCGTCGATGACGAGGTTGGCTTCGGAGCGGGAGAAGGTGAGCGGGGGCATCAGCCGGAGCACGCTCGGATCGCTCGAGGTGCCCGTCAGGATCTTCGACTCGAAGAGCGTCCGCTGCACCGGCCCTGCGGGACGATCCAGCCAGAGACCCAGCAGCAGGCCCCGGCCGGTCACCTGCTTCACGGCGGGCAGCTTCTGCACCGCCCGACGGATGTGATCGCCGACCATCACGGCGTTCTCGATCAGCCGCTCCTTGTCGATCACCTGGAGCACCGCGAGGGCCGCGGCGCAAGGCACCGGACCGCCGCCGAAGGTGCTGCCGAGATCGCCCACCTTGATGGTGGCGCTGGCGGCGGTCGTGGCCACCATCGCCCCGATCGGGAGCCCGGCCGCGAGCCCCTTGGCCAGGGTCACGACGTCCGGGACCACCTCGAAGGCCTCCGCCGCGGTGAAGGCGCCGCAACGACCGACCCCGCACTGGATCTCGTCGAAGACGAGGAGCGCGCCCTCCCGATCGCAGGCGAGCCGCGCGGCCCGGAGAAAGTCGGGCGAGCAGTCGCGCGCGCCGCCCATCCCCTGCACCGGCTCGACGATCACCGCGGCGACCGTGTCGTCGACGGCCGCGGAGATGGCGGCCACGTCGTTGAACGCGACCTTGCGCGAGAGCGGAATGCCGGAGCGCCGGGCGATCTCCTCGTACTTGGCGCCGTGGGTGACGGCCAGCGTCGCCGCGGTGCGACCGTGCCAGCCGCCCTCGACCGAGACGATGGTCTGACGGCCGGTCACCTTGCGGGCCAGGCCGAGGGCGTTCTCGTTGGCCTCCGCGCCGCTGTTGCAGAAGAAGACCTTGGCCAGCGGGTCAGGGCAGCGCGCCGCGATCGCCTCGGCCAGCAACTCCCGCCCCTCGTGCGGGATCGCGGTCGAGTAGAAGATCAGCTTCGCCGCCTGCTCGGTGATGGCGCGCACCACCGCCGGGTGGCAATGGCCGGTCGAGGCGACCGCGTGGCCGCCGTAGGCGTCGAGCCAGCGCTCGCCCTGGTCGTCGACGATGTAGGAGCCGCTGCCCGACACCGCGCGCAGCGGAAACTGGGCGTAGACGGGAAGCCACGCGGCCGATGGAGTAGCGGTCATGCGCTCTCGCGATCCGTTCGGTTCAAATGGGGAAAGGAGCCAGCTCGGTGAGCCCGGCCGTCTCGTCGAGACCCAGGGCGAGATTCATCGCCTGGATCGCCTGGCCGCCGGCGCCCTTGACCAGGTTGTCGATCGTCACGCTGATCACCACGTCGCGCCCGGTCGGACCGGGAGCCACGTGGATCAGCGCGTCGTTGGTGCCGACCACGTGGGTCAGCTCCGGCGGAGCGTCCAGCACCCGGACGAAAGGCTTGCCGGCGAACGACGCCCGGGCCTCCTCCACGATCGCCGCCGCGCTCTGGTCGGTGAGATGAGCGTGCGCGGTCGCGTAGATCCCGCGGACGAAGGGACCCGAGTGGGTCAGCAGGCGGGGACGCTCGCCCGACCGTCCGGTCCAGCGGGCCCACTGCTCCCGGATCTCGGCCTCGTGGCGATGCCCCGTGGCGGAGTAACCGAAGACGTTGTTGGCGCGGAGCGGGTGGTGCGTGGTGGGCCGGGGCCGCACCCCGGCGCCGCTCGACCCGGTGATTCCGAAGACCGCGGGCGGGGCCGCGAGCGCGGCGCCGCGAAGCGGGAAGAGCGCCAGCTCGGCCGCCGTCGCGAAGCACCCCGGCGCCGCCAGCGCCGTGGCGCCGGCCAGCGCCGTTCCGCGCACGTCGGCCAGCGCGTACTCGAAGCAATGCACCAGCTCGGGCGCCGGGTGCTCGGCGTAGTACTCCGCGTAGAGCCGACCGTCGTGGACCCGGAAGTCGGCGGCGAGATCGATCACCATGCCGGGACCCGCGTCGATCACCTCGCCCATCAGGGCCGACGACTCGCCGTGCTCGAGCGCGAGGAAGGTGACGTCGGCTCCCGCCGCCGCTTCGGCGGGGGCCGCCCCGGAGAAGCGGACTTCTCCGTGCCGGGCGAGACCCGGATGCACCGCGCCGAGGGGCTTGCCGGCCTGACTCCGGCTGGTGGCCACCACCTCGCCCACCGCCGGGTGCCGGAAGAGCAGACGGAGCAGCTCGCCGCCGGCAAAGCCGGCGGCGCCCACCACCGCGACCCGCTTCACGCGGCGCCCCGACGCTCGCGCCAGGCGGCGATCAAGGGCTCCACCACGTCGACCAGGCCGGCCGGGTCGCGGAGCGCGTTGTGCGCGGGGACCTCGAGCGAGTTCTGGATGAAGTCGCGCCCGACCTGGTTGTCGGTCGCGGGGCCGGTGATCACCGTGACCGGCAGGTGGAAGCGCTTCTGATAGAGCTCGACCGCGCCCCAGCAGGCCACCGGATCCGGCGCCGCCATCACGTGCGCGGCGGCGAGCCCCATCAGGGCCTCGTCCGCGAGGATGTCCTGCACGCCGTACTCGCCCAGGATCCCGTCGCCCAGCTCGGCCACGATCACCTCGGGAGCGCCCATGGTTCGGCCCCCGAGGCGGTTGATCAGACCCTTGGCGACCGCCACGGTCTCGCCCGGGTGGGTGCTGGCCACGCCCGCGTCGTTGAAGGTGAGCGCCGCGACGGCGCCCGCGTCGCGCATGGCCAGGGTGTCCCGCATCAGCGAGACCCCGGTGAGCTTCGCCGCGCCGACCCGATGGCCGCGCCGCGCGAGGCCCCGCACCAGCTCGGTGGCCGCGACGGTCTTCCCCGAGTTCATGCAGGTGCCGGCGACCACCACGATCGGGAGATCGACCTCGAGCGTGGTGCTGGTGGGAATCGCGTCGTCCCGAATCGTGGCCGGCGTGCCGACCCGATCGCCGAGCTCCGGAAAGGCGAGCACCGAGCCCAGCACCTCGGCGTCGAAGGGTGGGCCGATGTCGGGATTGACCGAGGTGCAGCGGCCCAGGATCCCGCCCAGGTTGAGCACCTGGATCGTGTCGCCCACCGCGATCCGCTCGGGCACCACCCCGGCATAGCCCCGGAGGGCGCGCCGGCTCCCCAGCGTGCCCGCGAGCACGTCGCCCGAGCGCAGGCTCACCATCCTGCCGCTCACGTCCTCGATCGTGTTGTACTTGCTCTTGTCGGTCAGGACCCGGACCGCGAGGATCCTCCCCTCTTCGGCCACGATCTCGTCGCCCAGGATCACGTCGGCGGCGAGGTGCGCGTTCCGGGTGGAGGACGCGATCCGGTCCAGGTGGATGCGGACGGTGCGTACCATTTCAGTCGTTCTTCTCCGCCACTCGCGCCGCGAGGAACGAGGGAATCGCGCCGATCCGGGCGAAGGCTCGCGCCTCGTCGCCCGACCAGAGCCGGTTCTCCTCGCCGTAGGTCGCCACCGAGCGGTCCATCATCGAGTAGGGGCTCCGGGTGCCGGTCACCAGATACCGGCCGGCCGCGAGCCGGAGCCGGGTCTCCCCGGTCACCCGGGCCTGCGAGCTGGTGATCAACGCCTCGACGTCGCGGAGCGCGGGATCGAAGTAGTGGCCCTCGTGGAGCCGGTCGCCGTAGAAGCGGGAGAGGTGGTCCTTCCAGAAGCTCTGCCACTTGGTGAGCACCAGCTTCTCGAGCTCGCGATGCGCGCTCACCAGCAACAGCGCCGCGCCGGCCTCGAAGCCGATCCGTCCCTTGATCCCGAGCGCGGTCTCGCCGACGTGGATGTTCCGCCCGATGCCGTAGGCGTCGGACAGCCCGTTCAGCTCGGCCACCAGGTCGGCGCCGGCCACGGCTCGGCCGTCGAGCGTGGTCGGCACGCCGTCGGTCCACCCGATCACCACGTCGCGCGGCGCGGGGGCGTCGGACGGCGGGTCCAGCAGCTCGGGCGGCGGCGGGGCCCAGGTGTCGTGGGTCCAGCCTCCGCCCCAGGTGGTGCCCCAGAGGCCCTTGTTGATGCTGAACGCGCCGGCCTTGGGCGGCACCGGAAGCCCGCGCGCCTCGAGGTACGCGATGGTCTGCTCCCGCGAGAGCGACTCGTCGCGGATCGGAGTCTCGATCGCGAGGTCCGGCGCCAGCACCCTGAGCGCGATGTCGAAGCGGATCTGGTCGTTGCCCGCGCCCGTCGAGCCGTGGGCGACCGCCTGGGCGCCGATCCGCCGGGCCACGTCCACCAGGGAGATCGCCTGCTGGGTGCGCTCGGCCGCGACGCTCAGCGGGTAGACTTCGCCGCGGAGCACGTTGCCCTGGATCAGGAAACGCACGAAGCGGTCGAAGACCGCCTGCCGGGCGTCGACCTGGTGGTGCTCCACCGCGCCCACCGCTTCGGCCTGCTGGCGGATCGCGGTCAGGTCGGCGTCGGAGGCGCCGCCGGTGTCGACGTAGACGGTATGGACCGCGAAGCCCCGCTCACCGAGGCGGGGCACGCAGTAGGAGGTATCGAGGCCGCCGGAGAAGGCGAGGGCCAGAGGCTGTTTCTGCATATTGCATGAACATGCAGCAAGGACCGGGCCCCCGCAAGATCCCCCCATGTATCAAGAACGCGTCGAGCACGCTCTTCCCAGATTAAACTAGCATCGCTAATATATCGCCGTGACCACCAAGAACCTCGGCGGCTTCGAGCACCAGGTGCTCCTCGCCGTTCTCCGTCTCGGCGGCGCCGCCCACTCCGCCCCCATCGTCCTCGAGATGGAAGACCGCGGCCGACAGTCGGTCTCCCCGGCCGCCGTCTACATCGCGCTCCGCCGCCTCGAGCGGCGGGGTCTGGTCACCTCCCACTCCCGGCCACCCGAGGAGGGGGAGCGGGGCCGGCCCCGGCGGGTCTTCGCCCCCACCCCTCGCGGTCTCCGGCTGCTCAAGCAGTCGCGCGAGACCCTGCTCCGCTACTGGCAGGGCCTCGAGCCCGACCTGGAGCGGTCGTGAGCCTGCCCCGCTGGGCCGCCTGGATCCTCCGACGCACGGTCGCCGCCGACATCGAGGCGGAGGCGCTCGCGGACTTCGAGGAGCTCTTTCGCGAGCGGGTCGAGCGCCTCGGCCGGGCCCGGGCGCTCGGCTGGCTCGCGGCCAACGTGGCCGGCTTCGGCTTGAGAGTCCGCTGGGCCGACTGGCGCGACGGCCGACCAGGCCGGCGGGCCCGCCTCGACCTGGCGAGCGACCTCCGCGCCGCGACCCGGGGGCTCGCGCGGCGGCCCGGCATGGTGACGCTCGCCGTTCTGACCCTCGGTATCGGCATCGGCGCCACCACCGCGGTCTTTTCGGCCGTGCGCGGGGTCCTGCTCCGCCCGCTTCCGTTCAACGACGCGGATCGGCTCGTGGCCGGGCGAGCCGTGCTCGGTGGGAGCGAGCAGCGGGTCTTCTCCGCGCCCGACTTCCTCGATCTCGAGCGCGAGTCCACCACGCTCTCCGGGATCGCGACCTACTCGCTCCAGTCCGCGACCTTCTCCGACGACGGGCGGCCCACCCGGGTGCCGCTGATGAAGGTCTCGGCGGGCTTCCTTCCGCTGGTCGGCGCGCCGCTCCTCCGGGGCCGTCTGCTGACCCCGGAGGACGACCGGGCCGGGGCGCCCAAAGTGGTGGTCGTCGCGGAGGCGTTCTGGACCACCCGTCTCGGCCGAGCGGACGACGTGATCGGCCGCACGGTGGCGCTCGGCGAGGTGCCCCACACGGTGGTTGGGGTGGTGGGCGCCGGCTTCGACTTCTTCCGGACCGGCGCGGCCGACCCGGTCGCGGGCTGGGTGCCTAACGCTTTCCCGCCCTGGCGCCTCCGGGTCCGCAACGCCTTCAGCTACGAGCTGGTCGCCCGGCTCGCGGAGGGCATCGACCCCGCCAGGGCCAGCGCGGAGACGGCCGCGGTCCTGGGACGGGTCCATCCCGAGCTCACCGCCTCCTGGATCCCACTGGAGGAGCATCTGATCGGCACCGCCCGCCGCCCGCTCTCGCTGGTGATGGGCGCGGTGGCCCTGCTCTTCGGGCTCACCCTCGCCAACGTGGTGGGGCTGCTGCACGCCCGGCTCGACGAGCGGGCCGAGGAGCTGGCCGCGCGCTCGGCGTTAGGCGCGAGCCGGGGCCGGCTGGCGCTCCTCCTGGGGCTCGACGCCGGGATCGTGACCGGGCTCGCCGGGCTGGTCGGGCTCGGCGTCGCCGCCCTGGCGCTCCGGGGCATCGTCGCGGCGGGGCGGCTGCCCCGACCGGTCGACGTCCAGATCGACACCGCCGCGTTGCTCTGGGTGCTGGCCGTCTCGGGCGGATCGGCCCTGCTGCTCTCGCTGGCGCCGCTCGGGCGCCTCGGCCGGACCCCGCTCCTCGAGCGGAGCCGCGAGCGCGAGCCCCGCCGGCGGGACCGCGCCCGCCGGGCGATGGCCACGCTCCAGTGCGCGCTCGGCTTCGTGGTGCTGGTGGGCGCCGGGCTGCTGGGCCGCGCGCTGGCCACGCTCGAGCGAGCCGACTTGGGCTTCGACCCGCGCGACGCGATCGCCTTCCGGGTCTCGCTGCCCGATCGCTACGACGCGGAGGCCAAGATCACCGGCTTCTTCCACTCGCTGGTCGAGTCCCTGGCGCGGGAGCCGGGGACGATCGCCGCCGGCGCGATCGACCTGCTCCCCTTCGGCGGCCACGGCGACGTCTCCGGCCGGGTCCAGCGCGACGACATGGCGTCCGACGAGTGGATCGAAGGCGTCTCCTATCGGGTGGTGACGCCCGGCTTCTTCGGCGCGATCGGCGCGGAGCTCCTCCGAGGTCGCGACCTGGCGTGGACCGATCGCTCGGGCACCGAGCCGGTCGCGGTGATCGGCCGGCTCCTGGCGGTCCAGCTCTTCGGCCAGACCGATCCCGTCGGCCGGAGCGTCCGGATCGGCGGCGGCGACCCGCTCCGGATCGTGGGCGTGGTGGGTGATCTGCGCGGCGAGCATCCCGGCCGGCCGGCCGGGCCCGTCCTCTACCGGGCCCACGCGCAGCGAGAGGACGAGAGCGTGATGTCGGTCGTGGTCCGGCGTCCCGGCGGCGGCCGAGCCGCGGCCGCGCTGGCCGAGCGCAGACTCGCGGAGCTCGATCCGACGCTCCCGGCCGACGAGCTGGCGCCGATGGCGGGACTGGTCGGCGATGCCCTGGTGGAGACCCGCTTCCTCGCCACGGTCTTCGCCGTGTTCAGCGGACTCGCGCTGCTGGTGGCGATCGCCGGGATCTACGGAGTGATGGCGTCGTTCGTGTCCAGCCGCACCCGCGAGATCGGAATCCGGGTGGCGCTGGGCGCCGAGCCGCGATCCCTCTTCCGGCAGGTGCTCGGGCGTGGGGCGCTGATCGCCGCGGCGGGGATCCTGGCCGGCGTGGTGCCCGCCTTGGTCGGCGCGCGGGCCATCGCCGGCGCGCTCTACGGCGCGAGTCCCTACGACCCCGCCGTCGGGCTCGCCGCGGGCGTCCTGATCGGATTGGTCGCGATCGCCGCCACCGCCGTTCCCGGGCGGAGGGCCGCCCGAGTCGACCCGGCCGCGACGCTCCGACGCGATCGAGTCTAGCCACCACCGAGAACAACACCCGGTTCGCCCCGGCGGGCCGACCGCTGGACCGCGCCGCCGCTGGTCGCGATATATCGGGATATGCGCGGCCTCGATCGAGCCCGCCAGGATCGGTCCATTCAGCCCGGAGCTACTCGATGAAGGCGAGCACCCTGCTGTTGCTCGGCGCCCTCTCGGTCCCCGTCGCCAGCGCGGCCGCGCAAACCACCGATCAGGGCCGTCCCGTGCGCGACGTGCTGATCGCGGAGGTGAACGACGACCTGCCGAGGTTCCTCGACCTGATGAAGCAGATCGAGACCGTGAACCAGCGGCTCGGCCTCGGCGCCAAGCTGCGCGTCTTTCGCGCCACCTTCGCCGGCGAGCGGACCGGCGAGGTCTACGTCTATTGGGAGCTGCCCAGCTTCATGCGATTCGCCGAGGTCGAGACCAAGCTGCATCAGGACCCGGAATACCGCCGGATCCTGGGAGAGCTGGACCAGGCCGGCATGGGCTTTCGCTCCGAGCTGCTCACGATCGAGATCACTCCGCGCTAGCGGCGCGGTCCGGACTCGCGGAGGCGGCCCGGTCGGCGGGTCGCGGTTGGTCGAGACGCCGGAGCGCGTTTCGGGAGAGGAAGGGCGATGGCTGAGCGGTGGCCGGAACCGGAGATCCACGCGGCGCTCGAGCGGCTCCAGCGCGCGGTCGCGGGTCGCTACGCCGTCCTCCGGCCCCTCGGTCAGGGCGGAATGGGTCTGGTCTTCCTCGCCCGCGACCTGAGCCTCGATCGTCCGGTCGCGATCAAGGTGCTGCCCGACGCGCTGGCCGCCCGTGCCGACCTCCGTGAGCGCTTCGTCCGCGAGGCCCGCACCGCGGCACAGCTGGCCCACCCCCACATCGTCCCGATCCACTCGGTCGAAGGCCACGGGGAGCTGGTCTTCTTCGTGATGACTTTCGTCGAGGGCGAGACGCTGGGCGAGCGGGTCCGGCGAGCCGGGCCGCTGCCACCCGACGAGGCGCTTCGAATCGGCCAGGAGGTGAGCTGGGCACTGGCGTACGCCCATCAGCGCGGCGTGATCCACCGGGACGTCAAGCCCGACAACATCCTGCTCGACCGGGCCAGCGGCCGAGCCCTGGTCAGCGACTTCGGGATCGCCCTACCCACTGCCACCGCCGCGACGCCCGCCGAGCGCATCGAAGGCACTCCTCGTTACATGAGCCCGGAGCAGAGCGCGGGCGACGCGCAGGACGGCCGGAGCGATCTCTACTCGCTCGGGCTGGTGCTCCACTTCGCGCTCACCGGGTCGCTGCCCTCGACCGGCTCCGCCGCGCTGCCGCCCGCCCGCGGCGCCAGACTCGGCGAGATCGTCGATCGGCTGCTCTCCCCGGCCCCCGACGGCCGCTTCCCGAACGGCGAAGCCCTGGCCGTCGCGCTGGGCGACGCCCGCGGCTTCGTCGCGCCGACGCCGGCCGCGGTCCGGGCCACTCTGGAGACGCTCCGCACCTTCATGCACGAGGTCTCGAGCTACGTGGCGATCGTGGCCGTGCTCCTGGTGGCGATCCTGATCGGCGTCGCCGCGCCCCCCGGGGTGGTGGTCACCGCCGCGGTCACGGTGCTCGCGGTGATGTCGGGCCTCTTCATCGGGCGGTCGAGCCAGCTCGTCGGCAGGATCCGACACCTGCTCCGGGAGGGCTTCGACGCCGACGACCTCTGGCGGGCCCTGGAGCGCGACGATGATCGGCCGTCGCCGGCCATCGGCGCCCGGACCGCCGTGCTCGCGCTCGCCGGTGCCATCGGATGGGTGGCGCTGCTCTTCGCGCCGACCGCCGGCGCGGGCCCGGTGGCGAGCGGCGTGGTGGCCGCGTTGCTCGCGCTCTACCCGATGATGGTGCTTCGCGGTCTGCTGCAGCGTCTGCTGGCCCCCCGCGCCACCGGCTGGTGGAAGCGGTTCCGGCGACTGTTCGAGTGGAAGTTCTTCGGAATGGCCGGGCTCGGCCTCGATCGCGGCGCGCGGCTCGGCCCGGAGCGCACCGAGCAGGCGTTGGCCGAGAGCGCGCGCGAGGCGCTCGCGGGCCTCGGGCCGGAGCGGGCGGCCGTAGTCCGCTTGGTCGACGGCCTCGCCGATCGGATCGCCGAGCTCAGGTCGCGCGACGATCCCGCGGCGCGGGCCCGGCGCGACGAGGCGACCCGCGCCCTCGAGGCCCTCCGGCTCGCGCTGCTCGGGACGACGACCGGCGGCCCGCCAAGCGAGGAGCTGACCCGGAGCATCGCGCGGGCGAGGGCGCTCTCCGAGCGGATCGACGCGCTGATCGCCGCGCGGCACGAGCTCGACGGCGGCGACCGATCGCCGCTCCCCACGCCCTAGGCGACGCCGGCCAGGCCTTGACACGGCTCTCGATGAGGCCGTACCTCGGAGACCCGCGCTCCGGCGCGGCCACTCTTCGACGGAAGGAGAACCGACGATGGCCAAGCAGCTCGCGTGCGGTGACGTGGTGCCCGGGTGCACCTACGTGGCGAAGGCGGAGAGCGAGGCCGACCTGATGCAGCAGGTCGCCAAGCACGCTTCCGAGGCGCACGGCGTGAAGGAGATCACGCCGGACCTGCTCGCCAAGGTCAAGGCGGCGGTGAAAGAGGCCTAGGCTCGTAGCCCCGGGTGTGAGCGGCGTCACGGCAGCCCCGGAAACGCGCGCGTACGTTGGCGATGTCTGGAGGCCCGGCATGCGCGCACAGATGACCCGTCTTCTCGCCGGAGGCGCATTGGCCACGGCGGTCGTCGGTGGCGCAGAGGCCCAATCCTTCGGCATCGGCGGCGCGTGGACCGCTTGGGACCATACGCTGCTCGGCAGTCAACACGGCGTGGCCATTGCCCTCGGGGTCCCGTTCGCCGCGGGGCGCTTCCGGGTGCGACTCACCGGCGAGCGTGGCTCCGGCCGGCACGGGAGAGCCGGAATCGCCTGCGGCGGATTCATCGACGTCCCGAGTGAGTGTCCGTTCGAGCGGCTGGAGGACGACGGCACCTCGATCTCTGCCGCGCTGGGTCTCGAAGCCCGCGTCGCGCGGATCGGCCCGCTCTCCCTGTGGGCCGGTGGCGCAATGCGCTACGCCCGCGTGGAGGCGGTCACCCGCGGGCTCACCACGGAGCGCACGATCTCCGGGTCGGGCCGCTACTACGGCGGCGAAATGACGTTGGGCGCGGCCTGGAGGATCAGCCGGCGCCTTCCCCTTGTCCTCGAAGGCGGTAGTGCGCTCGGCTGGCTGGAGTCCCGCGAGGGAATCGCCCTCGACGCCTACATTCCGTTCGCCAAGGGGATGGGGGTCGATCGAATCTGGGTCGGACTCTCCTGGGTCCTCTAACTCTCCGCGGCGATTCGTAGTGGATCCAGCGACGTCCCCGGCGTCGGCTCAGATTGGCGGGCGCCGCCGCCACCAGCGCGTCGCCGCCTCGAAGGCGGCGCCCAGGCGCAGCACCCCGAGGTCGTCGCCCAGACGGCCCACGATCTGGAGCCCGACCGGCAAGCCCTCGGGCGTGAAGCCGGCGGGCACGGAGAGCGCCGGGTGCCCGGTGGCCGAGATCAGCGAGCAGGAGCGCATCCAGTCGAGATAGCTCCGCATCGCGACCCCTTCGATCTCGGTCGGGTACGGCGTGCGGGCGTCGAAGGGCACGACCTGCACCGTGGGAAGCACGAAGAAGGGGTAGCTCTCCATGAAGGCCCGGAGCCGGTGGAAGAGCCGGGTTCGGAGAATCTCGGCCCGCGCGAGATCCTGACCCGTGAGCCGGAGCCCCTCCTCCACGTTCCAGCGGACCGTGTCCTTGAGCCGCTCGGGCTCGCGCTCGAGGAAGCGGCTCAGCCGCATCGCGAAGTACCAGGCCCGCCAGGTCGAGAACACCTCCTCGGCTCCCGTCAGGCTGGGCTCGGCGTCTTCGACCACGCAGCCGAGCGACTCGAGCACCGGCCGCGCCCGATCCACCACCGCCCGCACCGCGGGCTCGAACGGCAAGCCCAGGTCCCGGACCCAGGCGATCCGCGTCCCCTTCACCTGGCGATGCAGCGGGGGGGCGAAGCTCCGGCCCGGCTCCGAGCGCGCCAGCGGCGAGCGCGGATCGGGCCCCGCGAGCACGCTCAAGAGGAGCGCGGCGTCTTCCACGGTGCGGGCCATCGGTCCGTCGACGCCCATGGTGAACCAGGCGTCTTCCGCGGGCCAGGTCGGCACCCGCCCGGCCGACGGACGAAAGCCGACCACGTTGCAGAAGCTCGCGGGGTTGCGGAGTGAGCCTCCGAGATCGCTGCCGTCGGCCAGCGGGACCATGCCCGAGGCGAGCGCCACCGCGGCGCCTCCGCTCGAGCCTCCGGAGGTCCGAGCGAGATCGTACGGGTTGAGGGTCGTGCCGAAGACCTCGTTGAAGGTCTGCGATCCGGCGCCGAACTCCGGCACGTTCGTCTTGCCGACCGAGATCGCGCCCGCCGCGCGAATCCGCTCGACCAGGAGCGAGTCCTGGGTCGGCACGTGGTCGCGAAAGAGCGGCGACCCGTAGGTGGTGCGGACCCCGGCCGTGTCGGTGAGGTCCTTGTGCGCGATCGGAATGCCGTGCAGGACGCCGAGCGGCTCGCCGCGCGCGCGCCGCTCGTCCGCTTCCCGGGCGGCGCGACGCGCCGCCTCCGCCGTCAGGGTGACGATGGCGTTGAGCTCCGGGTTGGCGCGCTCGATCCGGGCGAGATGCGCGTCCAGCACCTCGACGGCCGAGACCGCTCCCCGACGAAGCAACCCGGCGAGCTCCGTGGCCGGGAGAAAGCAGAGCTCGCGCTCGCTCAAGGCATCTGGCCTCGGTACTTCTCGAACCACCCGTAGAGCGTGGTGAGCTTGGCCGCCTCGTGGCTCGGGCGGCGCCGGATGCCGTGCGGCTCCTCGGGCACGCGAACCAGGACGGCGGGAACGCCCAGCATCTTGAGCGCCTTGTAGTACTGCTCCGACTCCGACATCGGCGTCCGGTAGTCCTCCTCGCCGGTCATGATCAGAGTCGGCGTCTTCACGTTCTTCACCACCGAGAGCAGGGAGCGCTGGTCGTAGTTGTCCTTGTGGTCCCAGGGAAACCCGGGGAACCAGTTGGCCACCGAGGACGGCGCCATGTCGGCGGTGAGCGAGAAGCTCTCCCAGTTGATCACCGGGTAGAAGGCGAGCGCGGCCTTGAACCGATCGGTGTGACCGATCATCCACGCCGTCAGCACTCCGCCGCCGCTCCCGCCGGTGACGAAGAGGTTGGCGGCGTCCACGTAGCCCTTCGCGAGCACGGCGTCGACGCCGGAGTTCAGGTCGAAGAAGTCGTCGCCCGGATAGGCGTGGTGGATCAGGTTGCCGAACTCCTCGCCGTAGCTGGTGCTCCCGCGCGGGTTGGTGTAGAGCACCACGTAGCCCGCCGAAGCCATCAGCTGCTTCTCCTCGTCGAACCGGTCGCCATAGTTGGCGAAGGGACCGCCGTGGATCTCGAGGATCAGCGGATACTTGCGAGCCGGGTCGAAGCCCGGCGGCTTGACGATCCAGCCCTGGATCCGACGCCCGTCCTTCGAGGACGGATACCAGATCTCCTCGACCTGACCGAGGGTCCGGCCCGCCAGCAGATCGTCGTTCAACCGGGTGAGGACCTGAGCTTTCCCGCCTTGCGCCGGGGCCGCCACGGCCACCTCCGACGGCACCTCGGGCCGGCTGTAGGAGAAGGCGATCCGCCCGTCCCGCGACACGGTGTAGCTTCCGCCACCGTAGGCCGAGCCCGTGCCGCCGAGATCCTCGGCCACCACCCGCCAGCTGCCGTCGAGCCCGAAGCGGGCGACCTTGGTGTTGCCCTCTTCGTCGAACTGGACGTAGATCGCGCGGCCGTCCGCCGACCAGGTCGGGCCGCTCACGCTCCGGTCGAGCTTGGCGGACACCGCCCTCGCGCCCGAGCCGTCGCGACCCATCACGTAGAGCAGACTGTTCTGATACCCCTGCTGCCGGTCGTCGTACCCCGTGTAGGCGATCAGCTGGCCGTCGGGTGAGACCGCCGGGTCGGAGTCGGGCCCGGCCCGCCGGGTGAGCTGTCGCATGGCGCCGTCCGCCACGCTCACGGCGTAGAGCTCGGTCTCGCGCCATTTCATCTCGGCGTCGGCGATCCGCCGCGCCGGCAGGACCAGCTCCTTGCCGTCCGGCGACCACGCCAACGGCCCGCCTCCGAACGGCGAGGAGCCGTGGTGGAAGTCGCCGCTGGTGACCTGCCGCGCGGTACCGCCCTCCGACGGCACCACGAAGACGTGGGTGAACCCGGTCGGGAGCTCGCCCACCTGATCGAACCGGAACACCAGGCGGTCGGTGTACTTGGGCGGGGGAGCCCACTTGGCGCCCGCCGGCGGCGCGACCGGCCTCCCGACCACCAGCTTCGGCTTCGGCACCAGCTTGTAGAACGCCAGCCACTTCCCGTCCGGCGACCACTCGAGCCCGCTCGGCGGCTCGGTCAGGTTGGTGACCGGCTGCACGGTCCCGGTCCCGACCCAGTAGACGTAGATCTGCGGGCTCCCGTCCCGGCTCGAGACGAAAGCGATCCGCCCGCCGTCCGGAGACCAGCGGGCCGAGCCGTCGTTCTCCTTGCCCGAGGTGATCGGCCGGTGGGCGGAGCCGTCCGACTTGAGCAGCCAGAGGTTGCTGTGACGGCGGTCCGTCATCAGATCGCTGAACCGGCGGGTGTAGACGATCCACTGCCCGTCGGGTGAGATCTGGGGGTCGGCCGCGTACTCCAGCTGGAAGAGGTCCGCCGGCTCGAGTCCGGGGGCCTGCGCCGCGAGGGGCGCGCTCAACAGGGCCAGGGCCAGCGCTGACAGCAGGGTCCCGAGTCCGGATCGCCGCATCGGTCCTCCGCGGGTTGGGGTCTTGAAGCGTCTGTCGGTGGGTCGACCTGATGTTACCCCGCTCTTCGGGGCCTCGGGAGGCGTCTTCGGCTGGTCGGGGGTCGCGCGGGCCCGGATCCGGCGCCGGCCAGGGCCGCCGGATCGGCAGTCTGGCCTGTCAGGTGGGAATCGGCTATATTCCGTTCCACCAATCGCTTAGCTGCAATCGAGGCAGAGGGAAACGGCGGTTGGCACCCACAAATGGAGAGGTTGCTGATGCGGAGAGTGCTCCTGATAGCCGGGGTCTTGTCGTTGTCGACCCTCCCGGCGCTGGCCCAGGAGAAGGGGACGTTCGAGTTGGGGGCCTTCGGCCGATTCACGAGCTACGACAACAGCTTCGACGTTGCCCGGAAGCGCCAGAACAGCTACGGCGGCGGCGCCCGGATCGGGTATTTCCTCTCGCCCAAGTTCTCCCTGGAGCTCGACGGATCGTTCAACGCGACCGACCTCGAGAGCTACTTCACGGGCCAGTTGAGCTCGCCGATTCGTTATTGGCCGTTCCACCTGCGCGGGATCTACCACGCCCCGCTCGGGAACAAGTTCAACTTCCTGCTGGGCGCCGGCCCGGTCCTCAACCGGTACGGCAAGAGCAGCAACACCAACGTCGAGACCATCAACGGCACCGACTTCGGCGTGGGCGGCCTGGTGGGCCTCCGCTACAAGGTGAACGACTGGCTCTCGCTCCGGGGCGACGGCACCCTCGATTTCATGCCGAGCCCGCGCAACGGGAGCGACGAGATCATCGCCCAGGGCCCGACCAACCCGGAAGTGCCCTCGTCCAACACCCACCTCGGCCTGCAGCTGGGCCTGAGCATCTACCCGAACGGCAAGTGCACCAAGCGGATCGACGCGATCGACCTGCTGCCCAACACGGCCACGGTCAACGTCGGACAGTCGGTGCCCTTCAACGTCACCGGCCGGCTCTGCGACGGGTCGTCCACCACGCCGCAGGTCACCTACGCGGTCATGCCGAGCGGCGTGATCGGGCCCGACGGGCGCTTCAGCTCGAACAACCCGGGCACCTATCGGGTCGTCGCCACCACGCTGAACGGCAAGCTGGCGGACACCTCGACCGTCACGGTCAACGCGCCGCCGCCCCCGCCGCCGCCGCCGCCGACCCTGTCGCGGATCGCGATCGCGCCGACCTCCTCGAGCCTCAAGCTCAACGAGTCGGTGGCCTACACCGTGACCGGCACCTGGAGCGACGGCACCACCCGGCCGATGCGGGCCGACGAGTGCAGCCTCTCGGCTGACGGCAACCCGACTACCTCGGGCTGGTCCTACAGCTGGAGCCGGAGCGGCGACTACAACGTGACCGCGACCTGTATGGGTCAGTCGGCCCGGGCCGGCGCCTCCGTGCGCGGTCTGACGGTCGTGCTCCGCGCCATGTTCGGCACCAACCAGTACTCGGCGGCGAGCAGCATCGATCGGATGTCGCTCGACTCCGTCGCCGCGGTCATGAAGGCCGAGCCCGAGCTTCGGGTGTACGTCGACGGCCACACCGACTGGCGGAACTCGACCCGGTACAACGCCTGGCTCGCCCAGCGTCGCGCCGAGTTCATCCAGCGCCAGCTGGTCCGCCGCGGGATCAACCAGTCGCGGCTGATCGTCCGGTCCTTCGGTGAGTGCATGCCGGCGGCGCCGAACGACACCGACGACGGGATGACCCAGAACCGGCGGGTCGAGGTCCGGCAGGTCGAGACCTCGACGCCCGAGCCGGCCAACTCGTCGTGCGCCGACACCGGGCCGGCGGGCACCAGCCGGATCGGTCGCCCGGGTACCTGATCGACGGACGAAGGGCGTAACGCGGCGGGGCCGCTCCTCCGGGGGCGGCCCCGCTTGCGTTTGGCGGCCCACGGAACGACTCTCCCGGCCTCGACCGGAGGAAGCGGCACCAGGTGACCACCAGAGCCATCCTCGCGCTGCTCGCGGGCCTCGCGAGCGAACCGACCATCGTCGGACCGGGCGTGATCTCCACCGAATTGGTGGAGCGCGGCGGCGTGTTCGATCCGGTCGACGGGGCCCTCTACTTCGTCCGATCGGACGCGCCCTGGGGCGAGCCCTCCTGTGGGCGGATCCTCGAGAGCCGCCTGGCCGGCGCCGGCTGGACGGAGCCCGAGCCGGTGTTCGAGGGCGACGCCTGCTACGACGATCCCTTCGTCTCTTCCGACGGCAGGCGGCTCTACTTCACCTCGAACGCGCACCGGGACCCGGCGCGCCGGGACGACGACATCTGGGTCGCGAACCGGGCGGCGGACGGCTGGGGCCCGCCGGAGCGAGTTCCGGGCGTCAACTCGGAGGGTCAGGAGGCGAGCCCCGTCGAGACGGCGAGCGGGACGCTCTACTTCTCCTCCACCCGCCCGGGCGGGCTGGGCCAGGGCGACCTCTGGCGCGCCCGAGCGGGCGCCCCGGGCTTCGCCGAGCCCGAGCAGCTCGGCCCGACCATCAACGGGCCCACGGGCGAGTGGAACCTGCTGGTGGCGGCGGACGAGTCGTGGATCATCTTCGAGGCGTCGGGCCGGCCGGAAGGCCTCTCGCCCGCCGGCGACCTCTACTCTCGCTGGCCACGGCGGAGGGATGGAGCCGGCCGCGGCATCTGGCGGCCGTCAACACCACGGGCAGCGACCTGATGCCACGGCTCTCGCTCGACGGCGCCGCCCTGCTCTACACCAGCACCCGCTCGGCCGCGTCCCGGAACGCCGACCTCTACCTCGTGCCCCTGTCGGAGGTCGCGAGCGAGCTGGTTCGTTAGGCAGCGCTCGGCCCGGGCCGCCCGGCTGCCGATGTCGGATCGGGCGATCGGGGCCCGAGGTGTTCAGCGGAGCGGATAGGTCGGAAGCAGGAGCCGCGAGCCGGCGCCCGCGTCGTGGAAGATCGTCTGGGCGGCCACCCGCGAGCTGGTGTCGGTGGCGATCGGGTTGCCGGTGTTCGGATTCGGGTGGATCTCCGGATAGGCGCTGCTGGTCACCTCGAGCCGGATTCGGTGGCCGGCCAGGAAGGTGTGGCCGATGGCGTGGAGGTCGATCTCGAGCTCGGTGCGCCGTCCCGGCTCGAGGAGCACCGTCCGCTCGAACCCGTCCCGATAGCGGGCCCGGATCGCCCCCGGCCCTGGTGCCAATGCCACGGCGCGCCCGTCCGGAAAGACGTCGGTCACCCGCGCGACGAAGTCGGTGTCGCGCCCGTCGCTCGCGGCGTGGAGCACGAGCCGGAGCCGGCCGATCACGGTGAGCGGCTCCGCCAGGGGCTCGGTGGTATAGACCAGGACGTCGTCGCGCCGCTGGATCGGGCGACGATCCTCCGCGGCGGACAGGTCGCCCAACGATGCCGGCGCCGGGTGGGCGGGGTCGTAGCGGTATCGGTCGGGCGGCTCCGAGGCCGGTGGATCCCAGGCGAGCCGACCATCGCCGGCCAGACTGTTCGCCCGGCCGCCGGAGCGGAGGTAGAGCGCCCGCTCGACCGTTCCCGGCAGCGGGTAGCTCGGGCCCTCCACCCATCGATTCGACCCGGTCACGAAGGCGCGGACGGCCGGCACGCTTCGCCCGCGATCGGGCTGGAAGCACTCGTCGAACCAGGAGAGGTGGAGGGAGTCGAGGTCCACCACCGACTCCGCCGACAGCTCGAAGGCGCCGTAGCGCAGCGCGCCGCCCGTGAAGGTCTGCCCGTGGTTCCAGGGACCGATCAGGAGCCGCTGGGCCGGCGCCGCCTTCGAGTGCCGCTGCATCCCCTCCCAGTAGAAGAGCGCGCCGGGCTGATCGCCGTCGAACCAGCCCGTGACGTGGAGCGCCGGAATCTCGACGGCGGCGAAGTCGGCGGGGCCCCACGCGATCCGCCGCCAGTAGTCGTCCATGGTCGAGTGCTCGAGCATCGCCCGGTAGAGCGGCATCTTCCTGCCAAGCGCTTCGTCCATCGTGAGCAGCGGGCGGTGGGCGTAGACCCGGCTCCGATCGACCGTCCGGGCGTTGGACTGCCCCATCCGCCCCGAGGTGCCGTTGATCCAGTTGACGGCCCACGACATCAGGAAGGCGCCACCGAGATACGGGATCTCGTCGAACCAGCGGCCGGCGGCGGCGGTCGGCGCCAGACAGCGGAGCGCCGGCGGACGGAGCCGCGCCGCGAGCCACTGCAGGGTGCCGAGGTACGACGACCCCATCATCCCGACCCGTCCATCCGACCACGGCTGCCGGGCGATCCACTCGATGGTGTCGTACCCGTCCTCGGCTTCCTGGAAGAAGAAGCCGAACTCGCCGTCCGAGTCGCCCCGGCCACGCACGTCCTGCATCACGAACGCGTACCCGCGCGCAGCGAACAGCGCGCCCCAGTGCGTGGCCCGCTCGACTTCGTCGTCGGTCTTGAGGTAGGGAGTCCGCATCAGGATCGTCGGCACCCGGCCGGACTCCGCGGGGAGCCAGAGATCGGCCGAGAGCTCCACTCCGTCCCGCATCGGCGCCCGAACGTCGAACCGCTGTCTGGCCTGCGCGGTCGCCTCGGACTGGAGGACGATGCCCGAAAGGAGCGCGGCGAGGCAGGCGGCGCGACGGCCAGCGGCGCCGTCAGGCATCCGGATCGCGGGGTGGCTCCGGAGCGGGCTCCGAGGCCAGCTCCGTCGGCGCTGGAACGACCGGGGCCGCGACCGGCATCTCGCTGGTGAAGCCGCTCGCGCTGCCGGCCGGAACGTACTCCTCGCGGTACATCTTGAGGATCGCGAAGAAGTACGAGAGCGCCAGCGGGCCCACCAGGAGGCCGAGCAGCCCGAAGTAGCTGACGCCGGCCACCGCGCCCACCAGGGTGATCAGCGGGTGGATCTGGGCGAAGCGATTGTAGATGATCGGTCGCACGACGTAGTCGATCATGGCCGTGGCGCCGACGTTCCAGCCCGCCAGGAAGGCCGCCGCGCCGGGTCGGCCGTCGAGCGCCAGCACCGCCACCGCCGGAATCCAGACCATGCCGCTGCCGAGCACCGGGAGCACCGCGAAGACGATCGTCACCACGCCCCAGAAGAGCGGATCGGAGAGTCCCGTGAAAACGAAGGAGAGCGCCACCGCGAGACCCTGCGCGGTGGCCGTCATCCCGGTGCCGATCACGGTGGAGATGGTGACGTCGCGGAAGCGGGTCTGGAGCCGGTCGGTGTTGGCGCGCGAGAACGGGATGTAGGGACGGACGCCCTCCCAGGTCTCGGTCCCGTTGATCAGCAGGTAATAGAGGCCGAAGAGCGCGAGCAGCAGATTGAGCGCGAAGCGGGTCGCCGTGCCCACCAGGGAGAGCGCGTTGCCGCCGAGCCAGCGGACCACCTGCTCGCTCATCTGCACCAGCCGCTCGCCGACGTCGAGCGGACCGAGCTTGAGCGATCCGAGCCGCTCGAGCAGGGGCCCCGCCGCGACCTGGCGCGCCATGTCCTGCGCCCGATCCACCAGCAGACCGACGATCGAGATGCCCGGGAGCACCACCAGCAACACCGTGAGCACGACGGCCAGGACGGCCGCCGGACGGCGCCCGATCGCCCGCGCCAGCCATCGGTGCAGAGGATGGAGCACGACGTAGAGCACCGGCACGGCGATCAGCCCGGTGGCGTACGGCGCCAGGGCGATCGCCAGCCCGACGCCGAGGAGGGTGAGCAGGAGCGCGGCCCGCTGGTGCTTCGAGTCGAAGAAAGTCATCGCGAGGCGCCTCGTCCGATGGGACCGGTCAGCGAAGCGAGTCGAGGATCGGCGCGAGGGCCCGCCACACCGTGGTGGCGACGATCTCCTGTCCCTCGGGCGTCGGGTGGATGCCGTCGGCCTGGTTGAGGGTGTCCACGCCGGCCACGCCGTCGAGCAGGAACGGAATCAAGGTCGCGCCGTTGCCGCTCGCCAACGCCGGGAACAGCGCCCGGAATCGCGTGGTGTAATCCTCCCCGAGGTTCGGCAGAGCCTCCATCCCGGCGATCACGATCGACGGCGCCGGATCGAGCGTCCGCGCCGAGTCGATGATGGCCTGGATGTTGGCGCGGACCGAGTCCGGCGTCTGGCCGCGGAGCCCGTCGTTCGCGCCGGTCTCGATCACCAGCACCGCGACAGGCTGCTGCCGGAGCACCCAGCCGATCCGCCGGAGCGCGCCCGCCGAGGTCTCGCCGCTCACACCGGCGTTGACCGCATGGTACGGCAGTCCCAACGAATCGAGCCGCCGCTGGATCAGCGCGGGAAACGCGAGCGAGGGATCCCGGAGGCCGTAGCCCGCGGTCAGGCTGGTGCCCAGAAAGACGATGGCCGGTCGCGCGTCGGCCGCCGCCGACGGCGGTGGTGTCCCGGCCCCGGGATCGTCACCAATCGCGGCCCCGTCGCGAGGCTCGCCGCCGCAGGCCGCCGCGCCCATGATCGCCAGGCAACCGACTATCATTGGTGCCGACCTATGACGCAACCGATGCTCCTCTCCGAGGGTCTGACCCAGACCTACCTGTCCGGCGGGCGCGAGCTCACCGTGCTGAACAATATCACCTTCGAGGTGGAGCGCGGGGGATTCGTCGCGATCGTGGGCCCCTCCGGCAGCGGCAAGACCACGCTGCTTGGCCTCCTCGCCGGACTCGACCGCCCCTCCGCGGGCCGCGTGGTGCTCGACGGCCACGACCTCGCCGATCTCTCCGAGGACGACCGGGCCCGACTCCGCTCCGAGAAGGTCGGCTTCGTGTTCCAGTCCTTCCACCTGATCTCGACGCTCACCGCGCGTGAGAACGTCCAGGTGCCGCTCGAGCTCCGCGGCGAGCCCGCCGAGGCCCGCGCCGAGGAGCTGCTCGAGCGGGTCGGGCTCGGGGGTCGCTCGCATCATTACCCCACCCAGCTCTCCGGCGGCGAGCAGCAGCGCGTGGCCCTGGCCAGGGCCTTCGCGGCACGGCCGCAGATCCTCTTCGCCGACGAGCCCACGGGCAATCTCGACGCCAAGACCGGGGCCGGGATCGTCGAGCTGATGATGGAGCTCAACCGTGAGCTCGGCACCACCCTCGTCCTGGTGACGCACGACCCCGAGCTCGCCGGCAAGGCGAGGCGGATCATCCGCCTCGCCGACGGCGCGGTGGTCGAGGACCACGCGACCGCGTGAAGCCCGGCTTCGTCTTCCAGCTCGCCTGGCGGGAAAGCCGCAAGGCGCGCCGCCGACTCCTTCTGCTGGTCGGCTCGGTCACCGCGGGCGTCGCGGCGCTGGTCGCGATCAACGGCTTCACCGAGAACCTCCAGGTCTCCGTCGCCGAGCAGGCCCAGGCGATGCTCGGCGCCGACCTGGAGCTCGGCAGCCGCCAGCCCTTCAGCGAGCGGGTCGAGAGCCTGGTCGACACCCTGCTCACCGGCACCCCGCCCGGACGGAAGGCGGCGGTCACCAGCTTCGCCGGGATGGCCTACGTCGGTCGCACCGAGGGCGCCCGGCTGGTGCAGGTCCGCGCGGTCGAGCCGGGCTATCCCTTCTACGGCAGCATCACCACGGAGCCCGCGGGCCGCTGGGGCAATCTCGCGCTCGGCGGACGCACCCTGGTCGACGGCGCGCTGCTCGCCGCGCTGGGCGCGCGGGTCGGCGACACGCTCTCGCTCGGCGAAGGACGCTTCCTGATCGACGGCGTCGTCACCAACGTGCCCGGCGACGTGGGCGTCACCTCCGCGTTCGGGCCCCGGGTCTACATCCCGGCAGCGGACCTCGAGGCGACCGGTCTGGTCCGCTTCGGCTCCCGAGTCGACTACGACCTCTATCTCAAGCTGCCCGACGCCGCCGTGGCGCAGGAGATCGCCTCGAAGTACCGGCTGTCCCTCCGCGGCGAGCGGGTCCGGATCGAGACGGTGGAGGACGATCGCGAAGACCTCACCGACGCCCTGACCAGGCTGGGTAACTATCTCGGTCTGGTCGCGCTGATCGCGTTGCTCCTGGGCGGTCTCGGCGTCGCCAGCGCGACCCACCTCTTCATCCGCCAGAAGCTCGACACCATCGCGGTGCTCCGCTGTCTCGGCGCCACCGCCCGCCAGGTCTTCCTCGCCTACCTGGTGCAGGCGCTCGCGATGGGCGCGCTCGGCAGTCTGGTGGGCGCGACGCTGGGCGTGCTGGTGCAGCAGACGCTCCCGCTCCTGGTCGCCGACCTGCTGCCCGTCGACGTCGAGATCTCGATCGCGCCCCGGGCCGTGCTGCTCGGCATCGCCCTCGGCGTCTGGGTGGCGACCGTGTTCGCGCTCCTGCCGCTGCTCGCGGTGCGGCGGGTCTCGCCGCTGGTCACGCTCCGCCGGGCCACCGAGACGACCTCGAGCCGCCGCGACCCGGTCGCCTGGGGCGCCGCGCTCCTGCTGGCTGCCAGCGTGGTGGGTCTCGCCTCGGTCCAGGTCGGAAGCCTCCGGGACGGCGCGGTCTTCGCCGGCGGGGTGGGCGCGGTGGTGCTGGTGCTCTGGCTCTCCGCGCTCGGCCTGAGCAAGGGCATTCGGCGCTGGTTCCCGAGCGGCCTGCCCTACCTCTGGCGACAGGGGCTCGCCAATCTCTACCGCCCCGCCAACCAGACCGTCACCGTCGTGCTGGCGCTGGGCTTCGGCGCGTTCCTCCTGAGCACCCTCTTCCTCGTCCAGCACAACCTGCTGCGCGAGTTCCGGCTCGGCGGCACCGAGGTGGTGCGGCCCAACCTGATGTTCTTCGACATCCAGCCCGATCAGGCGGGGCCGCTCTCCGATCTGCTCGAGACCGGCGGATTCGAGAGCCCGCCGATGGTCCCGATCGTGCCGATGCGGATCCTGAGCGTCGACGACCGGCCCGTCACCCGCGGCCGGGTGCCGGACGACGACCCGCTCGACGATCCGGCCGTCGACTCCGTCGAGGCCGACAGCGCCTCCGGCCCGCGTCCGATCGGCGGCTGGGCCGCGCGGCGGGAGTACCGCTCCACCTATCGGAGCGGGCTCACGGACACCGAGCGGCTGGTGTCGGGCGAGTGGTGGGACTCGACCGCGGCGACCTGGGATCCGGGCACGCCGGCCCGGATCTCGGTGGAGACCGACGTCGCGCGGGAGCTCGGCGTGGAGCTCGGATCGTCGATCGTCTGGGACGTCCAGGGCGTGCAGATCCCGAGCCGGGTCACCAGCCTCCGCGAGGTCAACTGGAATCGCTTCCAGACCAACTTCTTCGTGGTCTTCGAGCCCGGACCGCTGGATCGCGCGCCGCAGATGCTGGTGAGTCTCACCCGGGTGGACAGCGCGGCCGCGCGCGGAGCGCTCCAGCGCCGGGTGGCGGAGCGGTTCCCCAACGTCTCGGCGATCGACCTGGCGCAGGTCCAGCAGGCGATCGAGGGCATCCTCGACAAGGCGGTGCTCGCGGTCCGCTTCCTCGCGCTCTTCAGCCTGGCCGCCGGAGTGATCGTGCTGCTCGGCGCGATCACCACCGCGCGGCTCGAGCGGCTCCGCGAAGGGGTGCTCCTCAAGACCCTCGGCGCCACCCGCCGTCAGGTGCTCTGGATCCTGGTGGCCGAGTACGTGGCCATCGGGGTGCTCGCGGCGACGGTCTCGATCGTGCTTTCCAGCACGGCGGGGTGGGCGCTCGCCAAGTGGGTCTTCGAGGCGCCCTATCGCCTGCCCGCGCTCTCGCTCGTCGGCTTGACCGGGGTGATCGTCGGAGTGACGCTCTTCGTCGGTCTGGTGAGCGGCGCCGAGGTGCTCAAGCGCCCGCCGCTCGAGGTGCTCCGCACGGAGACCTGACCTTTACCGTGCCTCGACGGGCGGCAATCTTTCTCCGTACGCCAAGGAGCCGACATGTTGGGGATCGATCTCAAGGGCAAGCGAGCCTTCGTCGCCGGCGTCGCGGACGACCAGGGCTTCGGCTTCGCGATCGCCAAGGCGCTGATCGAGGCGGGTGCCTCGGTCACGCTGGGCACCTGGCCGCCCGCGCTCGGGATCTTCGAGAAGCTGCTGGAGCGCGGCAAGCTCGACGACGCGTTGACCCTGGCCGACGGCTCCCGGCTCGCCTTCGAGAAGATCTACCCGCTCGACGCCGCCTTCGACGCACTCGACGACGCGCCGGCCGAGATCCGCGAGAACAAGCGCTATCGCGAGCGCGGCGACTTCTCGATCCAGGGCGTCGCGGAGCGGCTCCGCCAGGATTTCGGCTCGCCCTGCCTCGACATCGTGGTCCACAGCCTCGCCAACGGGCCCGAGGTCAAGTCGCCGCTCCTCGACACCAGCCGGCGCGGCTACCTCGAGGCGATCAGCGTGAGCGCCTACAGCAACGTGGCCCTGGTCCGCCAGCTCGGCGCGCTGGCCCGGCCCGGGGCGTCGTTCCTCTCGCTCACCTATCTGGCCGCCGAGCGGGTGATTCCCGGCTACGGCGGCGGGATGTCGTCCGCGAAGGCGGCGCTCGAGTCCGACACCCGGGTGCTCGCCTTCGAGGCGGGCCGCCGCTTCGGGGTTCGGGTCAACACCATCTCGGCGGGGCCCTGGGCCTCGCGGGCCGCCAGCGCGATCGGGCTGATCGACCGGATGGTGAGCTACTACCGGCAGCACGCCCCCCTGAGCCGCGAGTTCGTGCCGGCCGACGTGGGCAACGTGGCCGCGTTCCTGGCGAGCCCGCTCGCCTCGGCGATCACCGGCAGCGTGGTCTACGTCGACAACGGCTACCACGCGATGGGCACCGCGGCGCCGGACCCGGCCCCGACCGGCTGAGGCGCCCGTGCGAGCCGGTTTCCTCCGCATCGGGATCGTCGCCGCCGGGCTGGCGGTGGCGCTCGGAGCCTTCGGCGCGCACGCGCTCAAGGCGCGACTCTCCGCCGCGGACCTGGCGATCTTCGAGACCGGCGTGCGCTACCAGATGTACCACGGGCTGGCGTTGCTCGCGGTGGCGCTGCTGATGGCGCAGCAGCCCTCGCCCTGGCTCGCCCGGGCCGGCTCCGGCTTCACGATCGGGATGGTGCTCTTCTCCGGGAGTCTCTACACGCTGGTGCTGAGCGGTCAGCGCTGGTGGGGCGCGGTGACGCCCTTCGGCGGCGTGGCCTTCTTGATCGGCTGGCTCTGCTTCGGGATCGGAGCCTGGAGGGCGACGGGACGATGAGCGCGCTGGCTCGGCTCTTTCGCGGTCAGGGCGCCCACGAGGACTCCCTCCGGATCGTGGAGGGCATCGACTGGCGCCTGGCGGGCATGCGACCGGCGGGCTTCCGCCACTCGATCTACCAGCTGGTCTTCCACCTCAACTTCTGGATGGACGTCGAGCTCAAGTGCATCGAGTCGACCGTGAAGAGCCATCCCGACGACTGGTCGCTGAGCTGGCCCGATCCCGAGCCCAAGGACGATCTCGCCTGGCGTCACGAGCTCGCCCTGTTCCGGACCAGCCTGGATCAGCTGGTCACCCTGGCCGACGCGCAGGCCTCGACCCTGGCCCGGATCGCCCACAAGGGATCGGACGACACCGTGGAGACGGTGCTCACCGCGCTGGCCGTCCACAACAGCTACCACCTGGGCCAGATCGTCCAGCTCCGCCAGGCGCTAGGCGCCTGGCCGCCCGCCTAACGCCTCGACCGCCTGGTCGGGAAAATCGGTGAACATCCCGTCCACGCCGAGCTCGCCGAGCCGGCGCGGCTCGGCCAGTGGATCGCCGGCGTAGCCCGCCGCCAGGAACGGGGGATCGCTCCGCACGGTCCAGACGTGCACCAGGAGCCCCGCCTGGTGGGCGTCCCGCACCAGCGTGGTCGGCTCGAGCAGCTCGCCCGCCTCCCCGATCGGCTGGACCAGCAGCTTGCTCGGACCGATCCCGTCGGCCCAGGTAGCCACCTCGGCCAGGCCGGCTGGCGTCAGCAGATCGGCGTACGTCCGGGAGTCGCCGGCCAGGACGAAGTCGGCCGGCGCGCCCTTCGTCTCGATCAGCTGGATCAGCCGGATCCCGGTCCGACCCCGGAGCCAGCGGAGGTTGGCCGTCTCGAACGACTGGATGAAGATCGGGTCCCGATCCGTGCGATAGCCCCGGCGCTCCAGCGTCTCGAGCACGGCGCGGGTGATCGCGAGACCGCGCGACTCGTGATACGACGGGTGCTTGGTCTCGGGGTAGACGCCGATCACCCGGCCGCGGGCACGGCTCTCCGCCTCGGCCAGGTCGAGCACCTCGTCGAACGTCGCGATCTCGAACTGGCCGTCGAAGCCGTGCGATCGGGAAGCCAGGCGTTCCCGGGCGCGGAGGGTCTTGATCTCAGCCAGGGTGAAATCCTCGGCGAACCACCCCGACACTTCCTGGCCGTCGATCGTGGCGGCGCGCCGGCGTTCGGCGAAGCGCTCGGCGACGTCGGTGGTGCCCCCGATCTCGTTCTCGTGCCGGGCGATCAGAGCGCCGTCGCTGGTCATCACCAGATCGGGCTCGATGTAGTCGGCCCCCTGCGCGATGGCCAGCCGGTACGCCGCGATGGTGTGCTCGGGCCGGTGCCCGCTCGCCCCCCGGTGCGCGATCACGAGCGGGCGGGCGCTCTCGGTCATCGGCGCGCCTCCGCACCCCGACGAGAGCGCGAGCAGCAGGAGCGCCCGGCCACCCCTCAACTCACTCCCGCCCCGGTCAGGCTCTTCACCAGCCGATACATGAACTCGAGCCCCTGATAGAACGCGGCCGCCGAGATCCGCTCGTTCATCCCGTGGGCGTTGGGGTCGTCGTAGAAGAGGCCGGAGACGCCGTAGACCGGGATCCCCGCGTTCCGGAGGAAGAGCCCGTCGGTGGCGCCGGTGCTCATCGTCGGAATCACCGGCAGCCCCGGCCAGAGCTCCCCCGTGATCCGCTCGATGGTGCCCATCAGCTCCGGCGTGAGCGGCGACGGTGGGCTGTTGCGCGCCGCTCCGTCCATCGTCACCGACACCTTGGAGTCGCCGACCACCTGGACCAGCGAGGACCGGATCGTCTCGGGATCCTCGTCGGGCAGGATCCGGCAGTTGACGTTGGCCCGGGCCCGCTGGGGCAGCGCGTTGGGCGCGTGGCCTCCCTCGAGCAGGGTGGCCACACAGGTGGTCCGGAGCTGCGAGTTGTAGCGTGGATCGCGCGAGAGCACGGCCGCGGCCCGGGCGTCGCTCGGATCGGCGACGATGGCCCGCATCGCCTCACCCATCTCCCCCTTGACCAGCGCGGCCGAGCGCTCGAAATAGGCCCGGGTGACGGGGTTGAGACGGACCGGGAAGTCATGCGCGCCGACCCTGACCAACGCCGCGGCCAGGTGGGTGATCGCGTTGTCCTTGACCGGCACCGAGCTGTGCCCGCCGGGGTTGGTCGACTCGAGGATGAAGTTCAGGTACTTCTTCTCGCTCGCCTGGACGTCGTTCGAGACCTTGCGCCCGTCCCGCACCCGGCCGCCGCCGCCTTCGTTGAGCGCGTACTCGGCGTCGATCAGCTCGCGCCGGTTCGCGAGCAGCCAGTCCACCCCGTTGTCGGTCCCGCCTTCCTCGTCGGCCGTCAGCGCCACGATGACGTCGCGGTCCGGCACGAAGCCCTCGGCCTTCATCCGCATGATCAGCGCGAGGTGGATGGCGCCCTCGTCCTTGTCGTCCGCCACGCCGCGGCCGTAGAAGGTCCCGTCGCGCTCGACGAACGAGAACGGCGGCAGGGTCCAATCCTCCGGGTTGGCCTCGACGACGTCGATGTGCGAGAGCAGCAGGATCGGCTTCCGGGACGGATCGCTGCCGCGGAGCCGGACGATCAGATTGCCTTTCCGGGGCGCGTGCTCCACCACCGTCACGTCGCCGTCGGGAAATCCGGCCTCCCGCACCCGGGCCGCCATCGCGTGCGCGGCCTTCGCGGTGCTGCCGGCGCTCGCCGTGGTGTTGATCTCGATCAGCTCGCGGAGCAGGTCGCGGGCGAGCGCCTCCCAGCGGCTCGCGGGCTGCTGCGCGTCCGATCGGACGGCCAGGCAGCCGAGGGCCAGGAGCGCGGCCGGGAGGGCGCGGGAGAGGGGTCGGGTGGTCATCGGGGCATCGCTCTCCGGATTGGCGGTTGACCTGTTCGGCGCCCCATCCGGCTTCGGGCTACCGAAAGCGAACACCCTCCGCGCGAGGCTCGGCGGAGGGTGGCCACGACGTCGGCTCGGGCGCGGGCTAGAACGTCGTCTTGATCCAGTACTCGTGCAGGATGATCAGGGCCAGGATCACGCCGGCCGCGATGACCAGCGGCCAGACGAAGAAGTTGGTGAAGATCTTCGAGTCCTGCTTCAGGTGCATGTAGAACATCGCCACCAGCGCGAACTTGGCGGCCGAGAGCACCAGCAGGATCTCGACCACGATCGGCTCGATCAGGGCATGGAGCGGCGCTCCGGCGTTCCGGCCGACCTCGAACGCGGCCACCTCGAGCGCGGTCAGGACGAACAGGATGATCGCGATCCGGAGGTAGAGCCCCGGCGTCGGGTGGGCGTGGTCCTCGGCGTGGCCGTGGGCGGCGTGGGCGTCCATAGATTCGAGCTCCTACCGCATCAGGTAGACGACGGGGAAGATCACGATCCACACCACGTCGACGAAGTGCCAGTACAGCGCGGCGAGTTCCAGGTTGAGCGACTTCTCCGGCGGGAGCTTCCCGCGGAGGGCGAGCACCAGCATCGTGATCAGCCAGATCACGCCCAGGGTCACGTGACTGCCGTGGAAGCCCGTCAGCGTGTAGAAGGTCGAGCCGAAGAGGTTGGTGGTGTAGCCGAGTCCCTTGTGGAGGAAGTGGTAGAACTCGTACACCTGCATCCCGACGAAGAAGAGCCCGCAGAGCACCGTCGCGGAGAGCCAGCCGAGCAACATCCGCCGGTTGCCCTTCTGGGCGCCGTAGAGCGCCAGCACGACGAAGAACGAGCTGAAGAGCAGCACCGCGGTGCCGAAGGTCACCAGCGGGATCTCGAAGATCGCCTCGCAGGCCTGCATCTCGCCGTGCAGCATGCACTGCGATTCGGCGTGCGGATACGGCCCGACCAGGCTCTTGCCCTTGTAGACGAGATAGGTCGAGATCAGCGACGCGAAGAACAGGCACTCCGAGCCGATGAAGGCCCAGATGGCGAGCTTCCGGTTGTCGAGCCCGGTCGCGGTGTAGTGATGCTCGTCGACGTGCCCTGCGTCCGCGGCTACGGCTGTTGCCACATCGTCTCCCTTGGCGTTCGCGCCGAACGCCCTGCCAGTTGTTCGTCCCGCCCGTCCGTCGCCCTGTCGCCGCCGATCAATGCGGGGGCTCGAACGCCCACTTGTAGACGCTGAAGAAGAGCCAGAGCGCCGAGGCGATCGTGATGTAGAACCACTTGCCCGGCAGCTCGCGCACGAACATCAGGCTGCCGAGCGTCAGGAACACGCCGATCGCGGCCATCAGCGGCCAGTACGACGGGTTCGGCATGTGGATGTGGTCGCCGTTGATCCGCGCCGGCTCGGGCAGCTTGCCGCCCGCGGCCCGCCAGGCGTCCCACTGGGGCACCGAGCTGCCGACCTGCGGCAGCGTCGGGAAGTTGAACTCCTGCGGCGGCGAGGGGATCGACCACTCGAGCGTGGCGCCGTGCCAGGGATCGGCCGGCGCGTCGGCCTTGCCGCGCCAGGTCTTCAGGATGTTGATGATGAAGATCAGGAACGAGAACGCCAGGATGAAGGCGCCGGCCGTCTCCACCATGTTCCAGAGCTCGAAGCCGAGGCCCTCGGGGTAGGTGTAGACCCGGCGGGGCATCCCGTTGAGCCCCAGGAAGTGCATCGGGAAGAAGGTCAGGTTCATCCCGATGAACATCAGCCAGAAGTGCGCCTTGCCGAGCTTCTCGTCCAGCATCCGGCCGAACATCTTGGGCCACCAGTAGTACGCGCCCGCGGTCAGCCCGAAGATCGAGCCACCGAAGAGCACGTAGTGGAAGTGGGCCACGATGAAGTAGGTGTCGGTCTGCTGCAGGTCCGCGGGCGGCGAGGAGTGCATCACGCCCGAGAGCCCACCGATGATGAAGAGCCCCACCATCCCGAGCGCGAACAGCATCGCCGACGTGAGGCGGATCGATCCGCCCCATATCGTCCCGATCCAGTTGAAGATCTTCACTCCCGTCGGGATCGCGATCACCATCGTCGCCAGGGAGAAGAAGGTGTCCGCCCAGGGGCCCATGCCCGTGGCGAACATGTGGTGGCTCCAGACGCCGAAGCCCACGAAGGCGATGAAGGCGCCCGAGAACACCATCGCTGTGTAGCCGAAGAGCGGCTTCCGCGAGAAGACCGGCAGGATCTCCGACGCGATCCCGAACGCCGGGAGGATCAGGATGTAGACCTCCGGGTGGCCGAAGATCCAGAACAGGTGCTGCCAGAGGATCGGATCCCCCCCGCCGTCCGGCAGGAAGAAGCTGGTGCCGAAGTTCCGGTCCATCATCAGGAACACCAGCGCCACCGTGATCACCGGGAAGGCGAGCAGCAGCAGGACCTGCACGATGAAGCTCATCCAGGTGAACATCGGCATCCGGAGCATCTTCATGCCCGGCGCCCGCAGGTTCACGATGGTGACGAAGAAGTTCAGCGCCGCCGCGATCGAGGCGATGCCCAGGATCTGGAGGCCGATCACCCAGAAGTCGATGTTCATCCCCGGCGACGGCGCCGCCGCGGTGGCCGACATCACCCGGTTCGAGGTCAGGTTGGCGTAGCCGAACCAGCCGCCGTCCGGCGGCGCGCCCACGATGAAGCTGAAGTTGATGAACAGGCCGCCCAGCAGGAACACCCAGTAGCTGAAGGCGTTGAGCCGGGGAAACACCACGTCCCGCGCGCCGATCTGGAGCGGGATGAAGTAGTTGAAGAACATCGCGCTGAGCGGCATCACCCCGAGAAAGATCATCGTGGTGCCGTGCATCGTGAACAGCGCGTTGAAGGTGTCGGGATCGACCAGGGTGCCGTTCGGCCCCATCAGCTGGGCGCGCATGATCAGCGCCTCGATCCCGCCCATCAGGAAGAAGATGAACGCGGTCGCGCCGTAGAGAATCCCGATCCGCTTGTGATCGACGGTCGTGATCCAGCTCCACAGCCCGGTCTTGGGATGGGCGTGGTGGACCGCTGGGGCTTCGCGCTCGAGAACGGAGGTGGCCATGATGTCGGGTGCCTCGGTGTTACTGATTCGCTCGGAGGTACGCCACGAGCGTGGTGATCTCGGTTTCGGTGAGCGGCCGCGGCAGGATCATGTGGCTGCCCTTCTTCACCCCCTGCGGGTCGCGGAGCCAGGCGGCGAGATTGGTCGGGGTGTTCTCCAGCATCCCCGCCCCCAGCGTGGTCCGACTGCCGAAGTGCGACAGGTTCGGGCCGCGCAGCGCCAGCGCGCCCGCGAGCGGCGTACCCGCCATCGCGTGACAGCTGATGCAGCCGCCGGCCAGGAACGCGGCCTGCCCCGCCTGCATCACCGGGTCGGCCTTGCGGACGCTGTCGACCGCCGGCGGCAGCGCCCCGGCGTTGATCAGCGGCGAGCCCTGCCGCTGGCTCTCGACCCAGGCGTCGAACTCCTCCTGCGTCTGCACGATCACCCGGAGCATCATCCGCCCGTGCTGGATCCCGCAGAGCTCCGCGCACTGGCCGCTGAAGTTGCCCGTGGTGTCCGCCGTGAACCACAGCGGATTGATCTTCTTGTACTTGGTGTTCGGGAAGATGGGGAAGATGTCCCGCTTGGCCGCCATCTGCGGGAACCAGAAGCTGTGGATCACATCGGCGCTCCACATCCGGAGCCCGACCATCTTGCCCACCGGCACGTGCATCTCGTTCGCGGTGACCACGCCGAGATCCGGGTAGCGGAACTCCCACCACCACTGGTGCCCGATCACCTCGACGGTCACCTCGGGATTCTCCGCCGGCAGCGACGTCTTGAAGATCGTCTGCACCGTCGGGACCGCGATGAAGGCCAGGATGATCGCCGGAATGATCGTCCAGACCACCTCGAGCGTCGTGTTCCCGTGCGTCTGCTTGGGCTCGGGATCGCCCGGCTTGGCCCGGAAGCGGAAGATCGCGAACAACAGCGCGCCCTCCACCAGCACGAACACGATCGTGGCCCAGAGCACCGTCGACCGGAAGACGCCGTCCGCGAGTCGGGTGAAGTCCGAGCGCGGCAGCAGGGTGGTCTGCGGATAGTTCTCGGCGCACCCGCCAACGAAGACCAGGAGTCCGAGCGCCGCAGCCCAATAGAGCCACGCGCGCCGGGATTTATCGGGGCGTGTCAGCATCGCGAATTTTTCAATCCGGATCAGGTGGAGTTCGACCGGTCGGACAGCTTCGTCCGTAGAAGGCGAAAGAGTAGTCTCGGCAATGGGTTGGGTCAAGCGAGCGGAGCCCAAAACGCGAGGGCCGCTGTCGGACTTTCCGGGGCGGGCCCGGCGGCCCCCGGCTCGCTCGCGCGCCCCCGCCGCGACTATGTTCAGGATGCCCCATTCGACCTCGGAGACAGCATGCAGCGGGCCGCCCTTTTCACCGCCCTGTTCACCCTCGCCAGCGTCGGATCCGCTCCCGCGCAGGACCAGTTCGAGGGCGTGATCGTCTACCGGATGAGCTCCGACGGACGGTCGATGGAAATGAAGATCAGCTCACGAGGCGAGATCTCCCGCATGGAGCTCACCCAGGGCCCCGGCCGCGGGATGGGCTACCAGCTGGTCGACCGCGCCAAGGGCACCGCCACCTTCGTGATGCCCGAGCAGAAGATGTACATGATCGTGGACCTCGCCGAGCAGGCCGAGGCGGTGGCCGGCAACCAGGAGAGCGACCCCGACTTCCGGATCGAGGCCACGGGCAAGAAGGAGACGATCGCCGAGCACGAGTGCGAGCACTTCCTGGTCACCACCAAGGACGAGAAGATGGACGTCTGCGCGGCCACCGGGCTGGGCTTCATCGGCGGCTTCGCCAGAAACCCGATGGCCCGAGGCGCAGCCACCGGACCCTCGATCCCGCTCCAGTACCGGCAGCTGGCCGCCCGCTTCAAGAACGGATTCCAACCGCTCAAGGTCGAGCGGATCAAGGGCGACAAGCGGGAGCCGGTGCTCGAAGCCCTCTCCGTCGCGCGCGAGTCCCTGGCCGCCGACGACTTCCGGGTCCCCGCCGGGTTCAACAAGTTCGAGATGCCGCCGGGCATGGCCGAGATGATGAAGAAGATGCCCAAGCGACCGCCCCGATAGCCCCATTCCCTTTCGGTCCTGCCGGGCTATCTTCTTTGGAGTGAGTGACTTGAGTGCCCGACCGGTGGCCCCGGTCGGGCGGCTTCTTTATAGCCCGGTGGTGCCCCATGATCGAGGAGATGCGGGTCAAGCTGTCCCAGGAGATCACGGCGCTGAGCCATGAGCTCAACGTCACGCTCCCCCAGGCCATCGCGACCGCGGTCGAGCTCGGCGACCTCCGCGAGAACTCGGAATACAAGGCGGCGCTGGAGCGCCAGCGGCTGGTCCAGGCCCGTCTCGGCCAGCTCCACCAGCGGCTCGCCCAGCTCAGCCAGCTCGCCAACACCGAGGCGCCACTCGACCGCGTCGGACTCGGCTCGTGGGTCACCGTCATCGACATCGAGACCGACGAGACCGAGCGCTACCAGCTGGTCCTGGCCGAGCTGATGGACATCGATGCCGGGCACATCTCCCTCGGCTCGCCACTCGGCCTCGCGCTCAAGGACCGCAAGGTGGGCGAGGAGGTGGAGCTCCGGCTGCCCCACGCCGTCCGCCGCCTGAGGGTCGTCGAGCTCAAGACGGTCCACGACGGAGAGTAACCGATGGAGCTGCCTCGCAAGCTGCTGGTGGTGGGCGATCGGGTCCTGATCAGCCCCGAGGGCGGCGAGGAGCGAACCCGGGTCGGGCTCTACCTGCCCGCCACCGCCGTCGACACCCAGCAGGTGCAGGAAGGCCTGATCGTCGCCACCGGCCCGGGCGATCCGGTGCCCGACCCCTCGAGCTTCGACGACGAGCCCTGGCGGGTCGGCGAGAAGACCCCGAAGTACCGCCCCATGCAGGCGCGGATCGGCGACCACGCCATCTTCTTCCGCAAAGCCGCGGTCGAGATCGGATTCGAGGGCACGAAGTACCTGGTCGTGCCCCAGGCCGCGATCCTGGTGCTGATCCGCGACGACGAGCTGTCGATTTGACCCCGAGCGCTCCCTCCGAGCGCAAGCTCTTCAGCCGGGCCCTCCGGCTCCGCTGTCCGGTCTGCGGGGGGCACCCGATCCTGCTCTCCTGGTTCACGGTCGCGCCGTCGTGTCCGGTGTGCGGCTTCCACCTCGACCGAGACGAGCCCGGCTACTGGCTCGGGAGCTACACCGTCAACCTCTTCGCCACCGAGGGCGTCTGGCTCTGCTACTTCGCCCTCGGGCTGGTGCTCGGCTGGCCGGACGTTCCCTGGAATGCGCTCCTCTGGGGCGGCGTCGCCGTGGCCGTGGTGACCCCGGTGCTGCTGCTCCCCTTCACCAAGACCGTCTACCTCGCGATCGACCTCGCGTTCCGGCCACCCGAGCCCGGCGACATGGAGACCCCGCGCGAGGGACGCTTCGTGAAACCCGTCGCCCCGAAGGCCCCGCCCACCCTGCCGTCGGGCCAGCCCGGCCCAGGCCACGGCACGACCACGCGCCGCTGAGAGCTTGCTTCCGAACCCCAACGGGAGCGCCCAGCTCGGCCTGGTCCTTCGTTAGGCGGCGGCCTCGGCCGTCCGGCGCCGCTGCCAGCGCCGCCGGACGCCGAAACCGACCAGGCCGAGCACCAGGGCCACCGGCAGCAGCCCGCCGAGCATCGCGATGCCCGCGGCCGTCACCTCGACGAAGTTCCGCCAGCTCTGGCGCAGCGCCTCGACCATCACGTTCGAGCCGGGGTTCCCGACCAGCGGCGCCGGCTCGTAGAGCTCGATCGTGATCGTGCTCTCCGCCACTCGCGCGCTCAGATAGCGGAGCCGCCCTTCGAGCCGTTCGATGCTCTCTCGAACCCGAGCCAGCTCGCGCTCGACCGCCAGCGCCTCCTCGAGCTTGCCCGTCCGGGTCGCCAGCATGGTGACGAGTCGCTCCTCCAGCCGCCGGGCGTTGCCGACCCGGGCCTCGAGGTCGACGTATTCCTCGCCCACGTCCTGTGACGAGGTGCTCGACGAGCGGAGCTTGCCGATCCCGGCCAGGCGGCTCATCGCGCCGTCGTAGCGGTCCGACGGCACTCTGACCTCGAGGGTCGCCCGACGCTGGTCGGCCGCGCCGGTCATGACGATCGAGTTGGTGAGGTAGCCACCCATCGAGACCGCGAGCCGGCTCACGGCGTCGACGGCGACCTCGAGCGAGTCGACCTCGATCGAGGCCTGGCCGGTCCGGATCAACATCGACGTGGTGGGCGGCCGGGTCTGGGCGTCGGCCGGCGGCTCGAGGGAGGCGCCGGCCTCGCCGGCCACGCGCGCGGCGAGCGGCGCAGAAGCCTGGTTCGCCACGTCGAGCTTGTCGAACGCCTCGCTGGCCGGCCCGACCCGACGATCGGACGCGCAGCCCGAAATGGCGAGCAGGACGAGGGCGATTCCGGCGATGCGAGGAGACATGGGTCCGCTCCGTTCGGTTGGGACTCGGAGATGCCGGACCCCGAGAGCCGTACACACGGCGGAGGACGGGCGGCGGCTCAGCCGATCGGAGCGAGGGCCTCGATCGGGCGTCCGTCGACCCCGGCCAGCTCGACGCCGAGCAGCCGGGCGATGGTCGGCGCGACGTCGATCACCGAAGCGGGGCCGAGCGGCCCCGGGTCGATCCCCGGCCCGGCCGCGGCGACCCATCCCGTGGGGCGATGCTCGCCGGTGCGGCCGTAGTCGTTGACGCCTTCGACCACGCCGAGGGCGGGCGACGCGAGCCGCACCCGGGCGCCGCGGCCGCCCGCGAGCGCGGTGGTCCCGGTCGCGATCTCGTCGCTCCACTCGAGCAGCAGATCGGGCAGCTGATCGAGCGCGTCGCCCCGATACCGCGAGCCCGGACGCCAGATCGCCCGAATCGCGGGACGCCCGGTACGCTCGTCGATCACCCGGCCCAGCTCGCGCTCGAGCGCGATCAGCGTCGCCTCCGCCTGCTCGCCCGGCTCCACCAGACCTGCCGGCTCGCGGCCCCGGAGGTTGAGACGCACCCCGCTCACGGCCAGTCCGTTCGGCTGCGGGAGACAGCGGCTGGACCGCGGGTCGACGCCCAGGGTGGGCGGGGCGGGGGCCGCCGGCGCCGCGACACGCCGGCGCAGGGGTCCGAGCGCCACCCGCACGCCTTCCGGCAGCGCTCGCCACGCGCGTGCCGCCGCCGCGCCGAGAGCGCCGCGCTCCGCCTCCGGTCGCCCGGCTGCTTCGGCGGTCGCGAAGCCCAGGCCGATCAGCAGGTCGCGCAGCAGGAAGTGGGCGCCGTGCCAATGCCCCATGCCGTGGCCGGCGAGCACCATCACGACGGCATCCGGCGCCCGCGCCACCAGCTCGCCGATCGCCTTGTCGATCGCGCCGTACACCCGCTCGAGTGGATCGCCGAGGGCGGCTGCCAGCTCGGGATCGTGGGCCGGGTGGGTGGCGTCGTGGAGGTGCCAGCACTGATGTCCGGCGCAGTGGGCCTCGGTGAACACCTGCATCACGAGGTCCCAGCCACCCCGTTCCAGCACCTCGACCGTGAGGGCCGTCTTCCGCTCGACGGCGAGGAGCAGCGCGTCGAGGAACCGCCGATAGCCCGCGAGCGTACGCTCGACCCGGTCGCAGGGACCCTCCAGCGGGTAGGGTCCCTGCCGCTCCGCGAGGGCCAGCGCCTCCGGCGGGGTCGCGTGGAGTCCGTAGACGACGTCGTGTCCGCCCCACTCGACCAGCTGCAGTCCGTTGACGTCGCTCGCGATCGGCGCGAGCGGCACGTCCATGATGGCGACCCGGCGATCCGCCGCCGACAGCGCGTCCCAGAACGGCGGGACGCGCACCATCCCGCGGTCGGCGGGCCGATAGAACTCGTAGCTCCCGACCTCCAGCTGGCGGAGGTAGTGGAGCCCGTGGCGGGCGGGCGTCGTCCCCGTATAGAGGGACGGCCAGGTGGAGCCGACGAAGAACCCGTCGACGCTCCGGCACTCGCCGAAGCGCCCCCGCTCGATCAGCCGCGCCAGGTTCGGCATCGCGCCGGCGGCGGTCCAGCGCCGGATCAGCTCGGGGCTCGCGGCGTCGACGCCGAGCACCAGCAGTCGGGGCGAGCTCACCGGGTCGGCCACCACGGAAACACGAGACGGCGGGTGTAGGTGAGGTATCGCCATCCGCCCGGCGCGCCGAGGGAGCGCAGGTGCCAGGCCCAGGCACGGATCAGCGAGCGACTCGCGAGCGCGCGCGAGGACGCCGAGTGACAGACCTGAGCGATCCGGAGCCGGAATCCGGCGCGCACGTCGTCCGGCAGCGGCAGCTCGAGCAGCCGGCGGAGCGCGTCGAGCTGCCCGTGCAGGTACGCCTCCGACTTGGAGACCGAGTTCGGCGTGTCGAGGTGACGGATCATCGTCGGCTCGTCCAGGAACGTGAAGCGATAGCCGAGCCCGAAGCGCAGGGCGAGATAGGTGTTCTCGAGATACGGGGGCATCCCGTCGAACAGCTCCACCCCGACCCGCTCCGATCGAGCCAGGTACGACCCGGGCATCAGCCAGTGCTGCTCGAGCAGCGCGCGAAGGGGGTCGCGCCGGACGGGATCGGGATCGGTCACCTGCAGCCGGTCGCCGGCGGCGCTCCGGCGGATCCCGTTGGAGACCACCAGGTCGAGCGTCGGGTCGGCGTCCAGCGCCTCGAGCCGGCGAGCGAGTCCGTCGGGCAGGTACTCGTCGTCGTCGTCCAGCGACGCGAACCAGGGAGTGTCGACCCGGCGTCGGCCCTCGCGGATCGCCGCCGGAAGGTGAGGCCGCTCGAGCTGAAAGACCCGACAGCGCGGGTCGCCTTCGAGCCGGCGGCGGAGCTCCGGATCGGCGTCGCCTCCGTTGATCACCACCACGGGCACGGCGCGGACCCCGCGCTGGCCCAGGACGCTCTCGATCGCGCGCAGGAGAGCCTCCCCCCGCTCGGCCAGCGCCCGGGTGGGCAATATTACGGAGATCGCTCTCGCATCCGTCACGAGGCTCCCTTGACCCATCGTCGCCGGGCAGGACCGAAAGGCCGCTCTTGACGCTTCCCGATCGAGTCGACGTCTGCGTCGTGGGCGCCGGTCCGGCCGGGCTCACGGTCGCGCGCGAGCTGGTCGGCACCAGCCTCGAGGTGCTGCTGCTGGAGAGCGGGCCCGCCGACGGAGGCGGGCCGCACCAGTCGCTCAACGAGGGCGAGGTGAAAGGCGCTCGCTACGCCGGGCTGGTCGCCACCCGGGGCCGCCACCTGGGCGGCTCGGCCAGACTCTGGAACACCGCGGTCGGCGGAGCGATCGGCGCCAAGTACCTGCCGCTGGAGCCGATCGACCTCGGGCGTCCCGGCCGCGAGACCGACGCGTGGCCGCTCGAGTACGACGAGCTGCTGGCCCACTACAATCGCGCCCAGCGCCTCTGCGGCCTCGGCCCCCCGAGCTACGAGGCGGCCGCCTGGTCGACGCCGGCGACCTCGCCGCTCGTCCTGGCAGGACATCCGCTCGAGAGCGCGGTCTATCACCTCGGGCCCGGGTCGCCGTTCCGGGAAGCGATTCCCGCGCTCCTCGCCCAGGAGAACAACGTCACGCTCGCGCTGGAACGGACCGCCTGCGTCCTGGAGATCGAGCCGGGCGGTCGCCGGGTGACCCGGGTGCGAGGCTACGACTGGGCCGGCGCGCCCTTCTCGGTCGACGCGGGCTCGGTGGTGCTCGCCGCCGGCGCGATCGAGAACGCGAGGCTGCTGCTGGCCGCCGCCGGCGCGTCGGGCGACGGCCCCGGCAACCACTCGGGCTGGCTCGGCCGCGGCTTCATGGAGCACCCGCGCGATCGCTCGATCCGGCTCCGTCCCCGCGATCCCGAGGCGGCGCGCGCGCTCGCCTTCTACCACCGGCATCGCGCCGCCGACGGGACGATCGTGCAGGGTCGGCTTCGGCCCGCGGCCGGCTGGCTGGCCGCCGAGGACCTGCCTAACGCCTCTCTCCTGCTCGGCCCCGTCCGCCCGCGCCGCGCCGGTCTCGGCCGTCTGCTCGGCGGACCGCCGCCGGATCTGCTCGAAGGAGTCCTCCACCTCGAGCAGCGTCCCCGCGCCGAGAACCGGATTCGGCTCGGCGAGCGCCAGGACCGCTTCGGGATGCCGCGGCCGGTGCTCGAGTGGCTCTGGGGGCCGGACGAGAGGGAGTCGCTCCGCCGGATCCGGCGGATGGCGATGGAGGCGCTCGCCGAGAGCGGCGCCTTCGACGTCGACCTCGCGCCTTGCCCGCTCGACCCGAACGCCCATCATCACGCCGGCACGACCCGGTTCCATCGCGACCCCGGCCTCGCCGTCGCCGATCCCGACGGCCGGGTGCATGGCACGGACAATCTCTTCGTCACGGGCGCGTCGCTCTTTCCCTCGGCCGGGGTCGCCAACCCGACTCTCACGGTCGTCGCGCTCGCGATCCGACTCGCCGCGCATCTCCGCGATCGTCTCGGCGCCACCGGCGCGCCGCCGGAGCTCTGAGCGGCTCATGCCGGGTCCACCGCCGGCGCAGGCGCCGGGTCCGCTCGCCGGAGCAGCTCGCGCAGCTTGAGCAGCCGCTCCCGCTGCGGGAGGATTCCGGCGAGGAAGTAGACCAATCCGCCGGTCGCCACCGAGAGCGCCAGTCGGAGACCGGGCCCGGTCTCGCCGAGCGCCGCGCGCAGCGCGAGCACTGCCACGAGCATCACCGCCGAGCCCCGCAGGGTCGGGAGCAACGGCGCGAGATACTCGCCGAGCGTGAGACCGAGCCGCCGGAAGAGGCGCAGGTAGACCTGGAAGATGAACGGCGGATAGAGCATCACCCATCCGAGCGCGATGCCCGATGGACCCCAGCGGCTGCCGATCACGAAGGCGATCGGCAGCGCGATGGCTCGTCCGACCGCGTTGAACATCAGGAAGCGGGTATCGCCCAGCATGGTGAGCGCCTGCGGCAAGAGCGTCACCACCGCGCGGAAGGAAGCGTAGCCGCAGAGGATCCGGAGCGGCAGGACGACCTCGTCCCATCCGGGGCCCAGGTAGAGCCGGACGAAGTCGTCCGCGACCGCGGCCATCCCGAGGCTCGCGGGCAGGGTGATCACCAGGAGCCCCTCGGTGAGCCGGAGCAGCATCCGGGACATCCCCGCCCGATCGGTGGCCAGGCGCGCGAAGACTGCCGACGAGACCCGCTGGACCAGCCCGGTCACCTTCTCGACCGGCACGCTGGCGATGCTCCAGGCGAAGGTGTAGACGCCGAGCGCGGCCGCGCCCAACATCCGCCCGGCCACCAGGAAGTCCGCGTTGGTGTAGGTGTACCACGCGATCCGCCCCACCAGCACGTCGCGCGTGAAGGAGTAGTAGCGCCCGATCGAGCTGGCCCGCGGCCAGGCGAACGGCTGGGGGGCGAAGGCCAGGTTGACCAGCACCCCGAGGGCGCTGCCGAGCAGCCCGCCCACCACCAGCGACCAGTAGCCCCAGCCGAGCAGCGCGAAGGCGACGGTGCCGGCCGTGGTGGCGATGCCCTGGACGCCGTCGATCAGCGCCAGCGCCCGGAAGCGCAGGTCCCGCTGCAGCACGGCGCCCGGCACCAGCCGGAGCGAGCTGATCAGCGCCGTCACGCTGAGCAGGGCCATCACGGGCGGCAGATTCGGCGCCCGGAAGAACCAGCCCGCCGGCTCCGCCGCCGCCAGCGTGAGCGCCGCGCCGGCCAGGCCGAGCAGCAGGGCCACGCTGTTGAATTGGGCGATCTCCTCGCGAGAGAGCTGGCGCAGCGCCACGATGCTGGTGCCGAGGCCACCCTCTGTGAGGATCCGGATCAGCCCGAGATAGAGACTCGCCATCCCGACCAGGCCGTAGTCCGCCTTGGTGAGGACGCGGGCGAGCACCACGACCGCGCCCCAGCTCGCGATCTGGCCGGTCCACTTGACCAGCGCCGTCCAGGCGACCCCCCGGACGACGGTGCGCGAGAGCCACCGGTCGTCGGGGGCGCCGGGCGAGGTCACGAAGGAGGGATCAGGGCGTGGCGGCCGAGCCGCAGCTCCCGTCCGCGGCGCGGACCGTGGGGTACTTCACGCCGAGCTGCTCGAGGTAGGTCGAGTAGCGGTTGGGATCGTAGTAGAACTCGCGCATCGCGGGCCGGTACCGCTCGAGGATCCCGCGGTTCAGGTGCACCGCCGGACGATCGTCGGGGCGGATCAGGGGCTCGTACCGCTGCTCCTTGGTCTGCACCTCGCGGAAGTACGACCAGGCGCTGTCGATCAGCGCCGGGGTGAGCAGCAGGTCCAGCATTGTGAGCGCCATCGCCTTGGCGCCGGCGGTCGCGCCCTTGTGCGCCACCGGCGTCGCCATCGCGATCGCGTCGGTCCAGTTGTGGCCCGGGAGCCCGGGCACGTTGGACGGGAAGCGGAGCGTCACCGAGGGCACGTTCCAGCTCACGTCGCCGATGTCGTCGGAGCCGCCGCCTCGCATCTCGTCCAGCGTGGGCGGCGCCCGCAGCGTGTCCGCCAGCGTGTCGAGGCCCCGGACCCTCACCTTCATCTCCTCCTGCAGCGCGCGGGCGAAGCGCTGATCGTCGTCGCTCCAACTCGGCATCCCCACCCGGACGATGTTCTTCGAGAGCGCCTCGGCCACCGGTTTGTTGTGGTGCTGGGGCCAGGCGGAGCCCAGGACCCGGCTGGACTCGAGGGTCGTGCCGGTCATCATCGTCGCGCCGCGGGCGATCGAGTCGCCGATCGCCCAGAGGGCCTTGATCCGCGGGTAGGTGAGCTCGCGGAAGTAGTACCAGACCGACGCCACCTGCGGCACCACGTTGGGCTGATCGCCGCCGTTGGTGATCACGTAGTGCGAGCGATGCTGGAGCCCGAGGTGCTCACGCCGCACGTTCCAGCCCGCGTTCATCAGCTCGACCGCGTCGAGCGCGCTCCGCCCCCGCCAGGGCGCGCCCGCGCCGTGCGCCGAGACCCCGCGGAAGGTGTACTCCACCGACACCAGGCCCGAGCCGTCGGGCTGGCCGTACGCGGTGCCGAAGCGGCTGCTCACGTGGCTGAAGAGATTGACGTCGACGTCCTTGAAGAGCCCCTCGCGCACGAAGTACGCCTTGGTCCCGATCTGCTCCTCGGCCACGCCGGGCCAGAGCTTGATGGTGCCGGAGAGCCCCTGCTCCTCCATCAGCTTCTTCACCGCGAGCGCGGCCGTGAGGTTGACCGCCTGCCCCGCGTTGTGCCCCTCGCCGTGCCCGGGCCCGCCCTCGACGATCGGCTTGCGGCAGGCCATCCCCGGCATCTGCGAGGCCTGCGGAATCCCGTCGATGTCCGAGCCGAGCGCGATGACCGGCTTGCCCGAGCCCCAGGTGGCCACCCAGGCGGTGGGAATCCCCGCGTACCCCTCCTGGACCGTGAAGCCCTCGCGGCGGAGCAGCTCGACCAGGTACTTCGAAGTCTCGAACTCCTGGAAGCCCAGCTCGCCGAAGCTGAAGATCTGGTCCACCACTTCCTGGGTGAACTTCGCGCGCGAGTCGACGTCCGCGAGGGCCGCGGTCTTGAGCCGTTCGAGCCGGGGATCGGGTCGCGGCGCGCGGTTCCGTTGCGCTGCCGACGGTGGCGCCGCGGCGGCGGTGAGCGTCGCGATGGCGAACAGGACGTGGATCGTCTTCATGGCGTGGCCCCCTGACCGCAGCTTCCGTCCGCCGCCCGCACCGAGGGATAGGCGACGCCGAGCTGCTCCAAGTAGCTCCCGTATCGGGTCGGGTCGTAATAGAAGGGTCGCATCTGCTCGCGATAGCGCGCCAGGATCCCCGCGTTGAGATCGATCGCCGGCTTGTCCTCCGGCCGCACGAACGGCTGATACTTGATCTCTTTGGTCTGGACCGTCCGGTAGTAGTCCCACGCGTCCTCGACCAGCTTCGGGGTGAGCAGGACGTCGAGCAGGGTATAGGCGAGCGCCTTGGCGCCCGCCGTGGCGCCCTTGTGCGCGAGCGGCGTCGCCATCGCGACCGCGTCCGCCCAGTTGTGGCCCGGCGTGCCCGGGATGTTCGACGGGAAGACCAGCTGCGCCGTCGGCACCGCCCAGGAGACGTCGCCGATGTCGTCGGAGCCGCCGCCCTTGCGGGCGTCTTCGTCCGGAGGCGGCAGCACCCCGGCCGTCAGCGTGTCGAGCCCCTTCTCGTCGACGCCCATCTCCTTCTGGAGCGCCTTGGCGAAGCGAATGTCGTCGTCCGACCACTTGGGCATCCCGACCGCCGCGATGTTGGCCCCCAACGCCTCGGCGAGCGGCCGGTTGAAATGGGGCGGCCACGCCGAGCCGAGCACCCGGGTGCTCGCCAGGGTGGTGCCGGTCATCAGCGCCGCGCCCTGCGCCATCGAGTCACCGAGCGCCCAGAGGTCCCGGATCCGCGGCGCGTCGAGCTCGCGGAAGAAGTACCAGACCGAGGCGTTCGCCGGCACGACGTTGGGCTGATCGCCGCCGTTCGGTATCACCGAGTGGGAGCGGTGCTCGGGACGGAGGTGCTCGCGGCGGAAGTTCCAGCCGAGATCCATCAGCTCCACCGCGTCGAGCGCGCTCCGCCCCCGCCAGGGCGCGCCGGCGCCGTGCGCGCTCTTCCCCTCGAAAGAGTAGAGCACCGACACCAGACCGCTGTACTCGTCGGGCTGACCCCAGAAGGTCCCGAACTTGTCCCAGACGTGGGTGAAGAAGCTGGCGTCGACGTCCTTGAACATTCCGTCCCGGGCGAAGAAGCCCTTGGTGGCCACCTGCTCCTCGGCTACGCCCGGCCAGAGCACGAGGGTCCCCGGGAGCTTCTCCTGCTCCATCAGCTTCTTGACCGCGAGCGCGGCGGTGAGGTTGAGCGCCTGGCCGGAGTTGTGCCCTTCGCCGTGCCCGGGCGCGCCCGCGACCAGCGGCTTGCGACAGGCGAGACCGGGCACCTGCGAGGCCTGCGGGATCCCGTCGATGTCGCTCCCGATCGCGATCACCGGCTTGCCCGAGCCCCAGCGCGCCACCCAGGCGGTCGGAATTCCCGAGAAGCCCTCTTCGACCGTGAAGCCCTCGCGCCGGAGCAGCCCGACCAGGTACTTCGAGGTTTCGAATTCCTGGAAGCCCAGCTCGCCGAAGCTGAAGATCTGATCGACGACCTGCGCGGTGAATTGGGCCCGGGCGTCGATGTCCTGAGCCGCGGCGCGCTTCAGCCGCTCCAGCCTGGGATCGGGCTTGCTCGGCCGGGGCTTGGCCTGCGAAGCGAGGCCGGGCGCCGAAAGGACGCTGGCCAGGAGCAGCAGCACGCTGGCTCTCATGGGGCTCCTGCGGGTGTGCGGGTGGTCGGGACGTTGGCTCCGGTAGTATGGCGGACCGGGCGCCCGCCGGCCAGCGCTCCCGGCGCGTCGATCAGGGAGCCGGCCGGGCGCCCAGTCTGGCCAGCAGCAGCGCGGCGCGCTTGGCCTGGACGGCCAGCATCTTGAGGTCGGCCGTCTCGTTCACCGTGTGGTCGCCGGGGCCCTTGAGACCCAGGCCGTCGAGCGCCATCTCGACCCGACCGGCCACGAACGAGATGTCGGCCGCCCCGGCGCGCGAGGGGTCCACGGCCGCGACCGGCGGCAGACCCGCGTCGCGACTGGCCTGATCCAGCATCGCGAGCAGACGACGGTTGCCGTCGGTCGGCGCGAAGGGCGGATAGGAATCCTCGAAGCGGATGGTGGCGCCGGTTCGGGGATAGTGCCGGGCCACCAGTCGCTCCATCGTGGCCTTGGCGTTGGCGAGCTGCTCGGGCGTGAGGGCCCGGAGATCGCCCGCCGCGACCGCGCCCTCGGCCACGACGTTGGTCTTCCCGAACGCCGTCCCGCGATTCTGCACCGAGTCGAAGCTGACGCTGGTCCCGCCGAGCACGACCCCCGGGTTGAAGGTCAGGTAGGGCTCGGCGGAGAGCGAGTCGTGAAAGGCCGTCAGCACCCGGGCCAGCTCGTAGATCGCACCGCTCCCGACGCTCGGCTTGAAGACCTGAGACGAGTGCGACGCCTGGCCCGAGGCCCGGAGCACCCAGCTGGTCGATCCCCGTCGCGCCACCACCGCGACGTGCGGCTCGGGCGGACCGTTCTCGAACCCGATCGCCACGTCGGCCCAGTCCGCCGCCGCGATCAGGTCGCGGCGCGCCAGCGCGATCGGGTCGCCACTGTCCTCCTCGTCGCCGGTGAAGACCGCCGTGATCTGGAGCTGGTCGAGCAGGCCCGCGTCCTTGAGCGCCCGGAGGGCGAGCAGCATCACCACGTCGCCGCCCTTCATGTCCGTGATGCCGGGACCCCGCGCCGAGTCGCCCGCGATCCGCTGGAACGCCTGGAAGGGCGAGTCCTTCTCGAAGACCGTGTCGAGGTGGCCGATCAGCAGGATCCGGGGCCCCCGCCCGTCGCCGTGCCACTCCGCGATCAGGTGTCCCGCGCGGCCCCAGGCGTCGCCGCTCACCCAGCGGGTCATGAAGCCCAGCTCACGGAACCCGGTGCCGAGCAGCTCGCCGACGGCCCGGACGCCCTCGAAGTTGAGGGTCCCGCTGTTGAGCTCGACCAGCTGCTCGAGGAGCGAGATCGCCTGGCCGGTGCCGGCGTCGACGGCCGCGAGCAGCCGGCGCTCCCTGGGATCGAGCTGCTGGGCCTGGCCGGCCTGCACCAACCCGGCCGCCAGGAGGGTCGAGAGAATGAGCCTCCGCATGAGGCGAACCATCCATCCGGGGGGCGCGGAAGTCAATTCCGCGCCGACCGCCGTTAGGCCTCCGCCGGGGCCGGGCGCATGGCCACCAGCGTCAGGATCGAGTAGATCGCGCAGGTCTCGTCGTTCTGATTGGTCACCTCCACGTCCCACTCGACCACGCCCTGCGGCTGGGTGTCCGGGCGCGGGTCCTTCGCGGTCTTCTGCTTGCAGGTGAAGCGGACCGCGATCGTGTCGCCCGGGTAGACCGGATTCACGAAGCGGAGACTCTCCAGCCCGTAGTTGGCGAGCACCGGCCCCTTGGCCGGGTGAACGAACAGGCCGGCCGCCGCCGAGAGCACCCAGTATCCGTGCGCCACCCGCCGCTCGAAGAGCGAGTCCTTGGCCGCGATCTCGTCCATGTGGGCGTAGAAGTAGTCGCCCGAGAGGCCGGCGAAGAGCACCACGTCGGCCTCGGTCACGGTCCGCCGGTGGGTGAAGAGGGTGTCGCCGACCTCGATCTCCTCGAAATACTTGGTGAAGGGATGGGCGACGTGAGTCGTGGTGTCCGCGCCCTTCATCCAGACCCGCATGGTCCTGGTGAGCGTCTGCGGATGGCCCTGCATCGCCGTCCGCTGCATGTATTGGAGCACGGCCCGGATCCCGCCCATCTCCTCGCCCCCGCCCGCGCGCCCCGGACCGCCGTGCACCAGGTGCGGCATCGGCGAGCCGTGCCCGGTCGACTCCTTGGCCGAGCGGCGGTTGATGCACATGATCCGGCCGTGGTAGGCGGCGGTGCCGAGTACCACGTCGCGGGCGACCTCGTCGTCGCCGGTGAAGACCGAGCCGCAGAGGCTGCCCTTCCCCTTCTTGGTCAGCTCGATCGCGTCCTCGAGCGAGCGATAGCCCATCACCGTGCTCACCGGCCCGAAGGCCTCGATGTCGTGCACGGCGCTGTGGCCGAACGGATCGGCGCAGTGGAGCAGCATCGCGGGGAAGAAGGCCCCCTTCTCCTTGTCGGCGCCGGTCACGCTGAAGTCGTCGTAGTCGCCCCAGGCGACCGCGGCGGCCGCCTTGATCCCGTCGACGTTCCGTCGCACCTCGGCCACCTGGTCCCGACTCGCGAGCGGGCCCATCCGGACGCCCTCCACCGCGGGGTCGCCCAGGGTGGCGCCGGAGAGCCGCTTGCCGAGCGCCTTCACCACGTCGTCGACCATCGCCTCGGGAACGATCGCCCGGCGGATCGCGGTGCAGCGCTGGCCCGCCTTGAGCGTCATCTCCCGCGCGACCTCCTTCACGAAGAGATCGAACTCCTCGCTGCCGGGCGCCGCGTCGGGCCCCAGCATGCAGAAGTTGAGCGAGTCCGCCTCCATGTTGAATCGCACCGACTCGGCGATCACCTTCGGATGCGCCTTGAGCTTGCGCCCGGTCGAGGCGGAGCCGGTGAAGGTGACCACGTCCTGGCAGGTGAAGTGCTCGAACAGGTCGCCCACGCTCCCGACGATCAGCTGGAGCGCGCCCTCGGGCAGGATCTTCGACTCGATCATCATCCGCACCATCAGCTCGGTGAGGAAGCTGGTGGCGGTGGCCGGCTTGACGATCGCGGGCATCCCAGCCAGGAAGGTGGGCGCGAGCTTCTCGAGCATGCCCCAGCAGGGGAAGTTGTAGGCGTTGATGTGGACCGCCACGCCCTCGAGCGGCACGCAGAGGTGCCGGCCCACGAAGGTCCCGCCCTTGGAGAGCACCTCCATCGGACCGTCGACGTAGAAGGACTCGTTGGGCAGCTCGCGGCGCCCCTTCCCCGAGTAGACGAAGAAGGTCCCGATCCCGCCCTCGATGTCGACCCAGGAGTCGCTCTTGGTGGCGCCGGTCGCGGCGGAGAGCGCGTAGAGCTCGTCCTTCCGCTCCATCAGGTACTGGGCCATCGCCTTGAGCGCGCGGGCGCGCTCGTGGAAGGTGAGCTTCCGCATCGCGGGCCCGCCCACCCGGGCGCCGTATTCGAGCATCCCCTTGAAGTCGAGACCCTGACTCGAGGCGGCGGCGACGGGCTCGCCGGTCACGGCGTGATAGAGCGTGGTGGTCTTGCCGGTGCCGGTGACCCACTGGCCTTGCGCGTAGCTTGCGAGTTGCCTCACGACGGATCTCCCCAGGGTGCGAATGACGTTGTGACCGCTCCGTCCAACTTACCGCCGGCCGGCGAGCGCCCCAACGGACGGAGCGAGAGGCCGGCCGGGGGCCGCGGCCCGGCGTCTCCAGGCCGCCAACCCGCCACTCCGGCGACTGGCTTCAGCGGGCGGCGGGCGCTCTCGCGCCGAGGGCCCGCAGGGTGAGCGCGGTGAACTGCCGGGCGACGTCGGCGATCGAGAGCGACGCTCCGGGCTTGAACCACTGGTGACTCCAGTTGAGCACCGAGAGCACGTAGATCGCCGCGAGCTTGGGACTCTCCACCTTGAAGACGCCCTGCTTGGCGCCCAGCTCGATGGTGCGCCGGAAGAGCGCCTCGTACTTGTCGCGCCGCGCGCTGATCGCGGCGAGTCGCTCCCCGCCGAGACAGGCCCACTCGCTGAAGAAGACCGTGGCGAAGGGCAGCTCCTCGGCCACCGTCGTCAGGTGCGCTGCGATCAGGCCGGCCAGCCGGTCGCGCGGTCCCACCCCCGCGGGCACGAGGTCGGCCGCCCGCTGGAACTTGGCCGCCACGTCGTCGATGATCGCCCAGAGGAGGTCCTCCTTGGTCTTGATGTGGGCGTAGAGACTCCCGCCCTGGAGGTCGAGCTCGCGGGCCACGTCCCGCACCGTGGTCCCGTGATAGCCCTGACGGCCGAAGAGGGCCGCGGCCGCCTGGAGCAGCTCCGCCTTGCGCTCCGACACCGTCTCCATCCGCGCTCGCTCGCTTGACCGGGTAGGGCCGAGAAGATACTCTCTCAAGGCGTAACCAAACAATCGTTTGTTCGTTACTTCGAGCGTCACGTGCCCGATCCCGGCCCCGACGGACCGATCCGCCTGATCGACGCCCGCGGAGCATGGCTCGCTCCCGACGGTCCGCCGCACTCCGACGACGTCCTCCGCGAGCTCCTCGTCCAGATGCTCGCGATCCGCCAGATGGACGAGCGGTTCCAGAACCTGGTCCGCACCGGGCGGGTCAGCATCATGACCTCGGCCGCCGGCCACGAGGCGGCGCACGTCGGGATGGCCCGGGCCCTCGAGCGGGGTCGCGACTGGCTCTTCCCCTACTATCGCGATCAGGGCCTCCTGCTCGCCTACGGCGTGCCCGCGCGCGAGATCTTCGGTCAGATGCTGGCGACCCGGGCCGATCCCGGACTCGGACGCCAGACCCCGACCCACATCGTCGCCAAGCACCTCCGGGTCTTCAGCATGACCTCGCCGGTGGGCTCCCACCTCCCGGCCGCGGCCGGCGCGGCGATCGGGCTGGCGCGGCGGGAGCCGGGCGCCGCGGTGCTCGCCAGCTTCGGCGACGGCGCCACCGCCACCGGCGACTTCCACGGCGCGCTCACTCTGGCCGGCGTCGAGCGGGCGCCCGTCGTCTTCGTCTGCGAGAACAACCAGTACGCCATCAGCGTGCCGTTGAGCCGCCAGTCCGCCAGCGTCTCGATCGCGGCCAAGGCCGCCGCCTACGGGATGCCCGGCGTGGTCGCGGACGGATTCGACGTGCTCGCCGTCGAGCGGGCGGTCGGCGAGGCCCTCGCCCGGGCCCGCGCCGGTCAGGGGCCCAGCCTGGTCGAGCTCGACCTCTATCGCTACGCGCCCCACTCCTCCTCCGACGACGACATGCGCTATCGCACCAGCGAGGCCGTCGCCGCGAGGCGGGCCGAGGATCCGGTCGACCGGTTCCGCCGCTACCTCGAGGGCCGCGCGCTCTGGGACGACGCCCGCGAGCGGGCCGCCCTCGCCTCGACCGGCGCCGCGCTCGACGCCGCGATCGCCGAAGCGGACGCGGCCGGGCCGGTCGCGCCGGAGGCGATGTTCGACGACGTGTTCGCCGAGCTGCCATGGCACCTGGTCGAACAGCGCCGCCGCCTCAGCTACGACCTGGACTGACGCGATGACGCCGATCACGATGGTACAGGCCATCGCCCGCACGATCGATCGGGCGCTCGAGGCGGACGACGCCGTCGTCGTGCTCGGCGAGGACGTCGGCGCCCGGGGCGGGGTCTTCCTCGCCACCGACGGGCTCCAGGCCAAATACGGCCCGGCACGCGTGATGGACACCCCGCTCAACGAAGGCACCATTCTCGGCGCGGCGGTCGGGATGGCCGCGGTGGGACTCAGGCCGATCGCCGAGATCCAGTTCGCCGACTACATCTTCCCGGGGATGGACCAGCTGGTCTCGCAGGTGGCCACCCTGCGCTACCGCACGGCGGGCGCGTTCACCGCGCCGCTGGTGATCCGGATGCCGAGCGGCGGCGGGGTGCGGGGTGGTCTCTGGCATTCGCAGAGCCCGGAGGCCCACTTCGTCCAGACCCCGGGCCTCACGGTGGTGATCCCGTCGACGCCGACCGACGCGGCGGGGCTGCTCCAGTCCGCGATCGCGCTCGACGATCCGGTGGTGATGCTGGAGCCGAAGCGCCTCTATCGCGCCGTCAAGGAAGAGGTGCCGGAGGGCCACACCGTGCCGATCGGCCGCGCGGCGCTCCGCCGCGAGGGCGCCGACCTCTCTCTGGTCTCCTACGGCACCAGCATGCCCGAGGTGCTCCGCGCGGCGGACGAGCTGGCGGCCGTCGGGGTCTCCGCCGAAGTGCTCGATCTCCGGACCGTGATGCCGTGGGATCGCGACGCGGTGCTCACTTCGGTGGTCAAGACCGGACGGCTGGTCCTGGTGGCCGACGCACCCGGCCAGGCGAGCGTGGTGAGCGAGATCGCGGCCACCGTATGCGAGCTGGCGCTGGACCAGCTGCTGGCGCCGCCGATCCGGGTCTCCGGCTACGACATTCCCTACCCGTACGCGCAGGACCGCTTCTACCTGCCGAGCGTCACCCGAATCCTCTACGCCGCCAAACAGGCGATGGACTACTGAGATGCCGCGTGAGATCCGAATGCCGGAGCTGGCCGAGTCCGTCGTCGAGGGCGAGATCCAGCGCTGGCTCGTGGCCGAGGGCGAGACGGTGGCCAAGGACCAGCCGATCGTCGAGGTGATGACCGACAAGGCCACCGTGGAGCTGCCGTCACCCTACGCCGGCAAGCTGGTGAAGCTCCTCGCCGCCGAAGGCGAGGTGGTGGCGGTGCACGCGCCCATCGCCCTGATCGAGAGCGAGGACGCGGCGGCCGAAGCGGCCACCGCCCCGACCCCGCCCGCCGCGAAGGACGCTTCGCTCTTCACCGCGAGCGAGCATCGCGAAGCGGTGCGCAATCCGTTCGTCGCGGCGCGGACGCCGGCCTTGCCGGGCGCGCGGCGCCTCGCCCGCCAGATGGGCGTCGACCTGGACTCGGTCGCGGGCTCCGGCCCCGGCGGCAGGATCCGCCCGGACGACGTGCGCTCCGCGGGCTCCGCCCCGCGCGGGCCCCTCACCCCGCGCGGCTATGCCTCGCCGCCCGGCGACGAGGACCGCGAGAGCCGGGTGCCGCTCCGGGGCGTCCGGCGCACGATCGTCGACCAGCTGACCGAGTCGCACCTCCACACGGTCCGCACGCTCGCGGTCGACGAGGCCGACTGGACCGCGCTGATCGAGGCGCGAGGGCGGCTCGACGCCGAAGCCAAGGCGCGCGGCGTGAAGCTCACCTATCTCCCGTTCATCTTCCTGGCGGTGGCGCGCGCGCTCGAGCGGCACCAGGCCGTCAACGCCTCGCTCGACGAGGTGAGCCGGGAGATCGTGCTCAAGCGCTACGTCCACCTCGGGATGGCGGTCGAGACGGAGACGGGACTGATGGTGCCCGTGGTGCGCGACGTGCCGACCAAGACGGTGCTCGACCTCGCGGCGGAGACCCAGTCGCTGGCCGAGTCCGCGCGCGACGGGAGCGTCGCGCCCGAGAGGATGCAGGGCTCCTGCTTCACCGTCACCAGCATCGGGAAGGTCGGCACCCTGTTCAGCTTCCCGATCATCAAGCTCCCCGACGCGGGCATCCTGGGCGTCCACACCATCCAGCGCCGCCCCGTCGTGCGGACCATCGACGGCGAGGAGCGGGTCGTCCCGCGCGACATGGTCTACCTCTCGCTCTCCTTCGACCACCGCTTGATCGACGGCTTCACGGCCGCGACCTTCCTCCGGGACGTGATCGCGCTCCTCGAAGCGCCCGAGACGCTGCTCCGGTCCGCCTGAAGCCTGGATCTCCACTCATGCGCCTTCTGTTCTCGCTCGCGGCCTCGGCCGCCCTCGCCGTCACGGGCGCCGCGCAGCCGCCCTCGCCGTCCGCCGCGCCGGAGCGCGGGCTCCGCGGGGCGGCCGAGCTCGAGGCCTTCGTCGACGGGATGATGACGGCGTACCTCCACGACCATCACGTCGCGGGCGCGGTGGTGACCGTGGTGGGCCAAGGCGAGATCGTGCTGAGCAAGGGCTACGGCTACGCCGACGTCGGACGGCGCGAGCCGGTCGACCCGGACCGGACGCTCTTTCGCGTGGGCTCGGTCAGCAAGCTCTTCACCTGGACGGCGGTGATGCAGCTGGTCGAACAGGGCAAGCTCGATCTCGAGGCCGACGTGAACGGCTACCTCGACTTCGAGATCCCGTCGACCTACCCGGAGGCGATCACGCTCCGCCATCTGATGACCCACACGGCCGGCTTCGAGGAAGATCCCCGCGGCCTGATCTCCGAGGACTCCACCGCGATCGGGCCGATGGGGCCCTGGCTGGTGGCCCATCTGCCCGCCCGGGTCAGGCCGCCCGGCCACTCGTCGTCCTACTCGAACTGGGGCACCGCCCTGGCCGGGTACATCGTAGAGCGGATCGCGGGCGAGCCGTTCTCCGACTACGTGGCCCGCCACATCCTCGAGCCGCTCGGGATGACGGACGCCACCGCCCACCAGCCGCTGCCACCGCGCCTGGCGAGTCAGATGTCCGGCGGATACGAGTGGAGCGGCGGGGCCTTCCTGCCCCACGGCTTCGAGTACCTGCCAGGCGCCGCCCCCGCCGGCGTGGTGAGCGCGTCCGGTACGGCGATGGGTCGCTTCATGCTGGCCCACCTCCAGCACGGCGCGCTGGGCGACGCGCGGATCCTCGCCGATTCCACCGCGCGCCGGATGCACGCCCGCGCCTTTGGCCATCACCCCGGAGTGAACGGGTTCGCGCTCGGCTTCTACGAGAAGTCGAGCCACGGGCTCCGGATCATCGGCCACGGCGGCGACTCGCAATGGTTCCATACCGACCTGGCGCTGATCCCGTCGGAGCAGGTCGGGCTCTTCGTCTCCTTCAACACCGACACCGGCGGCGCGCTCAGCTTCGCCGAGGTGCTGAACGCCTTCCTGAACCACTACTACCCATCGGTGCCGTCGACCCTCGCGGTCTCGCCCGAGTCGGTGGCCGAGTCCGAGCGGGTGGCCGGCACCTACCGGAACAACCGGCGAGGCTACAGCAACTACTTCAAGGCGTTCGCGCTCGCGGGCGCCACCACCGTCGCCCTGGCCGACGACAGCACCCTGACGGTGACCGGATCCGACGGCCCCTGGACGATGGTCCGGGTCGGCCCGCTCCTCTTCCGCGAGCGGGACGGCGACGCGCTGATGGCCTTCGGCGCCGACCCGGACGGCCGGATCACCCGCGCCTTCATCGGCCAGGACCCGACCTCGGCGCTCGAGCGGGTGAGCTGGAGCGAGCTGGGCGGCCTGCACTTCGCGATCCTCGGCATCGGCGGCATCGTCTTCCTGACGATGACGCTCGCCGCCGTGCGCCGGCTCTGGCGCCCGGGCCCCGCCACCCCGCCGTGGCATCGGGCGGCGCGACGCTGGTTCGCGGCCGCGGCGGCGTGCTTCGTCGGGTTCCTGATCGCGATGGCCATCCTCGCGGGCAACCTCGTCAGTCTGATCCTCGGCGGCGACGAGACCGGGATCAAGACGGCGCTGGCGTTGCCCGTGCTGGGCTCGCTCTCTGCGGCCGTCGCCGTGATCGTCGGGGTGCGAGGCGCGCTCCGGCCCGAGAGTCCGACCGGCGCCCGGATCCGCTTCGCCCTGAGCGCCGTGATGGCGGCGCTCTTCGTCTGGTCGCTCGCCCAGTGGAACCTGCTTGGCTGGAAGCTCTGATTGCACGGAGAGGAGAACGACGATGACCGAAGCCGACATTCGAGCGATGTTCAAGGCGGTCGACGCCTCGGACTGGGACAATGTCGACAAGTACTTCCACCCCGATCTCGAGTACCTGAGACCGGGCATGGACCCGCTGCTCGGCAAGGCGGCCCTCAGCAACTTCTATCGCAACGTCCGAACCCTGCGCGGCGAGCATCGCTTCGACGCGGTGGTCGTGGACGGCGACAAAGGCGCCTGCTGGGGCCGCTTCGTCGGCCGGAACGCGAACGGCCCCGTCGACGTCGAGTTCGCCGATTGCTACGGCTTCAAGGACGGACTGCTCTGGCGACGGAAGTCGTTCTTCTACGTGCCGGTGGTCTGATCGCTCAGGCGGACGCGAGGCGATCGGCCAGATAGCGTCCGATCGCGAGCGAGGAGGTCGCCGCCGGGGACGGCGCGTTGAGGACGTGGAGCGCCGAGGGGGCCTCGACGAACGAGAAGTCGGCCACCAGACGGCCGTCCTGATCGACGGCCATCGCCCGGACGCCGGAGCCGCCCGGCTCCAGCTGATCCATGGTGAGCGAAGGCAGCATCCGCCGGAGGGCCCGCGCGAACCGCTCCGGCGAGAGCGAGCGGACGATCTCGTCGACACCGGTCCGCCAGTGCCGCAGGCCCATCCGCCAGAAGCCGGGAAACGAGAGCCAGTCGACCAGGTCGGGCATCGAGACGTCCGCCCATGAATAGCCCTCGCGACTCATGGCGAGCACCGCGTTCGGGCCAGCCTCGACCACGTCGTCGGCTCCCCGCGTGAAGTGGAGGCCGAGAAACGGCAGCGCCGGATCCGGCACCGGATAGATCAGGCCCCGCACCAGGTGGGCGGCCTCGGGTCGCAAGGTGAAGTACTCTCCGCGAAACGGCACGATCCGAACCGAGGGCTCGAGACCCGCGAGCCGGGCGACGCGGTCGGCGTAGAGACCGGCGCAGGTGACCAGCGCGCGGCCGGACACCACGCCGCTCGTGGTCTCGATCCGGTAGAGTCCGTCGGTCCGCCGGATCGCGAGCGCCCGGCTGTCGGTCCGGATCGCCCGGTCGCCCAGCATCCTGACGATCCGGTTCCGGATCGCGAGCGCCACCCGACGGAAGTCCACCACCCCGGTGTCGTCCACCCAGAGACCCGCCACGCCGGCGGCGTGCGGCTCGATCTCGGCCAGGCCGGCCCGGGGCACCCGGCGCACGCCGACGCCGTTCTGTCGGGCGCGGCTCTCGAGCCGCTCGAGCTCCGGCAGCTCCGCCTCGCTCACCGCGACGATCAGCTTGCCGCACCGGCGGTGCGGCACGCCTTCCTCCTCGCAGAACCGGTACATCAGCTCGAGGCCGGTGCGGCAGAGCGTGGCCTTGAGCGAGCCCGGCTTGTAGTAGAGGCCGGCGTGGATCACGCCGCTGTTGTGGCCGGTCTGTTGGGCTCCGACTTCGCTCGCGGCCTCGACCACCACGACGGACTTCCGGTGCCGCTCCGCCAAGGCGAGCGCCGTCGCCAGACCGACGATGCCCCCGCCGATCACGGCGACGTCCGCTGTGCCCCGAGGTCCCGACCGCGAGTCGGTCACCGATGCGCCTCTGCCTTGGGAAAGCCGCGAGCCTTCGTGACGGGATGGAGGTTACGCGGGAAGGTCGTCGAAGGGAAAGAGCACGGCGCCGGTCTCGGCGTCCCGGACGGTGATCGCCATCGTGGGGCAGCTCTCCGCGGCTTCCACGACCGCCTCCGGCGGCGCGCCCGCCGGGTCGACGACCCGCGCGTGCTCGGCGCCGATCGCCAGGTCGAAGACGTCCCCGGCCATGGCCACGCACATCCCCGACCCGACGCAGCGATCGGGATCGACCGCCACGGCCAGCCGCCGCCTCAGCTCCGCCATCGGATCGGCAGCTCCGTCACCGCGCGGTTCACGATCGTGGGCTGGTACTCGACCCGATCGGTCGCGAGCTCGAGGTCCCCGAGCTCGGTGGCGAGGGCGAGGTAGGTCTCCTGCAGCTCGAGCCGCGCCAGCGGCGCGCCGAGGCAGATGTGGATCCCGCGGCCGAAGGCGAGGTGCGGGTTGGGGCTCCGGGTGACGTCGAAGCGGTCGGGGTCGGGAAATCGGGCGGGGTCGCGGTTGGCCGACGCCAGCACGAGGAGCGCCCGCTCGCCCGGGGAGAGCGTCTTGCCGCCCATCTCGACCGGCTCGGCGATCGAGCGGAAGGTGGCCTTCACGGTCCCGTCGTAGCGCAGCACCTCGTCGGCGGCGGTCCGGATCAGCGACGGGTCCGCCCGGAGCCGCTCCCACTGCTCGGGATGGCGGAGCAGCGCCAGCAGTCCGTTCACCAGGGTGAAGGTCGTGCTCTCGTGCCCGGCGAAGATCAGGAGCGTGCAGGTGGCGAGCACCTCTTCCTCGGAGAGCAGGTCGCCGCGCTCCTCGGCCTGGATCAGGGCCGTGATCAGATCGTCCCTGGGGTGGGCGCGACGCTCCCGCACCAGCGGCTCGAAGTAGCGGACCAGCTCCTCCAGACCCGCCTGCGAGCGATCCCGCCGATCGGCGTCGCCGGCCTTGATGAAGAAGATGCCGGAGATCTCCTCGGACCAGGCGCGGATCCGCTCGCGGTCTTCGACCGGGACGCCGAGGTATTCCGAGATCACGATCACGGGCAGGTGCTGGGCGAAGTCCGCGACGAACTCCATCTCCCCGCGGGACCGTTGCTCGGCCAGCATCTCGCGCACGATGGCGCGGGTCCGCTCCCGGAGCCGCTCGGCGCTGGTGGGCGTGAAGGCCTTGTTGACCAGCATCCGGGCCCGGGTGTGATAGGGCGGATCGGCGAAGACGAACCACTTGGCGAGGTACTTGATCAGGAGCGCGAAGCGATCGCGGTCGGCGGGCGGCAGCTCGGCCGAGAGCGCCGCCATCCGGTCGGACGAGAAGCGGCGATGATCGCGGAACGCGGCCTGGACGTCGTCGTAGCGAGTGACGAGCCAGCCGCCCCAGCGGCGATTGAAGTGCACCGGGTCGGTCTCGCGGATCCGGCCGTAGTAGGCGTACGGATCGGCGATCACGTCCGGGGCGAGGAGATCGTCGTCGATCAATGGTCGACCCTAACAAGCGTTTGTTAGAACGTACGGACCGACGGGACCACCGTCAACGGCGCGGCGGCGGCTAGCGAACCGCGCCGATCATCCCGACCGGCTCGCCCTTGCTCATCGCCGGGGTGCCGACGACGTAGAGGACCTCGCCCGCGAACGGCGCCCGGATCAGGGCGAGCGGCTCACCGAAGAAGTCGGTCAGCACGCCGATCACCATCCCCTCGGCCACCGTCTCCCCCCGCGCGACCTTCGGGTGCCAGACCCCGGTCTCGGGGCTCCGGAGCACCTCGGTCCGGGAGAGCCAGACCACGGCCGGCGAGCGCTCGACCGGACCTGCGACGATGCCGAGGAAGCGCATCAGGCGAAGGGCGCCGTCGACGTTGCGCCGGATCATCGCCTCGACCGGGAGGCCGAGATAGCCGGTCTCGGTGGTGATCGACGGCTTCCCGCGGAGCTGCGCCGTGTTCTGGGTGTAGAGACTCGCCGCCGGGTCCTTGGGCCGCTCGGGATCGATCACCGCGTGGTCGACCCCGAACGCGAGGATCATCTCGCGGGCGATGGAGTCGGCGCGGGCGTCGAGGCCGAGCGGGCTCCAGTAGGCGTAGGGGCGGAGCGACTCGTTGCCGTCGCCGGCGTGCATGTCGACGACGAAGTCGGCGCGCTCGATCACCTCCGTGGTGATGGCGTGGGCGATCCGCTCCGAGACGGTGCCCCGCGGATTGCCCGGGTAGGCGCGGTTCAGGTTCTTGCCGTCGATCGGGCTGTAGTAGATGGTCCGGCCGAGGAAGGACGGCAGGTTGGCGACGTGGACCAGGATCACCGAGCCCCGCATCTCGGCCGGCCGGAGGCCGGCCCTGACCCGCTGCAACGCCACGATCGGAGCGACCTCCGAGCCGTGGGTCCCGGCGATCAGGGCGAGCGTCGGTCCGGGTCGCGCTCCGTTGGCGACGGTGATCGGGATCCTGGTGCCGCTGTCACCCGCGGCGGGGATCTCGAGATAGCCGGACGCCAGCTGCCCCGGCGCGGCGCGGACGGCGCCCACCTGGAGAGGCGCCTGAAGCAGGAGCAACGCGATGGTGAGCGACATGGCTCAAGATACTCTTCGCCGGGCCGGCCCGCGGCCCGGCGGAACGGCTGCCGCCGGGCCATATTGGAGCGAGACCCAACGGAGAGTCCATGTCCTCGATCGCCCTGGCCAGCGCCTTCTCGCCTCGGCGAGCAGCCCTGCTGCTCGCGCTGCTCCTCGCCGTTCCGTCGGCGCGGGCGTCGGCCCAACCGGCGGGGCGCATCGACCTGGCCAAGATGCGGCCGACCGGACTCCTCGTGGACGCCTACAGCTACATGGCGCCGCCCCACAACCAGTACTACTTCCACCACATCGACGAGCTCGACTTCCGGATCGACCCGGTGCGGCGGAGCGGACCGGTGCACCCCCTCGTCGAGCGCGCGGGGCCGCCACCCGACGTGCGCTACCAGTTCTACGGCCGGGAGCGGACGCTGGAGAGCTACTTCGCGCGGAACCGGGTCGCGGGCTTCCTGATCGTCCGCCGCGATACGATCCTGCTGGAGCGCTACTTCTTCGGCGCGGAGCCGGACGATCGTTTCGTCTCCCAGTCCGTCGGCAAGTCGATCCTCTCGATCCTGGTCGGCGCGGCGCTCGAGCAGGGCAAGCTCCAGGACGTCGACGACCCCGTCGTCCGCTATCTGCCCGAGCTCAGGTCGAGCGGCTATCGGGAGGTCACCATCAAGCAGGCGCTCCAGATGGCGACCGGCGTCGACTACAGCGAGGACTACCGCGACTCGACCTCCGGCGCGGCGAGCATCGGCGCCGCCCTGGTCGCGGGGCGCCCGTCGTTCGAGGACTTCGTTCGCTCGATGCGCCCGACGGCCACGGCTCCCGGGACCCGGTTCGAGTACCAGAGCGTCAACACCCAGTTGCTCGGTCAGCTGCTCGAGAAGGCGACGGGAATGCCGCTCGCCCACTGGGCCGAGCTCGCGCTCTGGAGCAAGCTGGGCGCGGACTCGGACGGGTTCTTCTACCAGGCGAAGGGTCAGCCCGGGACCTGCGCGTTCGCCTGCTTCAACGCCACGCTCCGTGACTACGCCCGGGTGGGTCTCTTGATGGCCGGTGGCGGCGCGCTCGGCGGGCGGCGCGTCGTCTCCCAGGAGTGGGTGCGGCAATCGACCACCCCCGACGCGGACTACCTCCGCCCGGTGGCCGCGAGCGCGGGCACCCGACCGCGCACGGGGTACGGCTACCAGTGGTGGATTCCACCCGGCAACGACGGCGCGTTCCTGGCGATCGGGATCTACGGCCAGGCGATCTACGTGAACCCCGCCCGGCAGGTGGTCGTGGTGCAGACGGCGGCCTGGCCGAGCCCGATCGGCGAGCCGGGCCAGGGGGCGGAGCGCGCGGCGGTGTTCGAGGCGATCGCCGCGCGGGTCGGGGTTCCGCGCTAGGACGGTTGGGCGCCCGCCCTCAGCGGCGGGCGGGCTTCTCGACGACCGGCACCAGCAGATACGACGCGCGCGCAGCGTCGTGATAGACGGTCTGGTCCGCCACCACCCCGCGCGACTCCTTGCCGATCGGGCCTCCAGTCTGGAGGTTGCGATCGAACTTCGGGAAGGCGTGCGAGGCCACCTCGAGCCTGAGCCGCCAGCCCGCGCCGAGTCGGATGCAGGTGGACCAGTTGTCGACCTGATACTCCTCCACCGCGCCCGGCTCGAGCAGCACCTCCCGATCGAAGCCCTTCCGGAAGCGGGCGCGCACCACGCCGTCGTTGAGCCTGAGCACGAAGCCGTCGGGCCGGACGGCGAGCACCTTGGTGGCCCAATCGGTGTCGCGCGCCGAGGAGGCGGCGAAGAGCCGCACCGAGAGCGGGCCGCAGATCTCCATCGGTCGGACGAGGGGCTCGGTGGAGTAGACCAGCACGTCCCGCCGCAGCTCCACCTCGCGGTAGTCGTCGGGTCCGCCGATCTGGGAGAAGGCGTCGTCGGTCAGGAACGGAAAGGCGTCCATCGGGTCGGCGCGGTAGCGATCCACCGGCTGATCGCGATCCGGCGGCAGGGTCGAGCCGCCCGTCGCCGAGGCGGCTGTTGGCGCTGCCGCCGCTCTTGAGGTAGAACTTGACCATCCGCGCCCGCGCGAGCGGCCACTCCCTCTCCTCGCGCCAGCGGTTCTCCTCCATCACGAAGATCCGCACCTTGGGATCGCGCTCGACGCCGTTGTCCACGTCCTTGAGCCACCGATCGAACCAGCGGAGATAGAGGCTGTCGAGGTTGATGACCGCCTCCGGCCCGAAGTCGATCTGGCCGAGCTTCCGGCTCCGGTTGACCTGATGGCCCCAGGGGCCGATCAGCATGAACTGATTCGGCTTCTCCTTCATCAGGTCGTAATTCTCGGTGGTGCCCACCAGCACGTCGTCGTACCAGCCGCTCACGTGGAGCATCGGGACGTCGACTTGGGCCAGCGCCTTCTGGAAGGCGAGCTTCTCCCAGTACTCGTCCCGCACCGGGTGGTCGAGCCAATCGCGCCAGGCGGCGAGCGTCCGACCGAGCAGCTGGTCCGCTTCGTAGAGCGGCAGGTGGCTGTAGGTGGCCCGGAGATCGTGCTGGGAGATGTCCTGCATCGTCTTGCCGGAGACGGCGGCGAGCCAGGAGATGGTGGCCGGCCCGTAGGCGCCGTGCTGGACCGGGAAGTTCCGGTCCGGATCGGGCGGAGTGACGATCGGGATCAGCGCCTTGAGCGCCGGTGGCTTGGCGATCGCGGCGTACATCTGCACCCAGCCGAGATAGGAGCCGCCCATCATCCCGACCTTGCCGTCCGACCAGGGCTGTCTGGCGATCCACTCGATGGTGTCGTAGCCGTCGTCCGCCTCGGTGGCCAGCGGATAGAAGGTGCCGTCGGACTCGCCGCGGCCGCGCACGTCCTGCAGCACGAGCGCGTAGCCCCGCCCCGCCCAGAGCTTGCCGGAGGCGACGTTGGGCGCGGTGCCGTTGTCGTACGGCGTCCGGACCAGGATCGTAGGCACCTTGGCCGACCCCGCGGGCCGATAGACGTCCGCCGAGAGCGTGACGCCGTCCCGCATCGGCACCCGGACGTCGTAGCTCATCACGATGGGAGGAGCGGCGGCCTGGAGCAGGCCCACGAGCAGCAGAGAGGTCATCGCGTTTCTCCGTGCACGGCGCCCGTGCGGACGCCGTGTGGTGAGTCTGAGGACTTCGAGGCGGCGAGGGCTCCCGGGTAGGGACGGAGCCCCGTCATCACACCCGCTCGAGCACCATCGCCATGCCCTGCCCCACGCCGATGCAGAGCGCGACCAGCGCGTAGCGGGCCTTCCGCTCCTCCAGCTCCACCGTGGCGGTGAGCGCGAGCCGCGCGCCGGACATGCCGAGCGGGTGGCCCAGCGCGATCGCGCCGCCGTTGGGATTGAGCCGGGGATCGGCGTCGGGCAGGCCGAGCTCGCGGGTGCAGGAGAGCACCTGCGCCGCGAAGGCCTCGTTGATCTCGATCAGGTCCATCTGGTCGAGCGAGAGCCCGGTGCGCTCGAGCACCTTGCGGATGGCGAAGACCGGGCCGATGCCCATCACCCGGGGCTCGACGCCCGCCACCGCGCTCCCCAGGATCCGGGCCCTGGGACGAAGGCCGTGCTCCGCCACGCCCCGCTCGGAGGCGAGCAGCAGCGCCGCCGCCCCGTCGTTGAGCCCGGAGGCGTTGCCCGCGGTGACCGAGCCCTTGCCGTCGGTCCGGAACGCCGGCCGGAGCCGGGCCAGACCCTCGATGCTCGAGTCGGCCCGGATGAACTCGTCCTGCTCGAAGCGGCCCGGCTCCTGACCCTTGCGGGCCGGAGGGAGCGGAACCGGCACGATCTCCTTCGCGAGCCGGCCGCCTGCCCGCGCGGCGGCGGCCTTCTGCTGCGACCAGAGCGCGAACTGGTCCTGGTCCTCCCGCCCGATCGACCGGGTCTCGAGGAGGTTCTCGGCCGTCTCGCCCATCGCGTCCACGCCGTACCGCTCGCGCAGCTTCGGGTTGACGAAGCGCCAGCCCAGGCTGGTGTCGAAGAGCTCGATGTCGCGCGCGAAGGGGCGGGCCGCCTTGGAGAGCACGAAGGGCGCCCGGGTCATCTGCTCGACCCCGCCCGCCAGATAGAGATCTCCATCGCCGACCATGATGGCGCGGGCGGCGTTGGCCGTGGCGGCGAGGCCAGAGGCGCAGAGCCGGTTGACGGTCTCGCCGGGCACGCTGGGCGGCAGGCCGGCCAGGAGCAGGGCCATCCGGGCCACGTTGCGGTTGTCCTCGCCCGCCTGGTTGGCGCAGCCCATGACCACGTCGGCGATCCGGGCCGGGTCGACCGAGGGGTTCCTGCGGAGGACCTCCGCGAGGACGTGCGCCGCGAGATCGTCGGCGCGGACCGGGGAGAGCGAGCCGCCGAGACTGCCGATCGGCGTGCGGATTCCGTCGATGATGTACGCTGGTTGCATGGGGGGCTAATTTATCCGGCTCCGCCAGCTCTCGACACCGGCCACAGGACAACTCGGATGAGCCAGGACAGCGTACTGCTCGAGCGCCGCGAGGCGATCGCCAGGATCACCCTCAACCGCCCGGACGTGCTCAACAGCTTCGACGATCCGATGTTCGGCCGGCTGCAGGGGGTGCTCCACGAGATCCGGTCGGACCGGAGCGTCCGCGCCGTCTACCTGACGGGCGCCGGCCGCGGCTTCTGCGCCGGGCAGGACATCAGCGGCGGGGTTCCCGAGGGGCCCTACGGCGAGCACCTCGGGCGGCACTGGAACCCGATCGTCACCGGGATCATGACGCTGGAGGTGCCGGTGGTGGCCGCGGTGAACGGGGTGGCCGCCGGCGCCGGGGCCAACCTGGCCCTGGCCTGCGACTTCGTCGTGGCGGCGGAGGAGGCCTCGTTCATCCAGGCGTTCATCAACATCGGGCTGGTGCCCGACACCGGCGGCACCTGGGTCCTGCCCCAGCTGGCAGGGAGGGCCCGGGCCGCGCAGATGCTGATGCTCGGCGACAAGGTGAAGGCCCGCCAGGCCTGGGAATGGGGTATGATCCATCAGGTCACCCCCCTGGCCGAGCTCGAGGGCGCGGCCGGGGCCCTCGCGAGCCGGCTCGCGGCGATGCCGACCAAGGCGCTCGGGCTCACCAAGCGCCTGATCAACGCCTCCTACGGCAACGACCTGGGCCGGCAGCTCGCCGCCGAGGCCGAGGCCCAGACGATCGCCGGGCAGAGCACCGATCATACGGAGGGCGTGAGCGCGTTCCGGGAGAAGCGGAAGCCGGTCTTCACCGGCGGCTGAGCAGGCCGCCCACACTCGCAGAAACGAGGCAGGATGCTCGATCAGTCGACCCCGGTAGGCGTGCTCGGCGCCGGGACCATGGGCAGCGGGATCGCCCAGGTGGCGCTCGCGGCGGGACACCCCGTGGTGCTCGCCGACAGTCGCGCCGAGGCGCTGCCCAGGGCGCGGAACGGGATCGCCAAGGGCCTGGCCAAGCTGGCCGAGAAGGGGCGGATCCCGGCCGACGCTCCCGCCGCGATGCTCGACCGGCTGACCATCACCGCCGCCGACGACTCGCTCTCCAGCTTCTCGAGCGCGGGCCTGGTGATCGAAGCGATCGTCGAAGACCTCGCCGTCAAGAAGAAGGTCTTTTCGCGCCTCGAAGACGTCTGCTACGCCGACGCCGTGCTGGCGACCAACACTTCTTCCCTGCCGGTCACCGCGATCGCCGCGGCGCTCTCGAAGCCCGAGCGGGCGATCGGAATCCACTTCTTCAATCCCGCGCCACTGCTGCCGCTGGTGGAGATCGTCCCCGGGCTCGGCACCGACCCGGCGGTGACGGCCGCGGTCAAGACCCGGGTCGACGCCTGCACCACGGTCCTCGCCTCCGACACGCCCGGCTTCATCGTCAACCGGATCGCCCGGCCCCTTCTTACGGCGAAGCGGCCCGGATCTACGAAGAAGGTCTGGCCGATTGCGCCACGATCGACTGGGCGATGAAGGAGCTGGGCGGCTTCCGGATGGGGCCCTTCGCCGATGGACCTTGATCGGGAACGACGTCAACCACGCCGTCTCCTCCACGGTGTTCGAGGCCTTCGGCTACGACCCGCGTTACCGGCTGTTCCTGACCCAGCAGCAGCTGGTGCCGCCGGTCGGCTGGGACGGAAGAGCGGGCGCGGCTACTACGACTACCGTAGGCGAGCCGCGCCCGCCGATCCCACGGGAGGACCGCCGGGCGAGAGCATCGTCCAGCGGATCCTGGCGCTGCTCATCAACAGCGCGGCCGACGCGCTCTTCGGCGGGGTGGCGAGTCAGCAGGACATCGACCTCGCGATGACCAAGGGCGTCAACTATCCCAAGGGTCTGCTCCGCTGGCCGACGAGCTGGGCTCCGCGCTCGGCGCACGAGCGGCTACTCGCGCTGCACGAGGAGTACGCAGGAGTACCGCCCGAGCCCGATCTGGCGCCGGCTGCTCGAGGGCGGGCCCTGCGGGCCGCCGGAACGGGCGGTGTCGGTGACCCGGCCCGAGCCGGATGGAGCAGGCCCGCCGATGGCGCTGCCCAGGAGCTGGCCGAGCGGGTGGTGCGGCGGAGCGATAAGATCTGTTCGAAGCCAGTGGCTCGGGGTCGAGATCCTCGAGATCGCGCCTCGCCGCCGTCACCACCCGGATGACGGTGAGGCCCGATGTGCAACGGCTTCGGCTCCGTCACGGCGGGGTGACCTTCGCCTTCGCGGACAGCGCCTGCCTTCGCGTGCAACACCCACGGCACCATGACCGTGAGATCGACAACAGCATCTCCCTTATCCGGCGGCGGTGCGGCCCGACGTGCTGACTGCCACTGCGACCGAGGAGACCCGCAACCGGGTGCTCTACGTCCTCACCGGATTCTGATCCACAAGGCCGACGGCACGCTCGTCGGCATCTTTCGGGCACGGCGTTTCGAACCGAGAAGCCGCACCTCGTCTAGGAGTGAGCCTTGCAGGGAATCGACTTCTGGAAGCGCGTCTATCATCTGACCCTGGCCCTCGGGCGCTCGACGACATCGAGTGGGAGAACCGCTGGTCCCGGAGAAGAAGGTCGCCTCAGTTCTCGGCCCGCGGGCACGACGGGCTCCATCATCCTGGGTTCCCTGCTGACCCATCCGCATGACGCCGCCAGCGCCTACTATCGCTCCTGGCCGCTGCCTTGACCCTGATCGACGACGCGTTCGCCGGCCCGATGGGCAAGTCCGGCGGCTTCAGCGACGGCCGACATCGGCGTGGTCTGCAACCTGCCGAGCATCCCGGGTCCGGTGGTGCTGATGTCGGGCGACGTGGGCTCGCAGTACACGCCCTGCGCCGGTTGGCCCAGGCGATCACCTACCACCGGCATCGTGCTCCAGGACGCCGAGTACGACGGGCGATCGGCTGCGTCCTGGGCGGTGAAGCGTCGGTCGCGACGAACGGCTTCTGGTCGTCGTCACGATCGCGACCACGCTCGAGCTCCCCGATGCTGTTCACACCGAGGACAACGGCTGACGCTGCAGACGCCCGGCGCCAACATCGTCGAGAATCTGGCCTCGTTCAAGAACCAAGCTCGGACGGCGACGGACCCGCCAGTCGGCGCATCTTCCTGGCGGAGGGCGTGGCCTCCACGTGGCGGGTCAGGCCTGGGCGCTGGTCCGGCCACTGTGCCGCGGCTCTCCGGCCACCCGGACAGGACACCCAGGCCTACAAGCCGTTCGAGCTGCTCGAGCGCGAGCAGGCGAGCGATCCGCTGCCGAGGCTCCGCGCCCACCTGCTCGCGGCTGGCGCGACCGAGCGCGAGCTCGGCGAGATCGTCGACCGGGTCAAGGGACGTCGAGGCGGGCTCGACGAGGCGCTGGCCCGGCCGTTTCCGATCCGAGCGCATCACCTGGCACCGCTGACCGAGCGGAACCCTGACGGCTCGCTCGAGATCCAGACCCGCGGCGGGCTGGCGCCGGCCACCGCTCGAGCACCACCGAGACCCTGCGCCCGGAAGGCCCGCGCATCAACCTGCTCACCGCGGTGCGGAAGACGCTCGAGCACGAGCTCGCGACCAATCCGAAGCGTTGGTCTTCGGCGAAGACGTGGGCCCCAAGGGCGGCGTCCACGCCGCCACCCTCGGCCTGCAGGACGCCTTCGGCCGGGAGCGGCTGACACCAGCCTGAGCGAGAAGGATCATCGGCCGCGCGGTGGGCATGCGCCTGCCGGTCTGATGCCGGTGCCGGAGATCCAGTTCCGCAAGTACGCCGACCCCGCCACCGAGCAACTCAACAACTGCGGCACGATCCGCTGGCGCACCAACAACCGCTTCGCCGCGCCGATCGTGGTCCGCTCCCGGCGCGCCCAAGTGCGGCGACCCTGGCACTCGATGTGTAGCGAAGCGCAGTGGGCCCACGCGTCAGTGGCAGGTCTTCCCGTCGAACGCGAGGACGCGGTCGGTCTCCGGACGGCGCTCCGCGGCAACGAGCCGACCATCTTCTTCGAGCACCGGGCGCTGCTCGACGGGGTCTGGGCCCGGCGGCCCTACCCCGGCAACGCCTTCGCGATTCCCTTCGCCAAGGCGCGCACGATCGTCGAGGGAGACGAGCTCACCTGCGTCACCTGGGGCGCGATGGTGGAGCGCTGCGAGGCCGCCGCCAAGGCGACCAAGCGCTCGATCCACGTCCTCGACCTCCGGACCCTGGCGCCGTGGGACCGGGAGGCCGTGCTCGCCTCGGTCAAACGGACCCGGCGCTGCCTGATCGTCCACGAAGACCTGATGACCGCCGGCTTCGGCGCCGAGGTGGCGGCGGTGGTGGCCAGCGAGGCGTTCCTCTCGCTCGACGCGCCGATCGAGCGGATGGCGATCCCGGACGTGCCGACGCCCTACAACGTCGACCTGATGAACGCCGTGCTGCCCCAGCCGGCGGACATCGCCGAGCGGATGACCGCGCTGATCGAGTTCTGAGCCTGGCCGGCCGCCGCGCTCGGGCGGCCCCCGCTCAACTGCCGCTGATCCGCAGGTTGGCGAAGTAGCCGTCGGTCCCCCGCCCGATCCAGAGCCCCACCCCGCCGCCGGTGTCCCCGTGCTTCATGTCCGTCACCACCAGCGTCGGCTGCGCCGCGCCGCCGACGTAGAGCTCGGCGCGCGAGCCCTTCACCACGATCCGGAGCGAGGTCCACGCCGCGGCCTCCAGATCCGCGTACGCCTCGTAGCGTCCGGGCTCCTCCCGGCGCAGCCGATGCCAGGGCCACTCGGGCTCGGCCGTGTACTGGGTGGCGTGGTTGCGGCGGAGCTGATCGTCCGCCCGGCCGTTGGTGGGGCGGATGTAGAAGAGCTTGAAGCGCTCCTCCCCCGGCTGCACGTGGAAGGCGATCCCGATGAAGCCACGGTCGTCCGCGACCGCGCCCGGCCCGAGCGCGCCCGCGACGTCCACCTCGATGGTGCCCTCGCGGAAGGCGGTACCGCCGAGCAGCGCGAACGCGTGCCCGTGCCCGCGCTCACCTCGGGAAGCGAGCTCCTGAATCCGCACCGCGGAGCGACCGCGGTAGTCGGCCGGCGCGACCGTGACGTTGACGGGATCGAGCCCCTTGCCGGTCTCGATCGCGGGCGTCGCGGTCTGCCCCGCGAGCGGAGCCGCGAGCCCGACAGAGAGCGCGATCGCGACCCGGCTCACGAGCCGCCGCCCGCCGAGCGCCGGAGCGCCTGCAGGAAGGGGCCGAGCACGGCCGGCACCTGCTCGCCGTACACGTTCCAGCCCATTGCCACGGCCACGATGTCGTAGGCCGGGAGCACCAGCAGGAACTGGCCTCCGAATCCCATCGCCGCCCAGACCTCGAGACCGGGCGGATCGACCCGCCACCACTGATAGCCGTAGCCCACCCCGCCGGGCGGCCCCTCGTCGACCACCCGGCTCACCGCCCGCTTGGTCCAATCGGCCGGGAGGATCCGCTGCCCGTCCCACTCGCCACCCCGGAGATAGAGGTAGCCGATCTTGGCCAGCGACTCAGCCGTGAGATAGAGGCCGCCCTCGCCGTCGGGGAGACCGCCTCCCCCGGTCTTCCAATGGAACTCCGAGATCCCGAGCGGACGGAAGACGTGGGTCCGACCGTACTCCGCCATCGTCTGTCCGGTGGCGCTCCGCACGACGGCCGAGATCAGGTGGCTGCCGCCGCTGTTGTAGACCCACTTGGCGCCGGGGTCGGCGTCCATCGGCTGGCTCAAGGTGAACCGGACCCAATCGGGGCTCATCTCGAGCTGCAGGGTGGTGTTGGTGGTGTCGAGCGGCCGATCCTGCTCGTGCCACTCGATCCCGCTCCGCATGGTGAGGAGATCGGCGAGGGTCGCCTTGCCGAGCCGCGCGGGATCGGGCACCACGCCACGGTACTCGGAGAGCAGACTCAGCAGCGGGGTCTCCAGCGGCGGCATCACGCCCTGCTGGAGCGCCGCGCCCAAGACCGTCGCCGAGACCGACTTGGTGGCGGATTGGAGGGAGTGGAGCTGGCTCCCGCGGTAGAAGGGATGGACCTCGGGGTCGAAGTAGTTGAACTCGGGCGCGCTCGAGAAGCCGTCGCACGCGCCGGGTCCGCAGCCGTACTGGGTCCGCCGCCCGGCGGCGACCTGACGGTAGTCGCGGGGATAGCGGTAGTCGACGACCTGATAGCCGTGCCGGGTCACGAAGAGCCGGTCGACGTTGCCGAAGCGACCGCTCCGGACGAGGCTGTCGAGCGCGGCCAGAGGCGCGGGATCCAGGCGCTGCTCCGCGGGAGTCGAGCGGGTCCATCCGGCGGTTGGCCACGGATGCTGGGCCCGGGCCGCCGGAGCGGCCAGCAAACAGGTCGCGAGGCCCAGGACGAACAGCCTGGCGACGCCCGTCGAGCGGGCTCGAGTGGGTGACCGCACCGGAGGCTCCTTGCCGGAAGAGACGCTTCTCGGAGACGAACGCACGGACACCCAATCTACGAGTGCACGCCGGCCCCGGGATTCGCTCCGGGGGTTGGCGCGATCATCGGGAGTCGATTATCGTAATCCGATAATAGAGTCCCGGGACGGGTGATGACCGCCGAGAAAGCCGTCGAGCGCTTCCTGCCGCTCAAGCCACCGCACTTCCACATCCTGCTCACCCTCTCGGGCGGGCCGGCCCACGGCTACGGCATCCGCCGCGAGGTCGACGAGCGAACCGCCGGCAGGATCGTGCTCTCGGCCGGCACCCTGTACGAGACGCTCGATCGGCTGGTGCGGGACGGGCTCCTCGCGGAGGCGCCGCAGCCGGCGTCGGCTACCGAGGCGAGCTCCCGCTGGCGCTTTTATCGCCTCACGCCCCTCGGCCAGCGGGTCCTCCGGGCCGAGGTGGCGCGTTTGGAGCAGGATATGGGTTTGGCGCGGGCCAAGCTTTCCTCCCTCGGCGGCTCGGGCGGCCGCGCGGGGTCGGCTTCGTGAGCTGGCTCGGCCGGGTCGTGCTCGCGGCCTATCCACCCTGGTTCCGCGCGCGGCATCGCGAGGAGCTGGTCGACTTCTGGCGGCGACTCGAGGCCGAGCCCCGCTATCGCGGCATGATCGGCGGGGTTCGCTTGCTCGGCCACGCAATCGGCGAGCTCGCCGTGGCGCTCAAGCTCCGCCTCACCGGCCAGCGCGTCGAGGGCGACCTGGCGGACCGCCCCGGGGACGGCCGCCTGGGCACCATCTTCACGGCGCTCGGGTTGGCCAGCCGCACGACGCTCCGCGCGCCGACCTTCTCGGGCGCGGTGGTGCTCACGCTCTCCTTGGGCATCGGCGCCGCGAGCGCGGTCTTCGCGGTAGTCGACTCGGTGCTGCTTCGTCCGCTCGACTATGCCGACGCCGACCGGCTGGTCGAGGTCGCGGTCGCCACCTCCGAGGCGACGGGTGACGTCACCTGGCCGGATTTCCGCGACTGGCGGGACGGAGCCTCTACCGTGGCCGGGCTTGCCGGGTACACGGAGTCGTCCGCCAACTTCGAGTGGCCGGAGGGCGCGGAGCACGTCGAGGGCGCCCGGGTCACCGCGAACACCTTCGAGCTGCTCGGCGCGGCCCCGATCCTCGGCAGGAGCTTCTCGGCGGACGAGGACCGCTTCGGCGGCGCGGAGGCGGTGGTGCTCTCGCACTCGCTCTGGGTGCGGCGCTTCGGCGGCGACTCCTCGGTGATCGGCCGGGCGGTGCCGATCGAGGGCGGTCGGGTTCCCGTCGTGGGCGTGATGCCGCGCGGATTCGGCTTTCCGACCAGGACCACGGAGTACTGGCGTCCGTTGCAGGAAGACCAGGTGCTCGCGGCCGTCGGGCTGCCGACGGACACCCGGCGGCTCGGGTTTCTCTCGGTTGTGGCCCGTCTGGCACCGGGAGCGACGCCGGTGGCGGCCCGCGCGGAGCTCGAGTCGATCGCGCGGCGGCACGACGACGAGCGGGGCGGAGAGCTCAGCGCGGTGGTCACGGTCGAGCCGCTGCTCGACTCGGTGGTCGGCGGCTCCCGAGCGACGCTGCTCCTCCTGCTGGCGTCGGTCGGGCTGGTCTTCGTGGTGGCCTGCGCGAACGTGGCGGGCTTGATGGTGAGCCGGGTCGCGCGGCGACAGCAGGAGCTGGTGGTGCGGGCGGCGCTCGGCGCGAGTCGGACGCAGCTCGCGGGCACGCTGCTCGCCGAGAGCGCGGTGCTCGCGATCGTCGCCGGGGGGTGCAGCCTGGCCGTCGCGACGCTGCTGATCCGGGGCCTCAGGCTGGTGGCGCCGCCCGGCATTCCCCGGCTCGAGCAGATCGAGCTCGCCGCGCCTTCGCTGCTGGTCGCGGCCGGGCTGACGGTGCTGGCCGGGCTGGTCTTCGGCGCAGCGCCCGCGCTCGGCGCCGCGCGCCGGCATTCGCTCGCGCGGGTGGCCTCCGGGCTCGGCCTTCGGGGCGGCGCGGGCGCCGGGCAGCGGACCCAGCGGCTGCTGGTGGCCGCGCAGGTGGCCGCGGCGGTGGTGCTGCTCGGCAGCTCCGCGCTGCTGGCCAACAGCTTCCTGCGGATCATGAGGGTCGAGCGGGGGTTCGACGCCGGCGGCCTGCTGGTCGCCTCGATCACGCCGCCTGAGGAGGGCTACGGCACGCCGGAGCGGATCGTGGACTTCTACGCGCGGCTTCGCGCGCGGCTCGAGGCGCTGCCCGGCGTGACCGCCGTGGCGACGACCTACTCGGCGCCATTGTTCGGCAACGAGCTCAGGGTCTCGATCGCCGTGGAGGGCGACGAGCAGGCGGCGCCCGCCGGATCTCCCGACCGGCTCTGGACAGGGGTGGTGATCGTCAGCGACGACTACTTCGCCACCACCGGCACCCCGCTCCTCGCCGGACGCTCGTTCGGCCCGGACGACCGGCTCGACGCGCTGCCCGTGGCGATCGTCAGCAAGACGACGGCGGCGCGGCTGTGGCCCGGCGAGAATCCGATCGGGAAGCGGTTTCGGCTGACCGGCGGCCTGTCCGGCTCGGCCGACAGCTTCGACCGCCGGTTCTTCCCGCGCGAGTGGCACACGGTCGTCGGCGTCGCGGGCGACGTTCGGCGGACCGAGTTGAGCGAGGCGCCGACGCTCGAGATCTACCGGCCACACGCGCAGATCTCCTGGGGCTTCCAGTACCTGCTGGTGCGCGCGGAGCGGAGCCTCGACGGCATCGCGGCAGGTCTCGAGCGCGAGGTCTGGGCGATCGACCCGCGGGTGCCGGTCGCCAACGTGCGAACCATGGGCGCTCAGGTCGACGCGTCGATGGCCGGGCCTCGCTTCCGGATGCTCCTGCTCGCGACCTTCGCGGGGCTCGCGTCGGCGCTGGTCCTGGTGGGGATCTACGGGGTGACCGCGCTCAGCGTTGCCCGCCGCGAGCGGGAGATCGGGATCCGGATGGCGTTGGGCGCGGCCCGGCGGCGGGTGCTGGTGGAGGTGCTCCGCGACGGGCTCCGCCTCGCGGCGCTCGGCCTCGCGATCGGGCTGGCGACCACGGCGCTCCTCGCCCGGAGTCTGCGCTCGATGCTCTACGAGATCGAGCCCACCGACCCGCTCACCTATTTGACGGTGGCGCTGGTGATCGGCGGCGTTGCGCTCCTGGCCACCTGGCTTCCGGCCCGCCGCGCGAGCCGAATCGACCCGGTGCGAACGCTGGACTCGGGCTGAATCAGCTCAGCTCGCGGCCTTCGCCTGCCGGAGCTCGAGTAGATAGGCGATGGCGGCGTCGACGTCGGGCAGCTTGGTTGCCGTCAGCTTGCCGTCGGCGCTCTCGAGCAGCACGGTGACGCTCGGCCGCGGCTCGGGCGTCATTCTGGCGTCGTCGCGGATCATGGTGCCGAGCAGTCGGAGCACCTCCGATCGGGCGGCCTCCAGGGTGACGCGGTTCTGGCCGAGGACCTGCGCGGCGATCCCTTTCTCCTCCCGCAGCACACCGAGCAGCAGGTGCTCGGTGCCGACGTAGAGGTGATTCAGGTCGCGCGCCTCTCGCATCGCGAGCTCGAGGGCCTTCTTGGCGCGATTGGTGTAGGGCAGGTCGGCCATTCCACCGGCGCGGCCCGGCTTGACCGCCTCGGTCACCTGCCGGCGCAGCTCCGCCCGATCGAGCCCGAGCGCGTCGAAGACGGCTTCCGCGACGCCACCGGCCCGGGTCTGGGCCAGCAGAATGTGCTCCGTGCCGACGTACTCGTGCCCGAGCGACTGGGCTTCTTCGCGAGCGAGCTGCAAGGTGTGCCGGACGCGATCGGTGAAGTTGTAGCCGGACATCGGAGTCTGCCCTCGGAGCGCGGGGGACGACGCCCGGCAGCCTGGCAGGGGTCGGGCAGGTCGGGGGAGCCGTCGCCGTCGACCGGCTCCCCGAATCCAAGCTAGGACCAGGCCCTCTCAGCCCGATGTCGGCCGGATGACAAATCGATGACGGGCCTGGTCGCCGGTGGTCTTGGCCTCGTCCCGACCCGGGCCGTCGCTTCAGGCCGGCTGTCGCGCCGCCAGATGCACGGGCGGCCGCCGGCTCGCCCAGGGCGCCGCCCGCTCGAGCTGGCCGGCGAGCCGAAGCAGGGTGGCTTCCGCGCCGAAGCGCGAGACGAACTGGACCCCGACGGGGAGGCCTCCGGCGGTCTGATGCAGCGGCAGGCTGATCCCGGGTTGGCCGGTCATGTTGTAGAGCGCGGTGAAGGGCGCGTGCCCGAAGATGAAGTCGTAGAACTGCCTGGCGTCGCGCGACGGATCGTTCTGGTTCAGCACGCCGAGCGGGAGCGGCGGCGTGGCGAGCACGGGCGTGAGCAGCACGTCGTAGCGCTCGAAGAAGGGCGCCACCGAGCGACAGACCAGATTGGTGAGCGCGTCCGCCATCTCCAGGTCGAGCAGCTTGAAGGACGCCCCCTGCTGGAAGCAGGCCCAGGTGCCGGCCTCCAGGTTCTCCGGCGAGGGCGAGAGTCCCATCACCTGACTGGCCATCGCCACCCCGCCCGCGAGGAACCCGCACCAGTAGACGAAGTTGGCCTGATGGAAGAGGCTCTCGTCGTACTCCGGCGAGGCCAGCTCGACGTGGTGGCCGAGGGATTCGCAGAGCTTGCCGGCGGCGTCGATGGCGCGCTGGCACTCCGGGTCGACCACGGCGTTCATCATCCCTTCGTTCGAGATGGCGATCTTGAGGCCGCGCGGCTCGCGGCTCACCTCCTCGAGGTAGGGTCGCTCGGGGCGCGGGATCTCGAAGCGATCGCCGATCCCGGGACCCTCGACCGCGTCGAGCATCGCCGCGGTGTCGCGGACCGTGCGGGAGACGACGTGCTCGATCCCCATCCCGTGGAGCGGCTCGCCGAACTCCGGCCCGACGGGCGTCCGGCCACGGGTCGGCTTCAGGCCGACCAGCCCGCAGTTCGCCGCGGGGATCCGGATCGAGCCGCCGCCGTCGTTCGCGTGGGCGATCGGCACGATCCCCGAGGCCACCGCGACCGCCGAGCCGCCGCTCGAGCCGCCGGCGCTCCGGGTCGGGTCCCAGGGATTGCGGGTGGAGCCGTAGACCACGGGCTCCGTGTTGGCGTTGAATCCCATCTCGGGCGTGTTGGTGCGGCCGAGCGGCACCACGCCCGCCCGGAGGAACCGGGCCGCGAGATCGGTGTCGTGCGGGGAGACGAAGTGGCCCTTCACCAGGCGGCTCCCCATGTCGCAGGGCACGCCCTTCAGGTGGAGCACCAGGTCCTTGATCAGGAAGGGCACGCCGTAGAACGGGCCGTCGGCCGGCTGGCCGGCGAAGCGGGCTTCCCAGTCGTCGATCGGAGCGATCACGGCGTTGAGCTCGGGGTTGAGTCGCTCGATCGCCTGGAGGGCGAGGGTGGCGAGCTCCTTCGGGGTGACCTGCCGCTCCCGGACCAGCTGGGCCAGTCCAAGCGCATCGTAGCCAGCGTACTCGGCGAGATTCACGAGACTCCTCGATTGGTTGACGGATCGGAGGCTCGGAACTTCGGCCTCGAAGCGGGATCGCGCAAACCCGCGAAACCGGGCTTTCCCCCCCTTCGTCGGGAAAGACGGTCACCATCTCTCATGGAGCGCATCGATGGGCACGAGGCGGCTTGCCGGACTGGTCGTGTTGGCGGTTCTGCTTCCGGCCGGGCAGGCGACGGCTCAGCAGGACCGCGAGGAGATCGTCGGGACGGTCACGGGCTTCTTCGCCGCGATGAAGGCCAAGGACCGGGCCGGGCTGGTCCGCTACACCGACAGTCTCACCCGACTGACCCTGCTCCGGCCGGGACCGAACGGCAGTCGGGTCTTGCTGATGACCGGCGCGCAGTTCCTCGCGGCGGTGACCGACCCGTCTCGGAGCGCGCTGGACGAGAAGATCCGCAACCCGGTGGTTCACCAGGACGGCGACCTGGCGATGGTCTGGACGCCCTACCAGGTGCACATCGACGGCAAGCTGAGCCACTGCGGCACCGACGCCATTCAGCTCGGTCGGCTCGGCGGCCAATGGAAGATCCTGAGCGTGAGCGACACGGTTCGGGAATCCGACTGCGGCGAGCCGTGGCCCTGAGGCCGAGCCGTTGCGCCGCCGGCTCGGCGCCCGAGCCCCACGGTCGATAGCTAGGCGCTAGCCGCCCGCTGATCACCCGGAATCCGGCCCGGAAGCGCGGCGCGGAGCAGCAGGTAGCCGCCCAGACCGGAGAGCAGGGAGCCGAGAAGGATGCCGAGCCGGTCGAGCCCGCCGGCGGAGCCCGCACCCTGCTCGAACGCGAGCGACGCGATGAAGAGGCTCATCGTGAATCCGATTCCGCAGAGCAGCGAGGTGCCGTGCAGCGCCCGCCAGCTCACGCCCTCCGGCAGCGTCGCCAGTCGGAGCCGCACGGCGAGCCAGCAGAGCGCCAGGATCCCGACTTGCTTGCCGACGAACAGCCCGGTCACGATCCCGAGCGGGACCGGCTCGCCGACGTCGGACAGCGACAGGCCGAGCAGCGGCACCCCCGCGTTCGCGAAGGCGAACAGGGGAAGGACCCCATACGCCACCCACGGATGGAGCGTGTGCTCCAAGCGGCGGAGGAGCGAGCCACCGGTATCGGGGTCGGCGTCTTCCTTCCGGGCGGGCCTGAGCGGGATGAACATCGCCAGCACGACGCCGGCCAGGGTGGCGTGGACGCCGGACTTGAGCACCGCGACCCAGAGCGGCACCCCGAGGAGGAAGTACGCGGCGGGGCTCACGACTCGCCCCGGCGGTTCAGAACCAAGAGACCCAGGATCAGGACCCCGGCGACGCCGAGCGAGAGCAAGGAGAGGTCGGCGGTGTAGAAGAGCGCGATCACGACGATCGCGCCGAGGTCGTCGAAGATCGCCACGCTGAGGAGAAAGGCCTTGAGGGCCGCCGGGACTCGTCCACCCAGCAGGGAGAGCACGCCGAGCGCGAAGGCGATGTCGGTGGCAGTGGGAATCGCCCAGCCTCCGAGCGCCGCCGGATCGCCCCGGTTGAAGGCCACGTACAGCGCAGCGGGGGCCAGCATGCCGCCCAACGCCGCGAAGCCGGGCAGCACGGCCAGCCTGAGACTCGAGAGGTGGCCTTCGAGCACCTCCCGCTTGAGCTCCATCCCGACCAGCAGGAAGAAGACGGCCATGAGCCCGTCGTTCACCCACAGCAGGAGCGGCTTGGCGATCTGCAGCGCGCCGACCCGAATCTCCACCGGCACACTCAACAGCCCGACGTAGTAGCCCGAGAGCGGCGAGTTCGCCACCAGCAGCGCCAGCGCCGCGGCCGCCATCAGCACGAGGCCGCCGGCGGCTTCGAGCCGGAGGAACTCCTGCAGGGAGGTCTTGAGGCGATCGACGGGCGTCGGCGGTGGGGAGGTCATCGAGCGTGTCTCCGAAACCGATCAGGACGAGAGGACGAGCTCATCCGGCCCGGGCCGGCACGACCACCGTCTCGGGCGGGTGACCCACCGCGGCCAGGAACGCCTGCACACTGGCCCAGGGCATCGAGAGCGTCGCCGTGTTGACGAGCGGATGGCAGCGCCAGTGATCGACTTCCCAGATCTCCCGATCGATCACCAGGGACACCGCGTGGCTCGGGTCGTTCACCAGCGCGAGCAGGGTGACCGCGCCCGGCGTGACGCCGAGGTGGCGGGCGAGCCGGTCGGGCGAGCCGAGACTCAGGTTGTCGGCGCCGATCAGCGGGGCCAGCGCCTTGAGATCGACCGGCTTGGCGCAGGTCGTCACGACCAGCCAGTGCCGGCGGCCCTTCTTGTCGCGGAGGAAGAGGTTCTTGGTCTGGACGCCCACGGCCTCCGCCGGCACGAGGCGATCGGCCTCGTCGCAGGTGAACACCGCCGGGTGGTCCACCCGGCGATAGGCGATCCCGCGGTCGTCGAGGAAGGCGCAGAGCTCGGCGTCGGTCACGATCAGAAGGCCAGCATCTGGGTGAACTTGGCGATCACGCTCCGGCCGGGGGTCGGCGCGTCGATCCCGCCGAAGCGCTGCTCGTTGAACACCAGGTAGAAGTCGCTCAAGGGGCCGTGGATCAGGTTGAAGCGGACGTTGGCGTTCAGCAGCTTCCGGGTCGGGTCGTACTGGGCGAAGGCGTCGAGGAACATGTTGGTGGTGAACGAGTAGTTGCCGCGGACGGTCACCAGCGTCGCTTCGAACTCGGAGTCACCGCCCCGCTCCAGGTCGGCCACCGTGTGGGACACGCCGCTCGTGAGCCGGAATCGATAGGTCGGCTTCACGGTCACCGTCGCGACGATCGTCTTCTGTGATCCGCTCCAGAGCCCGCCCAGAATCCCGGTGTAGGTGAGGGACACGGTGCGACTCGGGTCGGTCCCCCCCTTGAGCTGATACTCGGTCCACTCGTAGCCACCCGACGGCAGCGGATCGGCGTCGGGACTCAACCGGAGCGGGGTGGTGATCAGCTGGAACTTGTTGTTGACCGAGAGCTCGTGGTAGCCGCCGTCGTTCAGGAAGAAGGTATAGCCGCTGTGGAGGTTGCGGCCGATCAGGTGGTCCTCGAGATCGTTGTAGATGTCCCACACGATGTGGGGATGCATCTCGCGCACGCCCAGCCGCCGGAGCGACGCGAACCGAGGCCGAATCCCGATGTCGGTGAAGTACTTCCGCGCGGCGGTCCGGCGATAGTAGCCGAGCTCGTCGTTGAAGCCTTCGCCGAGCTGGAGGACGCCGCCCTTTCCGTGGAAGAAGTTGCCCTCGTAGTTGAGCGAGGTCCGCCAGGCGTACTGCCCCGACTCCACCCCCGGGGTTCTCGTGCCCACCACGTACGAGTTCCAGTCCAGCCGTCCGAAGAACCGGATGTTGGCGTCGACACCCACCACCCGGTTGTAGTCGCCGCTCGTGTCGGTGGCCTGCCGGTTCATCGCGATCAGTCCGACGTCGCTCCCTCGGCCGACGTCGTGCCGGAGCCGGAAGACCGAGTAGTTGTTGGCTCGGCTGGTGCGGGTCGAGTTGGTCTGGATCGAGAGCGCGCCGATGGTGAAGCCGGCCGCGCGCCCGGTGAGCCGCGCGCCGGCCGGGATGGTGATCGGCTGCCCGTCCGGCGTGAGCCCGATCTGCCGGCTGTGGAAGAGGAGCAGGTCCTCGTCCGCGGTGGGCGGAGCGAAGAGCCGGTTGTTCCGGGCGGCGTCGCCGACGTAGAAGATGCCCGAGTTCTCCAGGAAGAACTCGCGCTTCTCCGGAAAGAACTGGCTGAACTGGGTCAGGTTGACCTGCTGCTCGTCGGCCTCGACCTGCGCGAAGTCCGGGTTGACCGTGAGGTCGAGGGTGAGGCCGCGGGTGACGCCGACTTTGACGTCGAGCCCGCCGTCGAAGCGCTCATCGAAGCTCGAGCCGCCGGTCTCCCGAATCGTGGTCCCCGCGACGTAGGGCTTCACCCGGAGATCGCGGGCGGCGCGGCCGATGGTGACGCCTTCGAGCGCGCCGGCCAGGGAGACCCGCGCCAGATTGTACGCCCGCGGCACCGGAGCCCAGAAGGTCACCTCGTTCTTCCGGCGGATCCGCCGGCTGAAGTTGACGCCCCAGTGCTGGTCGCCCGCCCGAGCGTAGCGCAGCGTCCGGAAGGGAATCGCCATCTCCAGGGTCCAGCCGTCCTCGACCCGCTGGGTGCGCACCGTCCAGACCGCGTCCCAGCTGGCGTTGATCTCGCGGCCTTCGTTGGCGACCTGCCGGTCGGCCTTGGCGCCCGCGACGTTGGTGATGAAGACGTAGCCGTTGCGCTGGTCGCCGAAGGTGTCGAGCAGGAGCTCGAAGTCGTCCTGATCGGTCTCGGTGAAGTCCTCCCGGATGTCGTTCACCACCAGGCGGTGCCGCTCCGAGTCGTGGAGGTACGCGGCGACGTAGAGGTTGGTCTCGTCGAAGGCCACCCAGACCTCCGTGGCTTCGCTCGCCGGGGCGCCCTCCCGGGGCTCGCTCTGGACGAAGTCGGCGGCCGCCGGCTTGGCCTGCCACACCGGCTCGTCGAGCCGCCCGTCGACGGTGATCCGGGCGCCCGAGCGGGCTCGCACCAGCGGACGGTCGCTCCGCAGCGGCTTCTGGGCTTGGGGCATCTGCACGGCCAGGCCGAGCATCGCGACGGCGACGAGGGGGAGCGGCATGGCGATCCTGGATTCGAGGCGGAGACTGCCGGGCGCCAAAGATAGCGCCGCCCGGCGGGGGTTGCCTCCCCCACGGCGGGACGGCATTCTCTCACCATCACATCTCCGATCTCCAGGACGAGCTCCATGAGACGCTGCAGCGCACTCGCGGTCGTGGCCGCGCTCTTCGGCACGCCGCTGGCCGCTCAAGGCACCCGAGCGGACTACCTCCGGGCCGAGCGGTTCCACGCCGGCAACGCGACCTCGTTGATCACGCACGACCAGGTCGTGCCGCACTGGCTCGACGGCAACCGCTTCTGGTACGAGGACCGGACCGAGTCCGGGCACCGGTGGCTCCTGATCGACGCCGCGCTCGACAGCGAGCGGGCGGTGTTCGACCGGGACCGGCTCGCCGCCGCGCTGTCGGTCGCCGCGGACACGGCGGTGGACCCGGTCACTCTCCGACTCCCACGCCTCGAGGTGGCGGGCGACCTCTCCTGGATCCGCTTCCAGCGGGGCAAGGCCTGGTGGCGCTGCGCGCTCCCCGCCCATACCTGCGCGGCCGCGGACACCACCGCGGTGGTGATGTCGCACGAGGTGCGCTCACCCGACGGCGCGTGGGCGGCGTACGAGGACGGGGGCAATCTCTGGATCCGCCCGCTCGCGGGCGGCGAGCGGCGCCAGCTCACCCAGGGCGGCACCGGCGACTACGGCTTCGCCGTGAATCGCGACGTGACCTCACAGATCACCGCCAAGCGGTTCAAGGTCCGCCGGCCGCCGATCGTCGCGTGGTCGCCGGACTCGAAGCGAATCGTGATCCATCGGGTCGACGAGCGCGGGGTGCTGCCGCTCGGGCTGATCGAAGCGAAGCAGGGCCGGCCGACCATCCACACCTTCCCCTACGCCCTGGCGGGCGACAGCGTGGTGCCGCGGCTCGACTACCACGTGATCGAGCTGGCGAGCGGCGCCGTCACCGCGGTGGATCTCCCGGCTCACGACGCCGACATGCTGCTCTTCGCGTCGGACACCGCCAACCAGCGCATCCGCTGGAGCCGCGACTCGCGCCACTTCTTCCTGGTCTACGGCGATCGGGCCGACAAGCGCTATCGGGTGGTCGACGTGGACGCCGCCACCGGCCGCACCCGGGAGGTGCTGGCGGAAGCTCGCGCGACCCAGGTCGACCTGCACCCCTTCATCGGTCAGGCCGCCTGGAAGCTGCTTGGCCCGAACGACGACCTGGTCTGGTTCTCGGAGCGGGACGGCTGGGCCCACTTCTATCGGATCGATCCAGCGAGCGGCGCGGTCAGGAACCGGATCACCGCCGGGGCCTGGGCGGTGAGCGACGTCGAGTGGGTCGACTCCGCCGGGACCACGGTCTACTTCACCGGACGGGGCCGCGAAGGCGGCGACCCGATCCATCGCCGACTCTACCGCGTGGGCGCGGACGGGAGCGGGCTGGCGCTGCTCACCCCGGAGGCCGGTGATCATCAGGTGAGCTTCTCGCCGAGCGGGCGCTATTTCGTCGACACCTACTCGGCGCTCGACGCGCCACCGGTCACCGTGCTGCGCGACCGGACCGGGCGGGTGATCCGCGAGGTGGCGCGGGCGGACCTCTCGCGACTCGAAGCGCTGGGCTGGCCGCTGCCGACGCCGTTTACCGTCACGGGCCGCGACGGCCTGACGCCGGTGTACGGCGCGTTGTACCGCCCGTCCAACTTCGACTCGACCAAGAGCTATCCGATCCTCGACTACATCTATCCGGGCCCGCAGATCGGCCCGCTCGGCGTGCACGGCTTCTCGGCGGTCGGCGCCGGCGGCGCGCAGGCCACGGCCGAGCTCGGCTTCATTGTGATCGCGATCGACGCCTTCGGCACCCCGGGCCGCTCGAAGGCGTTCCACGACGCCTACTACGGCAACATGGGCGACAACGGCATCGCCGATCACGTCGCGGCGATCCGCCAGCTCGCGGCCCGGCACCCGTGGATCGACGGGGAGCGGGTCGGGATCTTCGGGCATTCGGGCGGCGGCTTCTCGTCGGCCCGGGCGATCCTCATGTATCCGGACTTCTTCAAGGCGGCCGCGTCCAGCGCCGGCAACTTCGACCAGCGGGGCTACACCTTCCTCTGGGGCGAGAAGTACCAGGGCCTGCTCGAGCAGAAGCCCGGGGGCGGCGACAACTACGCCAACCAGGACGTCCAGTCGCTCGCGAAGAACCTGAAGGGCAAGCTGATGCTGGCCTACGGCGCGCTCGACGACAACGTGCCGCCCAACCTGACGCTGGTGCTGATCGACGCGCTGATCAAGGCCAACAAGAGCTTCGACCTCGTCGTGATGCCGTACGGCAACCACGGCTTCGTGATCGAGCCGTACTTCGTCCGGCGCCGCTGGGATTTCCTGGTGCGGAGCCTGCTCGGCGTCGAGCCGCCCGCGGACTTCGAGCTGACCGTGGTGTCGGGGCAGTAGCCCCGGTCAGCCGGTCGGCTGGAGGTAGCGCGCGAAGAAGGCCTCGAGCCGGCGATAGAGCTCGATCCGATGGGCCGGGTCCCGGAAGCCGTGCGGCTCGCCGGGAAAGCTCTTCGACTCGAAGACCTTCCCGAACGCCCGCAGGGAATCGACGGCCAGCTGGAACTGTCGGTAGGGCGCCCGCACGTCGGCTTCGCCGTGCATCACCAGGAGCGGTGTGGTGACCTGCCGCAGCCGGGCCAGGGTGTTGCTCACCGCGTAGACCCCGGGTCGCTCGTCGGGCGCGCCACCGTGCCCGGTCTTGATGAAGATCCGGCCCAGTCGGTCGGCGTTGGTGTAGGCGTCGGCGAAGTCGTAGATGCCGGCCATCGGCACCGCCGCGTCGAACACACCGGGCGCCCGCGCGATGGCCGCCATGGTCTGGATCCCGCCGTAGCTGTAGCCGTAGATCCCCACCTTGCCGTTCGACCAGCTCTGGGTGCGACGGAAGCGCGCCGCCTCCGCGGCGTCGAGCGCCTGGCCGTTGGCCCAGTCGTTGATCGAGAGGTCCTGGAACTCGCGGCCGAAGCCGGAGCCGCCCCGGTAGTTGATCGCGAGCACGACGTAACCCTGGCCGGCCAGATACTGCTCCAGGAGGTTCAGGCCGCGGAGGTACGAGTTGGTGCCGCCGCCGTGCACCTGGACCAGCGCGGGATATGTCCGACCGGCTTCCATTGCCGGCGGCTTGAAGAGGAAGCCCTGGAGATAGAGACCGCCGTGGCTCCGGAAGGAGATCTCCTCGGGAGCGGCGACGCCTTCCCACCGATCGGCGAGCGTGGTCAGCTGCCGCGCGGACCCGCCCCGGCCGTCGAGCAGGTAGACCTCGCGGCCCGTGGTCTCCGTGGACCGCACGAAAACGATCGAGGAGCCATCCGCCGAGACGTCGATCGACCCGATCACACCCCCCAGGTTGCTGACCCGCGAGGCGACGCCGCCGTCCGCCGGAACCGACCAGAGGTCGAAGGCTCCGCGCTCGAGATAGGGAAAGAGGATCGAGCCGCCGTCCGGCGAGACGTGCACGGACTGGCTGTGGAGCCAGTCGGTCGCGTAGACCTGCATCGGCACCGTGCGCTCCGCGCCGGTGGCCACCTCGACCCGATACAGGTCGGCCAGATCCTCGTACCAGTAGCCCCGCTTCGAGGTGCCCATCAGCACGATCCATCGCCCGTCGGGCGACCAGGCCGGTGTGGTCGAGGCCATCAGCCCGCGGGAGAGCTGGCGCGACGAGCCCGTGGCGACGTCGACCACCCAGAGGTCGTCGGACCAGTAGTCCGACCGATTGGAGACGAACGCGATCGAGCGACCGTCGGGCGACCACGCGGGCACGAAGCGGGGATCGTCGACGGACATCGCCTGCCGGGTGAGCTGACGTGGCGCGCCGCCGCCGGCCGGCACCATCCAGATGTCCTGCGCGCCGCTCCGGGTCGAGTAGAAGGCGATCGCGCGGCCGTCGGGCGAGACGACCGGTCCGCGCTCGTCGTCGCGGTCGTCGGTGAGCCGGACCGCCTCGCCCCCGTCGATCGAGCCGACCCAGAGGTCGCCGCTTGCGAGGAAGGCGTACCGCCGGCTGTCCGGAAACCAGCTCGGTGCGCCGCCCGCGATCCAATCGCCCCGGGACGTGCCGTCGGTCCGCATCAGCCGGAACCCGCGGCCGCTTCCGTCGCTGCCGCTCACCAGGAGCCAGGCGCCGTCCGGCGAGATCGTCACGGCCGACGCCCCGGCGCTCCGGGTCTGGATGTTCTCGATCGTGAGCGGAACCGCGCCCTGCGCCGTGAGGGAGGCGGGCGCGAGCAGCAGGGCGGTCGAGGCGAGCGCACGAACGGAGACGGGGCGCATCGGCGTCCTCGGGTTCTGGGCCGGCGGGGTCGAGAGAAAGGAGATCGTACGGGCTCGGGTCGCCCCCTCGCAAGCCGCTGGCCTCCGGCGCCCGACGGGGGTAGCGTACGGGGTCCCCACGCTCCACCCCAAGATCCCCATCCTCGACAGGAGGCCCCAGTGACGAGCCATCGTGTATCCAGGACGGTTCTCGCGGCGCTGTCGGTCGTCGCGGTCGCAGCTTGCGGCCCGACGGACAACCTCGAGCCGTCGCCCGAGCGGATCGCCCCATCGTTCGCGGCTGCCGGCGGGTCGGGATCGACCGGCGACGCGATCGCCTCGGTGATGGACCAGGTGAATCTGGGTCTCGAGATGCAGGGCGCCGACTATCGGGTGGCGATGGCGGAGTACATCACGGTGGCCGACGCCAACGAGGCGGGTGCCACGATCGTCGCCCGCGATCTCGGCAACAAGCAGCTCACCGCCGATTTCGTCCCCGGCGACGCCCGGCGGACCTGGAGTGGCCCGCCGGCGGCCGGATCCGACGACATCACCTACGCGATCGACCAGGTGGACGCCGCCACGATCGGCGGCGGGCTGAGCCCGGCAGAGACCAACGGCGCCATCCAGCGCGCCATGGGCACCTGGGACGCCATGGCCTGCTCCGACCTCCCGCTCCAGCAGACGGACGACTTCGGGCTCGATCTCGGCATCGTGGCGTTCCAGAACGGCCTGGGCGGCGCGAGCCCCTACATCGTGGCCGACGTGATGCACGCCGGGTTCACCGACATCAACTTCTCCGGGGGCACGCTGGGGGTGACCTTCACCTTCATCTTCACCAGCGACGGGCAGCCGACCGACGTCGACGGCAACGGCAAGGCGGACGTGGCCTTCCGGGAGATCTACTACGACCCGAGCTGGGTCTGGCAGATCGGCGGCAACATCGACGTGGAGAGCGTGGCGGTGCACGAGGCCGGGCACGGCCTGAGCCAGGCCCACTTCGGCAACATCATGGTCAAGAACGACGGCTCGGTGAAGGCCTCGCCCCGGGCGGTGATGAACGCGCTCTACACCGGCGTGCAGCAGGGACTCCTGGGCACCGACAACGGCGGGCACTGCAGCAACTGGGCGAACTGGCCGCGACACTGAGCGCCAGGCGCCGCTCGGACGCAGTTCGAGAGAGCCCCGGCCCCGCGCCGGGGCTCTCGTCGTCTCGGATCGGGGCCTGCTAACATTCGACCGTGCACACGAGCGTCGCCGTCGCCGCCGCGCCTCGCCCGAGAGCCACGCTCGCTCTCGGCCGCCTGGCGCTTGCCACGCTCTCGCTCGCCGGCTGCGGCGGCGGAGCGACGGTGCCACCGCCGAGCGCCGATCCCTGCCTCCCGCTCGGCCTCTCGATCGCCGACTCCGGCGCGCCGCTCAGGCTGGGCACCCGCGCCTTGCCGGACCAGCGATCGGTCTCGGGCAGTCGAGCGCTGATCGTCGACGCCGAGGTGGAGGTCTCCCTTCTGGCGCTCCGCTGCCCGGCCGGGTCGGCGACCGCGCTCCTGGTGGGCCCCGCACCCAGCGACTCCTCCCTGCTCGCGCTCGGCTTCGAGGAGCACCGCCGCGAGCCGGATCGGCTCGCGCTCTCCGTGCTCGACGGCCCCCCGGGGGCGGTGGCCGCCGTGATCCGGATACCCGCCGACCTCGAGGCCCGCGACGCGCTCGACGGCGTCGGCCCTCGAGGAGAGCCGCTCGACGCGATCGCCACCCGCGATCCGGCGTCGGTCCGCTACGCGCGGAGCCGCGGCGACCTCCGGGTCGTGCCGCTGCCCTGGGACCGCCGCTACCTGCTGACCGCGCCCTCCGGTACCGGCCTCGAGGCGCCGCCGGACGAGGCGAGACGCGACCTCGCCGGCGCGGTGCGGGCCGACGCTCGCGCGGCCGATCCCGACGCCCCGCCAGCGGAGGGCGCGGTCTGCCTAACGACCGCGCCCCGCTCCACCGGCCGCTCCCGCTCGATCGGCTACCCGCGGAACGACGCCGTCGCACGCGACCTCGCCGAGCGGCTGGTCTCGACGCTGCTGGCACCGTCGACACCGCGCTGGCTGGGACGCCTCTCGAGCGACACCCGCGCGGCGCCGCCGCGAGCGGTGCCGCTCGACCCGACGGAGCTCGAGACCGCGATCCCGAGCGGCGCCGTGGGCGCGCTGATCCTGGTGGAGCGGAGCGGGCGTCCCGCCGCCTGCAGCGGGGAGCTGGCGCCACTGATCGAGACCCGCGCCGCGCTGATCGCGCGGGCCTCGGTCCCGGTGCTCGTCAGCTCGCCCGACGGGCGGCTGGCGCCGGGCGAGCGCCGATGAGCTTTCGAGCCCGCTTTCTGCTCGGCGCGCTGGTGGCCGCCGCGCTCCCCATCCTGGGGCTCGGTTATGCGGTGCGGCGCGAGATGGTCGGCCGACTCGACGCGGCCAACGCCCGGCGGATGGGCGTGCTCTCGGTCGTGATCCGGAACGACCTCGAGCGGCGGGTGGCCGACACCCGCGGACGGCTGCGCGGGCTCGCGGCCGAGCTCGAGCAGAGCAACCAGCTCCGACTCGCCCTCCGCGGCTTCGGCGAGCGCGAATGGCTCCGCGACTGGGCGGCGACCGCCGCGCGTTGGAGCGGGCTGCCGGTCCTCGCGCTCCAGGACAGCGCCGGCCGGATCTTGAGCTCGGGCCACTTTCGGAACGATTACGATCGACTGGCGCCCGAGCTGCCGGCCGGGCTCGCGGCCAGCTCGGATTCGGCCGCGCTCGCGGTGGTGACCACGCCCGACGGACCGCGGCTCGCGCTCGCGGCCCTGGTGCCGCTCGAGGTCGGCCGGGAGCGGCTGACGATCGTCGGCGGCGAGCTGGTGGACTCGGCGCGACTCGGCGGGTGGGCTCGCGGCGACCTCGCCGTCTCCCTGGTCCGCGGCGACTCGGCCTGCGCCGGCACTGAGCTTGGCCTGGTCGAGTCGGAGGCCGTGCCCCTGTCGTCGTGTCGCCCGGCCGGGGCCGTGGGAGACCTCGCGCTGCCGCTGGTCGACCCGCGGATGGGCGCTGCCGGCACGGCGCGGGTCGTCGCGTGGCCGACGGGGAACGAGGCGGCCGAGCTGTTGCGTCGGGTGGATCGCTGGATCCTGGTCACGCTGGGAGGCGGACTGCTGGTGGCGCTGGCCATCGGCGCCTGGCTCTCGGGTCTTCTCACCCGACCGCTCACCGAGCTGGCCCGGAAGACGGAGCGGGTCGACCTCGATCGGCTGGAGGAGCCGTTCGCCACGGGGCGGAGCGACGAGATCGGCGCGCTGGCGGAGCTGCTCGATCAGATGACCCGCCGGATCAGGAGCAGCACGGGTCGGCTGCGCGAGGCCGAGCGGCGCGCCGCGACCGGCGACCTGGCCCGTCAGGTCAACCACGACGTCAAGAACGGGCTGGTGCCGATCCGAAACGTGCTCCGACACTTGAAGCAGACCGCGGACGCCGACCCGGCCACGCTGCCGACCGTGTGGGCGGAGCGCTGGCCGACGCTCGAGGCGAGCGTGGGCTACCTCGAGGGACTGGCCCGGAGCTACGCGAAGCTCGCGCCCGCTCTCGACCGCGAGGCGTGCGACGCCAATCAGCTCCTGGCCGAGCTGGCGACGGGAGCCGGCCGGCCCGGCGTGGAGATCCAGCTGGCGCTCGACCGGGAGCTCGGACCGGTTCGAGTGGATCGGGTGGCGCTGCGCCGGATCCTCGAGAATCTGCTGAGCAACGCCGTCGACGCGCTGGACGGCGCCGGCCGGGTGAGGCTGGCTTCGGCCGCGATCCGGCGCGAGGGACTTCCCGCAGCCCGGATCACCGTGGCCGACACCGGCCGGGGAATGAGCCGCGAGGAGCTGGCGCGCGCCTTCGACGACTTCTACACCACCAAGCCGGACGGCACCGGGCTCGGGCTCTCGGTGGTGCGCCGCCTGGTGGCGGATCTGGGTGGCGCGCTCCGGGTCGAGACGGAGCCCGGCGCCGGCAGCCGCTTCATCGTGGAGATTCCTACGGCATGAGTCGCATCCTGGTGGTCGACGACGTGGCCCCGCTCGCCGAGCAGTACGCCTACGATCTGGCGCGACTCGGCGGGCACGAGGTCGAGGTGGCGACGAGCGGGGCGCTCGCCCTGGAGCGGCTCGCTGCTTCGCCCTTCGACTGCGTGATCCTTGATCTCGAGATGCCCGGCATGGACGGCTTCGACGTGCTCCGGCGGCTGGCCCACCAGGGCGTCGAGACGCCGGTCATCGTCTACACCGGCACCGGCGACTTCGACCGCTGCGTCCAGGCGGTCCGTCTCGGCGCGGCGGCGTTCATCGACAAGGCGGAGCCGCTCGAGCGGGTGGTGCTGGAGGTGGCGTCCGTGGTGGAGCGGCATCGCCTCCGCCGGGAAGTGATGGCCCTCCGAGCGGAGCTCGGCGAGTCGACGCTGATCGGTCGGAGCCAGGCCATGCAGGCGCTTCGCGAGGCGATCGCCAAGCTGGCGCCGATCCGGAGCACCGTGCTGATCCTGGGCGAGAGCGGCACCGGCAAGGAGCTGGTGGCGCGCGAGCTCCACCGACTCGGCGGGACGCCGACGGGGCCGTACGTCGCCATCAACTGCGCGGCGCTGCCCGAGCAGCTGGTCGAGAGCGAGCTCTTCGGGCACGAGCGCGGCGCCTTCACCGGCGCGCAGGGCACCCGCCAGGGCGCCTTCGAAGCCGCGAGCGGCGGCACTCTCCTGCTCGACGAGGTCGGGGAGCTGCCGCTCCCGATGCAGGCCAAGCTGCTCCGGGTGCTCGAGCAGCGGACCGTCACCCGGGTCGGCTCGACCAAGCCGATCGCGGTGGACACCCGGGTGGTCGCGGCCACCAACCTCGATCTCGACGCCGCCACCAGGGACGGACGCTTTCGCGAGGACCTGCTCTACCGGCTGAACGTGCACGTGATCCGGGTCCCGCCGTTGCGCGAGCGGCCCGAGGACGTGGTCCCGATCGCCGAGCGTTTCCTCGAGGACGCCTGCCGCCGCTTCGGCGTGCTCCCCAAGCGGCTGGCGCCGGAGACGCGCGAGCGGCTCACCGCGTTCCGCTTCGGCCGCAACAACGTGCGCGAGCTCCGCAACGCCGTCGAGCGGATGGTGGTCGCCGCCCCTGGCGAAGTGATTCGGGTCGAGCACCTGCCCGAGGAGCTGCTCGGCGAAGCCGCTGACCCGGCCGGGTCGGGCGCGACCTATCAGGAGCTCAAGACCGAGGCCGAGCGTCGGATCGTCACCCAGGCGCTCGAGGCGCACGACTGGCAGATCACCCGGACCGCCGATTCGCTCGGCCTCGCCGACCACGCCAGCCTGCTCAAGATCATGCGCCGCCTCGGGATCCGCCGGGAGTAGCCCGACGCCCCGCCGGGTTCGAGCGGACACGTCACGAGAGGCTCCATCGTGTCCCGGTGGACACGACGCCGTATCCAGCCTTCCCGATCACTCCGCCTAACACCTTCCACGACTTGCACTTGCCGCGCGAGCCCTGGAGCGGTCCCGCCGGTCCGCCGTCTGCCTCTCTCCCTGGCACGCAGCACTCACCCGGTGCGCTCGACGCACCCAACCAGGGAGGCAGGACATGTTCGCCAGCTCGCTCCATCGACCCGGTCACCTCGTTCATCTCAAGCGAGCGCTCGGCGCGGCGCTCCCGGTCTTCTTCCTCGCGTGCGGCGGCGAGGATCCCAAGCCGATTCCGGTGACCCAGATCCCCGTCGGCGACGCCAAGGTCATCCCGGCCGGCGGGCTCCCCCCGACCACCACCAAGCCGACCGAGCCGGCCAAGCCGCTGGTGGTCACGTTCGAGGACGCCGAGTCGATCTACAAGTCGGGCGACTACGCGAAGGCGAAGGAGCGCTTCGTCGACTACGTCGCCACCAAGCCGGAGAACGCCTTCGGCCACTACATGCTCGGTCTCTCCTCCTGGAAGAGCGGAGACCTCGCGGGCGCGGAGAAGGCCTTCGACAAGGCGATCGAGCTCGATTCGACCCATGTGAAGAGCTACCTCAACTCGGCTCGGGTCTTCCTCGACCAGGGTCGCGACCACGAGGCGATCGAGCGCGTGCTGGTGGCGCTCGACCTCGACTCCGTCTCGGCGGAGGGCTTCCGGCTCCTCGCGCGGGCGCAGCACCGCTTGGGCGACGTCGGCGCCGCGCTCGACACCTATCGCCACGCGCTGGTCGTGAACGAGAAGGACACCTGGACCATGAACAACCTCGGTGTGCTCTACATCGAGGAGGGCGACCCCGAGTCGGCGCTGCCGCCGCTCGCGCGGGCGGTCGAGCTCAGGAGCACGGCGCCGGTCTTCCAGAACAACTTCGGCACCGCGCTCGAGCGCGCCGGCTTCCTCGGCGCCGCAAAGCGGGCCTATCAGGCGGCCCTCGACGCCGACCCGAGCTACGCGAAGGCCCGCACCAGCCTCACCCGGGTGACCGAGATCCTGGAGAAGGACCCGAGCAAGGACATCGTGGTGAACGCGCCCGAGCTCGCGCAGCTCTTCCGGATGCACATCCAGATGTGGCGCGACACCGAGGTCAAGCCGGTGGTCGAGGAGCCCGAGCCCGAGATCGAGAGCGAGCCCGTGGCGACGCCGCCGGCGCCGAGCCTCGATACCGTGACCACCGTCGTGCCCGTCGCGCGCGACACCGCTTCCTGCCCCGGCTGCTGATTCGGCCGGACCCTTCCCACCACTCACTACCCACCGAGCCCCGGCGCACCCGCGCCGGGGCTCACTCCTTGTGGCGCCCTAACGCCCGTGATAGGGTTAGCCGGCCGTGACCACCCTTCGGCCTCGATCGACGTGACCGACGCGCTCGCCAAGCTCCAGACGCTCTTCGCCGGGCGGTACGTCCCCGTTCGCGAGCTCGGGCGGGGCGGCATGGGCACGGTGTACCTGATGCGGGACCTCCGCCACGAGCGCAGCGTGGCGATGAAGGTCCTCCGTCCCGAGATGGCCGCGCTGGTGGGGGCGGAGCGCTTCCTCCGCGAGATCCGGGTCACCGCCGGGCTCCAGCACCCGCACATCCTCCCGCTGTTCGACTCCGGCGAGGCGGACGGGCTGCTCTACTACGTGATGCCCTACGTGGAGGGAGAGACCCTCCGCGACCGGATGGACCGGGTCGGCCGGCTCGAGGTCGCGGACGCGGTCTCGTTGGTCGCCGCGCTCGCCAGCGGCCTCGACTACGCTCACGCCCGCGGCATCGTCCATCGCGACATCAAGCCCGAGAACGTGCTGCTGGGCCCCGGCGGGCCGATGCTGGTCGACTTCGGGATCGCCCGCGCGTCCACCCGCGGCGCCTCGCGGCTCACCGAGACCGGGATGTCGCTCGGCACGCCGGTCTACATGAGCCCCGAGCAGGCGAGCGGCGAGCTCGAGATCGACGGCCGATCCGACCTCTACAGCCTGGCGGTGCTGCTCTACGAGATGCTCGCCGGCCGGCCGCCGTTCGACGGGCCGAACATGCTCGCGATCACCGCGATGAAGCTCAAGGGACCGGCGCCCTCGGTGCGGGTCGCCCGCGCGGACCTCCCGCCCGCGATCGAGCGGGCGCTCGACCGGGCCCTCGCGATGCTGGCCGAGGACCGCTTCCAGACGGTCGGCGCCTTCGTCGCGGCGCTCGCGGACGACGCGCCGATCCCGGCCCGGCGCGTCACGGTCGGCTCGGTGGCGGTGTTGCCATTCGCGAATCTGAGTCACGATCCGGAGGACGAGTACCTGAGCGACGGTCTGGCGGAGGAGCTGATCCACGTCCTCTCCGGCATCGACGGCCTCCGGGTGGTCGCGCGGAGCTCGTCGTTCGCGTTCAAGGGCCGGAACGAGGACGCCCGCCGGATCGGCGAAGCGCTCGGCGTCGACACCCTGCTCGAGGGCAGCGTGCGCCGCGCCGGGGCACGGCTCCGAGTGAGCGCCAGCCTGATCGACGCGCGACACGGATCGGCCCTCTGGTCGGGGCGCTTCGACCGCCCCTGCGACGACGTGTTCGCGGTGCAGGACGAGATCGCGGCCGCCGTGGGTCAGGCCTTCCAGCAACAGCTCGCCGCCAAGGGGACCGGATCCGCGCGCTCCTCGGCCGGCTTCCGGGCCTACGACCTCTTTCTCCGCGGCAGGCAGGCCGTCAACCGGCGCACCGACGCGAGCCTGCGCGAAGGGCTCGAGTGGTTCGACCGCGCCCTCACCGTCGATCCGGAGTTCGCCGCCGCGTCGAGCGCGCGGGCGCACGCCCTGGTGCTCCGCGCCCTCTACGGCCACGCGGCGCCGGAGCCGACGATGCTCGAGGCGGAGCGCGCCGCCCGCCACGCCCTGGCGATCGAGCCCGAGCTGGCCGAAGCCGCTGGAGCGCTCGGGTGCATCCAGTCGGTCTTCCGCTGGGACTGGGCGGCCGGCGAAGCGACGCTCCGTCAGGCGATCGGACGCGAGCCGACGGCGATCACCAGGCAGTGGCTCGCGATCGACAACCTCGCGCCGCGCCGCCGCTTCGACGACGCTCGCGCGGAGCTGGCCGCCGCGCGGCGACTCGATCCGCTCGCGCCGGCGGTCGCGGTGAGCGCCGCGCTGGTCGAGCTGATGGCCGGAGAGACCGATCGCGCCATCGAGGGTCTCCGCCAGGTGCTCGCGCAGGAGGCGTTCGCGCCGGCCCACCTCTTCCTGGGGGAAGCCCTCGCGCAACGAGGCGCGCTCGACGAGGCCATCGCCACGCTCGAGACGGCTGCGGAGCTGAGCGGCCGGAGCGACGAGTCGTTGAGCGCGCTGGGCCACGCGCTCGCCACGGCGGGACGCGCCGACCGCGCCCGGGAGCTGCAGGCCGAGCTCGAGCGGGGCGGCGCGGACCGCTACCTCTCGCCCTCCCTGGTCGGCAGGATCCTGCTCGGCCTGGGTGAGCTCGACCGCGCGCTCGATCGCTTCGAGGAGGCGATCCGGGTCCGCTGTCCGTTCGTGATCTGGCTCGGCGTCCGTCCGATCTACGCCCCGCTTCGCTCGAGCCCCCGCTTCACGAAAGCCCTCGCGAGCATCGGCCTGGAGTCGTGAGCTCCCGGAGCCGCCGCTCCGCCGCATCGCGACTCGCCCCGACGGGCTTCGTGCTGGTTCGGACGGCCCGGCTCCCCTTCGAGGCTGTGCTGCCCGCGGTCCGACCGGCGCACGAGCTGCCCGAGCTGGTGCGCGCGAGCCGCGACCCGATCGTGCTCCGCGCCGTCGCCCACGCCTCGCCCGATCTCGAGCGCGCGCTCGAGCGCTGGCGGGCCGATCCGCGCCACCGACGGACCACCCACGCGATGATGCGAAGCCTGCTCCGGCTCGCCACCCGCCCGACCCCGTTCGGCGAGGCGGCGACCGTGTCCCTGGGCTCGGTGGGTGAGCGCACCCGGCTCCGACTCGCGGCGACGCCGGAGCGACGGGCTCGGCTCAGCCCGGCTTTGCTGCAGGAGGCGGTCGATCGCGCCGTTCGTGAGGGCCGCGATCCGGCCCGCTTGACGCTCAACCCGAGCGCGCACTTCGCCGCCGAGCGGATCCATCTCTCGGGCCCCACCGACTGGAGCGCGGTCTCGGTGGTCGAGCCGTCGTGGCTGGTCACCGAGCTGATCGCGAACGGGCCCCGAGCCGGCACCATCGCCGAGTGGCGGGCGTGGCTCGTCGGCATGGGCCTGACGCCCGGTGTGGCCCGCGCGGTGATCGGGCAGCTGGTGGCCACCGAGATCCTGCTGCCCGAGCCGATTCGACTGACCGACGGAGATCAGACGGAGCGGGTCGTCTCGATGTTGCGCGGGACCGCGATCGGACGAACCCTCCGCGCCGTCGGCCGCTCGCTCGAAGGGGCGCTGGCCAGGAACGGGCGCCTCACCCGAGTCCGAGCCCGCGCGCAAGGGATCGGCGGCGGGGTCCGTCCGATCGACGTCGACCTGATCCGCGGTGGGCGCCCGACGCTCGATCGATCGCTGGTCACGGAGATCGGGCGGGCGGTCGAGTGGCTGCACCGCTGGAACGGCACGACGGAGGATCCGCTCGCCCGCTTTCGACGGGCCTTCGTCGAGCGCTACGGAGATGCGCGGATTCCGCTCCTCGAGGCGGTCGATCCAGAGGCCGGCGTGGGCCTCTCGCTCCGGGCGACCGCACCGATCGCCGAGAGACCCGCGCGGCGTGGCGATCCCCGCTGGCGGCTGCTCGGCCGTCACCTCGCCGGCGGCCCGGCCGAGGAGATCCGACTCTCCTGGAGCGACCTCGACTCACTGGCTCCGCCGGCCCGTCCTCTGCCTCGGACGCTTGCCGCGCTGGGAACGGTCATCGCGCCGTCGGACGACGGCCAGTCGCGAGCTGGCTTCTTCCTCGAGAACGCGCACGGACCATCGGGGGCCGAGCTGCTCGGACGACTCACGGCGGTCGATCGGCGGATCGCCACGGCCGTCCGGCGTCATCTCCGCGCCGAGTCCGAGGCGATGCCGGACGCGATCCTGGCCGAGGTGGTTCACCTGCCGGCGAATCGCCTGGCGCCGATCCTGACCCGGGCCCGGCTCCGGAATTGCGAGATCGTCGCTCTCGGCCAGGCCGCGGTCGCGAGGCGGCGTCAGCTCCCGCTCGACGACCTGCTGGTGTCCGTGTCCGCCGGGACCGAGCGAACGGTGCTCGAGAGCCAGCGACTCGGCGGTCGGATCGAGCCCCGACTCACCACCGCCCACCGCGCGATCGAGGACGGGTTCCTGCCGTATCGCCTGCTCGCCTGGATGCAGCGCGAGGGCGTGGCGAATCGTCTCGCCTGGAGCTGGGGTCCGTTCGAGCGTCGCGCCACCTTGCCCAGGGTCCGATTGGGAGACGTGGTGCTGGCCCGGCGGCGCTGGCGAGTCGCGCCGGTCGCTCTGGCTCGATGGAGCGCGCTCGACGAGAGCGCGCTGGGCGACGCGATCGCGAGTTGGAGGCGCCGGCGACGAGCACCGCGCTGGGTGGCGGCGCGCGCGGCGGGTGACGAGCTGATCGTCGACCTCGAGCGCCCGCTCACCGTGGCAGCCATGCTGTCCGCCCGCGACGCGGGGCCATTGGTGCTCGAAGAGATGCTGCCGGACCCTGGGAGGCTGGCGGTGACCGACGGCACCGACCGATACGTCCACGACGTCGTCGTTCCGTTCATCGACCGCTCTCCCGCAAGGCGCACGGCGCGCCGCGAGCTTCCGGGCGCCCGGCCGAGACGCGCCCCGACTCGGAGCGCTCAGCCGCCGATGGCGCGCGGCGAGTATCTCTCGATCAAGCTGTACGGCGGCCCCGCCATCGCCGATCGCCTGCTCCCGAAGTTCGAGATCCTGGTCCGCTCACTCGATCGCGCGGGTGCGCTCGGCAACTGGTTCTTCCTCCGGTATCGCGATCCCGACCCTCACCTTCGGCTGCGCTTCCAGCCGGGCGACAGCGACGGTCGGGAGCTCGCGCGAAGGGCCTTGCCCGTGGCGGAGGATTGGCGTGCCCGAGGACTCTGCCACCGCGTGGTGGTCGACCGCTATCGCCCGGAGCGCGCGTTGGGGAGGCGCGACCAGCACGGCGTCGGTCGAGCGCTGGTTCCGCGCCGATAGCGAGGCCGCGCTCGTGCTGCTCTCCGACGAGCGAGCCGGCGATCGAGCGGAGCGACTCGCGATCGGAGTCCGTGGAGCCGACGATCTGCTCGCCGGGCTCGGCCTCGATCTCCGCACCCGCCTGGCGACCGTCGCCCTGCTCCGCCGACGACGAGCTTTCGAGCCCGGCGTCGAAGCCGAGCTCAAGCGGGAGGCGGGGCGGCTCTTCCGGAGCCTGCGCGAGCCGGCCCTCTCTCGCGAGGCGAGCTCCGCCCTCGAGCGCCGCCAGCGGGCCGCGCGGACGCTCCGCTCGGAGCTCGGCTCGAAGCCCCGAAAGCCCGAGGCGCTCACGAGAGCCGGAGACCTGACTCACCTCTGGCTCAACCGGATCCTCCCCGGCGGCGATCTGGAAGGCGAGGCGGTCTGTCTCGAATGGCTGGCGCGGGTCTATCGCTCGCGCTTGGCCCGGGGCCGCTCGTAGAGCGAGGCGAGCGCCGCGAGGAGCCGGTCGCCGCGCGGACTGCCGTGACCGGTGCAACAGTCCCACCCTTGGTGGGCGCGGTAGGCGCCCCCGTGCCGGCTGATCCGATTGTGTCCTCTGATCACGTCGGTGAAGGCGCCATCGAGCTCGGGTCGATAGAGGAGCGGGGTGACCCACTGCAGCGCCCCCCGGGTGGCGTGCCGCATCCGCGCGATCAGCCCGGCCCAGAGCGGCGTGGCCGCGCTGGTGCCGGCCCCGATGGTTCGCCGGCCACCGAGCAGGATCCGGTACGCGCCGACCGAGTCCGCGAGCGCCGCGACGTCCGGGATCCCGCGGTAGGCGTCGCGCGACGTCGCGTGCGGATTGCGCCACGATCGCGCCCGACCCGGCTCGACCCGCCGCTGGTAACCGGGACGGGGCCAATGGCCGCTCACGCCGCCACCCGACGCGCAGCGCATCCCGAGCGCGTGCCGGTTCCAGACCACCTCGTTGCTCCGTTTCCGGAGCGGCGGAGAGATCATGCTGGTGCCGCCCACCGCGAGGACGAAGCGGCTGGAGGCGGGGTAGTTCACCTGTGCCCGCTTGGACTTCGGATGATTGAGCGAGCCGAAGTCTCCGCTCGAGCAGACCACAGTGATCCCGCGGATGGCGGCCGCCCGGAGCGCCTGATCGATCACCTCGAGATGCCCGCCCCAGATCGCTTCCGACGTCCCCCAGCTGATCGAGATCACCGTGGCCGGCCGGCATCGCGTCGGTCCGAGCCCGATGGCGGTGTAGATCGCGTCGTAGAAGCCGGCGGAGCCCGGGTCGGCGAAGATCACGTCCAACGCGGCCCGCGGTGCGACCGCGCCGGCGATCTGGCAGTCGAGGGTCACCTCGAGCGTGGCCTTGGCCCAGTCCATGATGTCGGGGCCGAACTGACGGGTCAGAGCGGCCGCGGTGGCGCCGGGCGCGTTGAAGGCGTCGACGAAGGTGGCGAGCGCGTCCCGATCCATCGGCGCGTTGGCCGCGGCGCCCACCAGCTTGGTGCGGATGGTCGGCGGCTCGATCCGGAGCACCCGCTTGAAGTACTGGTCGAGGTCCGAGCGATGAAAGCCGCCGCCGAATGCCAGGATCGCGATCCGTTGTCCCCTGGCGTCGCTGGTCGGGAAGCGATAGTGGCGCGCGATCGTTCGCGGCGAATAGGAACGGCCCACCACCGTCGCCACGCCGGCCGGACGGTGGCGGGGAAGGTCGTCGAGACCCAGCACCCCGACCACGCTCTCGTGCAGGTGGGTCGGCAGGTGGATCTCGCCCCGGTGGGCCCGCCGCGGCCCGACCGGCGAATCGAAGAGCTCGAAGTCGACCCCGAAGGCGTCCGCCACCACCTCCGAGCGGCCCGCCAGCACCACGTCGTGCCGGGGCCGGGAGACGCCCGCGACCTCGAGACCCACCGACCGCGCGAACGCGAGCAGCTCGCGGAGCTCGGTCCGATCGGGAGACTGGAGCCGGACGATCTCCCGTTCGCTGAACCGCACGGGCTCGCCCTCCATCCAGCGCTGGTACTTCCCCGCGAGAGCCTCGCGCTTCCCGAGCGGCCGGGGCCGCATCACGACCCGCACCGCGAGCCGATCGTCCGCGTCCGCGGCACCCACCAGCGAGCGCAGCATCGAGGGATCCGGGGCGCTGCCCTTGATGGGGGCGAGACGGTGGCGGGGCATCGGCGCTCCGGTGCGGGTGGCTGGCGGCGGGCGTCAGGATTAAGCTAATGCCCGGAACCGGCCACGGTGATGACCTCGCAAGCTTGCCCGGCATGCAATGCCCCGCGCAGCCCCGCCACACGATTCTGTGGCCAGTGCGGCGCGCCGCTCCCTCTCGTCTGTCCCTCGTGTCAGTTCGAGAATCCGGCGGCCCACGCCTTCTGCGGCCGCTGCGGCCACGCGCTCACCGAGCAGCGGCCCGAGCCCGCCCAGGGCGCGGCCGCCGAGCGTCGCCGAATCACGGTGCTCTTCTGCGACCTGGTCGGCTCGACCGACCTCTCCAGCCGGCTCGACCCCGAAGAGCTCCGCACCGTGATCCTGGGCTACCAGCAGGCCGCCGCCGGCGTGATCGAGCAGTTCGGCGGCCACGTCGCCCAATACCTCGGCGACGGGGTGATGGCCTACTTCGGCTATCCCAAGGCCCACGAGGACGACCCGGTCCGCGCGGTCCACGCCGGCCTCGGCATCGTCCAGGAGATCCGGATGCTGCCCCCGACTCCCGGCGCCGCACCGCTGGCCGTCCGGATCGGGATCGACACTGGGCTGGTCGTGGCCGGCGACGTAGGCGCCGGGCAGCGGCGGGAGCAGCTGGCGGTGGGGCAGACCCCGAACGTCGCCGCGCGGCTCCAGGCGGAAGCCGAGCCCAACTCGGTCCTGGTGAGCGACGATCTCGTCGCGCTCTGCGAGGGCTATTTCCAGTTCGAGCCCCAGGGCGAGCGCGACCTCAAGGGCCTCGGCGCGCCCACTCCGGTGTTCCGTCCGATCCGCGCGACCAGCGTTCGCACCCGCTTCGACCTCTCCCGCAGGCGCGGCCTGGCCCGGCTGGTCGGCCGCGAAGCGGAGATCGCCCTGCTCCAGCAGCGCTTCCAGGCCGCCGAGAGCGGCCGGGCCCGATCGGTGCTGGTCGTGGCCGAGGCCGGGCTCGGCAAGTCCCGCCTGGTCGAGGAGCTCCGCGACCGCACCGGAGACCGTTCCCGCCGCTGGCTCACCCTCGCCGGCTCGGATTATCACCGCGACAGCCCGTTCTACCCCGTCGCCGATCTCCTGCACCAGCTGATCAGGAGCGGCGAGCACCAGCCGGCCGGCCAGCGATTGGAGCGGCTCCAGGCGCTCGCGTCGGAGCTGCCGAGCGACGCGGCCGACGCCGTCGCCCTGCTCGCGCCTTTGATCGGGCTCGAGCCAGGGGCGGGGTTCGAGCCCTCCGCCGCCCCGCCGCAACGCCAGAAGGAGCAGACCCTCGAGCTGCTCGCCGCCGCGGTCCTCCGCGAGACGGAGAGCGCCACCGTGGTGCTGGCCGCCGAAGACCTCCACTGGCTCGATCCGTCGACGCTCGACCTGCTCGGGCTCCTGATCCAGCGCGCCGGTTCCGCGCGGCTCCTGGTGGTGATGACCGCGCGGCCCGGCTTCACGCCGCCCTGGGAATCGCGGACCCGTCTCTCCCAGATCACCCTCGACCCGCTCGACCGGGAGGACGCCTCGACCCTGATCGCCAATCTGGCGTCGGGGCGGCTGCTCGACCCGGGCACGGCGCAGACGCTGATCGACCGCTCCGACGGCGTGCCGCTCTTCGTCGAGGAGCTGACCCGCGCCGTGCTGAGCGCGGATCGCGCGGCGACGACGACTTCGGCCACGATCCCCGCGTCGCTCGAGGACTCGCTCCGGGCGCGCCTCGACCAGCTGACCGGCGCCAACGAGGTGATCCGCCCCGCGGCCGCGATCGGGCGCGAGTTCGCCTTCGACCTGCTGCTCGCGGTGACCGGGCTGGCCGAGACCACGCTCCGCGACCGGCTCGACCGGCTGGTCGACGCCGAGATCCTCGAGGTGCGAGGGATCTGGCCCCGGGTGAGCTACCTCTTCCGTCACGCGCTGATCCACGAGGCCGCCTACGAGTCGCTGCTCTCGAGCAAGCGGGCCGAGCTCCACCGGCGGGTCGCCGACGAGCTGACCGGCCGGTTCGCCGAGCTGGCGGAGGCGAGCCCCGAGGTCACCGCGCGGCACCTGATGCAGGCCGGCGACCGGGCCCGCGCCCTGGAGCTCTGGGAGCGCGCCGCCGGCAAGGCCGCCGCCCGCTACGCCAACGCGGAGGCCGCGGGGCTCTACCGCCAGGCGCTCGATTGCCTCGACGCGCTGGAGGACGGCCCCGTCCGCCAGCGCCGGGAGCTGGCCCTGCTCACCGCGCTCGCGCCGGCGCTCGTCGTCACCCAGGGCTACGGCGCCGAAGAGGTGGCCCGCACCTACGATCGGGCCCACGCCCTCTGCCAGACGTTGGGCGGCGCCCAGCAGCTCTTCGGCACGCTCTGGGGTCTGGCCGCGTTCTACCAGGCGCACGGGCCGATCGCCCGCCTGCTGGAGATCGCCGGACAGATGGCCGAGGAGGCCGACCGGGTCGGCGGCGTCGACCTGATGATCGAGTCCCGCTTCGCGCTCGGCGCCGCTCGGCTGATGGGCGGCGACTACCCGAGCGCCGCCGCCGCGCTCGAGGAGGCCATCGCGCCCTGCCGCGCCGACGTCGCCCTCGCGGAAGCGACCTCGGGCGGCGGGTCGGTTCGCGGCACCAACCTGCTCTCCAATCTCGCCGTGGTCCGCACCTCCCAGGGCGAGGTGGAGGCCGGCCGCCAGCTCTCCGAGGAGAGCGTGACGCTCGCGCGCCGAATGAAGAACCCCTTCAACCTCGCGGCGGGGCTGATCTACGAGGCCTGGCGGGCACAGCTGGCCGGGGACGTCAGGGCGGTGAGCCGGGCCGCCGAAGAGGCGGTCGGTCTGTCCGCAGAGTTCCCCTTCTGGGCCGCCTGGGGAACCGCGCTCCGGGCCTGGGCCGACGCCCGCTCGGGCCGGGCCGACGAAGGACTCGCCACGCTCCGCGGCTCGATCGCCGCGCTGGAGCAGGCCGGGGTTCGAACCATGAGCCCCTATCTGCTCGCGGTGGAGGCGGACGCGCTCCTGGCCGACGGCCGAATCGAAGCGGGGCTCGAAGCCGCCGCCGCGGGGATCGAGGCGGCCCGAGTCTCTGGCGCCCACGGCTGGGACGCCGAGCTGCTGCGACTTCGCGGGGAGCTCGAGCTGACCCAGCCTGGTGGAGAGGCACGCGGTCGGGCCACCCTGGCCGAGGCCGTGGCGACCGCGAAACAGCGAGGGGCACTGCTCACCGTCGAGCGCGCCGAACGTCGCCTGAGCGGCCCGCCAGGCCCCTGAATCAGGACCAAATGGCCCTGTTGCGTAGTTGACACGACCTCCGCCGGGCGCTAATTCTCCCCGGCCAGCCCCAAAGCAGATTCAGCCACACCGAAGGCCAACCCGCCACACCCGGAGGCCTCATGGCGGACACCAACCTCACCCGGCTCGAACAGGCCGGTCTGGTCCATCCGAAGAAGCTCTCGGCCACCCACAAGCGGCGGCTCAAGAAGCTCACGCGGGGCGAGGTAGACGCGCTGATTCGAATCCAGCAGAAGCTGAAATTCTCCGGCATGCTCCACAAGAAGCGCGGCAAGGTCGACCCCGACACCTTCGTCTGACCGGGACCCGGTCCTCGACCCTCGCCCGTCCAATCTCTCGAGGTCGTGCGGCGGATGACGCCGCGCGGCCTCGGGTCGTCTCCGCCCGGGATACGCCATGCCTCCGACCACCAGTCACAGTGAGCTGCTCTCCTTCAAGCTCGAGCTCACCAGCGACCCGTACGCCCGCGCCACCCGCCGGCTCTGGAATCATTCGCGGCTGACCGAACTCTTTCCCCGCTACCTGCTCCGGCTCTACGGCCTGGTGCGTACCGGCGTGCCGATGATGCAGGAAGCGGTGGACTGCGCGCGAAAGCTGCCGGAGACCGACCGCGTGGCGGCCGCGCTGATCGACTACTTCGAGCACCACATCCCCGAAGAGGTCGACCACGACGAGTGGCTGCTCGACGACATCGTCTCGCTGGGCTACGACGAGGCCGAGGTCCGTGGGATGATCCCCTCGCCGCTGATCGCCTCGGTCGCGGGCTCCCAGTACTACTGGATCCGCCACGTCCATCCGGTCGCGCTGATGGGCTACATCTTCCTGCTCGAAGGCAATCCGCCGACGGCCGAGCACGTCGAGCGGATCAAGGCGAGGACCGAGCTCCCGGAGACCGCCTTCCGCTGCCTGATGCACCACGCGATCGCCGACGTGGGCCACAAGGAGGAGCTCTTCGAGGCCTTCGACGCGATGCCGCTCACCGAGCAGCAGGCCGGTCTGGTCGGACTGAGCGCCACCTGGTGCCAGCATCTGCTGGCGCAGTCGCTCGACGAGATGATCGACCTCTTCGAGGCCGATCACCCCGCGCCGAAGCGGGCGCGCGCTAGGGCCAAAGCCAGCCGAACGCGCCCCCGGTCAGGAGCGCGTACCCGAGGCCGTCGAGCGAGCTCTTGAGCGTCGTCGTCCACGCGGTGCGATACCAGATCGACCGCTGCCAGAGCGCCAGCGTGTAGGCCGCGAAGGCGGTGGTCGAGGTGATCCGGAAGACCGCCAGGTAGCCGGCCCCGTCCGCGAGCGGCGCGCGGCTCGCCATGTAGGCCGCGAAGACCGACACGACCAGGGTGTAGACGAACCACTGGGCCAGCTGCTTGCCCATCCCGACACCCATCCCCGTCGGGAAGACCGTCATGAACACGACCGGCCCCTGCTTCACCTTGGTCTGATAGGCCTCGGTCTTCATCTCCGCTCCGCCGCGCGGGCAGGGCAGCGCGTAGTCGCCCGGCGGGAGCGAGAAGCGGCGCATCGCCTCCATCAGCCCGTCCTCGTCCGGGACCTTCTTCCAATCCGACTGATGGTGCGGCAGCAGCATGTGGACGATCGAGCTGGCGATGAAGACCAGCACGGCGGAGAGCACGATCGGCATCCAGAGCGCGGTCAGGGAGACCATGGGACACCTCGTCTGTGGGGGGAGAGCGACGAAGAAACGGCTCGCCGACTGATTTCGCAAGAGACCTTCATCGACCACCGATCAGACACGGGGCCTCCTCGCGGCCCGCGCCATTCGGGCGGGCGGCGGCCGGCAAAGCGACCCCCGCCCGGCTAGAATCCCAGCCATGCGATACGCCTCTTTGACCCGCCGGATCGCCGGCGAAGGATCCGACGCCTGGGCGGTCCACGACCGCGCCGTTGCCCGTCAGATCCGCGGTGACGACATCATTCTGCTCAGCATCGGCGACCCCGACTTCGAGACCCCGGCCTCGATCCGCGAGGCGGCGCACGCGGCCATCGAGCGCGGGCGGACCCACTACTCGCCGAGCGGCGGCGAGCCCGCGCTCCTCGAGGCGATCGCCCGCGAGGCGACCGGAACGCTCGGACGGCCGATTGCGCCGGCCAACGTGGCGGTCTTTCCCGGCGCGCAGGCCACGCTCTACGCCCTGGCCCAGTGCCTCTTCGATCACGGCGACGAGGTCGTCGTGGTCGAGCCGACCTACGTCACCTACGAGGCCGTGATCGGCGCGCCCGGCGCGACCATGGTCCAGGTGCCGCTCCGACCCGAGCGGAGCTTCCATCTCGACCCCGACGACCTGGCCCGCGCCATCACCCCCCGCACCCGGGCGCTGCTGCTCAACTTCCCGCACAACCCGACCGGCTCGAGTCTCCGCGAGGCGGAGCGGCGCGCCGTGGCCGAGCTCTGCCGGCGTCACGATCTCTGGCTGGTCTCCGACGAGGTGTACGGCACGCTGGTGTTCGACGGCCGCCACCAGAGCCCCGCCGCCTGGCCTGGCATGGAGGACCGTTCGGTGGTGGTCGGGAGCCTGTCCAAGTCGCACGCGATGACCGGCTGGCGCTGCGGCTGGGCCATCGGACCGAGCGAGCTGATCGGGCATCTCGGCACCCTGGCGCGGGCGATGTTCTTCGGCGTCGCCCAGTTCATTCAGGACGCGGCGGCGGAAGCCGTCGCCGCCGGCGACCGGGAGCTGGCCGCGATCCGCGAGTCCTACCGCACCCGCGCCGCGCTGGTGGTCGGCGCGCTCGGCGAAGTACCGGGCCTCCAGGCCAGAATGCCCGACGGAGGGATGTACGTCTTCCTCGACGTTCGCGGGACCGGTCTCGAGGGCAAGCGCTTCGCGGCGGAGCTGCTCGACGAGACCGGCGTGGCGGTGACGCCCGGCGAGGGCTTCGGCCCGAGCGGCGCCGGACACGTTCGGATCACCCTCGGCACCGGCGAGGCGCGGCTCACCGAAGCGTGCCGGCGGATCGAGGCCTGGCTCGCCTCCCGGCGGGCCGTGGAGCGCGCGGGCGTCGATTGAGCCTCCTCCTCCTCGCCGAACCCAGGGAACGCGTGGCGATCCGACCCGTCGCTCAGGCGGGGTTCGGACCGCTGCAGCGCGCTCGGACGGGTGTTACAATCCTGGCGTCACCCGCGTCTTTCCCGTCCGGCCTCCTCGCCCAGCCGCTCCAGCGCCGGCCCGCGCGCGGTGCCGGAACCCCAACCGCCGATCGATGACGACCCTGACCGATATCCTCCTCCCGACCGACCAGACCGAAGGCACCAGCAACGTGGTCGGGGCCTGGTTCAAGCAGGTCGGTGACCCGGTGGCGGCCGACGAGCCGCTGCTCGAGATCACCACCGACAAGGTGACCGTGGAAATCGCCGCGCCCGCGGCCGGCACCCTGGTGGAGATCCTCAAGGCCGAGGGGGAGGAAGTGACGCCGGGCGAGGTGTTGGGTCGGATCGGCCCGGCCGGTGCGGGGGCCGCGACCAGCGCGGCCGCCGAGCCCACCCCGATCGTCGCCACCCCGTCGACCAAGCCCACCGCGATCCGGATGCCGGCCGACGGGCCGACCCTGGGCCCGAGCCCCGCCGCGCGCCGAATGCTCCGCGACCACGGGCTCGACGCCTCCGCGATCGTAGGTACCGGACGCGGCGGACGGATTCGGATGGAGGACATCGAGCGTCATCTGGCGAGTCGGCCGGCCGCGCCCGCCAAGCCGCCCCGAGCGGCGCCGGCCGCGGCGCTCGCCAGCCGGCGGGTGCCGCACAGCCAGATGCGGAAGAGCATCGCGGCCCACATGCAGCAGAGCGTGGCCACGGCCCCGCACGTCACCTCGGTGTTCGAGGCGGATCTGAGCGCCGTGATCGCCCACCGCGGCGCCCACAAGGCGCGTTACGCGGCGGCGGGCACCAACCTCACCTACACCGCGTACTTCGTCCGCGCCTCGGTCGCGGCGCTCCAGGCCGTGCCCGAGGTCAACAGCCGTTGGCACGACGACGCGCTCGAGCTCTTCGGCGACTGCAACGTCGGGGTGGGAACCGCGCTCGAGGGCGGCGGGCTGATCGTGCCGGTGCTGAAGGGCGCGCAGGCCCTCGACCTGCCGGAGACGGCCGCCCGGCTCCACGACCTGACCACGCGCGCGCGGAGCGGGTCGCTCTCACCGAAAGACGTGCAGGACGGGACCTTCACCATCTCCAACCACGGCGTGAGCGGAAGCCTCCTCGCCGCGCCGATCATCATCAACCAGCCCCAATCGGCGATCCTCGGGCTCGGCAAGCTCCAGCATCGGCCCGTGGCCGTGTTCCGGAACGAGATTCCCGAGCTGGTGGTGAAGCCGATGATCTACGTGACGCTCACCATCGACCATCGGGTGCTCGACGGCTTTCAGGCCAACGCGTTTCTGTCGAAGTGGGTCGAGGTGATCGAAGGGCCCTGGGCCTAGATCGCCTTGAAGTGCTCGAAGGGCTGCCGGCAGGAGTGGCAGACGTGGATCGACTTGCAGGCCGTCGCCCCGAACTCGCTCTCGCGTGAGGTGTTGCTGGAGCCGCAGAAGGGACACGGCACCGCGCGGGGCGGCGGCCCGAGCGGCACCAGCTCCTGGGTTTCCGCCTTGCCGGGCGGCGCGATCCCGTAGACCCGGAGCTTCTCCCGCGCTTCCTCGCTCATCCAATCGGTGGTCCAGGCGGGCGAGAAGACCTTCTTGACCGCCACCTCGCGCCAGCCGTGCCGGGAGAGCGTCTCGGTGATCTGCCGCTCCATCACGGAGAGGGCCGGACACCCGGAATAGGTCGGCGTGAGCCGCACGGTGGCTTTCTCGCCCTCGAGCGTCACACCCCGCACGATCCCCAGCTCGACGATGTCGATCACCGGCACCTCGGGATCCTTGATCTCCCGCAGCGCCTCCAGCACGCGTGCCTCCTCGGCGTTCCGCGCCAGCGCGCTGACGATCGCCTCGGAGGTCCGATTCACCAGGTCGCTCCCGGGTGGGAGCGGGCCACGATCTGCATCTCCGCCAGCATGTGCCCCAAGTGCTCGGTGTGGCGCCCGCGCCGGCCACCGGCCATCCGTCCCGGCCCCTCCGGCGCCGTCAGTCGGGCCCGGCCGAAGACCTCGTTCACGATCTTCTCGAAGTCGGCGCGCTGCGTCTCGACGCTCGGCAGATGGCAGCTCTTCGCCAGCGCCTCGTCCACCCGGTCGACGTGGAAGAACTCGGCGGTCCAGGGCCAGAGCTCGGCCAACGCCGCCTCGACTCGCCCGTGGCTCTCTTCGGTGCCGTCGCCCAGGCGGATCACCCATTCGGCCGCGTGGCGGAGATGGTAGCGATTCTCCTTCGCGGCCTTCGCGGCGATGCCAGCCAGGTCCTCGTTCTCCGCCTCGGTCAGCCCGGCCAGGTAGCCGTGGCTCCAGGCGGAGAAGAGGAACTGCCGGAGCATGGTGAAGGCGAAGTCGCCGGGGGGAAGCTCCACCAGCTGGAGGTTCCGGAACCCGGTCTCGTCCCGCCAGTAGGCGAGGGCGTCGGCGTCCCGCCCCTTCCCCTCCACCGCGCCCGCGAGGTCGAGGAAGAGCTGGGCCTGGCCGATCAGGTCGAGGGAGACGTTGGTGAGCGCGATGTCCTCTTCGAGGATGGGGCCGTGCCCGCACCACTCGGAGTTCCGATGGCCGAGCACCAGGCGGTCGTCGCCCAGGCGGAGCAGCAGCTCGAACAGCGGCGGGGACGTCATCAGAACACCTTCACGCCGCGGGGCGTCTTGTAGAACTGCGGGTGCCGATAGGGCTTGTCGTTGCCGGGATCGAAGAAGGGCCCGTCGTCACCCGGCGCGGAGGCGACGATCGCGGTGCTCTGCACCACCCAGAGGCTCACCGCCTCGCCCCGGCGGGTGTAGACGTCGCGCGCGTTCTGGAGGGCGATCTCGGCGTCGGGCGCGTGCACGCTGCCCGCGTGCTCGTGCGGCTTCCCCCCGGGTGGCTGGGTGAAGACTTCCCAGAGCGGCCACTGGCCCACGTCGTCGGTCGGCTTGGCAGTCATCGCGTCCGTCCTCAGGCCGCCGCGGGCGCGGCGGGCGCGTGCTTGGCGGCGTAGGCGGCGGCCGCGTCGCGCACCCACTGCCCCCCTTCGTGCGCGCTCCGTCGGGCCGCGATCCGCTCGTGATTGCAGGGACCGTTGCCGCCGATCACCTGATAGAACTCGTCCCAGTCGATCTCGCCGAAGAGCCAGTTCTTCGACTCCTCGTCGTAGCGGAGGTCGGGATCGGGCAGCGTCACGCCGATCGCCTGCGCCTGCGGGACCGTGAGATTCACGAACCGCTGGCGGAGCTCGTCGTTGGTCTTCTGCTTGACTCGCCAGCGGAGCAGGTCCTGGCTGTGCGGCGACTCGGTGTCGTGCGGCCCGAACATCATCAGCGAGGGCCACCACCAGCGGTCCACCGAGTTCTGCAGCATCGCCTGCTGGGCCGGGGTGCCCTTGGCCAGCGTGGCGCAGAGCTCGTAGCCCTGCCGCTTGTGGAAGTTCTCCTCCTTGCAGATCCGGATCATCGCCCGCGCGTACGGTCCGTAGCTGGCGCGCGCCAGCATGGTCTGGTTGACGATCGCCGCGCCGTCCACCAGCCAGCCGATCACCCCGATGTCGGCCCAGTTGAGGGTCGGGTAGTTGAAGATGCTGGAGTACTTCGCCGTGCCGTAGAGATACTGGTCCATCAGCTCGGCCCGATCGATCCCGAGCGTCTCGGTCCCGCAGTAGATGTAGAGCCCGTGCCCGGCCTCGTCCTGCACCTTGGCCAGGAGCGCCATCTTGCGCCGCAGGTTCGGCGCCCGGGTGATCCAGTTGCCCTCCGGCAACATCCCCACCACCTCCGAATGGGCGTGCTGCGACATCATCCGGATCAGCTGCTTCCGGTACTTGGCCGGCATCCAGTCCTTGGGCTCGATGGTCTCGCCCCGGTCGATCCTGGCGTCGAACGCGGCCATCAGCTTCGGATCTTCGGCGGGGGCTTTGGTGTCTCGTGGTGTCATGGCAACCTCGTGGCGACGACCGGAAAGGACCTGCCAAGAGAAGTTAACTCGCGGTCGGGAAACGTCCAAGTGATGGCCCCGCTTGACTTTAGAGTTTTTTCAGACTTACACCGAGTGCGCGCCCGCGCTGGAGCCCACCCGGACTCCCGGCGGGCGCCGCTCGCGGCCCGGCCGGCCATCCCGGTGGCCCGGACCTCCGACCCGGTTCATATTGCGGGCCGCTTGCCCCATCCCACTTCCGGAGACCCGATGACGTCCGATCCGACCCGCCAGGGCGAGGTCACCAGCGCCGTCGCCGATGGCGTGGCCACGGTGACCTTCGGTCACCCCAAGAGCAACTCGCTGCCCGGCGCCGTGCTGAGCCGGCTGGCGGACGCCATCAAGGGGGCCGGCGCCGACTCGGCGGTCCGGGTGATCGTGCTCCGGAGCACCGGCACCGGGGCCTTCTGCGCGGGCGCCTCCTTCGACGAGCTGCTCGCGGTGAAGGATCCGTCGGGCGGCCAGCAGTTCTTCAGCGGCTTCGCGAACGTGATTCTCGCGATGATCAGGGCACCGCAGTTCGTGGTGGCCCGGGTCCATGGCAAAGCGGCGGGCGGCGGGGTCGGGTTGATCGCCGCGGCGGACTACGCGCTCGCCACCGACGGCGCCGCCGTCAAGCTGAGCGAGCTCGCGGTCGGAATCGGACCCTTCGTGGTCGGACCGGTGATCGAGCGGAAGGTCGGCGCCGGCGCGTTCGCGGCCATGTCGGTCGACGCCGACTGGCGCTCGGCCGCCTGGGCCGCGACCCACGGCCTCTACGCCGAGACCCTGGAGTCGGTCGAGGCGCTCGACCAGCGGCTCGAGAGCCGGGTCGCCACCCTCGCCCGGGCCAATCCGGCGGCGGTCCGGGATCTCAAGCGGGTCTTCTGGGAAGGCACCGACGCCTGGGACGAGCTGCTCCGGCGCCGCGCCGCGGTGAGCGGCCGCCTGGTGCTGAGCGAGGAGGCCCAGGCCGCCATCGCCCGCGCGGGGAAGCGTTAGGCGCTAGCGGTTCCGGAGCTCGACCCTGAGGATCGCACCGGCCGGACCCACCAGCCAGCCCACGCCGTTCGCCGCGAAGCCCAGCCCCCAGTAGTTGCCCTCCGCCAGCGGCTGCCAGCTGGCGGCGTCGTCCGCCGACCACGCGGCACCCTTGGGCCCGACCACCACCAGCACCGCCCGGCTCCGGGTCCCGGTGTAGGCCGCGCCGTAGATCGGCCCGGGAAAGGGGGGCCGCGCGCCGAGGGTCCAGGTCCGGCCGCCGTCCCGGGTCACCGCGACGTTGTCGGTGAAGTCGTCCTGCACCGCCAGATCGCCGCCGGCCGCAACCCCAACCGACGGGCTCCGGAACGCGATCGTGGCCACGCCCGCCGTCGGCTTCCCGTGCACCACGGGCGTCTGATAGGCCTCGACGCCGCGCGCGGAGTATTGGATCACCCGGCCCCCGACCGCCGTCGCGATCCGGAAGCCGCCGTCGGTGGCCTGGACGCAGGTGCCGCTCGCCGCGAACCCGCCTTCACCCTCCTGCGCGGGCACGTCGTCCTCACCACGCGGGTGATAGGACTCCCAGGCGCGACCGCCGTTTCTGGACCTGAGGAACGGGAATCGCCCGTCGACGGCGTCGCTCATCGCGATCCCGAAGGAGCCCTTGAAGTCGATGCAGTCGAAGAAGGCCCGCGGATCCCGGTTGGTGAAGACCAGCTCCCAGGTGGCGCCGGCGTCCTGGGTGCGGTAGATCCGCGACCGCTCGCCCGGGCCGGCCGCGAGCAACACCGCGCTCCGGGCGTCGAACGCGTGCACGTCGCGGAACTCGAGCGAGTCCGCGCCCGGCACCACACCGGAGCTCCAGGTCGCGCCGCCGTCGGCGGTCCGCACCCAGGTGCCGCCCGCGCCGCTCGCCCAGACGATCCGCGGGGTCACCACCGACACGGCCTGCAGCCGGACGGACACGCCGGAGCGCTGCGGCTCGATCGACGCCGACACCTGGGCCCCCGCCGCGCCAGGGGTAAGGCTCAAGCCCAGCGTGAAGAGGCAGCCGGCGGGTAGGGCGATCGCGCGCGCGCAGGATGTGCTCATCGGTCCCTTCGATCCGAGATGAAACGAGCCGACCCCGGGTTGCGACCGGGCCGACGCCCGAATCTATTCCCGGCATGCACGCATCCGAAACGACGACGATCGCCCTCCGGCGGGTCCTGCTGGCGGTCGGGCTCGCCGTGGCCCTGCCCTGCGCGCCGCTCGAGGCGCAGCCCCTCACCCCGCGGGAAGCCCGCACCCGGGGCTACATCAACCGGCGCTACGAGAGCGCGGTCTCGCTCCTGGAGCGGCTGGTGAACATCGGGAGCGGATCGCTCAACGCGGCCGGCGTTCGGGCCGTCGGCTCCGTGCTCCGCGCCCGGCTCGACTCGCTCGGATTCACCACCAGCTGGGTGGAGCTGCCGCCCGAGATGCGGCGCGGCGGTCACCTGGTGGCCGTGCGGAAGGGACCCCGCGCCAAGCCCGACGGCCAGCGGATCCTCCTCATCGGACACCTCGACACCGTCTTCGAGGGCGAGGGTCAGCGCTTCGCCCGGCGCGACACCGTCGCCCGCGGCGCCGGCACCGCCGACATGAAGGGCGGCGACGTGGTGATCGTGCTCGCCCTCGAGGCCCTGGCTTCGATCGGCGCGCTCGACGAGATGGAGGTGAGAGTGGTCTTCACCGGCGACGAGGAGAGCACCGGTCGTCCCGTCGAGGTGACCCGCGAGCCGCTCCGCCAGGCGGCCCGGGAGAGCGACGTGGCCCTCGCCTTCGAAGGCGGCGACGCCCGCACCGCGACGATCTCCCGCCGCGGCTCGAGCGGCTGGATCCTCACCGTCACCGGACGCCAGGCCCACTCCTCGGGCATCTTCCGCCCCGGCACCGGCTATGGCGCCATCTTCGAAGCCTCCCGGATCCTGAACGGCTTTCGCGAGCGGCTCTCGAACCAGCAGTACCTGACCTTCAATCCGGGCGCCATCGTCGGCGGCACCGAGGTCAGCTTCGACAGCATGGCGGTGAGCGGCACGGTCGCCAGCAAGACCAACATCATCGCGAAGTCGCTCGTGGTGCAGGGCGACCTCCGCTTCCTCACCGAGGGCCAGAAGGACTCGGCCCGCGCCGTGATGCGCGAGATCGTGAGCGAGAACCTGCCCGGCACGACCGCGCGGATCTCCTTCACCGACAGCTATCCGGGGATGCCGCCCTCCGACGGCAGTCGCGCGGTGCTCGCGGTGTTCGACGGCGTCAGCCAGGCGCTCGGCTACCCGGCGATCGAGGCCCTGCCACCCGACCGCCGCGGCGCGGGCGACATCGCCTTCGTCGGCGACATCGTCCCGAGCCTCGACGGCCTCGGCCCCGACGGCTTCGGCGCGCATTCGCCCGAGGAAGGCGTCTACCTGCCGTCGCTCAAGATGGCCGCCGAGCGGGCCGCCGTCCTGATGGCGCGGCTCGCCAGGATCGAGGGCTCCGGGCAACCCACGCCCTGACCCTCGGTTCTCGGACGTAGTCGACGGGTCGGGCGACCCAGCGCTCGCCGAGCGCGGCGGCGCCCGACGGCGCTCAGTACCGCGGCAGACTCGGGTCCACCTCCTCGCGCCACCGCCCGATCCCGCCCGCGAGGCTGGTGACCCGCTCGAACCCGCGCGCCTGGAGCTCGAGCGCGGCCTGGATGCTCCGGACCCCGCCCTTGCAGTAGAGCACCAGCTCGAGATCCTTGGGCAGCGATCCCGCCGCGTCGGCGATCGTGTCGAGCGGCACCAGCCGAGCGCCGCTCAGCCGGGCGAGCGACCACTCCCAGGGATCCCGCACGTCGACCAGCAGCAGGCCGTCACCACGCTTCAGTCGATCGTCGAGCTCGATCGGGGTGATCTCCGCCACACCGCCCCGACCCCGCGGCGCCGGGACCTCGCAGGCCACGACCTCGTCGACCAATCGATCGATCGTGCGGGTGCCGCAGGCCGGGCACTCCGGATCCTTGCGGACCTTGACCCGCCGGAACTGGAGACCGAGCGCGTCCACCAGCAGCAGCTGCCCCGTGAGCGACGAGCCGATTCGCAGAATGTGCTTGATCGCTTCGGCCGCCTGGATGGTCCCGACCAGCCCCGGCAGCACGCCGAGCACGCCGCCCTCGGCGCAGTTGGGCACCGCGCCCGGGGGTGGCGGCTGGCGGAAGAGACACCGGTAGCAGGGCCCGTCCTTGGTCGCGAAGAGCGAGACCTGCCCCTCGAAGCGATAGATGCTCCCGTACACGTTGGGAATCCCGAGCAGAACGCAGGCGTCGTTCACCAGATAGCGGGTGCCGAAGTTGTCGGTCCCGTCGATCACCAGATCGAAGCCGCGGAGGATCGCCAGGGCGTTGTTGGCCGAGAGCCGGACGTCGAACCGCTCGAGCTTGACGTGCGGGTTCAGGTCGCGGAGTCGGGCTTCCGCCGAATCGAGCTTGGGCGTCCCGATCGTGCTGGTGCCGTGGAGGATCTGCCGCTGGAGATTGGTCTCGTCGACGGCGTCGAAGTCGACCAACCCGATGGTGCCGACGCCGGCGGCCGCGAGGTAGAGCGCCACCGGCGAGCCGAGCCCGCCCGCGCCCACCACCAGGACCCGGGCCTGCTTGAGGCGCCGCTGCCCCTCGAGGCCGACTTCCGGCAACACCAGATGGCGGCTGTAGCGGAGCAGCTCCGCGTTGGAGAGCAGCTCGTCGCCGCTGGAGACGGTATCCGTAATCGTCGCGGTCATCTGGTCAGCCTCCCGCGATCGCCGAGACGATCGAGAGCTCGTCGCCCGGCGCCACCGGGGTCTCGTTGCCGCCGAGGAAGCGGACGTCCTCGTCGTTCAGGTAGAGCGTGACGAACGGATTGGGCGGTGCCGTCGCCTCGCGCACCCGCCGACCGAGCTCCGGATGCTGGGTCTCGAGCGCGGTCAGCACGCCGCCGACCGTGTCGCCGGCGATCGACAGGCTGCGAGCGCCCTCGGCGTGCCGGGCGAGAATCTGGGGAAGATGGATCGTGACGGACATCAGAAAGCTCCTTGCGCGGTGCGGTCGATCAGGGTCTTGGCGAAATCGGCGACCTCCTTCAAGCGGGGTCGAACCGGAGTGGTGGCTTCTTCGTCGACGGCCACGAGGTCGGGCGTCTTGAGCCCGTGGCCGGTGATGGTGAGGACGACTTCGTCTTCGGGCGTGAACCAGCCACGGTCCGCCAGCGCGAGCGCGACCGCCGCGGTGACGCCACCCGCCGACTCCCCGAAGACGCCGGTGGTCTCGGCGAGGATCCGAATCCCCTCGACGACCTGCTCGTCGGAGACGTGCGCCGCGGTGCCGCCCGTGCCGCGAATCGCCGCCAGGGCGCGGACGCCGTCGGCCGGGGCCCCGATCGCGAGCGAGCGGGCGATCGTCGCCGGCACCACGGGCTCGACCGTGACGCTCCCGCGCTCGAACGCGCGCGCGATCGGCGCGCATCCCGTCGCCTGGGCGCCGGCCAGGCGCGGCAGCGGTCCCTCGACCAGCCCCGCGTCGACGAACTCGTTGAATCCCTTGTAGAGCTTCGAGAGCAGCGAGCCGCCCGCCATCGGCGCGATCACCGCGCTCGGCAGGCGCCAGCCCAGCTGCTCCGCGATCTCGAAGGCCACCGTCTTCGAGCCCTCCGCGTAATACGGGCGCAGGTTGACGTTGGCCACGCCCCAGCCGTAGCGATCGGCGAGCTGGACGGCGAGACGGTTGACGTCGTCGTAGGTCCCCAGGATCCGGATCAGGTGGGCGCCGTGCACGGTCGTTGCCCGGATCTTGCTCGGTTCGAGATCGGCCGGCACCAGCACCACCGCCGGAATCCCCGCCCGCGCCGCGTGCGCCGCCACCGCGTTGCCGAGGTTGCCGGTCGAGGCGCAGGCGAACACCTCGCAGCCGAGCCCGTGCGCCGCGTTGATCGCCGCGCTCACTACCCGATCCTTGAAGGAGAGGCTCGGGTGGCTCACGGTGTCGTTCTTGATCCAGGCCCGCTCGACGCCGAGCCGCTCGGCCAGGGCGGGCGCGTCGATCAGCGGGGTCCAGCCGGTGTCCCGGGAGAGCGCGGGCGCGCCCTCGAACGGGAGCCACTCGCGATAGCGCCAGAGCGAGCCCTCCCGTCCGGCGATCTCCGCGGCGCCGGGCAATCGTCGGTCGGGATCGTACTGCGGCACCAGAGGGCCGAGACACTCCGCGCACACCGCGGTGGCCGTGGCACCCGCGGGCTCGCCGCAGTGCTCGCAGACCAGATCGATCGGTCGGGTGGTGACCGTTGGGGATTGGGGTGGAGCTTGAACTGTCGTCACGTCGCGCAGCTTCCTTTCAGCCGCGCGTTTCGGGACGTTCTTCGACACCGGAAAAAACGAGCGCCCGGTGCCAAAAAGGTCACGCGGACGCGTGGCTTTTTAGCTGAGGATTAACGTGGCCGCAATACGCCGTAAATCGCCACGAGCTTCGATTGTCGACGCACAAGGTATGGCACGGGCCCGTGCCGCGCAAGAGCAGCCGGCCGGATAGATTCACGGCGGATCACGCCGTCGGCCTGCCATGCCCGAGCTGCCCGACATCCTCACCTACCTCGACGCGCTCGAAGAGCGGGTGCTCCACCGCCGGCTCGAGCGAGTCAGGTTGAAGAGCGCCTTCGTCCTCCGCAGCGTCGAGCCCCCGATCTCCGCGCTCGAGGGGCGCGAGGTCATCGGACTCGAGCGAATCGGCAAGCGCATCGTGCTCGACTTCGAGGACGAGCTCTTCCTGGTCGTCCACCTGATGATCGCGGGGCGCTTCCAATGGAAGCCGCCCGGGGCGTCGCTCGCGGCGAAGCTCAATCTCGCCGCGCTCGACTTCGAGGAGGGGAGCCTCGTGCTCACCGAGGCCGGCTCGAAGCGGCGAGCTTCGCTCCACGTGGTCGCCGGGCGCCCGGCGCTCGCGGCGATCGACCGAGGAGGCCTCGACCCGCTCGCCGGCACCGTCCCGCAGTACGCCGAGCGGATCCGGTCCGAGAACCACACCATCAAGCGGACCCTGACCGATCCCAGACTCTTCGACGGGATCGGCAACGCCTATTCGGACGAGATCCTCCACGCCGCCCGGCTCTCGCCGCTCACCCTCACCAGCCGGCTCTCCGACGAGGAGATCGCGCGCCTCCGGGACGCCGCCCGCGCGACGCTCACCACCTGGATCGAGCGGTTTCGGGTCCAACGGAAGGGCGGCTTTCCCGCCAAGGTGACCGCGTTCCGCCCCGAGATGGCGGTACACGGCAAGTTCGGCGAGCCCTGTCCCGACTGCGGCACCAAGGTTCAGCGGATCCGCTACGCCGACAACGAGACCAACTATTGCGCCCGCTGTCAGACCAACGGACGGCTGCTCGCCGATCGGGCGCTCTCCCGGCTGCTCAAGTCGGACTGGCCCCGATCGATAGACGAGCTCGACTGACGTCCCGGCCGCTCACGGTCGGCCCGGGTCGTCCGACCCGCTGATCCGGGTCCAGATCACGAGGGCGCCGCAGATCGTGCCGGTCCCGGACAGCTCGGCCGGGAGCTCGCCCGGTCCGCGGTAGAGCTCGATCGCCTCGACCCGCTCGGTGAGGAAGTCGTCGACGTTGGGCGGGTCGGGGTCGCTCGTGTCGTAGCGACGGATCCCATCAACGTAGATCGAGAGATAGCAGCCGCGCCGGTAGCCGTCCCACGGCTCGGCGCACGCGGACTTCGGCACGTAGTGCGCCCGTGAGGTCGTCACCGCGAAGCCGCCGCCGCACCGCCAGGGTCGGGGCACCAGCACGACGCCGCGCAGTCCCCGAACCACGTCGGAGAGACGGAGCCGCTCCTTCTCCGCGAGCTCGGCTCGGGTCAGAAACGAGCCGATCCCGAAGCGCCGGCGGCGTTCGAAGTCGAGCAGCTTGCCCGCCGCCGGCGGGGCCTCGCCGCGAACCTCCAGTGGATCGAGGGCCTGCGCCTCGCCGGTGAGACGCACCGTCACCTCGAGCACGCCCATCGACGGCACCTCGAGCTCGAGCGGAGCCGGCCGATAGCCGATCGCCCGCACCACGACCCGAAGCGGTCCCGCGACGACGCCGGCGAGCGCGAAGCGGCCCAGCGAATCGGTCCGCGCCACCACGCCCCCGGAATCGAGCACGATCTCCGCCGCCACGACCGGCCGGGCGCCGGAGTCCGCCATCACCCGACCGCGCACCGCGACCTGGGCGCCCAGCTCCGCTCCGCCCGAGGCGCCGATCAGCCAGCCGAGCAGGGCGACGGCAAAGCGTCGAGCGCTCGGGTTCATGGGGAGAATCGAGTCATCGCACCGTCCCGCCTCTCCCAGGAGAAGCTAGCCCGCGCGGCCGCCTTCCGGCGGCGGGCGACGGCTCGCGCGACCGCCCGCCTCTCGGATTTTGCATCCAAAACGGTATACGGGTAGAATCTCGAATCGGCGCCTCCCGTCCCCAGCAACCGCGACCGCCGGGCGCGCCTCCACCCAGTCGAGAGACCCGAGCGATGACAGAGAGAACCGTCCGCCGCTGGCTTGCCCTCGTCCTCCTCCTGTCGCTGGCCGCCGGCTCGGCGACCGCCCAGCGCAAGGGCTCGAAGAACCCGCTCGACAAGAGCTTCGACGCCCTGGTCGACACCCTGCTCGCGGAGTGGAAGGTGCCGGGCATCGGGCTCGCCGTGATCAAGGGCAACGAGGTGATCCTGCTCAAGGGCTACGGCTACAAGGATCTCGAGGCCAAGGCGCCGGTCACCCCACAGACCAAGTTCGCCATCGGCTCGGTCACCAAGTCCTTCGTGGTGACCGGGCTCGCCGCGCAGGTCAAGGCGAAGAAGGCGGCCTGGGACGAGGCGATTCGCACCTACCTGCCCGACTTCCGGATGTACGACGACGAAGCCACCGAGCGGATGACGATCCGCGACCTCGTGACCCATCGATCCGGCCTCCCGCGCCATGATCTGATGTGGTACGGCTCGCCGCTCACTCGGGAAGAGCTCTACCACCGGCTCCAGTACCTGCCGCCGACCAGGGAGTTCCGAAGCTACTGGCAGTATCAGAACCTGATGTTCATGACGGCGGGCTATCTCTCCGGCAAGCTGAACGGCGCCAGCTGGGAGCGCACGGTCAAGTCGCTCGTGTTCGAGCCGCTGGGGATGACCACGGCCGACGCCTCGGTCGACGACATGCAGCGCTCGGCCGACTACGCCTTCCCCTACTCCGCCGCGCGCGACAAGCCGGCCAAGCGGATGCCCTTCCGCAACCTCGACGCGGTCGGGCCGGCGGGATCGATCAACGCGAGCGTCGAGGAGATGTCGCGCTACCTCCGGATGCACATGGCCGGCGGCAGCTTCGACGGCAAGGAGGTCATCGCCAAGGGCGACGCGTTCCAGATGCAGGCGCCCCAGATGGTGATGCCGAGCGCCCCGCCCAGCCCCTTCCAGGACGCCGAGCTGGGCCACCAGCAGTATGGCATGGGCCTCTTCGTCACCACCTATCGCGGCCACAAGCTGGTCCACCACGGCGGCAACATCGACGGCTTCTCGGCGGAGCTGAGCTTCCTGCCCGAGGACTCGCTCGGCGTGATGGTGCTCACCAACCTGAACGGCACCCCGGTGCGGGACTTCCTGCCCCGCTACGTGTACGACCGGCTCCTGGGGCTCGACCGGATCGACTGGAACGGCCGCTTCAAAGAGCGGCGGGAGCGGGGCTACGCCCGGCAGGACTCGCTCCAGAAGGTGGCGGCCGAGAAGCGCAAGACGGGCACCCAGCCGAGCCACGCCCTGGCCGACTACGCCGGGAGCTACGAGCATCCGGGCTACGGCAGGATCACGATCGGCGCGTCGGGGAATCAGCTCGGCTTCAAGTTCAACAGCTTCGACATGCCGCTCAAGCACTTCCACTACGACGTCTTCGAGACCGATCCGCCCGAGGGCAACCGGCTCGAGCTGAAGGTCCAGTTCCACATGAACCCCGACGGCGAGATCGACGCGCTCTCGCTGCCGATCGAGCAGGCCCTGCCACCCACCCGATTCGAGAAGGCGCGGGAGAAGAAGTAGCGCCTAACGTCGCTCCCGCTCGATCGCCTCGAGGCGGGCGCGCGCCTCTGTGAGCTTCCCGCGGAGCTCCTCCAGCCGCTCGGCCACGTCCCGGCCGAGCCGCTGGTCGGCCGAGAGCGTCAGCCGATACAGGTACTCGATCTGGTCGACCAGCCCCGGCGTCGGGTAGCGCACCGCCCGGTCCTCGGTGAGCGTGCCGACCAGCGCGGCCGCGCGCTCCCGCGCGCTCCGCCGGGCGGCATTCGGCGCGCTCTTCACCAGCGCGGTCAGCTCCGTGGTCACGGTCTCCGCCCGATCGAGCACCGCGCGCCCCTCGCTCACCAGGTCGCGCACCGCCACGGCCGTCGCCGTCTGGCGCTCGAGGTCGGCCGCGGTGAGCCCGTCCGCGGCGACCCGCGGATCGATCTCCACCCGAAAGCGGCGGGTGCTGCTCCACTCGCCCACGGTGAGCCGGACCTGATAGCTCCCCGGCGCCACCCAGGGCCCGCTCCGCCCCGACCGGTCGGGATCGGGCGACCAGGGACCCGCCAGGGCGAAGTCCCAGCGGAACCGGTGGTGACCCACCGTCTTCGGCAGTCGCGGCGTGCCCACCCGCTCGAGCGCGAAGCCGCGCATCCCCGGCTGGGCCGGCAACCGGTCGCGCTCGCCGCGCGCCTCGCTGGAGAAGCTCCGGAGCAGCCGCCCGTCCTCGCTCAGGACCTCGAGTTGCACTTCGGCGGGCTCGCCGTTGAGCAGGTAATCGAAGTAGGTCCCGGGCCGGGGATAGCTCGCGGCGCTCGAATCGCGCGGGCCGAACCCGGCCGCGTACCGGAGCCGAAGCGCGTCACGCGGCTCGAAGAGATAGGCCGGGCCCTCCGCCACCGCCGCGCCCAGCTGATGGAGCGGCGAGAGATCGTCCATGATCCAGAAGGAGCGCCCCATGGTCGAGAGCACCAGGTCTTTCCGGTGGACCAGCACGTCGGTGACCGGGGTGACCGGGAGGTTCCGCTGGAACGACTCCCAGTGCCCGCCGTCGTCCAGCGAGACGAAGAAGCCGAACTCCGTTCCCGCGTAGAGCAGACCGGCCCGGCCCGGGTCCTCCACGATCACCCGTACGGGATGGTCGGCGGGGATCCCGTTCGCGCCGGTGGTGAGCCTGGTCCAGGTCCGCCCGTAGTCGTCGGTGCGGAAGCCGTAGGGCGCGAAGTCGCCGAGCAGGGTGCGGTAGGCGGCCACGTAGGCCGTGCCGGACGGTGCGGCGACCACTCGACGTGCTGCACCCGCCCACCCTTCGGCAGGTCCCGGGGCGTGACGTCGCTCCAGCTGGCGCCCCCGTCTCGGGTCAGCTGCACCAGCCCGTCGTTGGTCCCCACCAGGATCGTGCCCGCGCCATGCGGCGACTCGCGCACCGCGTAGATCGTGCTGTAGTACTCCTCGCCCGTGATGTCGCGGGTGATCGGAGCACCCGAGATCACCTGACCCTGGACCGGATTGGCCGTGAGGTCGGGCGAGATCCGGATCCAGCTTCGCCCCTCGTCCAGCGTCTTGTAGAGGAACTGCGACGCGTGGTAGACGACTCCCGGGTCGTGGGGCGAGACGTGGATCGGCGAGACCCGCTGGAAGCGGTCGCGCATCTCCTTCGGATTGTGGCCGTAGAGATCCCGCGCGCCGACCCAGTACGCCTGCTCCTGGCCGGTGCGATCGTTGTAACGGCCAAACTGCCCTTTGCAGTTGGCGTAGACGATGTCGGGGTCGCCGGGCTTCGGGATGGCGGGGCCGGTCTCGCAGCCGCCGATCTGCTTCCACCACGCGGCCGGCTGGTCCGGGCTCCAGGTTGCGGGCGGCAGGCTCGGCACCGCGATCGTGCTGTTGTCCTGCTGCCCGGCGTAGAGCCAGTACGGGTGCGGTCGTCGACCGCCACCTGATAGAGCTCGGCCGTCGGCTGGTTGAACAGCGACGACCAGGTCCGCCCGCCGTCCCTGGTCACGTTGGCGCCGCCGTCGTTCGATTGGATCCAGACCTCGGGGTCGCGCGGGTCGATCCACATGTCGTGGTTGTCGCCGTGGGCGTGGAGCGCCGCTCCCAGGTCCGGCCCGCGTCGGTCGACGCGAAGAATCCGGTCGAGTTGACGAAGAGCTTGTCAGGGTCGGTCGGATCGGCGTCGATGTTGGTGTAGTAGAAGGGGCGATCGAGCAGACTGGCCTGGGTGCTCACCAGCCGCCAGGTGGCCCCTCGGTCGTCGCTCCGGTAGACGCCGCCCTCGCCCACTGGCGCCTCGATCAGCGCGTAGACGCGAGCGGGATCGGCGGCGCTCACGGCCAGATCGCTCTTGCCGAAGAGGCCGCTCGGCAGGCCACCGCCCAGCTTGGCCCAGGTGTCGCCACCGTCGGTCGACTTGTAGATCCCGCCCTCCCGAGCCCCCGAGATGATCGTCCAGGGCTTCCGCTCGCCGCGCCACATCGAGGCGTAAATCACCCGCGGATCGTCCGGGGCCAGCTCGAGGTCGACCGCGCCGGTCGAGTCGGAGACGAAGAGCACCTTCGACCAGGTGCGGCCGCCGTCCCTGGTGCGATAGCCGCCGCGGTCGGCGCTCGGCGCGAACGGATTGCCGAGCGCCGCGACGAAGGCCTGGTCCGGATCGGCCGGATGGACGACCACCGCCCCCACCTGGCCGACCGCCGGGAGCCAGGGACCGCTCCAGCTCCGGCCGCCGTCGCTCGAGCGGTACACGCCCTTTCCGACGATCACGTTGCTCCGGATGCCGTCGGAGCCGGTCCCCACCCACACCACCTCGGGATTCGCGACCGAGACCGCGATCGCCCCGATCGAGCCGGTGGCGAAGAAGCCGTCCGAGACGTTGCGCCAGCGCTGGCCGTAGTCGGTCGACTTCCAGACGCCGCCGCCGGTCGCGCCGAAGTAGAACGTGCCGGGCCGGGCCGACACGCCGGCCACGGCGGTCACCCGCCCGCCGCGCGTCGGGCCCACCATCCGAAAGCCGAGGTCGTCGAGCAATCGGGGCGAAACGCCGCCAGCCTCGATCGCCGACTGCGCGGCCATCGGCGAAGTGAGCGCGGCGAGCCCGACGAGGAGCGCGGGCGCGCTCCGGAACAGCGGTCTCATCATGTTGCACCACAAGCGGTTAGCCGGCGCGACCCCGACTGGGGCCGATCCGGCGGTTGAGGGCTCACGGGGGCACGGGTCGTGCAACGTGATGCGCTCGGAGCCTGACGAATCGCGGAGGTCACTCGATGCAAAATATCGTCGTCGCGCGCTATCTCGACGGCCGTACCGTGAAGGGGCGGAGCCTGAACGTCGACCCGACCAAGCCGAGCTTCCACGTGCGGACCGAGACCGGCCCGATCGAGGTCGCCCTCAAGGACCTCAAGGCGCTCTTCTTCGTCAAGGACACCGGCGGCGACGCCGCGCACAACGAGGCGATGGACCCGACGCCCGGGGATCCCCGGCTGGTCGGGGGCAAGCCGATCGAGGTGGAGTTCAAGGACGGCGAGCGGATCGTCGGCGCGACCAACCGGTTCCCGCCCAACAAGCCCTTCTTCTTCATGGTGCCGGTGGATCCCGAGAGCAACAACATCCGGATCCTGGTCAACCGGGCGGCGGCGAAAAGGATCAGCGAGGCGGGCGCCCCGACGACCCAGCGTTAGGCCGTCGGAGCGCCGGCTCCGTCCTCAGCGTCCCTGGAGCTGCCGCTCCCGAATCGCCCGGAACTCGCTGTTCGGCCGCCACTCCGGGAATCGCTCGGCGGCCGCCACCCGATATCCGACCTTCAGCAGGAGCTCCAGATCGGCGATCGCGCCCGAGAGATCCCACTCGGGCTTGATCTCGTCGCTCGGCTTGTGATAGTCCTCCGCGACGTACTGCTCCCGGACCCGGATCCCGTAGTCGGCCGGCTTGCCGACGTAGTCGATCCCGCCCTCGGCGTAGAGCGCCGGCACGCCCTGCTTGGCCAGGTTGAAGTGGTCGGAGCGATAGTAGTAGCCCTTCTCGGGCTCGGGGTCGGGCTTGAGCACCCGGTCCTGCTCGCGCGCGGCCTGCTCGGCGTAGTCGTCGAGCTCGGAGGCGCCCATCCCGATCACGGTGAGGTCGCTGGTGCGGCCCGCCACGTTGAGGCCGTCCATGTTGATCGCCGCCAGGGTCTTGTCGAGCGGATAGAGGGGATCGACCCCGTAGTACTGCGAGCCGAGCAGACCCTGCTCCTCCGCCGTCACCGCGAGGAACAGGATCGAGCGCTTGGGCGGCGTCGGCAGCTTGGTGTAGGCCCGCGCCAGCTCGAGCAGCCCGGCCGTGCCGGTGGCGTTGTCGAGCGCGCCGTTGTAGATCGAGTCGCCGTCGACCGGGATGCCCACGCCGAGGTGATCCCAATGCGCCATGTAGATCACGTACTCGTCCTTGAGCTTCGGATCGCTGCCCTCGAGCTTGGCGACCACGTTCCGCGAATCCACCGTGCGGATGGTGTTGTCGATCGTCATGCTCGCCTTCAGGCCGAGGTCGACCGGCTTGAAGGTGCGGGTCGCGGCCTCCGCCTTGAGCGCGTCGAAGTCCTGTCCCGCCATCGTGAACAGGGCCCGGGCCTGATCGACGGTGATCCAGCCCTCCACCGCCGCCCGTGACATGTTGCGATCGGGCGTGACCAGGTCGAAGCGCTCCCCGCCCATGCCCTGCACCACCGGCCAGGGGTAACCGGCCGGGCCGGTCTCGTGGACGATCAGCACCGCGCCCGCCTTCTTGGCCGCGCCCTGCTCGTACTTGTAGGTCCAGCGGCCGTAGTAGGTCATCGCGTTCCCGCCGAACGCGTTGGGATCGAGCTTCGAGGGGTCGTTCGGGTCCGGCACCGGCGGGTCGTTCACCAGCATCACCAGCGTCTTGCCCTCGGTCTCGACGCCCTTGTAGTCGTCCCACTCGTACTCCGGCGCCTCGACCCCGTAGCCCACGAAGACCACGCCCGAGCTCTCGATCCCCGATCGCTCGGTGACCCGCTTCGACCAGGCCACCACGTCGGGACCGAACTTGAGCTGACGCCGGCCGCCGGGCCCCTCGATCGTGAGCGAAGCCCGCGGATCGGGGGTCAGGCTCACCAGCGGCACCTTCTGGACGTAGCTGCCGTCGGGATTGCCGGGCGCGAGTCCGAGGGAGCGGAGCTCGCTCTCGAGATAGGCGACGGTGCTGTCCTCGCCGGCGGTGCCGGGCAGGCGGCCGAGGAAGCCGTCCGAGGAGAGTCGCTCGATGGTGGCGTGCAGGTGATCGGCCGAGAGCGACGCCAGCGCGGCGTCGGGCACCGCGAGCGGCTGGCCGGGCTCGGCGCCCGATTCGGCGCCGCCGCCGCAGGCGGTGAGCGCCAGCAAGCCGGCGAGCGCGGTGAGGACGAGGGAACTACGCATGGAGCGCCTCGATGGGTGAATGATGCGGTGTGTGCGAGCGGCGAGCGCCGCGCCGGCACGAGCCGACGCGGCGCCCTGTCCCCCGACGGGCCCGGGCGGCCGGGGGACTCAGCTGTCGTCGGCCGGCAGGGTCAGCACCCGCCGGTAACACCAGAGCGCGAGCCCCCAGACCCCGGCGAGGGAGATCAGCATGATGGCCCAGCCACCCGTCGTCATGGTCGCCCCCTATCCGTCCGCCGGAATCTTGTTGTCGATGTCGAGCCCCTGGGCCCGCCAGCGGCGCTCGCCGGTCCGGATCAGCAGCATCAGCGCCACCACCATCACCGGAATCATCAGCACCGCCACCATCGACCCGGTGTTCGAGAACGCCGCCTGCAGCGCGCTCACCAGGTTCTGCTTGAGCCACATCACGAAGATGATCAGGAGATAGAGCGGTGTCACGTACTTCATCACGAACTTGAAGAGCGGGGGCAGCTGCAGGGCGGAGCCGCTGTGCATCTCCTTCCAGCCGCGGTCGATGCCGAAGACCCAGGCGAAGGCGATGATCTGGATCATCGACATCACGAAGATCAGGAAGGTCCCCACCCAGAAGTCCATCGTGCTCCAGAAGGCGCCGCCCTGGGTGAACCAGATCGTGAGCACCGACCCGATCGTGCCGAGCAGGACCATCCAGCTGGTCGCCTTCTTGTGGCTCATGCCCAGGGCTTCCTTGAGGAACGCGATCGCCGGCTGGTACATCGAGAGCGAGCTGGTGATCGCCGCCAGGAAGAGCATGAAGAACCAGACCGCCCCCACGATCGTGCCCGCGGGCCCCATGCTCGCGAAGACGACCGGCAGGGTCACGAAGCCCAGGCTGAACGAGCCGGTCTGCACCGCGCCGATCGTGCCGGCGAGGCCCAGGAAGACGAACGACGCCGTCAGCGTGATCATCCCGCCGAAGCCGACCTCGAAGAGCTCGTTGGTGGCCGCCGAGGTGAGCGAAGAGAGCACCACGTCGTCCTTGGGCTTCATGTAGGACGAGTAGTTGAGGATGATCCCGAAGCCCACCGAGATGCTGAAGAAGATCTGCCCGGCCGCCGCGAGCCAGGTGTTCGAGTCGGTCAGCTTCTCGAAGTTCGGGTTCCACATGTACCCGAGACCGTTCACCACGTTCTGATCGGGCGCCGCCGGGTCCGGCGTGCCCAGGGTGAGCACCCGGATCAGCACGCCCACCGCGCAGATCGCCATCACCGGCATCGCGAACGAGCAGAAGCGCTCGATTCCCTTCGAGAGGCCGCGATAGAGCAGCACCACGTTGATCCCGAACACCAGGACCCAGCAGAGCAGGGTGAACTGGTTCTGGGTGAAGAGCACCCCGTCCTGCGCCGAGCCGGTGATCGAGGCGTAGAGCGCGTTCGAGGCGGCGGTCTGGTCGGCGATCGCCGCGGCGCCGTCGATCGCCACGCCGCCGGTGAGGTACTTGAGGAAGTACGCCACCGTCCAGGACTCGAGAAAGACGTAGTAGAAGGAGACGGCCAGCGGGATCATCGCGCCGATCACGCCCAGATAGCGCCAGGCGCTGCCGCCGCCGATCACCCCGAGCACCCCCGGCGCCGAGTGGAGCCCCTTCTTTCCGCCGTAGCGGCCCATCGTCCACTCGGCCCAGCCGATCGGGATCCCGAGAAAGATCAGCGCGCAGAAGTAGGGAATCAGAAAGGCGCCGCCGCCGTTCGCCGCCGCCTGACCCGGAAAGCGAAGGAAGTTGCCGAGTCCGACGGCCGAGCCCGCGACGGCGAGGATGACGCCGAGTCGGGTACCCCACTGCTCCTGCTGCTCAGAGGCCATGTGGGCTTCCACCTGGAGAGCTGGTGATTGGTGCAGAGTCGTCGGAGCGGCTGAGCGGCGACGCATCGTCCTCGCGGGCGACGCGAGCCGGCCGGTCGAAAACCGTGCCGAAGCTACCCCTCGCTCCGGGGACCGTCAACGCGAGCGCGGGTAAGAGGCGGTCTATTCCTCGGGCGGGAGCTTGAGCACCCGGTAGAAACACCAGATCGTGAGACCCCACACGAACCCGTTGGCGACCCACATGATGATCCAGCCAGTGGTGGTCATCGAGGCGAGGTGTCCGTTCTTCGAGCCGAAGGTTTGGAGAGGGGCCCGGCGTCGGAGGGCGACCGGTCGGTCGCGGCCACCGCGCCCCGTGGTACTGGAGGGATGCCCAAGCTACGATGCGTGCCGATCCCGGTCAACGTACCTTCCACCGCGCGATGGCGGACTCCACCTACCAGCGGATCTACCGGGTCGTCCGGCGGATTCCCAAGGGCAAGGTCGCGACCTACGGCCAGGTCGCCGCCCTGGCCGGACTCGGCCGCGCCGCGAGACAGGTCGGCTACGCGATGCACGCGCTGCCGGCCGGAACCGCGCTGCCCTGGCATCGGGTCGTCAACGCCCAAGGCACGATCAGCCGCCGGGCGAGCGGCAATGGCGAGCTCGACCAGCGCCTCCGCCTCGAAGCCGAGGGTGTCCGGTTCTCCTGGCGAGGCAGAATCGACCTCGAGCGCCACACCTGGCGACCTCGGAGGCCCTAGACCATGCCGCTCGACTTCGGGCCCATCCGGGTCATGACCTTCGACTGCTTCGGCACCCTGATCGACTGGGAGACCGGAATCCTGGGCGCCCTCCGCCCGATCGTCGCCAAGCGCCGGGTCGAGGTGTCGGACGAGGAGCTGCTGAGCCGCTTCGCCCAAGCCGAGGTCGCGCTCGAGCGGGGCAGCTTCCGCCGCTACCGGAGCGTGCTCGAGCTCGCCACGGTCGAGATCGCCCAGAGCCTCGGCTTCACGCCCTCCGCGCGGGAGCGGGAGGCCCTCGCCCGCGCCCTGCCCGGCTGGCCGCTCTTCGCCGACACCAGCGAGAGCCTGGCCCGACTGGCCGAGCGCTTCGAGCTCGGGATCATCTCCAACGTGGACGACGACCTCTTCGCCCCGGTCCGAAAGCGGCTGGGCGCCCCCATCCGTCACCTGATGACGGCCGAGCGAGCCCGCACCTACAAGCCGTCCCGCAACAACTTCCTGCGGGCCCTCGCCGAGATCGGGCGGCCCTGGGGCGAGGTGCTCCACGTGGCCCAAAGTCTCTACCACGACGTCGCCACCGCGCGCTCGCTCGGTCTGGCAACCGTCTGGATCGACCGCCGGGGAGGAGCCCCCGGCGGGGCGACCCCGCCATCGAGCGCCCGGCCCGACCTGAGGGCACCGAGCTTGCGAACGCTGGCGGACCTCGCGCTCGGGCCGTTGCCCGAGGCGCCCCGGAGCCCGTAGCCGGCGCACCCGCCCGGCTCCGTCACCCTGAGCCCATGGACAACTGCTTGGCATCCACCCGGCGGTGGCGCTGAATGTCGGACAGACGCACCATCGGTGACCGTATCGTTGCGCCGTCGCAACAGAACGGCCTCACGGTGTTGGCCGCGATCCTCGCACTCGGCCTGCCAGCCCTGATCGACCCCGGCGCCGTCGGTCGCGGGGCGGCGCTCTGGCAGCTGGCCGAGGGGGGGAGCTACTTCGTCGGCTCGAGCGTGGGGCTGCTCTACCTCTGGGTCCCGCTGGTCGTCACCAGCAGCCTGGTCCTGGTGATGGGACCCGGCCTGATCCTGGCCCGGCGGCTCCGGTCGATCGGCACGGCTTCGGAGTGGCTGCTGGCGGGATTGGTCCTGTCGATCCTGCTGCTGAGCGGAGCGGCCGAGCTGCTCGAGCTGCTCACCGGAGCGCCGCTTCGAGGGCGAGGCTTTGCGGCGCTGGCCGTCGGCCTTTCGGCGTTGGCCGCGGCCATCACCAGGCGGCCGCGGCCGGACGCGGAGGCCTGGCGGCCGATCGACCGGCACGTTGCGGTGGCCGCCCTGGTCGCTCCGTGGCTCCTGACCGTGCTACTCCTCCCGAAGCTCCTCTGGGAGACCCTCAACGGGGACGGGGCCCACGCCTTCGAGACCGCCCGACTGCTGCTCCATGCCCCGACTCCATTCTGGAGCGGCGAGGCCGGAGCCATCGCGAGCTACCCGGGGATCACGACCTTTCTCAGCTCCTACCCGACCGCCTGGTTCGTGCGGCTCTTCGGCGAGATCGAGGCCGGGGTTCGGGTGCCGTACCTGCTCTTCGCCTCCGCGGCGCTCTTCGGGGGCATCGGCTGCGTGCTCGAGCACGGCCGGCGCGACCAGGTCCGACCCGTCGACCTCTGGCTGGTCTGGGCCGCCCTCGCCGCCTTCACCGCGGCCATGGCCTGGAGCGCCACCTACAACCCGTACCATGCCGACATCGCCCTGCCCGGGGCACAGGACGCCCTGGTGATCGGGTTCTTCCTGGGCTTCGTCTGGGCCTTTCTCGCCGAGCGGACCTGGTGGGCCGTGGGCTTCGGGGTGCTGACCTACGTCACCTCGCCCGCCGGGACCATCCTGCTCGGACTCTGGCTGGTTGCGGCGCTGATCGCCTTCCGACCGGTGCGCCTGGGCCAGCTCGGGTTCGTCGTCGGCATCTTGTTGCTGTGCATAGCCTTAGAAAAGATCGGCCCGCTCCTCCTCTCGGCCTTGGGGCAGCCCGTGCCGGGCTCGGAGCACGAGGCCGGCGGCCTGGCCAAGCGGCTCCTCAACGTGCAGTGGCGCGACTGGCGGCGGATCCTCTACGTGGTGGTCCCGGCCGGCATCCTGCCACCGATCTCGATCCTGCTCTGGCGGCGCTTCGACCAGGCCTCGCGCGCGGTCGCCCTGGTGGCGATGGCCCAGTTCGCCTTCTTCTATCTCCAGCGGCGGACGGCGCTCCATTACTACGCCCCGGCCATGGTGCTCCCCCTGGTGGTGGGTTGGCGCACCCTGCCCGCCCTCGGGCGAAAGCTGGTGGTCCCGGCCGGCTTCCTGGCGGCGGCGGTGGCGGTGATTCTCTCGTTGCCGGCCAATCTCGGGCCCCATCTCGGCGCCCGGGCGGTGGGCGCGGGGCTGGTGGACCGGATGGGGGGCTACGACGAAGCCCAGGCCGCCTGCTTCCGCCGGAGCGAGCTGCTGAGCCAGATCTTCCCCCGGGACAGCCACCGAACGGTTCCCGACAGCGCCTACGGGGGCTCCCCGTTATCCTGGTTCTACTACGCCCATCAGCCCCATTCGGGGCCCGCGGCCTACGTCCTGCAGGGGGAGTTCGAGCCGGCCCCGGAAGGGGGTCGGCTGATCGGCACCCTGGGCGGAGCCGCCCTGTACGTGGTGAGCGAAGCGATCTACCAGCGCGACCGTGGCCGGGTGCTGCCCCATGGCATTGCCCGGATCTATCGAATCTCCAAGCGGACCCTCTTCACGGGTTGAAGCCATGACGTTGCCCGACCTCGAAACGGCGATGACCTCCAGCACCGAGCTGGGCGAGCTGTATGACGCCTACTTCAAGACCCGGTTCGGCTACGACCCGCGGCGAGACGACATCTGGAAGGAAGTGGTTCGCTGGATCCAGGCGAACTACATCCCGCCCAACAGCCGGGTGCTCGACTGCGGCGCCGGCTACTGCAATTTCATCAACCACGTCAAAGCCAGCCATCGCGCGGCGGTGGACGTGTTCAGCGAGTTCCCGAGCTACGCGGCGGAGGGCATCGAGACCCACATCTCGAACGTCACCGACATGAGCTTCTTCGCCGACTCGAGCTTCGACGTGATCTTCGCGAGCAATCTGTGCGAGCATCTCACTCGCCCGGACATGATCCGCTTCCTCGCGGAGGTCCGGCGGATCCTCCAGCTCGGCGGCCGGCTGATCCTCATGCAGCCGAACTTCAAGTACTGCTCGCGGACCTACTTCGACGACTACACCCACATCCAGATCTTCACCGACGCGAGCCTCTACGACTTCCTCGAGGCTTACGGGCTCCGGATCGTGGGGAATTACCCAAAGTTCATGCCGGTGAACATGAAGTCGACCCTGCGGCTGAATCTCCCGATGCTGCCGCTCCTGGTCCGCGCCTATCTGGCCAGTCCGTTCAAGCCGCTCGCCGGCCAGCTGCTGATCGTGGGCGAGAACCACAAGAAGGGCCCCGCCGAATAGCCTGCTCCGGGCCCCCCGGGGCCCGGTCCTCCAATCCCTTCCAGATCCCGTAGGATTCCCTGAGCCCACCGGGCCGGGGACGTCGAACCGCCGTGCCCGACCCGGTGTCTAAGAGTCACCGAATCGGAGTCGGGTGCATGGACGAGGCGCAGGAGCGCGCTCTCATCAAGCGGGTTCTCGATGGCGACCGTATCGCGGCTCGCGAGCTCTACGACGCCCATGCGCCCCGGGTCTATCGGGTGGTGTACCGGATCGCCGGAGACGACGTGCTGGCCGAGGAGTGCACCCAGGACACGTTCGTGAAGGTGTTCCAGAGCCTGGCGACGTTCCGCGGCGGGTCCCGGCTGGCCACCTGGATTCACCGGATCGCGGTCTCGATGGCGCTGAACGGGCTCCGGTCCCGCCGGCGCCGCGCGGCCCGGGAGATCGACCTGGAGACGGTGCGGGAGGTGCCGAGCTCGACCCGGGTGGCGGAGCCCGATCTGAAGGAGCGGCTCCGCTCGGCGATCGAAGCGCTCCCGGAGATCTACAAGGTGCCGGTGGTGCTGTTCGACATCGAAGGATTCTCGCACGCCGAGATCTCGGAGCTGCTCGGGGTGCCCGAAGGAACCTGCAAGTCCCGGTTGATGAGAGCCCGGGCCCAGCTCCGCGACGCCCTGGCGGCGTTCGCACCTTGAAGGAGACGAGGTACCGTATGGACGATCGTGAGTTCGAGGACCTGATGCGCGAGGTCGGCCGGGACTATCCGGCCGCGCCGACGCCGCCCCTCGAGACGATGTGGCACCGGATCGAGGGCCGCGCCTTCGCGCCGCGGAAGCTCACCCGGGTCGTCAGCTGGACCCGACCGCTCGCCCTCGCCGCAACCCTGGTGATCGGGATCGGGATCGGGGTCGTCGGGAGCAGGATCGCCGGTCCAGTGGCGGGCCCGACCGATCCGCCCGCCGAGCTGGCGAGCGACCGGCCGCCGACCGACGACGAGCCCAGCCCGTTCGTCGGCGTGGCGGGCGATTACCTGGAGCAGACCACGGCCCTGCTGGTCGCCGTGACCGATCCCGATCAGCGGCTCGCCTACGCGCCCGGCACCGTTCGCCGGGCGCGCGAGCTGCTCAGCACCACCCGTCTCCTCCTCGACGCGGGCGCGCACAATCCGGCGCTCCGCGACCTGCTCCAGGATCTCGAGCTCGTGCTGGCCCAGGTGGCCCGCACCAACGACGACGGCGCCGCCCCCGGCGATGCCGCGTTCGTGTCCGAAGCGTTGGCCCAGCGGGACCTGCTCCCGCGTTTGACTCTCTTCCTCGCCGACTCGCGCGGCGATCAGTGATAGAAAGAGGTGACTTGATGCTCCGACGCACGCTCCCCCTGTTGGTCGCGGCCGCCGCCATGGCGACGGCCACGCCGTCGAGCGCCCAGCGGCCGAAGGCCCGGCCGGCGCCGCCCGCACCGCCCGCGCCCGCCGTCCGCCCCACGCCCGAGCTCCCCCCGAGCCCGGTCGCGGCGCCGTTCGTCTGGGAAGGACCGGAGACCGACATCATCTGGGGACCGCAGCACTTCGACATCACGCCCTGGATGGAATCGATCGAGGTCCCGGCGATCTGGGACCACCCGCTCGACCTGATGCCCGAGCTCGACTTCCACTGGCCGCGAGACCTCGCGATCGAGATCCCCGACGTGGAGGTCGTCGAGCCCGTGCTCCCGGAGGTGATGGTGAGCCCCGAGGTGCGGGTCGAGTGGTCCGACGACGTCGCCTCCGACCTCGCCTGGGCGCCGCGGGGCCGCTCCGCGCTGCTCAGGCAGGAGCCGCGCGACAGCCTCTATCGCCGGGCCCGCGACCTCCTCAACAAGGGTGAGTACCGCAAGGCCGCCGACACCTTCGCCGAGTACGAGAAGACGGCCTCGGAGCGCTATCTCGTCGCTTCGATGTACTGGCGGGCCTTCGCGCTCTACCGGGCCGGCACCGAGGCGGACCTCCGCCTCGCGGCCACCGTGCTCGCCAGCCAGCAGGAGCGCTTTCCGGCCGTCCGCAACGACGCCGACGTCACCGCCCTCGTCACCCGGGTGAACGGCGCCCTCGCCGCGCGGGGCGACGCGTCGGCAGCCCGCCTGCTGCGCCAGAACGCGCAGCAGGTCGAGTCCTGCGACAAGGAAGACATGGAAGTCCGCGCCGAGGCCCTCTCGGCCCTGATGCAGACCGACGCCTCGAGCGCCGCGCAGGTCGTCGACCGGCTGCTCGACGAGACCGACGAGTGCACCGTGCCGCTCCGCCGGCGCGCCGTCTACCTGCTCGGCCGCGAAGGCAGCGCCGAGAGCGCGGCGAAGCTCGCCCGGGTCGCCGCCAACGACCCGAGCGACCGGGTCCGCTCCGACGCCATCGGCCGGCTCTCGCAGTTCCCCGGAGCCGGGACCGTTCCGACGCTGGAGCGGCTCTTCGCCAACGCGAGCGAGGAGACCACCAAGCGGGCGATCGTCTCGAGTCTCCGCCGGGTCGAGGACCCCGCCGCCATCACTCTGCTCAAGCGGATCATCGAGCGCGAGGACGAGGCCGATCGGGTCCGGGTCGACGCCATCGGCAGTCTGGCGCGCTCCAGCGCGTCGTCCAACCCGGTGATCGTCGCCGGCTCGAGCGACCGCCGGGTGCTGACGGTCAGCTCCGATCGGAAGGCCATGTCCGAGCCGGACGCCGCCTTCCTCCGGGCCCAGTACGGCCGGACCTCGTCGCGCGCCGTGCGGAGCGCGATCCTCCAGTCGCTGGCCCGCTATGGCCAGGGCGAGAGCGACCAGTGGCTCATGGGCGTCGTCCGCGACAGCAACGAGGACATGCGCTTCCGCGCCACCGCGCTGAGCCACCTCCGGCGCGCCGACGTGCCGGTGGTGCAGCTGGGTCAGCTCTACGACCGCCTCACCGAGCGCGAGCTCCGCTCCACGCTGGTCAGCATCCTCGGCAGCCGGAAGGAAGACGAGGCCACCGACAAGCTGATCGAGATCGCCCGCCGCGGCACCGATCCGTCGATCCGGCGCGCGGCGATCTCGGCGCTCTCCCGGAAGAAAGATCCCCGCACCACCCAGCTGCTGCTCGAGCTGGTGGAGAAATAGCCATGCGAAACGGACTCCTGATGCTGAGCCTCGGGCTCGCCTCCGCCTGCGTCGCGCCGGCCGACGCGCAGCTCCGCCGCCAGCTCGAGAGCGGAGCGGACGGCACCGCGGCCCTGAGCTTCGCCGCCCGCTCCGACGTCTGCGGCAACGAGACCTCCCTTCGCGTCGGCCGGGAAGACGGCTTCGGCAGCTCGAGCTGGATCTACTCCCGCACCGAGGGCTGGGGCGGCGGCGAGTGCCAGAACGGACCCATCGTCGCGCTGATCACCCGCGCGGAAGGACAGGTCACCTCGATCCGCCTCGCCGTGGGCGCGCCGACACTGCCGAGCGGAACCCGGGATCTCGGCCGGGTGAGCGGCCGCGAAGCGGCCGGCGCCTTCCTCGACCTCGCCTCGCGGCAGGACGGCCGGGTCGGACGGGAAGCGATCCTGGCGGCGGCCCTCGCCGACAGCGCCTCGATCGCCGAAGAGCTGATCCGAATCGCCCGGAGCAGCCAGCACTCGCGCGGGCTCCGCGAGTCGGCCATTTCCTGGCTCGGTCGCGAGCTCGCCCGGGCCGACGCGGAGGCGCCCCCGACCCTGACGCGCGACGTGATCGCGCTCGCCAAGGATCGGGACCTGCCCCAGTCGGTGCGGAGCCGGGCCGTCTCCGCGCTCCGCTACACCGGCGCCGACGGCACCTCGCTGCTCGTCGATCTCGCCACCGGCAACGAGACCGCCGTCGCCAAAGCCGCGGTCTCGGCCCTGGCCCAGAACGGCGCGCCCAACGCGCGCGAAGCGATCCGCCGACTCGCGCGGGACCGCGATCGCCCGACCGCGCTCCGGGTGGCCGCGATCCAGGCGCTTGGCAACCGGGACGCACTGCCCTCCGATCTCGAAGTATTGAAGTCGATCTGGCCCACGCTCGGCGCCGATCAGGAGCATACCGCCGTGCTCAACGCGATCGCCGCGGCCGGCGGCCGCGGCAACACCGGCTGGCTGCTCGACGTGGCCGGCAACCCGAGCGAGAAGAACAGCCACCGCGCCCGCGCCGTCCGCGCCGCCGAGCGTGCCGGCGCGAGTACCGCGGAGCTGATTCGCCTCTACGACGGCGAGAGCGACCGCACCGTCAAGAACGCGCTCCTCCAGGCGCTCGGCCGGATCGCCGATCGCGAGGCGCTCGAGAAGCTGCAGAGCGTGGCCACCAACGACACCGACCCGAGCGTCAGAAAGAACGCGCTCCGGCGCCTCGCCCAGGTCGGTGGCGACGACGCCCGCGAGGCGATCGAGTCGGTCCTCGAGCGCCCATGAGCGGATCGCGTCGCGCGCCGCTTCGAAGCGGTTTCGTCGGAGCGGCGCTGCTCGCGGCGGCCTGCGCCAGGGAGGGCGGCTCCCCAGCGGGAGTCGCCCTCCCCGCGCGTTTCGAGGCGGATCGGATCTTCGTCGACCTGCCGGTGGCCGGTCGGGGCGACACCCTCCGACTCTACACCGACACCGGTGGCGGGCTCTTCGTCCTCGGCCAGGCCGCCGACCGCGTCGGGCTCGGCGACAGCGCCGCCATCCAGCTGAGCGCGCTGACGCCGGACTTCCCCGACCCGAGAGGCGCGGAGGACGGCCGCGTGCCCCTGCTCCGGCCCGAGCGGATTCCCTTCGACGATCTGGACGGCATGCTCGGCCAGGCCTGGTTCGCCGACCGCGTCTGGAGCTTCGACTATCCCGGCCACACCCTGCGGCTCCATCCGGAGGGCCTCTCCGCTTCGGAAGAGGGCGCCCGCGCCGAGCTCTGGTTCCAGCAGGACTCGACCGGGCGCCGCACGCTGGCCTTTCCGCGGATCCAGGTCACCGTCGACGGCGAGGTCCTGGACCTGCTGCTCGACACCGGCGCCACCGCGAGTCTCACCGAGTCCGCGCTCGCGACCCTCGCGGACGGCCGCCCCGCCGTGCGCGCCACCAGCTTCATCACCTCCGGGGTGCTGGAGCGCTGGCGCGGGCGCCATCCCGACTGGCGGGTCGTTCCCGACGCCGACCGCACCGTGCCGGGCATGGCGATGATCGAAGTGCCCGAGGTGACCATCGCCGGGCACGCGGTCGGGCCGGTGTGGTTCACCGAGCGACCCGACCGCAACTTCCACGAGTTCATGGCGCAATGGATGGATCGGCCGGTCGAGGGAGCGATCGGCGGAAACGGCTTCCGCTTCTTCGTGATGACCGTGGACTACCCGGGCGCGGCCGCCTACTTCACCCGGGCCGACTGAGCTAGTCCGAGCGCAGCGCGCGCACCGGATCGAGTCGACTCGCACGCCGCGCCGGCACGTACGCCGCCAGCAGCCCGACCGCCGCCAGCACCAACGCCGCGCCGAGAAGCGTGAGCGGATCGCCCGGCTCCACCTCGAACAGCAGGGTCGCCATCGCCCGGCCGATCAGGAAGGCCACCCCGGCGCCGAGCACGGCCCCACCCAACACCGGCAGCATCGCCTGCCGGACGAAGAGCCGCGTCACCGCCCGCCGGCTCGCGCCGAGCGCCATGCGAACCCCGACCTCCCGGGTCCGCTGGCTGGTCGCGTAGCTCACCACGCCGTAGACACCCACCGCCGCGAGCACCAGCGCGAAGCCGCCGAAGAGCGAGAGCATGAAGGTCGATACCCGGCGGCGGAACTGCGACTCGGCGAAGGCCTCTTCGATCGTGCGGATCGCGTAGACCGGCTGGTCGGCGTCGATCCCCTTCACGGCCTCCCGAACCAGGGGGAGCGCCTGATAGGGATCGCCGGCGGTACGCACCACCAGGAACATCTGGTTGTTGAGGCCGGGCAGCTGGAGCGTCGAGCCGAAGAACTCCGGACCCGGCTCCTGATCGAGCCCCACGTTGCGGGTCGAGGCGACCACCCCGACGATCTCGATCAGCTCGTCGCCGCCGACCCGGAAGCGTCTCCCGATCGGATTCCGCCCGCCGTAGTAGCGGTCGACCAGCGCCTGATTGACCACCGCCACCAGCGGGCTGCCCGGCCGGTCCGTCTCCTCGAGAAAGCGCCCGGCGACCAGCCGGAGCCCCAGGGTCGGCATCAGACTCGGGCTGGCCAGCGTCACATAAGCCGAGGGCGAGGCCCCGGGCGGCACCTCGACGTCCTGCAGCTGGATCTCCGCTCGGCCGAAGACCCGCGGCGGGTACTGCGAGGCGGTGGCCACCGCGAGCACGCCGGGAAGCGCCCCGACCCGCTCCCTGAGGTTGACGAAGAAGGGCTCGATCGCCTCGCGAGCGTAGCGCTCCTGGGCCAGCGAGAGCCGCATCGTGAGCAGACGCTCGGTCTCGAAGCCCGGATCGATCGCGCTGAGCTTGCGGAAGCTGTGCACCAGATAGCCGCTCCCCGCGAGCATCGCCAGGGCGAGCGCGGCCTCGAATCCGACCAGGAGCCGCTGCAGCCGGAGCCGCGAGGCGTGCGCGGTGCTTCCGGCGCCGTCCACCTTGAGCGAGCGCTGCAGGTCGCCCTTCAGCATGTGGATCGCCGGGATGGTCCCGAACCCGAGCCCGGCGATCAGCGCGACCACCGCCGCGGCCGCGAGCACCCGACCGTTGACCTCGATCGAGCCAGGCAGCGGCGCCGCCATCGACGCCACGGTCGCGTCGAGCGCGTTGGCCCCCAGCGTGCCGAGCCCGACGCCAAGCGCGAGACCCGCCGCCGCGAGCAGCAGGCTCTCCGTGATCAGCTGCCGCCAGAGCCGACCCCGGCCCGCGCCGAGGGCGCTCCGGAGCGCGAGCTCGCGCGAGCGGGCCGAGGAGCGCCCGAGCAGGAGGGTCGCCACGTTGGTGGAGACCAGGAGCATCACGAACCCCACCGCCCCGAGCAGCACCAGGGCCGCCGGACGAAGCGAGGCGACGTTCACGTCGGCCCAGGTCCGCGCCTCGATCCTCCAGCCCTCGTAGTCCGGCACCTCGCTCACGAAGGCGCGCTCCACCTGCCGGGCGATCACCTCCAGCTCGGCGTTGGCCGACGCCAGGGTCGCCCCCGGCGCGAGCCGGGCGAGCACCTGGAACTGGCGCCGATTCCTCGGATACACCTCCGGCCCGATCGGCATCGGGATCCAGAGGTCCATCCCGTAGACCAGGGTCCTGGGCGGCATCACCCCGACCACCTCGTAGGGGTCGCCGTTCACCAGCACCGGCTTCCCCACGATCGCCGAGTCGGCGCCGAAGCGGTCCCGCCAGACCCGATACGAGAGCACCGCCACCCGGTCCCGCCGGTCCAGCTCGTCGGCCGAGAAGCCGCGGCCGAGATGCGGCTCCATGCCTAACGTCGGGAAGGCGTCGCCCCACCAGAAGCCGGAGAAGAGATTCTCCGTCACCTCGCCGAAGGTCACCTGGCGGTTGCCCATGTCCCAGGCCACCACCCGCTCCAGCGAGCCCGCGCGCGCGATGTCCTGGTACTCCGCCGGCGAGAGATGCTCGAAGAAGGAGAGCGGGGTGCCGCCCTTCGGATAGGCGGTGCCCACCCCGACCAGCCGCTTCCCGTCGGGAAACGGAAACGGATTCAGCACCAACCCGTCGACCGCCCCGGTCACCACGGTCGTGGCCGCGATCCCGAAGCCGATGGTGAGCACCGCGAGCAGCGCGAAGCCGGGCGCGCGCCGGAGACCCCGCCAGACCACCCTGAGATCCGAGAGCATCCCTGCCACCTTTCCCGCCCGCCCGGCGCCGCCCTCGCGGCCGGAGCGGAGCGCCTGTATCACCGAGGGCCGGAAGAACGAGCCCAGCTCACGCCAGTGCGACCAACGATCACGCGCGCTCGGCCGCCTGCCGCCGACCCGCGCCCGCCAACTCTCCTCCAGGTCGCCAAGCGCCTGCTCGGCGTCCTCGCCCAGGAGCCTGGTGAGCAGCCAGGCCAGCCACCGACCGGGCACGGGACTCACGCGCGATGCCCCTCGGCGCCCTGATCCAGCCCTTCCCACATCCGCTCGAACACCCGCCGGCTCGCCTCGAGCGCGCGGAGACCGGCGGGCTTGATCCGGAAGTGCCGCCGGGCCCGTCCGCCACGCGTGGCCATCGCCTCGCCCAGCTTCGAGCCGACGAGGCCCTTGGCCTCGAGCCGCGCCAGGGTGGCGTAGACCGAGCCGAGCGACACCCGTCGCCCGGAGCGACGGGCGATCTCGGTTTGGATCGTGACCCCGTAGCCCTCGTCACCCAGCTGCGCGACGGCCAGGAGCACCACCTGCTCCAGCTCACCCAGGAAATCGCCTTTGCTCACCAGCCCGAGCTCCTTCCAATTATCCTGACAAACTAGAAGAAATACGGCGGACGCGCGAGCCCGGTTTCAGACCGCCCCGGGTCTGCCGCCGCTGAGCTCCCGAACGGTCGCCGAAAAGGAGCGGTGACGTTGGCGTTGGTCCGGAAGGAGCGGTGACGTTGGCGTTGGTCCGGAGCGGCTGGTCTTGCCGCCGTCAGCTCCCAGGCTGCGCCGACCCCGGCCTCAGTCGAAGAGCGCCGCGATCCGGCGGCGGCTCGCGTCGTCCGGCATCGGACCGGAGCCGGCGAGCAGGTTGTCCCGCAGGTGGTCGAGCCTGGAGGTGGCGGGGATGGCCACCGTCACTGCCGGGTGGGAGATCACGAACTTGAGGAAGAGCTGGGCCCAGCTCGCGATCCCGAGCTCTCCGGCCCAGGGAGGGAACGGGCGGCCCCGGACCCGCGAGAACAGACCGCCGCCGCCGAAGGGACGGTTGATCAGCACCGCGACGCCTCGATCCGCGAGCAGCGGCAGGAGCGACCGCTCGGCCCCGCGATCGTTCACCGAGTAGTTGATCTGCACGAAGTCGATCGGATGCCGGCGCACCACCGCCGCCACCTCGTCGTGGGCGCTGGCCTGATAGTGGGTGACCCCGAGGTAGCGGATCCGGCCGGCGTCCTTCCAGGCCCGGAGCGTCGCGAGCTGGGTCTCCAGGTCCACCAGGTTGTGGACCTGGATCAGGTCGACGCCGCGGGCGCCGGAGGGCGCGGTTCGATTGCCCAGCAGCTCGACCGAGCGCTCCATCTGGCGGATCCCCGCGTCCCGGCCGGTGGTCCACACCTTGGTGGCGACGAAGAGCCGCCGCTCGAGCTCGCGCTCGCGGGCCAGCTCCCCCAGCACGGCCTCCGACCGGCCGTACATCGGCGAGGAGTCCACCACCGTGCCGCCCGCCGCCACCAGCGCGCCGAGCACTTCCGCGAGCCCCCGGCGGGTCTCGGGATCGGCGCCGACGTCGAAGGTCTGCCAGGTGCCCATCCCGATCACCGGCAGTCGCTCGCCGGTGGAAGGAACCGTCCGTGTCTCCATGGTGATCCGTCTCCGCGGGCGGGCGCCGCCTAACGTCATCGCCAGGCCGAGCCCGGCGACGGCGCCGACGAAGCTCCGCCGGTCCAGGGGCCCCGTCATCCGCCGCCGTTCCGCCCCGCGGGGATCGCCAGCCCGAGTCGGGCGAAGCGGGGATCGTCGGCCAGGGAGACCAGGTCCCGCCGCGCGGAGGCATGGAGCCAGACCAGACCGCTCACTCCCTCGCTCAGCGCCTGGCTCCAGAGCGCGATCGCGTGCTCGGGGTCGCCACTCACCGCGGCCACCCGGGCCCGGTTGGCGGTGTAGCCGCCGCGCTCGAACGCGGGCGCCTGGCCGAGCCGGGTCCAGGCCGTCGTGCTGTCGCCCAGGTGGGCGGCGCTGAGCGCCCAGAGCCCTCGAAAGGTCTGATCGTCGGGATAGTCCTCGACCAGCGACTCGAAGTACGGCTCCGCCTCGCGCCAGCGACCCCGATCGTAGTACGAGCTGCCCAGCCAGTAGCGGTGGGCGCGGTGGCTCGGATCGCGGGTCAGCTGATTGGCGAGCCAGCGCTCCGCTCGGTCGTAGTAGGCTTGGGCCCGCTCGCCGTGGCCGTGGGCGTCGAGCTCCTCGCCCGCGATCACCATCATCGCGCCCTGCGACCAGTAGGTGTCGGGCGGGAGCGTGGCCGCCGCGTCGAGCAGCGAATCGACTTCGGCGGCCCGGCCGGTCGTCGCGAGCGCGCGGGTGAGGTGGACCCACGCCGCCCGACTCTCCGGGTGGCGGCGGCGCATCTCGCGGGCGACCCCGAGCTCCTGGTCGAAGTCGCCCAGCATGTGGTAGCCGTGGCTGAGCGTGAACCAGTAGGGCGACCAGCCGCGCACCGCCCCGCCGCTCGGATCGAGCCGGCGGAGCGCGGCCACCGCTTCGTCCGCCCGGTTCGCGGCCAGGGCCGAGTTGGCGAGGTGATAGCTCGCCCGGCTGGCCGGGCGAGCTCGGCGGCCTGCCGCGCGGCCGAGAGCGCCTTCTGGATGTCGCTCGAGCAGACCCTCGAGGTACTCCACCTCGAGATCGAGATAGCGGTGAGCCGGGCCTGCCGGCCGCGGATCGCGCGGACCAGCGAGTCGGTCCGGGCGGGCGGCGCGGAGTTGAGCATCGCGCGCGCGGCGTGCACCAGCGACGGCAGGAAGGTGGTGTCGGCGTTCCAGGCCTCGAGCAGCGACGAGGTGGCGGCGCGGTAGTCGAGCTGGTTGTAGAGGCTGATCCCGCGCTCGAAGAGCCGGTACGCCTCGTAGGTGGGCGGGCGGGTGTTCGGCCCGACCGTCCCGGCCAGCCGATCGTCGGCCTGGACCGCCAGCGCGCCCATCACCCGCTGGCGGAGCAGCTGCATCGCGCGCTCGATCGAGTCGCGCGGCGCGTCCACGGCGGGGAGCGCGCCCAGCATCGTGCCCGAGGCGGCGTCGATCAGCTCCACCTGGAAGCGGAGATCCTGGCCGACCGCGTAATAGGCGCCGGTCACCACGGTGCCCGCGCCGGTGCCGGCCCGGAGCGCCTCGACCACGCTGGCGGCGCCTAACGTCTGGCCCGAGTCGACCGCGCCGTCCAGCGCCTGGAGCGCCATCGGCCACGGCACCACCTTGATCCGACCGGTCTCCTGCAGCCCCTGGGTGATCCAGTCGCCCGCCATCCGGCCGAAGGTGGTGAGGGTCGAGTCGCCGGTCTCGTTCCGGAAGACGCTCACCGCGACCGGTCCCGGCGTGTCGTCGAGCAGCGGCCCGCTCGGCCGGGTGAGCAGCACGGTCGCGATCGCCCCGACGACGCCCACCAGCCCGAGCGGCCAGAGCCGGCGCCACCGGCCGGGCTCCCGCTCCGCCGGCGCGCCGACGCTGGTCGTCGTCGCCTCGAGGGCGGCGAGAATGGCCGCCCCGTCCGCCGGTCGGGCCGCGACATCCTCGCGGGTCGCCGTCTCGATCAGGTGGACCAGGTCGAGCGGGACGTCCGGCCGCTCCGCCGAGAGCGAGGCGTCGCGGCTCAACCGGCCGAGCAGCGCCTCCCGGGCCAGGAGCCCCCAGGCGAAGACGTCGGCGCGCGAGTCGACCCGGGCGCCGGCCGCCTGCTCCGGCGACATGTAGGCCGGGGTGCCGATCAGCAGGCCTTCCGCGGTCCGCCCGCCTTCGCCCGTGGCCGGGCGGAGCTTGGCGACGCCGAAGTCCATCAGGAACGCGTGACCGCCCACCACCAGCACGTTCTCCGGCTTGAGATCGCGGTGCACGATCTGGTTGCGGTGCGCGTGGGCGAGCGCGTCGGCCAGGTCGCGGAGCACCGTGCGCGCCTCGTCGACGCCGAGCGGCCCGTCTTCGAGCCGGCCCCGCAGGGTCTCGCCGCCGACGTACGGCATCACGTAGTAGAGCACGCCGTCGGCGTCGCCCGAGTCGATCAGCGCCAGGATGTGGGGATGGGAGAGCCGCGCCGCGATCTGGATCTCGGAGAGAAAGCGATCGGCGCCGAGCCAGGTGGCCACCTCGGGACGGAGCGCCTTGATCACCACCGCCCGGTCGTGCTTGATCTCCCGGGCCAGGAAGACCACGGCCATCCCGCCCTCGCCGAGGGTCTCTCCGATCGCGTAGCGATCGGCGAGCGTCTCGGTCAGCTGCTCGCGGAGCGCCTCCGGCCCGGGCGGAAGCGGCGCCGGGCCGTCGAGCAGACCAGAGCGGTCGTGCGCCGCCAGGAGCCCGCGCACCTCCTCGAGCAGCGCCCGGTCTCCCGCCGCCGCCGACTCGACCCACGCCGCGCGCTCGCCCGCCGGAAGGTCCAGCGCGCGCTCGAACAGCTCGGCCACCCGGGCCCAATCGGCGCCGCCGGAGCCCTCAGGTGGGGTCATCAGCCTCTCGGTCATCGGCCGGGTACATCTCGCGATAGAGCCAGGCCCGGGCCTTGGCCCAGTCCCGCTGCACGGTACGGGTGGTGACCCCGAGGGTCTCGGCGATCTCCTCCTCGGAGAGCCCCGCGAAGAAGCGGAGCTCCACCACCCTGCGCAGTCGATCGCTGACGGCCGACAACCGGTCGAGCGCGTCGTCGAGGGCGATCACGTCGTCGGCCGGCGCCGCCGGATCCGCCGGATCGATGTCGAGCGTCGCGGCCCGGACCCCGCCACCGCGCTTGCCCGCCCGCCGCCGCCGGGCGTGATCGACCAGGATCTGCCGCATCGCGCGGGCGGCGATCCCGAGGAAGTGGGCCCGATTGCGGGCGGGGATCGGCCCGCTGCCTACCAGCTTGAGATAAGCCTCGTGGACCAGCGCGGTGGCCTGGAGCGTGTGCCCGGTCGCCTCCCGCCTGAGGGCGTATTCCGCCGCCAACCGGAGCTGACCGTAGACCAGCGGGAAGAGCTCTTCGATGGCGGCGTTGTCGCCGCCGTCGGCCCGGGCGAGCAAGCCGGTGATGTATCCGGGCGCTGGGACGTCGGCCATGGAGCCTCGAAGCGGAGCGCTGTCGGGAAGTCCTTCACTCTTTCGCAATATACGGCGGCAACCCGACCGACAACGCGAGCCGAAGGGAGAAGAGAGCGCCAGTGCGCGGGACCATCCTGTGGGGTCTGGCCGCCGTCTGGGCGGGCAGCCTGTCGGCTCAGGGACAGGGACCGACCGTCCCTGGCCCCTCCGATCCCGAAGTCGCGCTCCGCGCCGACCTGGGGAGCTACGGCTATCCGATCTCGACGGCCAACCCGATGGCCCAGCGCTACTTCGATCAGGGGCTCCGGGCGCTCTGGGCGGCCGAGCGGGAGCTGGCGCTCCGCTCGTTCGCCGAGTCCGAGCGACTCGATCCCTCGTGCGCGATGTGCCCCTGGGGAAGCGCGCTGGCCAGCGCCCCGCTGGCGGAGCCCCGCGACCAGCCGTCCGACCTGGACCGCGCGCGGGACGCCATCCGGCGGGCCGAGCGGCTGGCCGGCGCCGCCCTGCCCCGCGAGCAGGTCCTGATCCGCGCCCTCGGCGCTCGACTGCCGCCCGGCGGCGCGAGCCCGAGCGAGCTCGCCTACGCCGAAGCGCTGGCCGAGGCGGCGGCGCGCTTCCCGAACGACGACGAGATCCAGACCCTGGCCGCGGCCGCGCATCGGCTCGCCGCCGGCGACGGACTGCCTAACGACGAGCGCGTCTGGTCCGACGCCGAGGTCGAGCGTCGGCTGGAACGGGTGGTCGCCCGTCGGCCCGAGCACCCGGGCGCCTGCCATCAGCTGGTGCACCTGCGCGAGCGTCGTCCCACGGAGCCGCTGCTCGGCTGCGCGGAGCGGCTCGCGGCGACGATGCCCGGCGCGGCTCATCTCGTCCACCTCCCGGCCCACCTCCAGCTCCGGACGGGACGCTATGCCGACGCGGTGGCCGCCCTGCACCGGGCGCTGCTCGCGGCGCCCGAGAGCGTGGAGGCGGGACACCTGCACCAGCTGATGGCCCATGCCGCGACCCTGCTCGGCGCCAGCGCGCTGGCGCTGGAGCATGCGCGGCGGGCGACTCGGCTCGCCGCCGGGAGCGGCGCCGAGGGCGAGTTGCTCCATCCGACCGAGACCGCCACGCTGGCGGCCTTCGGACGCTGGAGTCGGGTGCTCGCGGCACCGTTGCCCGCCCCCGACCAGCAGTTCGCCACCGGGATGGCGTTCTACCAGCGCGGCCGAGCGTTCGCAGCCAAGCGGCGCTTCGCCGAGGCCCGCGCAGCCGGCGACAGCGTGAGCGTCCTGGCCGCGCGCCTGGCCGACCCCGAGCGGAGCGGCGCGCTGGAAGCCGCCGCGCTCGCGCTCGAAGGCGAGATCGCCCGGAGACGACGCCAGCCGGGCGAAGCGGTCCGGCTGCTCGAGTCGGCCCTCCGGCGAGAGGCCGCGCTGCCCGACCGAATGCCACCGCTCCTGAGCGAGCCCCCGAGCCGGGCGCTCGGACGAGCGCTCCTCGCCGCCGGCCGCGCCGGAGAAGCGGAGCGGATCTACCGGGAGGAGCTGACCCGGTATCCGGAGAACGGATGGTCGCTCTTCGGGCTCTGGCAGGCGCTCTCCCACGCCGGGCATCCCGATCCCGACGTCAAAGCGCGGTTCGAGCTGGTCTGGTCGCTGGCCGACGTGCGGTTGAGCAGGCACGGCTGGTAGCTTCCCACGGTTGCGCGCTCGGCCGGCTCGCCGGGACGTGTTGACACCTTTCCGGACCCCTCCCGTATTAGGGAAGGCGGTTCGGAGACGGGTCGTCACCCGTCAGCCCCAACGTCAGGAGGAATCCGTGGGCCTCATCTGGACGATCGTGATCGGGTTCTTGGTCGGCACCATCGCCAAGGTCATCATGCCGGGCAAGGACTCCGGTGGCTTCATCGCCACCACGCTGCTGGGCATCGGCGGCGCCTGGGTCGGCTCGTTCTTGAGCGGGATGCTCGGATTCGGCGGGCGGGTCGGGTTCATCGGTTCCGTGATCGGAGCGATCGTGATCCTGTTCGTCTACCGCTGGCTGAAGAACCGCAACTGAGTCCTTCCGGGCCCCACGGCGAGTCGTGGGGCCCTATCGCGGGACCAGGTTGGCCAGCGGGTCCCTGAGATCGACCGCGTCGTTCACCAACGCCCAATAGTCCACGCTGTCAGGATTGGCGGTGAGCTCCAGGAACCGGCTCATCGGCTGGAGCAGCTGCGTGCTGAAGTGGCCCGACACGCTGCTCGGCAACGCCCATCCCCGGCCGAACCAGCTCCGGACGATCACGCTCTGGTCGCTCGTCGGCAGCTGCCGCACGTTGGCGACGAACGCGGGGAACGAGCCCTGCCGGAAGAGGTACGACTCGACGTTCGAGAGATAGAAGACGCTGAGAGCGAGGCCCTTCTCGCTCAGGTAGGCGCCGATCGCGGCCATCGCCTTTGGCCCCGCCACGTCGCCGACCACGGGCACGATCCGATCCTCCTCGTGCATCCGCTTGATCACCCGCCAGCGATCCTCCGTGGCGAGGTAGCTCCCTTCCTTCCCCTCGAGATCGGTCTCCGCGTAGAGCTGCCGGTTGGTCGGAAAGGCGCGCCGCGACCAGCGGTTCCTGGTCGAGTAGCGAATCCCGAGGCCGCTCTCGGCGAACTCGTCGTGGAAGCGCTGCAGGGTGGCCTTGTCCTCGTCGCCGAGCGGCAGACCGAGGCTCGCCACCTTGCGCACCAGGGCCTTGTGAGTCTTCCGATGGAGGGTCGAGTCCATCGGATGCCCGTCGATGTAGTCGAGCAGAGAGCCCAGCGGCAGGTCGGTCCACATCGCCAGCTCGGCCGGAGCCGGACGGCCGTAGAGGAGACAGAGGTACTCGAGCCGGTTGCGTGAGGCCGCGAACATGGTCTTGAGCAGCAGGTGGAGCAACATGTTGTCGCGCCGGATGTCGACGACGACGGCCAGCTCGGGCTCGGTCTCCGCGATGTAGGAGAAGCCCTGCTCCGGACCGACGCCGAGATAGGCTCCTCCGCGGATCCCGAGGGCCCGGAAGGCGCCGAGCACGTGCAGGTAGGACGTCTCGTTCGAGACCAGATTGTCGCTCGCGAAGTAGCCGCCGGGCTCGCTCAGGCGCTCGATCAGCTTGGCGAACTCGGTCTTCGGCCGAGGGCTCGGCGCGGAGAGGAGCGGCACCAGGAGAACCAGAGCGAGCCAGCGGCGCACGGGCACTTCCACCTTTCGCGGAGGGCGGGAGCGATCGTCGGGCCGATCGCTCACCTGATCTACGGTGGAGCGCGCCGGGTGTTGCGCTGGGGAGCGCGCGGTGGATCGCTCACACAATAATCGGCCGGGATCGGAGTCGGGGAAGCTGGCTCTTGACCACCAGGGCTTCGGGTTGAATATTCGAAAACCCGAACAAATACCGAAATGAACCAACCCACCCCGCGCGACCCCACCACCGAGACCAGCCCGGCACCCGACAGCCCGGAACGCCGGCGCTACCAGGTCCCGCACCGCCACGGCCGGGCCGCCACGCCGCGGGTCTGCCCCGACTGCGCCGGGCCCCTCGCGGCGGCGGAGGGCTGTCTGAGCTGCGTCCACTGCGGCTGGGCCCGGTGCGGCTGACGGCCACGGCGAGCCGGCAGCGGACCCAGCTCACGCTCCCGTTGGGAGGAGGGCGGCCCGGCACCGGTGAGCTGGATCGGCGGGCCCGGGGCGCCACTTTCCGCGAGCTGCCCATTCGCCAGGCGCTCAACTCGCCGGCCACCACCAAGATGGACTTCTGGACCCTCAACCCGTACGTCGGCTGCGAGTTCGGCTGCTGCTACTGCTACGCCAGAGCCACCCATCGGTACGTGAGCGAGCGGCACGGCGTGGCTCCGCCGGAGGGTCGCACGGCGGCGGAGGCGTTCGAGCGGGACATCTACGTCAAGCGGGACGCCGATCGGGTGCTGCTCCGCTCGCTCGACCCCAAGCGGCTCGCCGGCCAGCCACTGCTGATCGGCACCGCGACCGACCCCTATCAGCCGGCGGAGCGACGCTTCGGCGTCACCCGGTCCGTGCTGCTCGCCCTGGCCCGCTTCGAGGGTCTGGAGATCTGGCTCACCACCAAGTCGCCGCTCGTGGCTCGCGACACCGACCTCCTGGTCGAGCTGGCCAGGCGTCATCGGCTGAGCGTCTGCGTCTCGCTGATCAGCACCGATCCGGGAGTGATCCGCCGTCTCGAGCCCCGTACTCCGCTGCCCCATGCCCGGCTTCGGGCGGTGCGGGCCCTCGCCGACGCCGGCGTCCCGGTCGGGCTCCTGGTGGCGCCGATCGTTCCCGGTCTGACGGACGGATGGGGGGCGCTGGGCGGCCTTCTCGCGGCGGCGCGGGAGGCCGGAGCGCGCTTCGCCGTCGGGTCGGCGCTCCGACTCGCCCGCGTGGCGCGTGACGGCTTCCTGCCAGTGCTCGAGCGAGAGTTTCCCGAGCTGCTGGCGCGCTACCGCCGCCGCTACGGATGGAGGGACACCCCGGGCCGGGCCTACCTGGCCGCTCTCGACCGCCGGCTCCGCACCCTCCAGGGGATCCACGGACTGCCCGTGCAAGGTCTCCGCTACGCTGGCTGACTGAGCGTCTCCTCGCCTGAGCCCGCGCGGGCGCGGCGTTGGCGTCCAGTTGGGAGTCGGCCTCGTCGCGCCGCACAACCGACGCCAGGAGCCGCTCCGCTCGCGACGCCCCGTCGTCGGATACCGCGGCCGCCCGGAGCGCGGCGCATCGGCGAGCGCGGTGAGCGGCCCGTCAGACGGTGAGCACGATCTTGCCGAACACCTCGTTGGCCTCCATCGCGCGATGGGCCTCGGCCACCTCCGCCATCGGGAAGGTCGCCCCCACGACCGGGCGGAGCGCCGGCGTCGTACCGGCGAAGGCGGGCAGGGCGCGGCGGCTGAACTCCTCGACCAGGGGCTCCCGCTCCTCGGGGCCCCGCGAGCGCATCACGCTCCCGATGATCGAGAGCCGGCCCCGGAGCACCCGGCCCAGGTCGACGGCGCTGGCGGTCCCGCCCTGGAGCGTGCCGAGCAACACCAGCCGCCCGCGAGGCGCGAGCGCGGCCAGGTTCTCGGCCAGCGCGCCGCCTCCGAAGAAGTCGAGGATCACGTCCACCGGAGCGCCTAACGCCTGGCCGAAGCCGCCCGCCCCCGTGTCGATCGCCTCGGCGAGGCCGAGCGCCTTGGCCCGCTCGAGCTTGCCGGGCGTCCTCGAAGTGCCGATCGACACCCCGCCGAGCCAGGAGACCAGCTGCACCGCCGCGGTCCCCACGCCGCTCCCGACCGCGTGGATCAGCACCCGCTCGCCAGGCACCACACCCGCCCGGAGCGCCAGCGCGTCGTACGCGGTGAGGAACGCCTCGGGTATCGCGGCGGCGGCCGCGTCGTCGGCCGAGGCCAGAACCGGCATCGCCTCCGCCTCGTTGACCGCCAGCAGCTCCGCCTGGGCGCCGCCGCCCACCAGCCCCATCACCCGGTCGCCCGCCCGCCAGCGACCGACGCCGGGCCCGAGCGCCTCGACTTCGCCCGCGTACTCGAGGCCCGGAACGTCCGCGGGCCAACCCGGGGGCGCCGGATACGCCCCCTTCCGCTGGATCAGATCCGCCCGGTTGAGTCCGGCCGCGCGTACTCGGACCAGGATCTGACCCGGGCCGGGCACCGGATCCGGCCGGTTCTCGATCGCGATCGCTTCGACTCCGCCGCTACCTCGATAGACGATGGCTTTCATGGGCTCAAGTTACTCCGGGTCCGGGCGACGACGCCGGTCCCGTGTCACCGAGCGAGAGCTGGAGCCGGACCGCGCACCGCCGCGGGATCATGGATTAGAATCCGGGGGTCATGATGATCGTCGCCCGACTCAACGCCCTGCTGTTCGCGCTACCCCTGCTGGGTTGCGGCGACGAAGGCTCGATCGCGCCGCCGCCACCCCCGCCAGTGAGCGGCGGACTGACGCTCGCCACGGTCGCCAGCGGGCTCGAGACGCCGGTGTTTCTGACCGCGCCTCCCGGAGACGACCGACTCTTCGTCGTGGAGAAGCGGGGCACGATCCGGATCATCGACGGCGGGACCGTGCGGACGACGCCCTTTCTCGATCTCACCGCGCTGGTCTCGAGCGGCGGCGAGCAGGGACTCCTCGGCCTCGCCTTCCATCCCGACTACGCCACCAACGGCGTCTTCGTGGTCGACTACACCGACCGCTCCGGCGACACCCGGGTCGCCTCCTATCGGGTGTCGGCGCAGGACCCGGACCGGGCCGATCCCGGCTCCGGGCACGTGCTGCTCGCGGTCGCGCAGCCTTACAGCAACCACAACGGCGGGATGCTCGCCTTCGGCCCCGGGGACGGCCACCTCTACGTGGCGCTGGGCGACGGCGGCTCCGCGGGCGACCCGCAAGCCAACGGTCAGGACCGCAACACGCTGCTCGGCTCGCTGGTCCGGCTCGCGGTCGACGGGAGCGGCCAGGGATCGATTCCGGCCGACAACCCCTTCGTCGGCCAGGCCGGCGCCCGCGCCGAGATCTGGAGCTACGGCCTCCGCAACCCCTGGCGCTTCAGCTTCGACCGCGCCAACGGCGACCTCTACATCGGCGACGTCGGCCAGGGACAGCGCGAGGAGATCGACGTCTCCACCGCCGCCGACGGCGCGGGGCGCGGTCTCAACTTCGGCTGGAACGTGATGGAGGGCGGCAACTGCTACTCGCCCTCGTCCGGCTGCGACCGGACCGGGCTCACCCTCCCGCTGCTCGAGTACGGGCACGGACCGGCCTGCTCGGTGACGGGCGGCTACGTCTATCGCGGCGCCGCGGTGCCCAATCTCCGGGGCACCTACTTCTACGCGGACTACTGCGCCGGCTGGGTGCGGAGCTTCCGCCTCGAGAGCGGACAGCCGGCCGAGCAGCGCGAGTGGACCGATCTGGGCTCGGGTGGCCGGATCACGAGCTTCGGCGAGGACGCCGCGGGCGAGCTCTACCTGCTGACCGAGAACGGCCGGGTGTCGCGGATCGTCCCCCGCTGACCGGATGTCGGCCGACCCGATGGGCGCCGGCGCTCCCGCTCCTTCGCCTCGGGGAGTCGATCCCGTTCGGCCCGACGACGACCTCGACAGCCCACCCACGCCGGCCGAGATCGAAGGACTCGCGGGACGGCTCCCCGCGGAGATCCGGTTCGGCACCAGCACCTGGACCTATCCCGGCTGGACCGGCCTGGTCTACGCCAGGCCCTATCCCGAGCGCGGGCGGGCGGCGGCGATGCTCGCCGAGTACGCCCGCTTTCCGCTCTTCCGCACGGTCGGGATCGATTCGAGCTTCTACGGACCGCCCTCGGCCAAGACGTTAGGCAGATGGGCCCGGGCGCTGCCCGCCGGCTTCGAGGCGGTGAGCAAGGTCTGGGACCGGATCACCGTGCACACCTTTGCCGACGCGCGGGATCGGGCGCGGGCGGGCCAGGAGAACCCGGACTTCCTGAACGCCGAGCTCTTCCTGCGCGAGGTGCTCGATCCCTACCGCGCTCACTTCGGCGACCACGTCGGGCCCTTCGTGTTCGAGTTCCAGACCATCTCGTCCAGGAATCGGTTCGAGCCCGAGCGCTTCGCCGAGTGGCTGGATCGGTTCTTCGGGCGGCTGCCGGCGGACGCCCGCTACGCCGTCGAGGTGCGGAACGAGGAGTTTCTCTCGGCGCCCTACTTCGCGGTGCTCCGCGAGCACGACGTCGCCCACGTGTTCAGCTCCTGGACCCGGATGCCGACGATCGGCGAGCAGCTCGACCGGGCCGGCTCGGTGCCGGCCCGATTCCTGGTGGCCCGCGCGCTGCTCCGTCCGGGCCGCTCCTACGACGAGGCGGTGGACCGCTTCGCGCCGTACGATCGGATCCGGGAGAGGAATGGGCAGCTGAGGGGAGATCTGGCCCGACTGGCGCGGACCGCGGTGGAGCTCCGGATCCCGGCGTTCCTGCTGGTCAACAACCGCGCGGAGGGCAGCGCGCCGCTGACGATCCGGGCCGTGGCCCGGATGCTCGCCGAGCCTCCCGGGGCCTAGCCGGGAGACCGAGCGGCGGGCCTGGGATGGCTCAGGCCCGCTCGCCGATTCGCCGGCGGCGCCGGCCGGCGGGCCGGGCCGGATCGCCACGGCGGCGGAGCCAGCGCACCGCGTCGCGCGCCTCGCCGATCAGGCGGCCCAGCTCGTCGGGCTCGAGCCCGGCTGGACTGACCTCGACCCACGCATGCACCGCGGGGACACCGAGGCCGACGATGCTGCTGGCGCGGGACCGCGCCAGGAGATCGGCCCCGGCGGCGGTCGGCAGCCGGAGCAGCAGCGACCCTCGATCGAGCAGGGCGAACATCCGGCCGGCCGAAAAGAAGCCCTCCCGCGCGCCCAGGCGGCGGGCCTCCACGCCCGGAAGGGCGAGCAGCAGTTCTCTCGGGTCTGGCATCGGGGCGACGAACGTATCGCCCCGGGGAGGATCCCGCTACCGGCGGGCCCGGCGGCCGGTCAGGGGACGAGCTCGGCCGGATTCTCCCCGGCCGAGAGGCAGATCCGCGCCACGGTCTCGCCGATCTTGTTGTTCGGGGTCGACGCCCCCGCCGTGATCCCGATCCGGGCCACGCCCTCGAGCCAGCCCGAGGTGCGCACCTCGTCCACTCCTCTGCTGGGCTTGTGGCGGATGCCCCCGTCGGAGGGATCGATGCACTCGGCGTCCTCGATGTGGTAGGTGGCCACCCCCGGCGCCGGCACAACGCGGCCAGGTGGGCGGTGTTGCTCGAGTTGTAGCCCCCACCACGACCATCACGTCGAGCGGCTCGTCGAGCAGCTCGACGACGGCGTCCTGTCGCTCCTGCGTGGCCGAGCAGATGGTGTCGAAGGTGCGGATCCGCTCGCTCTCCTGCTCGGCGCCGTAGCGGCGGATCATCGTCTGCCGCAGCTCCTCCGCGATGGCCAGCGACTCGCTCGAGAGCATGGTCGTCTGGTTGGCGACCCCGACGCGCTCGAGGTCGGTGGCGAAGTCGAAGCCTTCCGACGCGACCGGCCCGAAGCGGGTCGCCATCTCCGCCGGATCGCCGCCGTGCTCGATGAAGTCACAGACCTCCCGCGCCTCGGCCATGTCGAGCACGACCAGATAGCGGCCCCGGGAATGCTTGGTGACCTGGCTCGCCGTGGCCTTGGTCTCCTCGTGCCAGTGCTTGCCGTGGATGATCGCGGTGAAGCCGTCGCGGGCGTAGCGCTCGACCCGCTTCCAGACGTTCAGGACCGAGCCGCAGGTGGTGTCGACCAGCACCGCGCCCGACGCCCTGAGCCGCTCGAAGTCGCCGATCGTCACCCCGAACGCCGGAAGGATCACCACGTCGTCGGGACGAATCGAGGAGAAGTCGAACGAGCCGTCGTCGGCCCGGTGGAGGAACCGCACGCCCATCGACTCGAGCTTCCGATTGACGTGCGGGTTGTGGATGATCTCGCCGACCAGGTAGAGCTGGCGCTCGGGGAACTTGGCCCGAGTCTCGTAGGCATACTCGACCGCGCGGTCGACCCCGTAGCAGAACCCGAACTCGCGAGCCAGCCGGAAGGTGAGCTTGCCGGTCGAGAGCGCGTAGCGATTGTTCTTGAAGGCGTCGATCAGACCGCTGTGGTAGTCGGCCGTCAGCAGGCCCTCGATCTCGCCCTTCAGCCCGAAGCCCTTCCGGAAGTAGGCGCCTTCCACTCAGCCTCCCTTGCCCTTGTTCGCCCGGCCGCAGCTGCCCCGCGCCGGGGTGACCACGAGTCGATCGAACGACCCGGTCGCCCTGATGGTATCGGAGCCAGCCGGCACCCGGTAGCCGATGTCGAAGGTGCCGCTCACGCCGGTGCTGTCGACGGCCGTGACGCTCACCACTCCCGAGACCCCCTCGAAGCCCACCAGCTCCGTGGGGCTCAGCCAACGCATGGCCGCGGCGGCGAGCGGGCGCCAATCGACCTTGATCTGGGGCGAGAGGACCGGGTGCTGACCGACGCGGAGCGTGTCGGGCGCGTAGAGCGCGAATCCGACCGCGGTGTCCTCCTTGATCGCCAGGACCTGGAGCATCGAGTCGACGGCGCACCAGGTGGCGGTGGCGGGGCCCTCGAGGTGCCCGCGGTACTGCCCGTCCCAGGTGATCGAGACCGATCCGCCCTCGTCGCTCGCGACGGTGGCCGGCTCGCCGCAGGCAGCCACCGCCGCGGCGATCGCCCCGGCGGTCCAGATCAGGCCTCGCATTGTCTCAAAGGTAGTCCATCGGGGGAGCGGCCACCGGGCTCGGGGCCGCGAGGGGCTTCAGCTCAGGACGCCTGGGCCCACTTGCTTCGACCATCCCGGTGCAGCCCGTAGGCTCGGAGCCGCCGCCAGAGGGTGGTCCGGCTGATGCCGAGACTCTTGGCGGTCTCCGCGAGACGCCATCCGTGCGCATCGAGCGATCGGACGATCGCCTCCTTCTCGCGCTCGGCCAAAGTCTTCGGCCCGGCGCTGCCGGGCAGGAACATCGCCTCGCCCAGATCCAGATTGCCGACCCGGAGCGGCTTGAGCCTCCCGCCGACCTCGGCCAGCTGGGGCATCAGCTCCCGGGCCGTCTGGGAGAGATCCAGCCCGACGTCGCGGGCGTGCTGATTGGCGTAGAGCACCTTGCCGTGGCCGTCGAAGACGACGACCCCTTCGCTGAACGAGTCGAGCAGGGCTTTGGCCAACGGGGAAAAGATCGATGGCATCGAGCTGGAGCTGGCGGCGGTCATAATCGGTCAGTTACGGTCGAACGTTCCAAATGGTTTCACGGCATGGGCCCGTCGTCAACCCCCCGACCGGCGTGGAGGAAGCCAATAACGGCTTCCAGCAGGCACCGGTTTCCCGGCTCGGACGGAACCACGGACTGCGGTGGCTTTCTCGCCCTTGACCATTTGTTCAAGCAGCCCTGATCTTCCCCGGGCATGCGACAAGCCATTCTCTCGGCCTCGATCGCCGTCCTGGGCGAAGCGGGCCTCGGCGGCTGGACCGTCGAGCGTGTCGCCGCTCGGGCAGGATGTGCCAAGGGCCTGGTAGTCTACCACTTCGGCTCGAAGCGGACGCTGCTCGAGGAGTCCGCGCACGGGTTGGGGGCAGCCCATCAGGCCGTCAGGCAGGGCGCCGTCGCCGGGCAAGGAGGAACTGAGGTCCTCGACGCGCTCTGGCAGGCCCTCCTGGACGAGGTCCGGTCTGGCGGACTGGCTGGATGGCTTGCCGTGCAATCGGACCCGGAGCTGAGACCCCTGGCTCACGCGCCTGAACAAACGTTCAAGACCGAGGCGCAAGTCGCGTCGGCACTGGCGATTGGGACCGGTGTCCTCGCCCCGCCTGGAACCCTCTCCGCGGCCCTCGACGGGTCCAGATTCGGCTGCTCGGCACCCCGCCCGGGGAGCGGAACCGTGGCGTGTACGACCGCCTTTGGCTCGCCCTCCTGGCGGGCTGACGGCCCCCAGCTCACCCCTCGGCGCCGGCCACGGCCACTCGACCCGTGGCCGAACATGCCGCTCGCGAGCGGCCGGCCGATCCTGCCCACCGCTGGCCACCCGCTGCCAGCGGACCCGGGCGTCGACGCTCAGCGGGCCGACGGCCCCCTCACGACCGTGCCTCCCAGCATCACGAACGTCGGGCTCGAGGTGACCGAGACGTCATCCAGCGGATTGCCGGGGACGGCCACCAGGTCGGCCAGCAGGCCCGGGGCGATCCGGCCGCGATCGGTCTTGCCGAGGGCCTCGGCGGCGACCGTGGTGGCCGAGCGGAGCGCGTCCAGCGGCGACATGCCCAGCTTGACGTAGACCTCGAACTCCCGGGCGTTCTCGCCGTGAGGGTAGACGCCGGCGTCGGTTCCGAACGCGATCCGGACCCCGCCGGCGATCGCCCGGCGGACGCTCTCCCGCGCGATCGGGAGGATGGTCTCGGCCTTCTTCCTGACGATCTCCGGCAGGACCGCGAGGTTGATCCGGTCGACCAGGTAGGTGGTGGGAACCAGGTAGGTCCCCCGCTCCTTCATCAGCGCGATCGCCTCGTCGTCCAGCTCGGAGCCGTGCTCGATGGTGGTGACCCCCGCGCGGACGGCGGCCTTGATGCCCGCGTTGCCGTGGGCATGCGCGGCCACCCGGACGCCGTGCCGTGCGGCCTCGTCGACCATCGCCTTGAGCTCCTCGTAGCTGTACTGCTGGGCCCCGACCGGACCCTCCATCGAGAGCACCCCGGCGGTCGCGCAGGTCTTGATCACCTGGGCGCCGTGCTTGATCTGATAGCGAACGGCCTTGACCACCTCCCAGGGCCCGTCGGCGACGCCGTCGTGCGCGGTCTGCTCGAGGATCCCGGGAGCGAACCCGGTGACGTCGCAGTGCCCGCCGGTGATCCCGAGGGTGTTGCGCGAGGGCACGACTCTCGGGCCCACCACGGCGCCACGCTCGACGGCCTTGCCGAGCGCGACGGTCACGTCGCCGCCGAAGTCGCGCACGGTGGTGAATCCGGCCATCACCGTGGTTCGCGCATTCTTGACCGCCCCGAAGGCGGCGTCGGCCATCGTCTCGGTCACCGGCCTGACGAACGAGCCGGCCGAGATCTCCGCCGTCAGGTGGGTGTGGAGGTCGATGAACCCGGGCAGCAGGGTCACGTCGCCGAGGTCGATGGTGGTGGCGCCGCGGGGTGGGGTGGACGGATTGACCGCCTCGATCTTGCCGCCGGAGACCACCACGCTGGCGTTTCGGACCAGCTGACCGGTGGTGAGGTCGAGCAGCCGCGCGGCACGGACCACGACGGGTTGGCTCTGGGCCGGGAGCGCGGGAGCGAACAGGGCGGCGGTCAGCAGGGCAACCAGGGGGCGGCGCCAGGCCGAATGGAGCATGGGAAAGCCTCGGATTGGTTGGACGGGGAAACGATCCCGAGAAGGTCGTCCCGACTCGCCCGACGGGCAAGGCGGCTTCAGCGCTCGAGCGCGGCCTCGCAGACGGCTCGCCAGGCGTCCCACCGCTCGCGCGCGCCGACCCGCTCGAGGTAGACCCAGTCGGGATCGGGCGCCAATCCGGGCCCGAGCGCCCTCGCCATCAGGTCCGCGGCGTGCACCACCCCGGCCGCGCCGAGCCACTCGGCCCCCGCCTGCAGCGGGTCGACGTGGAAGCCGACGGCGTCGACCACGCTGTCGGGCAACCGCCAGCCCCGGAGCAGATAGGCGCCGACCTCGGCGTGGGTCAGGCCGATCGCCTCGCGCTCGATCTGGGCGTCGCTGACTCCCTCGCGAGCGATCCGGTCGAAGGCGACCCGGTAGTCGTCCGAGTAGTTCATCAGCAGGACCAGCTTGCCGAGCTCGTGGAGCACGGCGACGGTGGGCACGACGTCGCGGTCGGGCGCCGGGAGCCCGACCGAATCGGCGATGGCGCGGGCGCAGAGCACGGTTCGAGCCGTGTGCTCCCAGATCGAGCCGAGGGTGCTGGCGGGGAGGCCCGAGCGCCGGGCGTCGGCGAAGATTCCCGCGGTGAGCAGGACGGAGCTCAGGGTCTCGAGACCGAGCAGCTGCACCGCGCGCGCGACCACCGCGACGGGCTCCCGTCCGGCGAACCAGGCGGAGTTGGCCAGCTTGAGGATCGCGGCGGCCATGGCGGGATCCTGATCGACGATCGCCGCGATCTCGTCGACCGAGGCGTCGCCGCCGGCCAACCGCCTCTGGACCTGGTCGAAGATCGCCGGCTTCCCGGGGAGCGGCTCGAGCCGGCGGATCACCTTGACCAGCTGGTCCGAGATCAGGGTCTGGCGGAGGCGGGTCGCCTGGTGGACGGCCGCCCAGAGTTCGGGCGCGCTGCAGGGCTTGGCCAGGTACTGATGGGCCAACCCCTTCGCGGTGACGGCCTCGCACTCGGCATGACCGGAGAGCACCACCCGCACCGTGCGGGGGCTCCGCTCGCGGACCTCCGCCAGGAAGACGGCGCCGTCCATGCCCGGCATCCGCATGTCGCTCACCACCACGTCGAACGGGTCCCGGGTGAGCGCGGCGAGCCCTTCCTCCGCGCGGGCGAAGAAGTGCATGTCCCACGCGTCGCGCCGGTCGCGGGTCATCTTACGGATCCCGTCCAGCAACGCCGGGTCGTCGTCGACGAACAGCACCCGAAACCGGGTCACGCGGCGACCTCGACCTCGCGCGGCGGCCGCGCGAAGAGCCCGGCGCTCGCGCCGGCGCTGGTCGCGACGGGCTCTTCGCGCGAGCCGTTGAACCGCCGGGACTGTCGCATCCGTGCTCGAACCTCCGTGGCCGCGGCCCGTGTTGGTGCGTGCCCTGGGTATCGGCATCCTGGCGGGCATGCTTGAACCCGGACCGACGAAAGCGGGGGCCGGCTCACGCCGACCCCCGCTCGATCCAGTCCGGAGCAAGCCGCTCAGCGAATCCCGGCCGCGACCTCCGGCAGACCGTCCGCCCACCACTGGTGCTTGAGCGGGCGCTGGCGTGGATAGATCTCGTTGAGGGTGTCACCCTCGTAGAGCCGGCCGTTCTTCATCACGTAGCGGATGCTGTTGCTGTTCCGGATGTCGGCCAGCGGATCGCGGTCGAGGACCAGGATGTCGGCGAGCTTGCCGGCCTCGAGCGAGCCGATGTCCGGGCCCATGCCGATCGCTTCGGCGCCGTAGATCGTGGCGGCCCGGAGCGCGTCGTGGGTGGAGAGCCCGCCCGACGCCATCGCCCAGAGCTCCCAGTGATTGCCGAGGCCCTGGAGCTGGCCGTGGGCGCCGGTGGCGGCGCGCGCCCCGCCTTCGATCAACCGCTTCACGAACTCGGCGTGGAGCGGGAAGACGTACTCGTCCTCATGGAACCAGCCACCCTGCCGGTACCCGCCCGGGAAGCCCGGAGGCGGCTCGCTGCCGCGCCGCTTGGCCCGCGAGTCGATCTGCCCCTTGGGCATGAAGCGGGCGAGCTTCCGGTCGCCGATCACGTCTTCGTGGGTGTAGTAATAGTTCTCGCCGAACGGCCCGCCGTAGGAGACCAGGAGGGTCGGCGAGTTGGTGGTCTGGCTGGCCTTGAAGACCTGGACCACGTCGTCGTAGATCGGCGCGATCGGGAGCGCGTGCTCGACGCCGGAGTAGCCGTCCATCGCGTGGGTCACGTCGAGCTTGAAGTCGAGCCCGCCTTCCGTGGTGGGCATGATCCCCAGCTCCTTGGCCGCCATGATGATGAACTGCCGGGTCTGGCGGTTGCCGCTCATGTACATCTTGAGCGTCTTGGTGTCCCAGTACTGGGCGTAGCGCTTCAGGAAGGTCTTGGCTTCCTCCATGCTGCTGATGCCGTCGCTCGCGAACACCCCGGGACCGGTCGAGTAGATCCGCGGGCCCACCATCGCGCCGGACTCGACCCGATCCTCGTAGCTCAGGATGTCGGTCGACGCCGTCTGCGGATCGCGGGTGGTGGTGACCCCGTAGGCCAGCGTGGTGAGGTACTGCCAGGTCTGGCTCGGGTGGATCTCGGGAATCAGCCACTGCGCGTGGTAGTGGGTGTCGACCATCCCGGGCATCAACACTTTGCCGGTCACATCGACGATCCGCGCCCCCGAGGGGATCTGGACCTGACCGCGCGGCCCGACCGCGACGATCCGGTTGTCCCGGACCACCACGTCGGCGTTCTCGATGATCTCCTTCCCCTTCATCGTGATCGCCTTGCCGCCCCGGAGCACGACGGTGCCGCGCGGGGTGTCGCGCGGGAGCTCGACCTTGATCTTGAGCTCCTCCGGCTTGTAGCCCGGCGTGGTGTCCTGCTTGGCCTTCATCGCGGCCATCGCGGTGCTGTCGCTCTTGCCCTCGGCAGCGGCTTTGGCCGAATCGGCCTTGGCCTTTCTGGCCTTGGCCCGCTCCACCGAGTCGGCGGTGATTCGCGCCTTGAGGTCGAAGATCTTCACCTTGATCGAGTCGGGCACCTGCTGGCCCGCCTTGATCAGGCTGTCGGCCTTGCCCTGCAGGGTCTTCACGCTGTCGTTGATCGCCCGAACGAACCCGGCGCTGTCCGCCTTCTCCTTCTGGACGGCCTTGAGACTGTCGTCGACCGCTTCGGCGCGGACGAGGTCGTAGTTGAAGAGCACGTTGCCGAGCGCGAAGTGGACGGTGCTGCCGTCGGCCTCCCAGGAGGGAAACTCGCCGCCCACGTCGGTGAGCTTCCTGGTCGGGACCGGGCTCGCGGGGGGCGGGCCGCCGACCATCACGGTCGGGGCGGCCCCGCCGACCAGCGGCAGCGGCACGGTGTAGACGTCGCGGCCCACCTGGGCCAGGGCCCGTCCCCCGGTGGGCGACATGATGATGAGTCCCGCCGGCGTGCCCTGCTGGCCGGGCTCCAGGTCGGCCACCGCCGTGCGGAGGACGTCGGCCTGGATCAAGCCGACCCGGCGCGGCATCACCAGCATCTCGTCGACCGGGTCGAGCAGGCCGATGCCGCCGGCCCCGCTCGGCATGCCCACCACCCGGAGGTGCTGCTTCTGGTCGGTGCCGTCCCAGCGGAACGAGACCAGACCTCCCGGAAGCCGGAGGCATAGATCCGATCCGGCTGGCTGGTAACGAAGTGGGCCACGTCGAGCCCGCCCGTCGGCGCGATCACGGTGACGTCGCCACCGGCGGCGGGGACCCAGACGAAGTCGCCGCCGAGGACGTTGCCGCCCACACCGGAAGCCTCGACCAGATCTCGCGCGGCGTTGCGGGTGGCCACCACCCGGGAGCCGTCCGGCGACCAGGTCGGATTCGAATAGAGCGCGGCGGTCCGGGTCAGCTGCGTCGGAGCCGACTGCCGCCCCTCGAAGCCCACCTTCATCAGATGACCGCCGGCCTCGTCACCCCAGGTGAGGTAGGCGAGCCACTTCCCGTCCGGCGACCAGACGGGCTGATACTCGCCGACGTCGGCGCTCGAGACCCGCCGCGGCGTGCCGTCGGGCAGGTCCATCACGTAGAGCCGGTCGACCGCGGTGAAGGCCACCCGCTTCTTGTCGGGCGAGACCACCGGGTTCCGGATCTGGTGCGCGGTGATCATGGCCGAGGTGTCGGCCCGGTAGGTGAACTTGACCTCGGGACCGATGTCGAGCTTGACCTGGGCCCGGAACGGAATCTTGCTGGGCGCGCTCTTGTCGACCGGGACCCGCCAGAACTCCCCGCCGTAGGAGATGACGACGGCGCGGGAGTCCGGGGTGAAGGCGTAACCCGGCAGCGCGTCGAGCGTGCCTCGCGACTCGATGTCGTCGCGCTGGATCGGGAACGCGAGCCAGCTCTCGTCGCCGGAGGCCAGATCGCGGATCCGGAGACCGGTCTGGTTGTCGTGGCGGCTCCCGAAGACCAGCCACTTGCCGTCGGGCGAGATCGCCGGCCGGAAGGCCGACCCGTAGCGGCTGGTCATCGGAAAGAGCTCGCCCGTCTCGCGGTCGTAGTAGGCGAGCTGATACTGCGGGAAGATCGCGTTGTAGTGCCAGTCGCCGTCGCGGCCGGCGAACCAGATCCGCTTCCCGTCGGGGCTGAACGCCGCGCCCAGCGTCTTGAGCGAGGCTGGCTGCCGGATCAGCGGGAAGCCGCTCCCACCATCGACGTGATAGAGATGCAGCTTGGCGGCGCCGAAGGTGCCGCTGGCGCGGCTGACCACGACGTACTTCCCGTCCGGGCTCCACTCCGGCGAGAAGTACTGATTCGCGTTCCCCCGGGTGAGCTGGGTGGTGTCGCCGTCGGCCACGTCCAGGATCCAGACGTTGTCGCCGCCGCTCCGATCGGAGACGAAGGCGATCCGCTTGCCGTCGGGGCTGAAGCGCGGCTGCGCGTCGTAGGCGAGCCCGTGGGTGAGCCGCTTCGCCTCGCCGCCGGCGATCGGCATCGAGTAGAGGTCGCCCAGGAGGTCGAAGACGATGGTCGAGCCGTCGGGGCTGACGTCGAGCGACATCCAGGTGCCCTTGGTGGCCGTGAACTCCGCCGTGCGGCCGGGCTCGAGCGGCAGCGGCTTGCTGGGCGGTCCGCCCGGACCGCGGGGTCCCTGGGCCAGCGCGCTCGAGGGGGCGAGGGCGAGGAGCAGCGCGGCCGCTCCGAGCGAATAGGTCGTCATGGCACCGGTCTGTTTGCGCATGATGGGCCTCACCGAATCCCGGTGGTGTTCGCGGGCGCGGCGTGGCGCCAGGGCTGGTCGGGGGCGGCTGCCTGCCGCGGCCAGAGCTCGTTCATCGTGTCGCCTTCGTAGAGGCGCCCGTTCTTCATCACGAACCGAATCGAGTTGGTGTTCCGGATGTCGTCGAGCGGGTTCCGGTCGAGCACGACCAGGTCGGCGAGCTTGCCGCCCTCGATCGAGCCCAGGTCCTTGCTCAAGCCGATCGCGTCGGCGCCCATGATGGTGGCGGCCTTGAGCGCGTCGATCGGACGCATCCCCCCGCTCTGCAGCGCCCAGACCTCCCAGTGGTAACCGAGGCCCTGGAACTGCCCGTGGCTGCCGACGCCGACCCGGCCGCCCGCCTCGACCATGTCCTTGTGGAACTGGGAGTGCTTGGAGAAGGCGTATTCGGACGGGTGGGCCCAGCCGGTCGGTCCGGGCGACGCCAGCGAGTTGCGACGACGGGCTTTCAGATCGAGCTCCTCGGCCGGCATGAAGTGACGGACCTTTGGATCGCCGAGCGGGTTCTCGGTGGTGTAGAAATAGTTCTCCGCCCAGGGGCCGCCGTAGGTCACCAGCAGGGTCGGGGTGTTGACGGTGCCCGAGGTCTTGAGCAGCTCCACGACGTCGTTGTACATCGGGGTGATCGGGATGCTGTGCTCGATGCCGGGATAGCCGTCGATCGCGTGGGTCATGTTGAGCATCCACTGGAGCCCGCCTTCCGTCGTGGGCATCAGCTGGAGCTCGCGGGCCGCCATGATCAGGTACTGGCGGGTCTGGCGGTTGCCCGACATGTACATCTTGAAGGTCTTGGTGTCGTAGTACTCGCTGTAGCGCTTCAGCACGTCACGGGCGCGCGCCAGACTGCCGACCCGGTCGCCGGAGAAGACGCCCGGCCCGGTCGAGTAGATCCGGGGCCCGGGAATCGAGCCGGCTTCGACCCGATCCTGGTAGGTCAGCACGTCGGTGGTCGCGGTCTGCGGGTCGCGGGTGGTGGTGACGCCCCAGGCGAGATTCGCGTCGTAGATCCAGTTCCGCATCCAGTGGATGCCCCAGGTCGGCCACATGTGGGAGTGGACGTCGACGAATCCCGGGACGATCGTCTTGCCGGCGACGTCGATGACCCGCGCGTCGGCCGGCGCGTTGCCCCGCGCGCCGACGCTCACGATCCGATTGTTGCGGATCACCACGTCGGCGTTCTCGATCACCTCGTCGCCGCGCATGGTGACGACGCGCCCGCCGCGGAGCACGACGGTCCCCTGCGGGATGTCGCGGTTGGCGGTGACCTGGATCCGGCGCTCGGTCGGCCGATAGGCCTGGCCGGCGCGCGTGGCCGAGTCGGCGCCCGCGCGCCGGAGGCTGTCGTCCACGGCCAGCCCGCGGGTCAGGTCGTAGCTCACGAAGGCGTTGCCGATCGACCAGTGGACCGTCCGGCCGTCGGCGCTCCAGCTCGGGAACTCCCCGCCGATGTCGGAGAGCTGCATCGCGCGGGTGCCGGCGCTGTCCGGCTTGCGGACGTTGATCACGGGCACGTTGCCGCCGACCACCGGCACCTTGGCGACGTAGATGTCGCTGCCGACCGCCGCGAGCGCGTAGTCGCCCCGGGGCGCCATCAGCAGCACCGACGCCGAGCGGCCGGGGACGGCCTCCTGCTCGCCCTCCTCGTTGATTCCGGCCGCCCGGAGGAACATCTCCGGCGTCAGCACGTCCGACCGGTTGAGGTCGACGTCCGCCTCGACGCCGAGCGGTAGCGCGCCGAGGACCCGGACGTGCTGCTTGAGATCGGTGCCATCCCAGCGGAAGGACACCAGCGCGGTGCCTTGCGGCGTGGTCGGCGGCGCGTCGGGCGGGCGGGGCACGAACCCGTAGGCGTAGATCCGCTCGCCATCACTGGTGAAGTGGACGTTGCCGAGCGCGCCGGTCGGCCGGATCGCCGTGAGGCTCCCGCCGCCGGCCGGTACCCAGGCGAACTCCGCGCCGAAGCCGTCGACGCCCGGCCCGGTCGCGTCGCGCATGTTGCGGGCCGAGGAGCGGGTCACCACGATCCGCTCGCCGTTGGGCGCCCAGGCCGGGCTCTGATAGAAGGCCGAGACCTCGACCAGACGGCGGCCCTGGCCGCCGCCGAGATCGACCCGCATCAGGTAGCCGTCGTTGCCGTCCCAGGTCACGTAGGCCAGCGACTGCCCGTCGGGCGACCAGGTCGGGTCGTACTCGCCCACCTCCGCGTTGGTCACCCGCCGCGGCGTGCCGCTCGGGAGATCGACCACGTAGAGGCGGTCGAGCGCGGTGAACGCCAGGCGGCGTCCGTCGGGCGAGGTCCTGGGATCGCGGATCTGGCGCACCACGAAGGTCGGCGTGTCCTCGATCGGGTAGCTGAACTTCACTTCGGGACCGAGCGCCACTTCCGCGTTGGCGGTGAAGGGGATCTTGCTCGGCACCGCGCCGTCGACCGGGACCCGCCAGATCTCGCCGCCGTAGGAGACCACCAGCGAGCGCGAGTCCGGCATGAACGAATAGCCGGGCAACGCGTCGAGATCGGGAATCGCCTCGATGTTGTCGCGCTGGACCGGGTAGGCGAGCCAGCGCTCGTCGCCGCTCGCCAGATCGCGGATCCGGAGTCCGGTCTCGGCGTCCTCGCGCGAGCCGTAGACCAGCCACTTGCCGTCGGGCGACACCGCCGGACGGAAGGCGGAGCCGTAGCGGGAGCTCAGCGTGGTCGAGCGGCCGGTCTCCCGGTCGTGGACCGCGAGCTGGAACTGCGGCATCGCCGCGTTGTACTGCCAGGGACCGAACCGGGTGGCGTAATAGATGTAGCGGCCGTCCGGACCGAAGGCCGGACCCATGTGCATCTGGACCGGCAGTCCGCTGGTGACCTGGACGCCGGTGCCGCCGTCGACGTCGAAGAGCCAGAGCTTGGAGATGCCGAAGAGCCCGCCCCAGCGTCCGGTGACGACGTACTTCCCGTCCGGCGTCCACTCCGGCGACATGTAGTTGTCGTAGTTGCCCTCGGGGCTCAGCTGCCGGACGTCGCTGCCGTCGGCGGCCATGGTGAAGAGGTTCTCGCCGCCGGTGCGATCCGAGACGAAGACGATCCGGCGTCCGTCCGGGCTCCATCGCGGCTGGGCGTCGAAGGCCATCCCCTCGCTGATCCGGGTCGCCTGGCCGCCGGCGATCGGCAGGGTGTAGAGGTCGCCGAGGAGGTCGAACACGATGCGCGAGCCGTCGGGGCTCACGTCGAGCGACATCCAGGTGCCCTTGCTGGTGGTGAACCGCGCCACCCGGGTGGGCTTGAGCGGCAGCCCGACGGTATCGGCGGCGGCGGGCTCCGACGCGGGCGGTCGGGTGGCGACCAGGGCCAGCGAGCCGGAGAGCCCGAGCAGCAGGGTGGAACGACCGAGGAGATGACGAAAGCGCATGCGGCGACTCCAGTTGACGCCTTGAGGTGCGAGCGTGGAGGGCGAGGGGGCATCCCGCAATCGTGGACACCCGCCGAGGCGAATCGGTTGCAGAAGCCGGTGTAGTCTATCGTGATCGCGCCTGGCCAGCCAGAACGATCCTGCGGTGACGACTACGGCTCCCCAACGGCAGCGGTTTCGGCACCGGGCACGCTGCGCGGGTCAAGGCGAGCCGTCGGCGCGCTCGATGAAGGAGCGGATCTTGTAGCCGCGTCCGTCCTGCTGCATGACCAGCACGTAGGTGCCCTCCTCGAAGCCCGTGCCGTCGGGTCCCGCGGCGTAGGTGTAGCGGCCGTACTGGTAGGCGAGGGCGCCGCTGGCCGTGAAGTCCAGCACCGTGAGGGCGAGGCCGCCCGAGCGCTCGACCCGCGCGCCGATCCCGTCGCGGATGCCGTCGAAGCCGTAGTGGTTGATTCCGTCGGAGCCGGTGTAGAGAGCCCCGTCGACGAAGAGGTCCAGAGCCTTCGTGGTGTCGGTCCGCTGGACCGCTTCCTTGAGCTGATCCAGCGTCTTCCCGACGGCCCGGCGGACGTTGTCGAGGAACTCGAGCCGGACCCGCTCCATGCTCGGCACCCGATTGTAGTGCGGAGGTTGGGCGCTCACCGTCCGGGCGCCGGCCGCGAGCGCCGCGAGCGCCAGGCCCGAGCGGAGCCAGCGCCTCGATCGTGGGCTTCTCTGGACGATCACGATTCCCTCGAAGAGCGGGAGGCCGACGGCGGCCCCGCGCGACGGGGGACAACCTAACGCGTCCCCGGAAGCCAGGCCAGCGCGCGGGGCGCCGCCCCGCCGGGCCCGACCGGCCAAGTGGCGGCCGGGAAAGCGCTTGGGGCCCGGGGGCGGCCCGCGGGATCCGGCCGCCTAACGAACTCCCGCGGCCGTCCGGGGCTCCGCGTGCCGCCAGGGCATCTCCGGCAGCGGCCGCTGTCGGGGCCAGATCTCGTTCAGCGTCTCGGCTTCGTAGACCCGACCGTTCTTCATCACGTAGCGGACCGAGTTGGAGCTCCGAATGCTCTCGAGCGGGTTTTGATCGAGCACCAGGATGTCCGCCAGCTTGCCCGGCTCGAGCGAGCCGACCTGGGTGCCGAGCCCGATCGCCTCGGCGCCCATCTGGGTCGCCATCCGCAGCGCCTGGTGGGTGGTCATTCCGCCGCTCTGCACGGTCCAGAGCTCCCAGTGGTAGCCCAGACCCTGCAGCTGGCCGTGGCTGCCGACGCCGGCGCGGCCCCCGGCGTCGAGGAGATCGCGAATGAAGCCCGCATGCTTGCGGAAGGCGTACTCGTCGTCGCGGAACCAGCCGCCCGGCCCGGGCGACCCGCCGGCGCCCTGACCGCGACGGCGGGTCTTGCTGTCGAGCTCCGACTCCGGCGTGAAGCGCCGGAGCTTGGCGTCGTCGTGGACCTCTTCGTGGGTGTACCAGTAGTTCTCGGCCCAGGGTCCGCCGTAGGAGACCAGCAGGGTCGGCGTCGAGGTGGTCTGGCCGGTCCGGAGCAGACCGATCACGTCCTCGAACATCGGCACGATCGGGATGTTGTGCTCCACCCCGGTGTAGCCGTCCATCACGTGGGTCAGGTCGAGCGCGAACTGGAGCGAGCCTTCGGTGGTCGGCATCAGCTCGAGCTCGCGCGCCGCCATGATGATCCACTGGCGCGCTGCTGCCAGTTGCCCGCGCCGTACATCTTGATGGTCTTGGTGTCGTAGTAGTCGCTGTAGCGCCGGAGCGCAATGGCGCGCATGGTCGAGGTCGCGGATCCGCTCGGTCGCGAAGACCCCCAGCCCCGTCGAACCCGAGGCCCGATCACTTCGCCCACGTCGACCCGGTCGGCGTAGCTCAACACGTCGGTGGTGCCGGTCTGCGGATCGCGGGTGGTGGTGACGCCGTAGGCGAGATTGGCGAGCAGGGCCCACGGCTGGGTGTTGTGCACCCCGGGCGAGTGCCGGAAGTGCGCGTGGGTGTCGACGAAGCCCGGGAGCAGGGTCTTTCCGCTCACGTCGATCACCCGCGCGTTCCGCGGCACGGTCACCGAGCCGCGCGGACCCACGGCCACGATCCGATTGTTCGTCACCACGATCTCGGCGTCCTCGATCACCTCGTCGCCGCGCATGGTGATCGCCCGGCCGCCGCGGAGCACGACCGTGCCCTCGGGCCGGTCGCGCGCGCCCTCGACCCGGATCCGCCGCTCAGTGGGGTGATACTTGCCGTCGTCGCCGCCCCGCGCCGAGTCCGGCGCGGCGGCGCGGGCCCGGCGCACGCTGTCCTCGACCGCGCGGGCCCGGTCCAGATCGTAGGAGACCAGCGCGTTGCCGATCGCCCAGTGGATCGTGCGGCCGTCGGCGCTCCAGGCGGGGAACTCGCCGCCGATGTCGGTCAGCTGTCGGATCGGGACGATGGCGCCGTCGGTGCTCGCGGTGGAGATCGTCGGGACCTCGCCGCCCACCAGCGGCACCGTCACCGCGAAGAGGTTCTGACCCACCTGCGCCACCGCCTGATCGCCGCGCGGCGCCATCAGCACCAGCGACGCCGGCGGCGGCGTGCCCGTCGAGCCGGGCGGGTTCGCGCCGGTCACCTTGACGTGCGCCTTGAGATCGGAACCGTCGAACCGGAAGGAGACCAGGCCGTCGTTGCCGTAGGCGTAGATCCGGGTCGAGTCGGCGGTGAAGTGCGGCTGCTGCCGCCCGCCGGCGAGCATGACGGTCGTGGTCGGGCCGCCCGCCGCCGGGACCCAGACGAAGCGGGCGCCCTGCCCTCCGCCGAAGCGCTGCAGGGTCTCGATCAGCTCGCGCGAGTCGGCCCGCATCGCCACGATCCGGCCGCCGTCGGGCGACCAGGCCGGCTGATAGTAGGTGGCCGGCTCCGTCGTCAGCCGGACCGGCGCGCCGCGACCGTCGACCGGCGCCTTGTAGAGGTGACCCCCCTCACCCGACCAGGTGACGAACGCGAGCCAGCGACCGTCCGGCGACCAGGTGGGGAAGAACTCGCCATCGAGCGTGGTGAGCCGGCGCGGCGTCCCTCCGGCAGGTCCATGACCCAGAGATGGATGAGCGCGCTGAACGCCAGCCGGCGCCCGTCGGGCGACGGCATCGGGTCCCGGATCTGCCTGGCGACGAGCGTCGGCTCGTCGGCGATGGTGTAGTCGAAGCGGAGCTCCGGTCCGAGCGGCACCTCGACGTCGGCCGTGAAGGGGATCTTCCGCGCGGCGCTCCCGTCGACCGGCACCCTTGCCAGAGCTCGCCGCCATACGACACGACCAGCTCGCGGCTGTCCGGCGTGAAGGCGTAGCCCGGCAGCGCGTCGAGTCCGGATACGCCTCCTGATTGTCGCGCTGCCGGATAGGCGAGCCAGCGCTCCGACTCCGGTCGCGAGGTCCCGCAGCCTGAGCCCCGTCTCCGCATCGTGGCGGGTGCCGTAGACCAGCCACTTGCCGTCGGGCGAAAGCGCCGGACGGAAGGCGGAGCCGTAGCGGGCCGACATCGAGGTCTGGCTGCCGGTCACCCGGTCGTACATCGCGAGCTGGAACTCGGGCAGGATCGCGTTGTAGCTCCAGGAGCCCTGCCGGGTCGCGTACCAGACGTAGCGCGGGTCAGGACCGAACGCCGCGCCGATCGTGGTGAGCTGATTGCTGCCCTGCACCAGCTGCACCCCGGCGCCGCCGTCCTTGTGATAGAGCCAGAGCTTGTTGCCACCGGAGCCACCGCCGGTCTTGGTCACCACCAGGTACTGCCCGTCGGGCGCCCACTCCGGCGAGATGTAGCCGTTGTTGTTCCCCTTGGTGACCTGGGTGGAGTCCGAGCCGTCGGCTTCGATGATCCAGACGTTGTCGCCGCCGGAGCGGTCCGAGGTGAAGACGATCCGCCGACCGTCCGGACTCCAGCGCGGCTGGGCGTCGTAGGCGAGCCCGCTGGTGAGTCGGGTGGCGCGACCGCCCCCGATCGGGAGGGTGTAGAGATCGCCGAGCAGATCGAACACCAGGGTCCGCCCGTCGGGACTCACGTCGACCGACATCCAGGTGCCGTGGCTCAGGGTCTGCCGAAAGGTGCGTCCGGGGCTGAGCGGCAGGCCGCTCTTGCTCCGGCGCGCCGAATCCGGACGCGGTTGGGCGAGGAGCGGCGTCGCGAGCCCGACGAGGAGCGCGCCAAGGGCGAGGTGGCGAACGGTGCGGGACATGGCTGGTCGCGTGTTCCAGAGGGTGATCGAGCGCCCGGCCCTGTGGCGGCCACCCCGGTCGGGCCGTATCGTTTCGGGAGCGGATAACATAGGGCGCGCTCGGACCCCGCGCGACCACCAGCCTCGACTCCCGAACCGGTATCCTCATGACGGCTCTCTCACTCCGCGGTTTCGCCGCCGCGTCCATCGCGCTCGCCGGTCTCGCCTGCGCCGCGACGCCCGAGCGCGTCGACCCGGTCGACGAAACCGTGCTCTCCCTGCTCGGGCAGCCGCTCCCGCCCCCGGCCATCGGCGAAGAGGCCCGCGCCCGGATGGACGCGCAGCTCGCGGAGGCCCGGCGCGCCTACGATGCCGCCCCCACCGACGCCGACTCGATCATCTGGCTCGGGCGTCGCACCGCCTACCTCGGCCGCTACCGCGAGGCGATCGCGATCTACACCCGGGGCATCGCGCTCCACCCGGAGGACGCCCGGCTCTACCGTCACCGCGGGCACCGCTACCTCACCGTGCGGGCCCTCGATTCGGCGATCGCCGACCTCGAGCGCGCCTACGGCCTGGTGGCGGGACAGCCGGACGAAATCGAGCCGGACGGTCAGCCCAACGCGCGAGGCATCCCGGTCTCCACCCTCAACTCGAACATCCGCTACCACCTCGGGCTCGCCTACTACCTCAAGGGCGACTTCGAGGCGGCGCTCCCGGTCTACCGCGAGGACGTCGCGGCGCGGGTCAACGACGACATGCTGGTGGCGACCAGTCACTGGCTCTACATGACCTTGAGACGCCTCGGCAACGACGCGCTCGCCACCCACCTCCTCGGCCTGATCGGTCCCGACCTCGAGGTGATCGAGAACGAGGCGTACTACCGGCTGCTGCGGTTCTACCAGGGCGAGCTCACCGAGGCGGAGCTGCTGGCCGCGCCCGCGGAAGGCGATCCCGTGTTGCAGAACGTGACGGTGAGCTACGGCGTCGGGAACTGGCACCTCTACAACGGGCGACCCGACGAGGCCCGCGCGGTCTTCGAGCGGATCCTCGAAAGCCGGCAATGGGCGGGGTTTGGCTACCTCGCGGCGGAGGCCGAGATGGCCCGCTCCGCCTCGACCGGCGGCCTTACCTCCGAAACCGCCCCGTGACACAATTCGTAGCGAACCAGAGTCCCCGTGACTCCCAACCCCCCCCGGCGTTGACCCCGAGACCGTAGAGGCGACCCAGCTGTGAACTCGATTCTCCTCGTCCTGGCCGCGGCCCTGCCGTCGGCCGCACGGGACACCCTCCGCACCGACCCGGCCGACGCGCTCATGGCCCCCGGCTTCGCGGCCGCGGTCGCGGTCGTGGGCGACCAGGTCCTGGTAGGACGGGCCCGGGCCACGACCTCGCCGCCGCAGTCGGTGGGCGCGATCCACGTTTTCCGCTTCGAGGGCGGCGCCTGGACCGAGAGCGGCAGCTTCGCCTCGACCGAGACCAAGCTCGGTGACGGATTCGGAGCGGCGATCGCCGGCGGCGGCAGCGTGGTCGCCGTGGGGGCGCCGCGCGCGGCCGACGGCGCCGGCGCGGTCTACCTCTTCAACCGCGGCAAGGACGGCTGGACCGAGACCTTGCGGCTGGTGCTGCCCGAGGGACGCGAAGGCGATCTCTTCGGCGCGACGCTGGACCTCGACGGCAACACCCTGGTGGTCGGCGCGCCGGGCCGGGACTCGGCGCGGGGCGCCGCCTACGCCTTCCGGCGGAGTGGCGACGCCTGGGGAGCCGCCGCGCCGATCGGACAGGGGATCGCGACCGGCGACCGCTACGGCACCGCGCTCGACCTCGCGGGCGATCGGCTGATCGTCGGCGCGCCCGGAGCGTTAGGCGGGTTCGGCGGCCAGGCGCGGGCCGCCAAGCCCGGCGGCGCCTTCGTCTACAAGGAGAGCAACGACCGCTGGATCGAGGAGGGCCACCTCACCGCCTCCGACTCGATCCCGGCCCTCGGCGCCGCGGTGGCCCTGCTCGGCGGCAGCGCCTTCGCCTCCACCCCGCTCGCCGACGGGAACTCCGGACAGGTGATCGAGTTCCGCCGCCAGGGCGACACCTGGGCCCAGGCCGCGGCGATTCCCTCCGGCGCGGCCAGCGGCTCGCGCTTCGGGATCGGGCTCGCGACGGTCGACGGCCAGCTCCTGGTGACGGCTTTCGGCAACCCGCGGCAGGCGGGCGGCGTCTTCGTCTACGGCAAGCAGGGGGAGAGCTGGGCCCAGCGGCAGTCGCTCAGCTCGGGCGGACCCTTCGGCGACGCCTTCGGCAACACCGTGGCGACGGGCAACGGGCTCCTGCTGGTGACGGCGCCCGGCGCCGACTTCGGCGAAGGCAAGGTCTACGCGTTCCGGAAGGACGGCGGCAGCTGGGTCGAGTCGGGCAGCCTGGTCGACAAGCCGAGCGCGATGGCCGCGGTGACCGGGAGCGAGGTCCGCTGCGCCGAGGACAAGGAGGCGGCCGGCTTCCAGTGCCAGAACGTCGACCTGCTGGCCTTCCTGCCGAACGCCGCGCTCGGCGCGGGTCGGGGCGTCCGCCTGAACGACATCTGGGGCTGGACCGATCCCGAGACCCAGCGCGAGTACGCCCTGGTGGGTCGGATGGACGGCACCTCGTTCGTGGACATCAGCGACCCCTCGAACCCGCGCTATCTCGGCGATCTGCCGCTCCACGAGGGCGCCCGTCCGAGCATCTGGCGGGACATCAAGGTCTACAAGGACCACGCCTTCATCGTGGCCGACCTCGCCGGACAGCACGGGATGCAGGTCTTCGACCTGCGGCAGCTCCGGAGCGCGGCCGGTCCGCCGGTCACCTTCCAGGAGACCGCCAACTACGACAAGATCGCGAGCGCGCACAACATCGTGATCAACGAGGAGAGCGGCTACGCCTATCCGGTCGGCAACAGCGGCGGCGGGGAGACCTGCGGCGGCGCGCTCCACATGATCGACATCCGCACGCCCGCGGAGCCCAAGTTCGCCGGCTGCTTCGCCGATCCCGCCACCGGCTTCCAGCGGACCGGCTACACCCACGACGCCCAGTGCGTCACCTACAAGGGTCCCGACACCCGCTACACCGGCCGGGAGATCTGCTTCAACGCGTCGGAGAACGCGCTCGGCATCGCCGACGTCACCGACAAGTCGGCGCCCACGGCGGTCGCCTCGGCGGCCTATCCCAACGTCTCCTACGCCCACCAGGGCTGGCTCTCGGAAGACCACAAGTACTTCTACCTCGACGACGAGCTCGACGAGCTCCGGGGCCGCTCGCCGATGACCCGCACCCTGGTATGGGACATCACCAAGCTCGACGAGCCGGTGCTCGCGCGCGAAGTCCAGGGCGCCACGGCGGCCAGCGACCACAACATGTACGTCCGGGGCCACTACCTCTTCCAGTCGAACTACGTGGCCGGCCTCCGGGTGCTCGACATCGCCGATCCGACCAATCCGGTCGAGGTCGGCTACTTCGACACCGTGGGCGGCGACAACATCGCGGGCTTCGACGGCTCCTGGAGCAACTACCCGTACTTCCCGAGCGGCACCATCGTGGTGACCAGCGTCCGCGAGGGTCTCTTCATCGTTCGCCACCGGCCCGAGCGGCCGGTGCCCTGAGGATCCAGCCGATGAGCAATCCGTCGCGTCGTCGTTTCATGATCACCGGCGGGCTGGCGGCGCTCGGCCTGCCCCGGCTCGCCTCGGCCGAGGCGCCGCGCGCTCAGGAAGGCCCGGTCGATTCGATCGGGCCCGAGCGCTTTCCCGGGACGGAGGCCGAGTCGGCCGCCGACTGGGACATGAGCTGGGTCGAGCGGGTGACCGGAACCTATCGGATGGTCTTCGACGCGCCCGAAGTGGCCGATGGGACCATTCTCCATCAGGCGCGGGTCTATCGGAGTGGGTACTCGGAGGTCCACGGCACCAAGGACGGCGACACCACGGCCGTGCTGGTGATCCGTCACGCGGCGATCCCGATCGTCGCGAACGACCTGCTCTGGGACGAGCTCGAGCTGGGCAAGAGGTTCAAGGTGAAGGACGCCGAGACCGGCAAGGACGCGCGCCGCAATCCGTTCCTCAACGCCAACGTGCCCCGCGGCGCGAAGCACGCGCTGATCTGGCCGGACGGCGGCCTCGACACCCTGATCGAGCGGGGCTCCATCGCGCTGGCCTGCAACCTGGCGCTCTTCCGGCTGGTGGGCCTGGTGGCCAAGCACGACAAGGTCGAGAATCCGGCCGCGCGCCAGAAGGTCCTCGCGAACCTCCTGCCCGGTGTGGTCGTCCAACCCTCGGGCATCTTCGCGGTGGCCCGCGCCCAAGCCGCGGGGTGCGACTACATCCGGGCCACCTGACCTCGAGGGGAAGGATCCCGATGCGCCGATCGATGCTTGGCCTGCTGCTCGCCGCCAGCGCCTGTGGCGTGGCCGAAGGAGCGTCCGACCGCTTCGTGCTCGACTCGACCGGCGCCGGCATCCCCCGGATCACCTCGCAGGCGCCGAGCGGCTGGCGCGACTCGAGCAACGCCTGGCGGCTCGTCCCCGCCCAGACCTATGTCGGCGAAGAAGGCACGGACGGGGCGCTGGTGAATCCCCAGAGTCTGGTGGTGGACGACGCCGGCCGAGTCTACGTGGCGGATCAGACGCCCGCGACGATCAAGGTCTTCGGCCCGGACGGGACCTACCTCAAGAGCATCGGGCGTGAAGGCAAGGGTCAGGCGAGTTCTCGGCCGCGTTTCTCGGAATCTGGAAGGACCGGCTGGTGGTCCACGACCCGCGGAGCGCGCGAACCTCGGTGTTCGGCACCTCGGGCGCCTTCCTGACCAGCTGGAGCTCCGCCTGCTGTTTCTGGACCGCCATCCAGGTCGACTCGGCAGGCCTCGTCTATGTCCCCTCACCCAGCCTCGACCGCTCCGCGGCAAGGGGTGGGCCCACGCGAAACCCCTGGGTTCGGTACGACCTCTCCGGGCAAGGTCGTCGACGCTGTGGGTTCCGTTCAGGAAAGCGACCGCAACTGGACGCTGACCGGCGGCTCCGGCGGCAACAAGATGATGATGCAAATGTCGGTGCCCTTCACCCCGCAGCTCGACGTCGCGCTCCATCCGAGCGGGGGCTTCGTGGTCGGCTGGAGCGAGGCTACGAGATCGCGCGGAGCCCCAAGGGCATGGACACCACATTGCTGATCCGCCGGGACTGGTCTCCGGGCCGATTCCCGAGGCGCGCCGCCTCGACGTGATCGAGCAACAGGTTCGCGGGGCGTCAACCGCGGCGGCTCGGGTCAGTTCGACGAGGCCACCCTCCGCTCGATCTTCAAGCTCGGCGACGTCCCCGACGAAGCGCCCGCGTTCGAGTCCCTCTCGGTCGACCGGGACGGCAACGTCTGGGCTCGCCAGCTGCTCGCGTCGGACTCGACCCGCACGACCTGGGACCTGTTCGACCCGCGCGGCGTCTGGATCGGGCCCGTCGCGGTGGCCGCGCCGATCGGGGCGTACGGCGCGGTCTGGTTCGGAAGAGACGCGATCTACGCGAGCGGCGAGGACGAGCTGGGCCGCCCGGTGATCACCCGGTATCAGCTGGAGCGCTGATCGGCGTCCTTGCCCTTCAGCTCGGCGAGCTTGGCCTCGACCTCGGCCGGGACGAACATGTTGTCGGCGATCGCGGCGATCACTTCCGCCTCGCGCCACGCCTCCTCCAGGATCTCCAGCTCGCCTTCGATCGCGCGCCGCTCCGATTCCTCGTGGAGCGCCATCTCGAGCGCCAGCCGGGTGGGCGCCGGAAGCTGCGAGACGGGCTTCGGGCGACCCTTGCGATCGGTGAGCGGCGCCACGTCCCGAAATGGGGGGCGCGCGCTCCCGGTGGCGTCGAGTCGGCCCCGGAAGTAGCTCTCGAGGAACGCCTCCGACCCGAGCCGGGCGTCGAGCAGGCTCACGGCGTCCTGCACGTTCCGCTTGCTGCCGCCTGAGGAGTTGATCGCCGGTAGGAGCCGGCCCGCGTGGCGAATGGCCTCCGCGCCCTCGAAGGTCTCGATCCTGCCCTTGAGCTTGAGCGACAGCTGGGGGCCGCCCGCGCCGTCGCCGATCAGCCGCGCCTTCACGAAGTCCGTGCCGCGGACCTTGAGCAGCCGGCCGTCGGCGGTCTTGAGCCGCACCTTGCGCATCGACTGGATGATCTGCGGAATGTTCCCCCAGACGCCGCCCAGGCCGCCGATCCCGATTCCCGCCGCCGAGGCGCCGACCACCAGGGCGCCAACGGCCACCGCCGCGCCACCGCCGATCAGATAGGCGCGCCGCCGACGGCGGCCGAACTGGTCCCCGTAACGCCACGCGGCGAACTCGGGTCGGCCAGGCGCCCCGATCCGCACCAGCTCGAGCCCCTCCGGGAGCCGGGCAAGCCCGATGTTGTCGGTGGAGACTTTGAGGCGGGTATCGGCGAAACGCTGCTCGCAGTCCTCGATCGCCTCCCAGCGGGTCTCGAGCGGGCTCAGGTTCCACCGCTCGCAGCTCCTGCAGACCACCCAGAGCCGGCCCCGGGCCGCGTCGAACGCCAGCCGCCGCCCGACCGGAAACGTCTCGACCACTTCGTTGGCGCCGAGCGGCTTGTGGCAATAGATGCAGGTCGTGAACATCGCCTCTCCCCCCGGAGGATGGGGGGGCGCGAGGCGGATCGCCAGTCGGCCGGCTGGCTCGATCCCGGGTAAGATCATTCCGGGCGCCGCAGCGACGCCGTCCCTGGGTCAGCCAGGGGAGCCCGATCGCCGCTAACGGCCTGGATCGGTCACAACGGAGCCGGCGTCAGGGAAGCGAAAAGAGCGGTGTCGACGCTGGCCATCGAGCCACGCTCGACGAACGACGCCATGATCCCGAGCGCGCAGTCCGGAAGGGCCCGTGGGCGATGCCCTCGAGGACCAGGTGCGTGCCGTTGATAGGGCAGCGCCTGCGCCACCTCCGCTCCCAGGCCGGCGGCGTGGCTGGATCGACGGCGCCTCGAGAGCAGCAGAGCGGGCATCATCTCGGACCGGTCGATCGTACCCGGCCGGGAGGGGGTGCCGGCGGGCCACCGGCCGCAGGTCTCGCGGAGGCCCACGCCTGGGGCCTGTCCGCTGGAGGAAGCCCTCGGCGGTGAGCGCGGCGAGGTCCGGCCCTCGAGCATCGGAAGGTCCTCGGCGCAGACCACGGAGAGCCCCATCCCCCAGGCGAGCGATCCCGCCACCGCGATCGTCTGCTCGACCCCGACCCGGATGGTCTCGAGCCGCCCGGTGGCCGCCTCGTGGATCGCGAGTGGTAGTCGCCGCCGGAGACCGGCGTCCATCAGCATTCGTCGCACCGAGCCGGCGAGCACGCCCTGATCGATCCGGAAGGAGACCGAGTCGTCCCCCGCCGGATCGCGGAGCCGCACCGGCACCGGATCCCGCTCGAGCCGCGCCATGGCGCGCGCGAAGTCACGCTCCAGGTCGGGAAACGCCGCGTGACACGCGGCCTCGGCCTCGCAATCCCGGAAGAGTCGCTCCAGCGCGGCCTGCGCCTGCCTCGGGTTGTCGCGGACCAGACTCCCCGACGGCGCGATGACGGCGCGGAGGGTGACGGTGCGCACCCGCTCCGGATGGGCGCGGAGGAAGCCGAGGGCGGCGCGGGTCCCGTAGAGCTTCGCCGTAGATCGAGCGTCTCGTATCCCAGCCAGCGGCGCACGGCCTCCACGTCGGCCGATGCGTATCTCGGTGCGGATAGAGCCGGAGGTCGGCGCGCTCGCCGAGCTCGGCGGCGCAGCGCGTGGTGGCCGAGGCGGGGAAGAAGCCGCCGAAGAGGGCCGCTGCGGCCCGCTCTTCGACGCTCTCGAACCGACAGTAGAGACCCGTTGGAGCCTCCCGTGCCGCTGGTCGGCCACCACCACGTCGCGCGTCCGCCGGATCGCCGGATAGCGGGAGGTACTGGCCGCGGCGCCCTCGGTCGACGCCCGCCTCGGCCCGCCGGCGAAGAGGAACAGCGCCGAGCTCGACGGACCGGCGCCGGTGCGCGGGGGAGGATCACCAGGTTGATCGGGATCAGGCGTTCGTCGGGCCGGGAGGGGTCCTCGGCACGAGGCGTCAGTCGCGCAGCGGACCAGTTCGACAAGCGCGGCACCCGGCAAGGCACCGACGGAGGTCGTTCGGCTCGGTGGGAATCCGCCTGCCGCGGATGTCTCCTCTGGTGGTCACCGAGACGCCATTGGCCGATCAGGCTTGTCGCGCCCAAGGCGCGCGCCAGCGAACTGACCACCTCGGTCACCACCGCATCGCGCTTGTCCACCGTGACCTGCTGGATCGGGAGCCCGGCCGGATGTCGAGCACCCGGCCGAGCAGGCGATCGCCGACCCGAACCAGGTGGATGGTGCCGTGGAGCGAGTCGCCCCGCTGACTCACGGCGGCGAAGTCGTAGCGGCCGGCAACCTCGCGCTGCGCGCCCGCGGGCGGAGCGACGATCGACCCGCCGGCCAGGACGAGAGCGAGCGCCCGGCATCGGGCAGACCGCATGGTGGACTCCTCGGAAGAGGGAGCATGTTAACGTACGTTAACTTCGTACGCGGACCGGCAGGCGCCGGTTTCAGGCGGGCGGGCTCAGGCGGCCAGTCCGGCGAAGAGCCGGACGAAGGACTCGTCGAAGAAGGTCTCGAAGCGGCGGCGGTCGGTGCCGAAGCGGCCGAGTCGCCAGAGGCGGACCAGACCGTGGAGATGCGAGGCCAGGGTCAGGGCCACGTCGACTTCGTCGTCGGCCTTGAAGAGGCCGGCTTCGACGCAGTCCCGCACCATCCCCACGAGCAGGGCGAAGTCGCCGGAGGAGGCGCGGAAGCCGTCGGGATAGCGGCGCGCGGGACCGAGCGAGGTGAGAAACAGCAGCTCGTAGTAGTGGGGGTGGTCGAGGGCGAAGCCTCGGGCGGCGACGAGCGCGGCCAGCAGCCGCTCGACGGGGCGCTTCCGGCTCTCCGCGCTGGCGAGGTAGTCGCGGAAGAGCGCCGCGACCTCGCGCACCATGTCGCGGAGCAGCCGGTCCTTGTCGGCGAAGTGGCGGTAGAGCGCGGTGGCGGTCACGCCGGCCTGCTCGGCCACGGCGCGCATGGTGACCGCCGCGACGCCGTCGTCGTGCAGCACCGCGAGCGCGGCTTCGAGGGCGCGCTGCCGCGCGGATCGGGCTGGTGCGGGAGAGCTCACGACGGGAAGATGATCCCGCCCGCGCCGCGCAGCCATCCCCCTTCACACCGGGTTCACATGCCGGTCGTCCGCCCCACACGTCGGCGGTTTCGCCCCCCGATCGGACGTTGCTGCATCCTTTCCCCGGATTGGAGCATCTTTAGGAACCGTGAGGCGACCCGGCATCGGATGGTGTCGCCTCTGCCCGAACCAGCAATCGACGAGGTGGACGTGAGTGGAGGAAGAGGCCGGCCTGGACGCAGGCTCGCCGGACTCGTCGCCGGAATCGCGCTTGGCGTCGCGGTGGCGCGGCCCGCCGGCGCGCAGCAGCAATCGGTGACGCTCGACGAGGCCATTCGACTCTCGGAGCGGGTCGACCCGACGGTGGTGGCGGCCCTGGGCCAGCTCCGGACCACCGGCGCCGGGGTGCGCGCGGCGGTCGGCGGCTATCTGCCGACCCTCAGCACCAGCGCGAACTTCGGCAACAGCGTCTCGGGCGGGCCATCGAGCACCGACCCGATCACCGGCGAGGTGTTCAGCGGCGACGCGCGCTCGTCGAGCTTGAGCCTGGGCGCGAGCGCGTCCTACACGCTCTTCGACGGCTTCCGGCGCGAGGCCCAGCTCCGCTCGGCGAAGGCGCAGGATCGCGAGGCCGACGCCGGCCTCGATTACGAGCGCGCCCAGAACGCGCTCCGCACCACGACCACCTTTCTGAGCGCGCTCCAGGCGGCGGAGCTCACCCGGGTGGCCAACGA
>JAWKQJ010000003.1:0-196143 GCA_041390205.1 Gemmatimonadales bacterium
CGTCAGAGTGGGATCCCGAATCCTGGTCTCGGGCACGACCGCATCCCATGCCGATCGCCTGATCGGCGGCCGCGATCCCGAGGCCCAGACCCACGCCGCGATCGACAAGCTCGAAGGCACGCTGGTCTCGTTCGGCGCCTCGCTCCGGAACGTGGTGCGCACCCGGGTCTACGTGGCCGACCCCGAGCAGTGGCTGCCCGTGTCACGCGCGCTCGGCGAGCGCTTTCGCGGCATCGATCCCGCCAACACGCTGGTCGGCGCCAGTCTGGTCGGCGACGATTTCCTGGTGGAGATCGAGGCCGAAGCCATCCACGAAGGGAGCAACGCGAGATGAGGACCCTGCCATCGATCCTGCTCGTCATCGCGAGCGCCGGCTGCAGCGTGTCGAACGTCACCCCCGACGCCAGCCAGCCAGCCGCCGAGCCGTGGAGCCTCACGGCCGCCACGCCCGACGCCGCCGACGGCGTGCGGATCCTGATCCTCCACGACATGGAGGGTCTCTCGGGCCAGAGCGATCCGGCCACCTTCGACTTCGGCACCCCGGAGTACCCGACCGGCCAGCAACTGCTCGCCGCCGACGTCAACGCGGTGGTGGAAGGGCTCTTCGCGGGCGGCGCGACCGAGGTGCACGTGGTGGACGGCCATGGCAGCGGCAACCCCGATCCCGACGTGCGGCGCGACCTGCTCGACCCGCGGGCGCAGCAGCTGATCCGCGAGACGGACTTCGACGCCTACTTCGACCTGGTCACGGCCGGCGCGTACGACGCCGTGGCCGTGGTCGGCATGCACGCGAAGACCGGGAGCCGCGGCTTCGCGTCGCACACGCTCACGCTCGGCATCGGGGTCCTGATCAACGGACGCGAGATCACCGAGACCGAGCTGGTCGGTCTCTCCTGGGGACGCCAGCGGGTCCCGGTGATCTTCGGCTCCGGTGACGACCGGCTCGCGGCGGACCTCGAGACGATGCCGTGGATCGAGTTCGTCACCGTGAAGACCGCCACCGCGGCCGACAGCGCGATCCCGCGCCCGGTGGACGAGGTCCGCGCCGAGCTCACCGCGGGCGCCAAGCGCGCGGTCGAGAACCTGACGGCCGGGCGGGCCATGGCCATGGTCATCGACGGACCGCTCACCGCCGGCGTCAAGGCGGTGCCGCCGGCAAGCTTCGCCCGACTGGCCGAGATCCCGGGCATCGCGTACGCGGACAGCGCGATCACCGTCCCGGCCGACTCGCTGCGCCACGCCTACGACGTTATCGGGCGGCTGGTCGGCGTCGCGCTCACCGGATACTCGTCCGCGCTCTCCCAGGTCGTCCGGGAGAGTCGCGAGGCCGAGTCGCTCCGGCGCGGCTACGGCGACCGGCTCTCGGCGATCTGGTTCGATTACGAGTCGGGACGGTGGCGCGCGCCGAGCCCCCCGGCCGCGGCGCCGGCGGGACGGAAGTACCACGGGTACCACTGAGGCCTCAGGCTTCTTCGAGCGTTTCCTGACAGGTCTCGAGGTCGATCGTGAGACCGCCCTTGGCCCAGAAGGCGTCGAAGTCGCGCGCCTGGTGGCGGAGCCCGGTGATGTCCCACCACTCCGCCACGGCCAGCACCTGGCTCATCGTCTCCCCGGCGCTCTCGCCGAGGGTGAAGCCCAGCTCCCCGTACCACTCGTCCTGGTAGGTGCGGTAGGCGCCGCGGGGGTGCGACGCGATCGCCCGGGCTCCCTCGACGTCGAGGTTCCACTTGAGCGCCGCCACTCCACCCAGCGCCCCGTGCAGCTTGCCGAGCAGGTCCTTGAGCACCGGATACCGGATCCGCACCGATTGACGGTTGGCCGTGCGCATCGCGGTCAAGCGGTCGAACACGATCAGCTTGCCGAGGTCGTGGAGCAGACCGAGAGTGTAGCAGGTCTCGGGCGGCAGCCGGAGCGCGCGCCCGACCCGCCGGGCGATCGGCGCGGTCCGGACCATGTGCTGCCAGACCTGCTGCGCCATCGGCCCGAACTCGCCGCCCGGACGGCACAGCATGCCTTCGACCATCGAGCCGATCAGCACCCCGTGGAGCCCCGAGAGACCGACCCGGCTCGCCGCGTCGCGGAGCGAGCTCACGGCGCCACCGCCGGTCGCGTAGAACGGCGAATTGGCGTGCCGGAGCAACGACTGGCTGAGCGCCGGGTCCTGATGGACGGTCGCCAGGATCGCGTCGAGCGACGCGTTCGGGTCCCGGCAGGCGGCGAGCGCCTGCTGAGCCGCGAGCGGCGGGCGGCGAATCGCGTCCGCTGGATCGCCGTCCAGACTCCGGAGCAGCTCGCCCGCGTCGCCGTTTCGATCCACGGGCTGGAGGCTCGCCCTCATGGCCCTGAGCTCCGCCGCGATCTCGGCGTCGAGATGGCTCCGGAGCTCTCGGGCCTCGAGACTGGGCGTGGCCGCCTCGGATGGCGCGGCCGGCTCGCCCGCCGGGCTCGGAGCCGGCCCGGGAACGGGGCTGACCGGCCGGGCTACCGGGAGCGCTGGCTCGTCGGCCGTCGAGGCGGACCGGGAGCCGAGCCAGGAGAAGAGACGACGGGGCATACCGGACGTATCGGCCGCCGGGGAGGCGGTCTTGAGCCGGCTATCGCAGAAGGCCGACCCGGGCCCCGACGCTGGCCACCACAGCAGACAGGGTGGTACCCCACGCCAGGTCGACCACGACCACCACGATCGGGAAGTCGCGCAGCAGGGCGAGACCGGTCAGATCGAACGCCGAGTAGGCCGCCAACCCGAACAGCCCTCCGAACCAGGCGGCCCGACGGACCGAGCCCCGCTCGACCGCGGGCAGGGTGACCAGGACGGTCAGGGCGACGAGGTAGACCAGGTAGAACAGGACCGCCGGCAGCCAGAGCACGTCCGGCCGGAGCAGGGCCGCGAGCTGGCGCTGATAGAAGTCGGCCGCGACCAGGCCGAGCCAGACCAGGTCGAGCGCGAAGAACGTCAGGAGCGAGGTCAGAAAGACCTTGAGCGATCGTGGCATCTGGGGACTCACGCGACGAGATCAGGGGCAGCCGACCCGAGCCGCCCCCGGTCACGTCCCTGCAGCAGGGTGAGCGAGACCGCCACCGCTACCGGCGGCGACGCCGCCGCTCGAGCGCCACGGCCGCCGCGCCAGCCGCGAGAACGGCCGCCGCGCCGACCGCGGCTTTGGCTTTCTTCGAGCTCTTGATCTTCTTGGCGGCCTTCTTCACCGCTTTGGTGGCGCGGCCGGTGGCGCGCTTCACGGCCTTGCCCGCCTTCTTGACCCGGGCGCTGGAGGCCTTCTTGACCCGGGCGACGCGTTTCTTGATTCCCATGACTTCCTCCTCGTTGAACCCACCCACGGCTTCCGTCGATCGCACCCCTAATATGGAACCGTCGAGGCGCTGACGGGGCAATGAACGGCCCATGAAGGTCGCTTGGCAGGCTGAATCGCGGTTTGCGGCCGGTTCAAACGAGCTTCAAAGTCCGGGCGGTACCTTAGAAGCGACACCCTTCACTACCTTCGGATGAGCTCGCTCGTCACCGACCTCCGCGCCACCGGACTCGAGCTGATCGAGACCCACATCTCCCGGGTCTTCCTCGGCGAGACCGAGGTCTGGAAGGTCAAGAAGCCCGTGTCGCTGGGCTTCCTCGACTTCCGCGAGCTGTCGGAGCGCAAGGCGGCCTGCGACGCCGAGGTCCGCCTGAACCGCCGCCTCGCGCCGGAGGTCTACCTCGGCGTGGTGCCGATCACCGTCGAGGACGGGCGCCATCGGATCGGCGGCGAGGGGCCGGTGGTCGACTGGGCCGTCCACATGGTGCGGATGCCGGACCGGGAGCGGGCGGACGTCCGCCTGGAGCGCGGCGAGCTCGACGCGGACGGGGTCGAGCGGATCGCCGGCCGGATCGCGGCCTTCCACGCCCGAGCCGCCGATGGTCCGCGGATCGGGCGATTCGGCACCGTCGAGGCCATCCTGGCGAACGTGCGCGAGAACTTCGAGCAGACCAGAACGGCCATCGGCGAGCATCTCCCGGCCGCCGACGTGCGCACGATCGAGAGCTACCAGCTGGACTTCCTCCAGCACCACCGCTCGCTCTTCGACGCCCGCCGCAGGGCGGGCCGGATCCGCGACGCCCACGGCGATCTCCGACTCGAGCAGATGTACCTCGACGACGAGGGCCACCCCACCATCCTCGACTGCATCGAGTTCAACGAGCGCTTCCGCTACGTCGACGTCTGCGCCGACATCGCCTTCCTCTCCATGGATCTGGCGGCGCGCCGCCGGGTCGACCTCGCCGAGGTCCTGCTGGCGGCGTACGCCCGCGAGTCCAACGACTACGACCTGTACCTGCTGGTGGACTTCTACGAGAGCTACCGGGCCTTCGTCCGCGGCAAGGTCGCCACCATGCTGGCCAACGACCCGAGCGCCGAGACCGAGACCCGGAGCCGGGCGGCCGGCGACGCGCGCCACCACTTCCTGCTGGCCCTGGCGGCCAAGCGCCCGAGCCTCATGGGGCCGGCCGTGGTCGCGGTCGGCGGGATCATCGCCTCGGGCAAGAGCACCGCGGCCCGCCACCTCGGACGGCACCTCGGCGGCCCGGTGATCGACAGCGACCGGACCAGGAAGCACCTGGCCCGGGTCGGCCCGACCGACCCCTTGCCTGAGGAGCCCTGGGCCGGAGTCTATGCCGACTCGATGACCGCGAAAGTCTACGAGGAGGTCTTCCGGCGGGCCCGGGCGGTGCTCCAGTCGGGCCGACCGGTCGTGATCGACGCCTCCTTCCGGAGCCGCGCCGACCGGCGAGCGGCCCGAGTCCTGGCGGAGCAGTCAGGCGCCCGCTTCTACTTCATCGAATGCCAGGCCCCGCTCGAGGTCTGCCGAGCCCGGCTCGGGAAGCGGGCCCTCGGACCGAGCGTCAGCGACGGCCGGGAGGAGATCCTCCAGGCTTTCGTCTCCCGGTTCGAGCCCGTCGACGAGCTGCCACCCGAAGAGCACATTTTGATCGACACGACGGGCCCCTTCGAGGTCAACCTGGCCAGGCTCCGGGCCAGCATCCCCGGCTGGCCGACCGGCCTGACCGGTTGAGGCTCGCAGTCTGGATCTGACAGGGCTCGGCAGACCCTCCGCATTACTGCCAATATGGCGCATTCAGCCGGTACGGGCGTTGCTCAATGACTTGGTTGACCAAGCCAAGCGGCTCTGCGACAAACCTTTAGAGCGAAAGCGACCACGATGGCGTCGAAAATCATTGGTATCGACCTGGGCACCACGAACTCGGTGGTCGCCGTCATGGAGGGTGGGGATCGGTCGTGATCCCTAACGCCGAAGGCGAGCGAACCACTCCTCGGTGAGTCGCCTTCACGAAGGACAAGGGAGCAGCGGCTCGTCGGCCAGGTGGCCAAGCGACAGGCAGTCGCAACCCCCGACAGACGATCTTCTCGATCAAGCAGTTCATGGGACGGCATTCGACGAGGTCAAGGAAGGAGACCAGCCAGGTGCCCTACAAGGTGGAGGTCGGCGGAAGCAGCCTGGCCGCCGTGGAGATCGCCGGGAAGAAGTACACCCCGCCGAGATCTCCGCGATGATCCTCCAGAAGATGAAGCAGACCGCCGAGACTACCTCGGCCCTCGGTCGACAAGGCGGTCGTCACCGTGCCGGCGTACTTCAACGACGCCCGGCAGGCCACCAGAGACATGAGCAAGATCGCCGGCCTCGAGGTGCTCCGGATCATCAACGAGCCCACGGCCGCCGCGGCTGGCCTACGGCCTCGAGGAAGAAGAAGGACGAGAAGATCGCCGTCTTCGACCTCGGCGGCGGCACCTACGACATCTCCATCCTGGAGCTGGCCGAAGGCGTCTTCGAGGTGAAGAGCACCAACGGCGACACCCACCTGGGCGCGACGACTTCGACCAGCGGCTGATCGACTGGCTGGTGGCTGAGTTCAAGAAGGACCAGGGCATCGACCTGTCCAAGGACCCGATGGCGCTCCAGCGGCTCAAGGAAGCCGCCGAGAAGGCCAAGTGCGAGCTCTCCAGCACCACCCAGACGGACATCAACCTGCCGTTCATCACGGCGGACCAGTCCGGCCCGAAGCACCTCAACACCACGCTCACCCGGGCCAAGTTCGAGCAGCTGGTGGACGACCTGATCAAGCGGACCATTCCGCCCATGGAGCAGGCGCTCAAGGACGCCGGGCTCAAGCCGGGCGAGGTCGACGAGGTGATCCTGGTCGGCGGCTCGACCCGGATCCCGAAGATCCAGGAGATCGTCAAGAGCTTCTTCGGCAAGGAGCCGAACCGCTCAGGTCAACCCGGACGAGGTGGTGGGTATCGGCGCCGCGATTCAGGGCGGCGTGCTGGGTGGCGAAGTGAAGGACGTGCTGCTGCTCGATGACCCCCGCTCTCGCTCGGGATCGAGACCCTGGGCGTCTGCCACCGTGCTGATCCCAAGGAACACCACCATCCCGACCAAGAAGTCCGAGGTGTTCTCGACCGCCGAGGACAACCAGACCACGGTCGAGATCCGCGTGTCAGGGCAAGCAGCAGATGGCGGGAGACAACCGGACCATCGGCAAGTTCGAAGCTGACCGGGATCCACCGGCACCGCGGGGCATGCCGCAGGTCGAAGATACCTTCGACATCGACGCCAACGGCATCCTGCACGTGTGTCGGCCAAGTTGAGCCACCAACAAAGACAGAAGATCCGGATCGAGGCCTCGAGCGGGCTGTCTGACGCCGAGATCGATACGATGGTCAAGCAGGCGGAAGCCAACGCCTCGGCGGACAAGGAGCGGCGCGAGGCGATCGAGTCCCGCAACCAGCTCGACGGGCTGGTCTACAAGGTCGAGAAGGACTCGAAGGAGTGGGTCGACCGGCTCGCGCCGGACGTCAAGACCCGGCTCGACACCGCGGTCGAGGCCGGCAAGCAGGCGCTCAAGACCGGCGATCCGGCCGGGATCAGCACGGCGTTGAGCAGGCTCAACAGCGCCTACTCGGCGGCCGGGGCGTCGCTCTGCAGAGCGCCACGGCCTCCTCGACCGAGGAGGCCCCGCCGGAAGGCGAGGCCGCCCAGGGCGGGACGCAGGAGAAACAGGAGGACGTGGTCGAGGCCGACTACGAGATCGTGGACGACAGCAAGAAGTAGCCGCTGCGACCCGAACCTCGGCCGGCGCATCTCCGTATATTGTAAGCTGGGCGCCAGCCGCAGGGCTGGCGCTAACAACCGGACCCAAACAGGGAATGTAACGTCGCACTATGTCGGTTCCGTTCGTTGAGGTGGCTCAAGTTCGGAGGACTGGTCGGGCTCGCGTTCGTGCTCGGCCTCGGCCCATGGTCTGCTCGACCTCCGCAGTCGTCGGTGGCACAGACCCGGGATCCCGCCATCGGTGATCCCGGCGGTGCAGTCTACCGTGCCGGCGTCGGTCACCCAGCCGCTCACGGCCCTGAGCGACGCCTTCGCCCTGCGGTGGCGGAGACGCAGCCGGCGTGGTCTACATCCGGTCGCGTCGGGCGGTTCGCCAGTCGGCCAACCGACGGGTCCCGCCGGGTTTCGAGGAGTTCTTCGGCGGACGCCAGCGGGCCGTGATTCGAGACGCCGCGAGCCAGAGAGGCGCGGGATCGAGTTCCTGGTGTCGGACGAGGGTACATCTCACCAACAACCACGTCGTGGCCGGGGCCGGTCACCGTGAGCCTGATCGATCGGCAGGAGTTCAGGCCAGGTGGTCGGGACCGATCCCAACACCGACATCGCCGTGGTCAAGATCGACGCGCCGCAGGCTCGCTCCACCCCGCCAGACTGGGGTCGAGCGAGACGACCCGAGTCGGCTTGAGTGGGTCCCTGGCCGTAGGCAACCCCCTCGGCGCAGACACCTTCCACGGTCACGTCCGGCATCGTGACGCCAAGGGCCATAGCGGCTCCCGCTCCAGGGATACCCGGCACCTTTTCGATTCGGGACTTCATCCGAATCGACGCGGCCATCAACCGGGGCAACTCCAGGCGGCCCGCTGCTCAACGTCCGCGGCGAGGTGATCGGGATCAGCTCCGCGATCTTCTCCAGACCGGCTTCAACGTCGGCTACGCGTTCACCGATCCCCGATCGACCTGGCTCGCCACGTGATGGTGGCTGTTCCTCAAGGGCAAAGTCGAGCGCGCGGCGCTGGGCGTCGAGGTCGGCCGGTCACCCCAGAACGCCGACTACGTCAAGCTCGACGAGATCCGCGAGGTCGGGTCGACGGCTTCGGCGACGGCTCGCCGGCCAGCGAGCGGGGCTCGAGCGCGGCGACATCATCGTGGCCGTCGACGGCGAGGTGGTCGAGTACGTGGCCCAGCTCCAGACGCTGGTCGGCTGAAAGCCAGGCACCGTGGTGAAGGTCGAAGTGGCTCGGAAGGGCGGCGCCCGTCGGACCTACGACGTCCGCCTCCAGGCGCAGAGCGACGAGCCCGCCGAGCGGGCCCACCGCCGCGGGTGGAGGAGCACGACGCCACCAGCGACGCGGCGGGCGTGATCGAGTCCCGGCTCGGCATCGGGGTCTCCTCGCTCGACCAGGAGGCTGCCCGCGAGCTCGGCCTGCCGCGCGACGTCCGTGGAGTGCTGGTGCAGTCGGTCGATCCGTTCGGACCGGCCAACGACCTGCTCTTCGCCGACGCCGGCAACGTGATCACCGAGGTCGAAGGCCGCGCGGTGCGCTCGGAGACCGACCTGGCCAACGCGCTCGGGGCGCAGGCCCAGGTGAGATCGTCTCGCTGACGGTGTGGCGTCCGATTGGATCGCAGGGCAGCCAGACCGTGATCGTGCGAGTGCGGGTCGGCGGCGGGAGATAGCGCCGGCCGCTCGAGCCGAGCAAGGCAAGCGGGGCAGCGACCAGTCGGTCGCTGCCCCGTTTTCTTTTGGCTGGGATCCGCTCAGCGAGCCGGCGCCACCTCGATGCTGTTGGCCGTCGCGACGGAGTCCCAGTAGGCCCAGCCCCAGCCGGTCACCTTCTGGTTGATCGCGATGACGGGCGTCATGTTGCGATCCTGGGTCGCTTCGGGCTCGGCCGCCCCCTGACGGGGGAAGTACATCGCCTCGATGTATTGCCCGCGAATCAGCACCGGATCGTTCCGCCGCGGCTTCTCGCCCATCAGCAGGAAGACGCTGTCCTTGGAGATCCCGACCGAGAGCTGCTCGACGCGCCGGTCGGCCCGCTCGCACGCGAAGAGGCCCAGCGCCATGCCAGCCGCGGCAACCGCCATCAGGTGCCGCCCAGTGATCCGCATCACAAGTCCACCATACGGTGAGAGGGAACAAATGTAATAGGCGCCTCAAGTCCCTCGAATCGTGGCCGATTCTTCAGACAGGTTCCCGGCCCCCGGAGAACCGTCATCCAGTCGGGGAGCACGATGGACTCGAGCGCCCAGATCGAAGCCGTGGACGAAGCCCTGCTGGATTCCTATCGGGTCCTCCAGGACGAGGGCCAGCCCGACCTGGTGACCGAGCTCATCGACGTGTTCCTCGAGGATCTGCCAGGCCGCCTGGCGGCGGTTCGGTCGGCGGTCGACCTCCGCGACCCCAAAGCCATCCGCTCGGCGGCCCACGCGCTCAAGGGCGCGGCAGCCTCCATCGGCGCGGCCCGGCTGGCCGCGGTGTGCGCCACGCTCGAGGCCCTGGGCCGCGCCGGCGAGCCCGAGGGCGCCCCGGAGCTGGTGCCGCCGATCGAGCGCGCGGCGGCCGAAGTGGCTCCGTTGCTGATCGCCCATCGGGTTCCGAGCTAAGCCCAAGAGACAATTGACGTTACAACCCGGAACGACACCCTCGCGCTTCGCGGGCGGGGTCGATAATGTATTGGAGCGGTCGATCCCCCCCGCCTCCAACGGAGGCCAAGCGAACGTGGCGAAACTGGCAGACGCGCAGGACTTAGGATCCTGTCCCTCACGGGGTGCGGGTTCGACTCCCGCCGTTCGCACGTCCCTCGCCCACGTCTGACCGGAGATCCTGACGATGCAAGGACTGGCCGAATCACTCTCCCTGGTCGCGTCGACGACCTTCCGCTGGGCGGCAGTGGCCTTCCTGGTGATCAACGGACTGGCCGCGGCGGTGGTCTGGATCAGCCGTGACCGGCGCCTGGTGAACCGGCTCACCTCGCCCCTCCTCGCCGCCAACCTGCTCCTGGTCGGCGCCGGCGTCGGCGTCCCCGCCCTGGCGATGACGATGCGGATGGTCGTCAGCGCGGTCGGCGGCGGCAACCCGGCCGCAACGATCACCGGCTCCAGCGCGGAGTTGCCCGGCGAGTAGGGCCGTTTGACCCTCCGAACGCCGGGGGTCTAGATTCCCCGGCCTATGTCCAACATCACCATCACAACGACCGCCGAAGACGCGGCGTCGAAGGCGCTCCGGGTCGTGGTGCCCGTGGAGCGCGTTGCCGAGGCCGAGCGGAAGGCGGTCTCGGAGTACGGCAGACGGGTCAAGCTCCCCGGGTTCCGCCAGGGCAAGGCACCCGCGGCCGTGGTCCGGAAGCGCTTCGCGCCGGCGATCCGCCAGTGGGTCATCGAGACGGTCATCCGCGAGGGCTGGGAGCAGGCCCGTGACAGCGAGGGCCTGAAGCCGATATCCGACCCGTCCGTTCGGAATTTGAAGTACGAGGAGGGCGAAGCGGTCGAGTTCGAGCTCCTGGTCGAAGTCAGGCCCGAGCTCAGCCTGAGCCGCCTCGGCGGCTTCACGGTGGCCCGCGAGGTGCAGAAGGTTACCGACGAGATGGTGACCGAGCAGATCGACCAGCTCCGGGAGAGCAAGGCCTCCTGGATCCCGGTGGAGGGCTGGAAGCCCTCCCACGGGAACATGGTGCGGGTCAAAGTGGCGGCCCTGGAGGACGGCGAGGCCAAGGATCCGCAGGCGTACACGATCGTGGTCGGCCAGGGGCAGACCGTCCCCGAGGTGGAGGAGCAGATCGTCCTGCTGGAGCCGGGCCAGACCGCGGACGCCGAGATCCGCTTCGGGGAGGACCATCCCGATCCGGCCAAGCGCGGCACCTCGCGCACCGTGCGGATCACGCTCCACGACGTGAAGCGCCAGGAGCTGCCCCCGCTCGACGACGCGTTCGCCAAGGAGGCGGGCGACTTCGACGATCTGGCGGCGCTCCGGGCGGCCGTGCGGGCCGATCTGGAGAAGTCGGCCGATCGGGAGGCCGACGCGCGGGTGCGGGACCAGGTGCTCCAGCAGGTGATCGAGGCCAACGGCGTCGAGGCCCCGGCCTCGATGGTGGAGCGCGCGCTCCACGCCTTCATGCACGCCTACGAGGTGCCGCCGGAGCGTCACGAGCAGTTCCACACGGAGTTCCGGCCCGTGGCGGTGAGCCAGGTGCAGCGCGAGCTGGTGCTGGGCTCGCTGGCGGAGGCGGAGAAGCTCTTCGCCACCGAGGCGGAGGTGGACGCGCGGGTGGCCGAGATCGCGGCCCGGCGGGGCGCGCCGGTCGGCGAGGTCTACGCCTCGCTCGAGAAGGCGAAGCGGCTGCCGGAGCTGGAGCGGGCCATCACCGAGGAGAAGGTGTTCGACTTCCTACTCAAGCAGTCAACCGTCGAGGAGAAGTAACCGTGGCCAGCATGCTGTATCCGCCATACATCATCGAGCGCTCGCCCCGCGGCGAGCGAACCTACGACATCTTCTCCCGGTTGTTGATGGACCGGATCGTCTTCCTGGGCGCGGGGATCAACGACGAAGTCGCCAACATCATCATCGCCCAGCTGCTCTTTCTCGACGCCGACAACCCCGAGAAAGACATCAACATGTACATCAACTCGCCGGGCGGTCACGTCCACAGCGGGCTCGCCATCTACGACACGATGCAGCACCTCCGCGCCCCGATCAACACGATCTGCATGGGGCTGGCGGCGTCGATGGGCGCCTTCCTGCTGGCGGCGGGCACCAACGGCAAGCGGGCCGCGCTGCCGCATTCGCGGATCATGATCCACCAGCCGTCCTCGGGCGCGCAGGGCACCGCCGCCGACATCGAGATCGCCGCGCGGGAGATCCTCCACACCCGCGCGACCATGAATCGACTGTTCGCGATGCACACCGGGCAGACCGTCGAGGCGATCGAGCGGGACGTGGATCGGGACCGGTACATGAGCGCCGACGAGGCCAAGGCCTACGGCATCATCGACCAGGTGTTCAATCCGACCCGGACGCAGGAGCCGGCCGCCGTCGAGGGTTGACGGCGGGCAAGCCAGAGGGCGAGGTTCCTTCGGCCTGACCCTGGCCCGAAGCCCCCTCGCCCGGAGATGGAGGCGGGAACGACAGCATGTCAAACGACAAGCACCTCCGTTGCTCCTTCTGCGGCAAGTCGAAGGACTCGGTCCGGAAGTTCATCTCCGGCCCATCGGTCTACATCTGCAACGAGTGCATCTCGCTCTGCAACGAGATCCTGGCCGAGGACGAAGAGCGGGACGTCGTCGACAACATCACCCACGTTCCGACGCCCACCGAGATCAAGGACGTCCTCGATCAGTACGTGATCGGCCAGGAGCGCGCCAAGCGGACCCTGGCCGTCGCCGTCTACAACCACTACAAGCGGATCAACGCCGCCGCCGGCCGCGACAACTCGGTCGAGCTCGACAAGTCGAACATCCTGCTGCTGGGCCCCACCGGCGTCGGCAAGACGCTGCTGGCGCAGACCCTGGCGCGGATCCTCGACGTGCCCTTCACCATCGCCGACGCCACCACGCTCACCGAGGCGGGCTACGTCGGCGAGGACGTCGAGAACATCCTGGTGCGGCTGCTCCAGGCCGGCGAGTTCAACGTCTCGGAATGCGAGCGCGGGATCGTCTACATCGACGAGATCGACAAGATCGCGCGCAAGTCGGAGAACCCGAGCATCACCCGCGACGTCTCGGGCGAAGGGGTGCAGCAGGCGCTGCTCAAGATCCTGGAGGGCACGGTGGCGTCGGTGCCGCCCCAGGGCGGCCGGAAGCACCCGCCGCAGGAATACATCCAGATCAACACCAAGGACATCCTCTTCATCTGCGGCGGCGCGTTCGACGGTCTCGAGAAGGTGATCGAGAGCCGGCTGGGCCGGCAGACGATCGGCTTCGGCCGGGCGGGCCAGCACGGCGACGGCGATCCGACCGCGATCGAGCCGCAGAACCCCTTCGCGCACGTGGAGCCGGACGACCTGCTGCGGTTCGGCCTGATCCCCGAGCTGGTGGGCCGGCTCCCGGTCTCGGTCCCGCTCCAGTCGCTCGACGAAGAGGCCCTGGTCCGGATCCTGGTCGAGCCCAAGAACGCGCTCACCAAGCAGTACGACAAGCTCTTCGAGCTCGAGAGCGTCGGCCTCACCTTCGACGAGGAAGCGCTCCGGGCCGTGGCGCGGAAGGCGCTCAAGCGGGGCACGGGCGCCCGCGGTCTCCGGGCGATCCTGGAGAGCGTGATGACCGACATCATGTTCGAGCTGCCGACCCGCGAGGACGTGACCGAGGTGGTGATCACCGCCGAGTCGATCACCGACGGCAAGCCGCCACTGGTGGTCACCGAGCGTCCCACCCGCGCCATCAAAGAGGCGTGACCGCGGACCACCCCCGCCCGCGCTCCGTCGAATTCATCGGGAGCTTTCCCGACCCGCTCCACCCGCTCGACCCCGCGCTGCCCGAGATCGCCGTGATCGGCCGGTCCAACGTCGGCAAGTCGACGCTGATCAACGCCTTCGTGGGCCAGCGCGTGGCCCGAACCAGCCGGCAGCCCGGCAAGACCCAGATGATGAACGTCTTCCGCCTGCCCGGGTGGTACCTGCTCGATCTCCCCGGCTACGGCTTCGCGCGGGTGTCCAAGGCCGAGCGGGGTCGCTTCCGCCGGCTGGTGGACGACGTGGTCGGGCGGAGGCCCCGCTTGAGCGGGGTGCTCTGGCTGCTCGACGTCCGCCACCCGCCGTCGGCCGACGACCTGACGATGCGCTCGCTGCTGGCCGAGCACGGCCGGCCCACGATCGTGGCGCTGACCAAGGCGGACAAGCTCTCCCGCTCGCAGCAGCTGACCGCCCGCCGGGAGCGGGCGCGGGAGCTCGAGGTCCCGATCGACCACCTGCTCCTGACCAGCGGGGCCAGGAAGCTCGGGATCGGGGAGCTGGCGGAGCGACTCGACGTCGTGACCGGCCGGCCGGCCTAACGTCCCCGGTCGGCCCGGCGGAGCCGGGACAGCTCGGCCTCGGCCGCGAGAAAAGTCATTTAGGTCCAGGCGCCGAGTCGGAGGACCAGACGGAAGAGCGCCGAGGCTTCGTCGAGCGCGCCGCGGGCGAGCTGGATCACCCCGGCGGCGAGCTGATGGAGGGCTTCGGCCGACGGGTAGCCCACGCCCGACGCGGCGAGCGAGTCGGCGGAGACCGTTCCCTGCCAGGCCATCAGGAGGTGGTGCTCGGCGTCGCGCAGCACCACCGCCGCGTCGGGCTTCCAGGCGGAGGCGACGGCCATCGCCTCCTGCCAGCGCCCCTGCCGCTGGTAGGTCAGCGAGAGCCAGACCGCCGCCTCGGCCGCCTCGTCGACGTTGCCCACGACCGCGAGGGCCTGCTCGAAGCTGAGGGCGGCCTCGCGGTATCGGCCCGCGGAGAAGAAGGCCTGCCCGAGACTCTGGAGGACGGAGAAGCGGAGCCCGACTTTGACCAGACCCACGCCGGGCACGTCGATGTACTCGGCCGAGGTCGAGTCGGTGATGGTGAGCCGGCCCGCCGCCTGGAGGTCTCGAATCGCGTAGTCGAGCCGTCGGGTCTGCAGCAACAGCTCGCCCCGCAGCCGATAGAGCCGGGCGTCGAAGTTGTGGCGCTCCAGCGCCTTGGTGGAGAGACCGATCGCCTCCCGGAGCCGCCCCATCTGCGCCGTCCGCCGGACCAGGTTGAGCTGGGCGTTGGCGTCTTCGGGCTTGTCCTGGGCGATCTCGCGGGCCCGCTGGAGCCGGGCGAGCTGCACCTGGGCCTGCTCGACCGTCATCGAGACGCTCCAGAGCGTATCGCCGAGGAGGGAGATCGCCTGGGCGGTCGGGGGCGGGGCGGTGACGGGTGCCGGCAGGTCCGCCGCCCGCCCACAGCCGCCGGCCATGGAGGCGGCGACGGCCAGCCCGACGAGCCGGCGCCCGGCGCCGCCAGCGGGAACCGGGACTCGGCTCCACTGCTTGTCCATAATTGAGTGTAGCGACACGCCCGCCGTCGGCGCGAGCCACGCCAGCCACCGGGCGACCCGCTGCACGGCCCCGGTCGTCTGCGGCGGCGGCGATTGCGTGACGCCGGGCCGGGCCCCTATATGAAGGACTCGATGAGGAGATCTCCATGCCGAACCGCCCCCTCCGCCAGCTGACGATCCCCGACGCGGTCACCCGGGCCAACGAGCGCTGGCTCGGCGAGCTGGAGGACGCGCTCTCGGCCCCTGGCGCCGACTGGTATCGGATCTGCCGCGACACGCTCTACGCCGTCCACCGGCCTGGGGCGGGCAAGTACGAGGACGCCCGCCCCGGGTCGGCGCTCGAGGAGGCCGCCCTCCTCGCCTTCGATCCGGCCAACGTGACCCTCGAGCCCGAGTATTACGCCGAAGTGGATACGGAGAAGTTCGCGCGGGTGAAGCCCCTGCTCTGGCTCTGGTACAGCTTCGACCGAAGTCCGTTGGGCGGGCAGAACGTCGACCTCGGCGTGCGACTCCGGCGGATGCTGGCGGGGCGGATCTTCAAGCGCTGCGGCAGGAACTTCAAGTGCTTCCAGCATACCGAGGTGTCCTTCGGCTACAACCTCGAGGTCGGCGACGACGTGGTGGTCCACCGCCACGTCCTGCTCGACGACCGCGGCGGGATCGAGCTCGGCGATCGGGTGAGCATCTCCGACTATGCCAACATCTACAGCCACACCCACAGCATCGTGGACCAGAAGGACGTCACCAACGCCAAGACGATCCTCGAGGCCGACGTGCGGATCACCTACCACGCGACCGTCCTCGCGGGAACGCGGGTCGGCGAGAACGGCATGGTCGGCGCGTGCGCGCTCGCGACCAAGGACGTGAAGCCGTACCACGTCAACGTCGGGATCCCGGCCAAGTCGGTCCGGGTCAAGCCCAACGCGCCGCGGGAGAGCTACGTCACGGAGCGGGTCTCGCACCGTCTGGAGCCGCTCGACCCCTAGCGCGTCAGAGGTCGTGCCCCGGGGGCCCCGAGTGACCATATCGTGGCACGGCCGTGACCGACATCCCGTCGGGACCTGGTCGCCTGCATCGGCTTCGGCCCGGCTCGGGCCACCCTGCACAAGAGACTGCGGAACAAAGAGTTACGCCCTCCGAACGCGGTGACGAAACCGCCCGCACGCGGCCCCCGCAGGCCCGGTGGCCGGCCGGCACTCGTTACCTCTCAGTGACACGTTCTTGGCAGAACCGACGCCGCCTCGCTGTTCTGTTCTGGTGCTCCCACGCCTGCCGGCTCGGCCGGGGCGTGACGGGCACCTAACAACCGAGCGAGGAAGACGCGTGAGCAACCGATTTCGTGCTGTGCTGTTCGGCCTGGTGCCGGGCCTCCTGATGAGCTTTCCGACGATCGGCGTCGGCCAGGCCGGCCGGATCGTAGGCAAGGTGATCGACGGCGAGACCGGCCAGCCGATCTCCGGCGCGCAGGTCGTGCTCCTGAACGGGACGGCCCGGGCGACCTCGGGCGTCGGCGGTCGCTACGCGCTGGAGGAGGTGCCCTCGGGCACGCAGTCGATCCAGGTGCGCTCGATCGGCTACACCGCCAAGACGGTGTCGGGGATCTCGGTCCCGGCCGGCGGCACGGTCTCGCAGGACGTCTCGATCTCGGCCACGGTGTTCGAGATCGCCGAGCTGACGGTCTCGGCGGAGCTCGAGCGGGGCTCGGTGGCGGCGGCGCTCGACGAACAGCGGACCTCGATCGGCGTGACCAACGCCACGACGGCGGAGCAGATGGCGAAGAGCCCGGACAGCGACGCGGCCCAGGCGGTACAGCGGGTGAGCGGGGTCACGGTCAACGACGGGAAGTACGTCTTCGTTCGCGGCCTCGGCGAGCGCTACACCACCACCTCGCTCAACGGCGCGCGGGTGCCGAGCCCGGAGCCCGAGAAGAAGGTGGTGCCGCTCGACCTCTTCCCGGCCGACCTGCTCGACGCGATCACGATCTCCAAGACCTTCACCCCGGACCAGTCCGGCGACTTCAGCGGCGCGGAGGTCAATCTCCGGACCCGCTCCTTCCCGGCCGACCGGGTCTTCAAGGTCTCCTTCTCGAGCGGCTTCAATCATCTCTCGACCGGGAAGAGCATCCTGGCCGCGCCGACCGCGGGACGGGAGTGGCTGGCGCTCGCGGCCTCGCGCCGGACGCTGCCGACCTCGCTCACCAGCATCACCGACTTCAGCCGGCTCACGCCGGGGGACATCAACGGACTGATCCGCGATCTGCCGAGCGACTGGAGCTACCGCGAGGCGAACGGCGCGCCCAACGTGTCGGGCGGACTCTCCTTCGGCGGCGAGGACCCGGTCTTCGGCCAGCGGATCGGCTACGTCGGCTCGCTCACCTACTCGCGCAGCACGGAGCTCCGTGACGGCGAGATCCGGGCCCGCGCGGTGCCCGGCGACGCGGCGGGCACGCCGGTCCCCACAACGAGTTTCGGGGCAGCACGGGGCAGTCGAGCGTGCTCTGGGGCGGTCTCCTCAACCTGAGCACCTGGCTCGGTCGGAGCACCAAGCTCGACCTCAACAACACCTACGATCGCACGGCCGACAACCTGGCCCACCTCGACTGGGGCACGCTCGAGGAGTTCGAGCAGATCGACAGCGTGCGCCGCACCTCGCTCCGCTACGTCGAGCGGACGGTGCGCTCCAACCAGCTGAAGGCGGAGCACCAGCTGGCGGACCGGCACCGGATCAACTGGACGGTCACCAACTCGGCCGTCTCCCGGGTCGAGCCGGACCGCTCCGACCTGGCCTACGGCTACGAGTTCGCCCCGACGGGCGAGCGGCTGCCGCTGGCCTGGCTCGGCTTCATCCCGGAGGCCGCGAAGCGCACCGCCTCCGATCTCGACGAGAGCGCCTGGAACGGCACCCTGGCCTACACCCTCACGGTGGGCCCGCAGAGCCAGCCGACCACGATCCAGGTCGGCGGCGCGTATCGGCGGACCACCCGTGACGCGCAGACCGCGTCGTACAACCTGCGCGCGATCGGGCTCGACGCGACCCAGCGGGCGGCGACGCCCGACGAGCTCTTCTACGGCCCCTACACCGAGGGGAACCAGGCGCGGATCACCCTCGAGCCCAACACGGCGGGTGGCACCTACAACGCGCTCGACAAGGTGACCGCGGGGTACGCCCTGGCGGAGATCCCGCTCAGCTCGAGCCTCCGGGTGGTGGGCGGCGCCCGGGTCGAGCGCTGGGACCTCGCCATGGAGGCCGTGCCGGTGAGCGGCGCGCTGGTCGACATCGGCCGGCAGAACACCGACGTGCTCTACTCGCTGGCCCTGAACGCCAACCTGACCGACGCCCAGACGCTCCGCTTCTCCGCGTCGCAGACGCTGGCCCGTCCCGAGTACCGCGAGCTGGCCCCGATCAGCTACCGCGACATGCTGGGCGAGCGCGAGGTCTTCGGCGACTCGAGCCTGGTGCGGACCCTGGTCCAGAACTTCGACGCGCGCTGGGAGTGGTATCCGAGCTTCGGCGAGCTGGTCAGCATCGCGCTCTTCGCGAAGCACTTCGACAAGCCGATCGAGCAGGTCGACGTGGCGACCTCGGGCGTCTCGCAGCTCAGCTTCATCAACGCCGAGTCGGCCTTCAACTACGGCGTCGAGCTCGAGCTGCGGAAGGGGCTCGGCTTCCTGGGCAAGGGGCTGGAGCCGTTCGGATTCTTCAGCAACGTGACCCTGATGAAGAGCCGGATCAACACCAGCAACAGCACCCTCTCGGCGCTCACCAACGACGAGCGCCCGATGGTGGGCCAGGCGCCCTACGTGGTGAACGCGGGCCTCTCCTATACCAGCCTGACCAGCGCGACCAGCGCCACCCTGCTCTTCAACGTGGTGGGCAAGCGGATCGCCTCCGCCGCGGTGACGCCGATCACGGTGGACACCTACGAGCGGCCCCGGCCGCGGCTCGACTTCTCGATCCGCTTCCCGGTCACGGGCCAGCTGGCCGCGAAGTTCGACGCGACCAACCTGCTCGATTCCGCTTACGAGGAGCGGCAGGGCGACGTGGTACGCTATCGATACACGACGGGGCGTGGCTTGAGCGTCGGACTGAGCTGGAACCTGCGGTAAGCCCTCGCGTCGGCCCCCGCGCGCACGCTGCGGGGGCCGACGTGCGTCCGGCCCTCCCGTGCGACCCAGTTGTTACCTCCAAGTTGCTCAAGGTCTACAAAAGGCGTCGTCTGTTACAGTCTGAACGACGCACCAATCAGACCCCTCTGGCATCTGGAGAGCCCATCCCGTGTTGAGCGACCGAAGAATCTTTCGACTGGCTGCCGCCTTGCTCGCAGGCGTGTTGTTCGCAGGCTGCGGCGACGAGACCACCGATCCGACACCTGACACCGTCGCCACGCCGACGGGCGTCGCCGCGGTCGCGACCTCGACGACGTCGATTCGCGTGACCTGGAACCAGGTCTCCGAGGCGACCGGCTACGAGCTGGACCGGGCGCCCGCCGGCGGGGCGTTCAGCACCGTCCAGACCGCGCTCACCGCCACGACCTTCGAGGACACCGGGCTCAACCCGGCGACCCAGTATCGCTACCAGGTCCGGGCGGTGAAGGGCTCGACCAAGAGCACGAGCAGCACCGAAGTCGCGGCGACGACCCTGACCCAGGGACCCAAGGTCGCCACCATCACCGGCGTGACCCTGAGCCGCACGCTCTACGCGGACACGGTGTACACGCTGAGCGGCTTCGTGAAGGTGAGCAACGGCGCCACGCTCACCATCCAGGCCGGCACCAAGATCGTCGGCGACACCCTGGTCCCGGGCAGCTCGCTCTGGATCCTCCGGGGCGCGAAGATCAGCGCCAACGGAACCGCCGCCAGTCCGATCGTCTTCACCTCGGCGCGCTCGGCCGGCAACCGGGCTCCGGGCGACTGGGGCGGGATCGTGATCGTCGGCAACGCGCCGATCAACCGGACCGCCGACCCGATCTTCACCGAGGGTCCCACCGGCGCCGCCGAGAACTACGCCGCCGGCACCAACTTCAACGACGACTCGGGCAACCTCACCTACGTCCGGGTGGAGTTCGCGGGCTACGACGTCTCCGGTGGCGCCGGCCAGGAGCTCAACTCGGTGTCGAGCTACGCCGTCGGCCGGGGCACCCAGTACGACTACGTGCAGTCGATGGCGGGTCTCGACGACTCCTTCGAGTTCTTCGGCGGCGGCGTCGACGTCCGACACATGGTCTCGTTCGAGGCCGGCGACGACCACTTCGACTGGACCGAGGGTTACCGCGGCCGGGGCCAGTACCTGATCGCGCTGCAGACCTCGGTGCTCACGCCGCGGCCCGGCACCGGCACGGTCTCGAGCGACCCGCGCGGCTTCGAGGGTGACGGCTGCGAGAACGACAAGGCCGGCTGCACCTACGCCAACGCGCCGTACTCGCAGCCCGTCTGGGCCAACTTCACCGTGATCGGCCCGGGCACCGGCGTCTTCTCCACCACCGACGGCAACGCGGCGGTGGTCCGACGGGGCGGCGCCGCGAACTTCGTCAACGGCATCCTGGCCCGGTGGCCCGGCGTCGGCTTCAGCATCCGGAACACCGAGACCAAGACGCTGATGGACGCGGACTCGCTCTACATCCGCAACGTCTACCTGGTCGAGAACGGCAGCAACTTCGAGGCGCCGGGCGCCAACTTCGGCTCGGTCGTCTCCGACAGCGCGGCCCAGTGGAACGTGTCGACCGCGCTGATGAACGCGGTCTTCCAGGGTGCCCTGCCCACCGCCGCGACCGCGGTCACCACGGCCAACCTCAACCTCGGTCTCGTGGGCGGCGCGGCGGCGGCCACGGCGGGCCTGGCGTCGTTCGCCGGCACCCCGCTCGCGGCGCGGGTGACCAACTTCTTCGGCGGCACCATGGCCGGCACCGCCTACGTCGGCGCCGCCGACCCCGCGGCCGCCAACTGGTACGAGGGTTGGACCAACTGGGTCCGGAACTGAACCACTAGATCCCGCGCTCCGGGGCCTCACGCCCCGGGGACGCTGGACAGACTCGGCCGGCTCGGAGATCCTTACCGGGCCGGCCGTTTCTCGTGAGGAAGCCGATGAGAGCTGGTTGTGTTCTGATCGCCGTAGCCCTGCTCGGGTGCGCTGACGGAGAGTCCGCGGACCGGACCGCCGGCGCGCCCGCGGCGGCCGGCGTGGTCGACAGCGTGGTGCCGATGAACGTGGCGCTGGAGCGTTTCACCAGCGGGCTCGAGCGGCCCGCCGGCCTCCGCTCCACGGCGCGGAGCCGGGACGAGCTGGTCGGGACGATGATCGACGCGGTCGCCAGGAACGATACCACGGCGTTCGAGGCGCTCGCGGTCGACCAGGCCGAATTCGGATACCTCTACTACCCCACCACCCGCACGGCCCAACCACCCTACGAGCTCCCGCCCTCCCTGGCCTGGTTCCAGATGCAGGAGCGCAACCGGCGGGGCGTCTTTCGGATGCTGCGGGACTACGGAGGTCGGGAGCTGGTGCTGCGGGGGCTCGAGTGCGCGGCCGAGCCGACGGTCGAGGCCGAGAACCGGATCTGGAGCGAGTGCCGGGTCTCGCTGACGCGGGACGGCGAGGCGATCACCCCGATCAAGCTCTTCGGCGCCATCCTGGAGCGGGACGGCCGCTACGCGTTCCTGAGCTTCGCCAACGACCTCTGACGGCGGGTCAGAGCAGCCGGAGCACGTCCTCGAGCGGCCCCGCGTCGCCGGCGCCGAGCAGCGTCTCGACGTCGGCGAGCGCCCGGCGGGTCCGGGGCCAGGAAAAGCGGTCCCGCGCGGCGGCGATCGAGAGCCACTCGCCCGCATCGTGCTCGGAAGAGAGACGGGGCTCGCCCGAGACGAAGACCGCGAACGCCGGCACCAGGACCACTTCGCCGAGCCGCGGGACGAAGAACGACTCCACCCGACTCAGATTGTACCAGCGCTCGGCGGTGAGGCCGGTCTCCTCGACCAGCTCGCGCCGGGCCCCCGCCAGCGGATCCTCTCCATCGTCGAGATGGCCGTGCACCGCCTCCCAGGAACCGGGACAGCGGCCATCCGGCCCCCGGCGGAGCGCCAGGACCTCGAGCCCCCCCGCGGTCGCCCGCACGGGATAGACGTCGACGTAGCGGATCCGGGCCGAGCCCGGCGCGGCGCTCAACGGGTCAGACCGCGCGGCGGGCCAGCATCGTCTTGAGCCGGGCTCCCAGCGCGCGAGGTCGGAACGGCTTGGTCAGGAAGTCGTCGGCGCCCAGCTCGAGGACGCGGACCTCGTTGTCCTCGTCCGTCTTGGCGGTGAGCACGATGACCGGGAGGTTGCGGGTGAGCTCGCGGGAGCGGAGCTCGGCGAGCACCGCGTAGCCGTCGACCCTCGGCAGGTTGAGGTCGAGGATCACGATGTCGGGATTGTGCTGATCGACCACGGTGATCGCCTCGGCCCCGTCGCGCGCCTCGACCACGGTGAAGCCCTGACGCTCCAGGAGATCGCGCATCACCTTGCGGAGCTGGTCCTCGTCGTCGACCAGCAGGACCACCGATCCCTGTCTGGTCAGCTCGAGCTTGGCGGGCGGCAGCTCGTCGTCCTCGAGCAGCTCGAAGGCCAGGTCGGTCTCCGCGGCGGCGGGCCCGTCGGACACCGCCTCCGCCACCTGCGGCACCGGTCGGGAGGGGCGCCGGGGCGCGGAGCGCGAGCGGGGCAGCGCGGGCTCCGGCTTGGCCGGCGTCACCGGCTGGCCCTCGCGCGGCGGATCGGTGACCCGGAGCAGCTCCTCGACCGACGTGGCACCCGAGACCACGTGCATCAGGCCGCTCTCGAAGAGCGACCGCATCCCGGCCGCCCGGGCGGCCTTCGCGATCCGATCCGCGGTGGCCGCCTTGGCCACCAGCTCCTCGAGGTCCGGGGTCATCTCCAGGATCTCGACGATGCCGAAGCGCCCGCGGTAGCCGGTCTGCGCGCATTCCGCGCAACCGACCGCCTGGTAGAGCACCGTACCGGCCGGGATGTGGGGCGCGATCTTGCTCGGCACCGGAATCTCGCTCTCCTTCCGGCAGGTCGTACAGAGCCGCCGCATCAGTCGCTGGGCGACGATGCCGCGGAGCGCCGATCCGATCTTGTACGCCTCCATGCCCATGTCGAGCAGCCGGGTGATCGTGTTCGGCGCGTCGTTGGTGTGCAGCGTGGAGAGCACCAGGTGGCCCGTGAGCGAGGCCTGGACCGCGATCTGCACCGTCTCGCGGTCGCGAATCTCGCCGACCAGGACGACGTCGGGATCCTGCCGGAGGATCGAGCGCAGGGCCGCCGCGAAAGTGAGCCCCGCCTTCTCGTTCACCTGCACCTGGACGATGTTCTGCCCGAGGCGGTACTCGACGGGGTCTTCGACGGTGACGATGTTGACGCCCTCGCCCTGAACGGTGCGGAGGGCCGCGTAGAGCGTGGTGGTCTTGCCCGAGCCGGTCGGGCCGGTCACCAGGAGGATGCCTTCCTTGTGGGCCAGCAGCCGCTCCACCGTGGCCCGCTCCGCCTCCGAAAAGCCGAGGGCCGGCAACGAGAGCAGGGTGGCCCGGGTGTTGAGGATCCGGATCACCACCTTCTCGCCCAAGGACGCGGGCAGGGTGGAGACCCGGAGGTCGACCGGGTTGCCGTTCACCGCCACCCGACAGCGGCCGTCCTGCGGCCGGAGCCGGTCGGCGATGTCCATCCCGGACATGATCTTGATCCGCGAGATCAGGGGCACGCCTGCCGAGCGGGGAATCTTCATCACCTGTCGCAACACGCCGTCGATCCGGTAGCGGACCACGACGCCGCCTTCGATCGGCTCGACGTGGATGTCGCTCGCCCGGCTGGTGATGCCGTCGGCGAGCAGGGTGTCCACCAGCTTGATGATCGGGCGGGCTTCGGCCTCCGCGGCGCTCACCGCCAGGTCCTCGGGCTCGTCCGAGAGCTGGGTGACCTCGGCCTCGTCGGTGATTCCTCCGAGCAGCTGCTCCACCAGATCGTCGGGGCGGTAGAGCTCGTCGAGCTTCTCGCGGATCCGATGCGGCGAGCCGATCGCCAACCGCACTTCGCGCCCGGTCGCGAAGGCCAGCATCTTCTCCGCGTCCATGTCGAACGGGTTGGAGGTGGCCACGTCGAGCCGGGAGTCGGTGAAGCGAAGCGGCACCACGTTGTAGCGGCGGGCGAGCTGCTCGGGCACTTCGTCGCGCACCCGGGGATCGACGGTCGAGAGGTCGGCGACGGGCAGCCGGAAGCGCTGCGCCACCTCGCGGAGGATCTCCTCCTCGGAGAGGAGCCGCCGGGAGAGCAGCAGCTCCCAGAGCGACTGCGGCTGCTCGCGGGTGAGCGCCCGCAGCTCGGCCACCGCCTCCTCCGCCACCATCGGCCCCAGGGCCGGAACCAGCCACTCGTCAGTGAACGCCACGACCCGCCACGATCCCCCTTTCGACCCCGCCTGGTCTCGCGCTTCGAAGATAGGCGCGCCAGCCACTCAGAGGACGGGCCACCAGGAGCGGGCCACGTCCACCGTTAAGCCAAGATTAGTCGAGCCCCGGAGCGGCAGCCCGGCTTCGATCCGCACCGAGCGGTCGAACAGCTCGACCGCCAGGCCAGCCACCGGCCGGAGCCCGTCACTCGGCCGCCATGGCGCCCCCGAAACCGCCCCATCGGTCCACGCAACTGCAAGAAACGGCCCGATTTCCGCCTTCGGCGCGGTGCTGCCGAAGCCCCCGAGCGGGAGCGGAATTCCCGGCACCGCCACCCGCCCCTCGAGGTGCAGGTAGGCGGCGCTGCGGCCCCCGTAAGCCCTGAAGGGCTCGCCGGGCAGGGAGCCCCACCCGCCGAGCGGGAACGAGCGTCTCGCGGGCAATCTGGCCGTTCCGAGCCCGAGGCTGCCACGCGCTTCGAGGAGCCCTCCGGGCAGCTCGCGAGAGAGGCGACCGGCCCCGAAGAGCCGCGCGTATCCGCCACCCCCGTCGGCCACCTCCAGGGCCACCCGGCCCTCGCCGCCGAGCAGACTCTCGCCACCGCCCGCCCGCCGAAGCTCGATCCGCCCGACCCATTGCGGCTCGGAGCCGAGCGACGGGTTCGGGCGAAACGCTCCACGGCTCGGACTCGCCTCGGCCGCCACCGACCAGGCCCACTCCCGCAGCAGGTCGACGGACACGCCCGAGCGGCGGCCCGGCTCGAGCCGGACCCCGACCCGCTCCAACAGGACGTAATCGCCGAGGTCGAGACCGCCTTCCTGCGCGGTCAGGCTGGCCACCACGCCGCTGGCAACGTCGACCGGCCCCACGTCCGCGATCGAACGATCGGCCCGGACCGACAGCCGACCCCCGCCCAGACCCACTCCAAGCTCGATCCCGCCCGTCAACCGCTCGTCAACCGTGCCGAGCCCGCCCCAGGCGCGAATCGATCCGGCGGTGCCGAGCCGCCAGGCCAAGCCGGCTCCCACGCGGAGTCCCTCCACCCTGTTGAAGCGCAACAAGTCGGAGACCCGGCTCACGCCGAGACGGAATCCGGGCAAACCGTCGAGCAGCGCTCCGCCCGCGAGCCGGCCGATCTCCCGCCGGGCCGCGTCGAGATCCTCGAGGGTCGGTGCCCTCGCCGCGGAGTCGAGCACGGCTCCGATCGGCCGATTCCAGGCGTCGGGCCCGCCAGGACGGGCCAGCCCGCCGATCGGGGAGGCGTTGGCGAGCCTCCGCGGCAGCTCGACGCCCAGCTCGTGGTCGTCGATCGTCCAGCGGGCCCGGATCACGCTCGCCAGCGGGAAATCGAGCACGGCCGATCGCCGGGTGATCTCGATCTCCTGCCGGTACGGGAGCCACTGCCCGTCGACCAGCGAGCGCTCGAGAAAGACCACGATCTCGGCCAGATCGGGATCCCGGTAGGCCGCGGCGGTGAAGGAGAAGCGGGAGCGGACCAGCGAGGCGTCGTCGACGTCGACGGCCAGCGTGCCGATCGCGAGCGGCGCCGTCGGATCGCGCGGTCGCACGTCGATCCGGGCCAGGCGGAGCTCGCGCCCGCCGGCTCGGACCCGGACCGTGTCCCGCTCCTCGAAGCGGTAGAGCGCGAGGCCGCGAGGCCCGAGCGGGTGCGGCAGCTCGCGAATCTCGTCGCCCTGGCCGATCCGAATCAGGTCGCCGAAGTCGTCGGTGACGATCCCGAGGTGGTCGCGGTGGTAGACCGTTCCGGTCGGGAAATAGGTGGTGTCGCGCCAGGCGCGGATCACTTGCTTGCTCCGCCCGCGACCCTGCCAATACACTTCGACGTCCAGCTCGTCGGCCTTGAGCAGACGGGTGGTGCGCGCCTCGGCCGGGCCGACCTCGACCAGGAAGGTGACCAGACCGTGCGCGCGAGCGCGATAGGACGACACCGCCTGATCGACCTCGAGAGCCCGCCTCGCGATGGCCCGGCGAACCAGGTCTCCGGGGTCGTCCTGACCGGCGAGCGGCCCCGCCACGACCACCAGCAACCCGAGCGCGATCGGAACCGAGCGATGCATGATCGGCGCAAGATATCCGGGCGGATCCTGGCCGTGGCAGGCGGCGGACTGCTCCTGCTCGGGTGCGGCGGAGGCGGCGCGGCGGGCGGCGGCTCCCGAGCCCCGACGCCGCGGGTGCCCCCGGCCGGCCCTCTGGCGCAGGCCTTCGTGCTGGAGTCGAGCGGGGTGCCCCCGGACGACACCACCACCACCTTCGCGGCGCGGGCCAGCCGGGTCGTGCTGCTTCGGCGGGGCGCGCCCGACAACAGCCTCTTCGCGGAGATCCGGATCGCGGCCTCGGACTCCAATACCGCCGACTCGACGACCCTGTCGGTCCGTCCCCGACCCGGGCTGTACGGCGTCGAGCTCAGCGCGTCCGGGCACGCGCCAGGCCGGATCCGTCTGACCTTCTCCTACGGGCTCCACTTCGTGGCGCCCGCCGACGCCCGCGAGCGCTACGGCAGCAACCTGGTGTTCGAGCGGACCCTCTTCGTCGCCCGGCTCGAAGGAGAGCGGCTGGTCTACCTCCCCTCGACGAGACCGGGCTCCGACCTCTTGAGCGCCGAGGTGGACGGCCCCGGCGTCTACCTCGTGGCCTCGCCCCGCTGAGCATGACGACCTGGCGGCTGGACGGCGTGGGCCACGCCCATCGGATCGAGATTCCGGTCGGCCGGGTGGTCTCGGTGGGTCGGGCGCCGGACACCGACGCCCTGATCGGCGACGTCACCGTCTCGCGGCGGCACGCCGAGCTCGAGGGGCTGAGCCACGGGCTCCGGGTGCGCGACCTCGGCAGCTCCAACGGCACCAGCGTGAACGGGGCGCGGATCGCCGAGGCCGACGCCATCGCCGGAGACACGATCACCTTCGGCAAGGTCGCCTTCCGCCTGAGCGGCGAGGCGGCGGAGACCGGCGAGAGCGCGCTCCCGCCCACCGTGGTCCGATCGGTGGCCCTGGCCGGCGACCCCGCGACGCCGACGGCTCGGGACCACGCGGTGCGATTGGAGCGGGTGCTCGAGCTGGCGAAGCGGCTCTCGGGCGAGCTCGAGCTGGACAAGCTGATCGCCGCGATCGTCGAGCTCACCTTCGAGCTCCTGCCGGTGGATCGGGTGGCGCTGCTCCTCGAGGGCGCGGAGGGCGAGCTGGTGCCGACGCTCACCCGGAGCCGGGTCGGCGAGGGCGCCGGGATGCGGGTGCCACGCTCGATCGCCGAGCGGGCCGTGGCGGACCGGGTCCCGATCGTCACCGAGAACGCCGTGGCCGACGAGCGGTTCAAGAGCGGCTCGGTGATGCTCCAGGCGGTGCGCGGCGCGATCTGCACCCCGCTCCTCGGCGCGGGCGACCGGGTCCTCGGCGTGCTCTACGTCGACACCCTGACGGCGGAGGCGCCCTTCAGCGACGACGACGCCACCCTGCTTTTCGCCTTCGGCGGTCTCGCGGCGGTGACCATCGGCAACGTCCGACTGGGCGAAGAGGTGCGTCGCGAGAACGAGGTCCGCGCCAACTTCGAGCGGTTCTTCGCGCCCAACGTCGCGGCCCGGATCGCCCGGGAGCGCGGCGTGATCGGTCTGGGCGGCGAGCGCCGGGAGGCTGCCGCCTTCTCTTCAGCGACGTCCGCGGCTTCACCCCGATCGCGGAGCGGATGCGCCCGAGGACCTCGCGAGCCACCTGACCGACTACTTCACCGAGATGGCCGACCTGGTGTTCGAGCACGGCGGCACCCTCGACAAGTTCATCGGCGACGCGCTGCTCGCCGTCTGGGGCGCGCCGATCTCGGCCCCGGACGACGCCGACCGCGCCCTCCGGGCCGCCCGCGAGATGCAGGAGCGGCTCGATGCTCTCAACCGCCGCTGGCTCGCGGCCGGACGGCCCCCGCTCGAGATCGGCATCGGCCTGAGCGCCGGCGAGGTCTTCGCGGGTTACCTCGGCAGCGCCCGCCGTCTCGAGTACAGCGTGATGGGCGATCCGGTGAACGTGGCCTCCCGCTTGTGCGACGACGCGCGCCCGGGCGAGGTCCTCCTCGACCAGGCGATCCTCGATCGGATCGCCGAGCCACCGCCGGTGGAGCGGGCCGCCGAGATCGCCGTTCGGGGCAAGACCCGTCCCGTGCACGTCTACCGGCTGCGCCGCTGATGTCGCTCACGATCCGGATCAAGAAGAAGAAGGACGGATCCGCCGCCCTCAGCTGCGTGCGCGCCGACGGCAGCAGCACCTGGCAGCGCCAGCAGGGCGCCCAGGGCGCGTTCTTTCCGATCCACGACCTGACCCACTACGCCGTCGAGACCGAGCTGCGCTTCCGGCGCGGCTTCTACGGCCTGCTGGCGGAGGGCTGGGACATCACGGACTTCGGCGCACCCTGGGCCAAGGGTCCGATGCCGGAAGAGACGCTCCACGCCGAGCTGATCGTCGGCTTCCTCGACGCCGACCGGGGCTCGGGCGTGCGATCGACGGCCGACGAGCTGAACCAGCGCGGGCGGCTCTACGCGAAGACCCACGAGGTGGCGCCGCCGCCGCCGTTGACCGACGACGACCTCGCCCGGATCCGCGACCGCCTGGGGGAGCTGCTGCAGCGCTGGCGATCGGTGCCGCCGGGGGAGACGCTGGAATTGCCCTTCGACATCGCCCGGGCCTAAGCTACGGAGGATCGCCAAGCCGGAAGAGGACACGATGGGTCACCGACGCTTCACCGATCGCGAAGGACGCCACTGGGAGGTGCGGCCCCGCACCCGAGCCGAGTGGGAGCTCGAGCCGGTCGGCGACAACCCCGAGCGGCCGCGTTCCGTGGCCTCGCCGGGCTACGAGAAGGACCCCTACGAGCTGAGCCAGGAAGAGCTGCAGCGGCTCTTCGACGAGAGCAGCGCCCCGCCGGCCCGCCAGGTCAAGTCGCCCTTCAAGGACTGACGCTCACCTGAGGAAGGCGAGCCCCTCCGCGGCTCGCCGCACCACCATCACCGGCTCGCCGTCCGGCAGGGCGGCGATCGCGCCGTCCGACGCCCCGGTCGAGGCGTCGAACGAGCCACCCACCCACTGCGCCGCCGACGCGGCGCAGCTCGAGGTGCAGGTCAGATAGCGAACCTCGGTGTTGTTCCTGGCGTACGCCACGTGGATCCGGTCCTCGGTGACCGCCAGGCTGATCGCGGCGTCCGGCACGGCGTCGCTGGTCAGGAGGAGCATCGCCCAGCTGAGGTCGGAGGCGCAGGCGGTCGAGACGCAGAGACCGACGGCGACGAAGTTGTCGATCCCGAACGCGACGGCCGGCCGGTTGGTCTCGTCGACGACCAGCTGCAGCCGATCGGTCGCGCTGGCGGAGGCGATCAGCGACGCGGTGCTCCACGCGCCGGGGTCGGTGCAGTTGGTGACGCAGCCGCCGTAGACGATCAGCGAGCCCGAGTCGTCGGTCCAGGCCGCGTGGATCTGTCCGGTCGCCGCGACCGCCAGGCTCGAGACCCGCCCGACGATCCCCGAGGCGTCGATCATCGCCGAGGCGCTCCAGCCGGCCGCGTTGCCGCAGGACGCGGCGCATGTGGTGTACCGGACGGTCTCCGCGTCGCGGTCCTGGAAGAGCACGTGCAGCGCGTCGTTCGGCCCCCGCGCGACCGAGGCGCCGAATCCGACGTCTCCGCTCTGGTCCTCGAGCACCACCGACTGCCAGCTGCCCACGATCCCGCAGGCGCCGTCGCAGACGCTCACACCGAGCGCTCCGGGGCCGGTCAGGTAGTAGGAGATGGCCACCCGGCCCGCCGGCGAGACCGAGAGTCCGATCCGGCTCTCGGTGCCGACACCGTTCGCCACCACCACCGTCGACCAGTTCGACGGGGTGACGCACCCGCCCGCGCACTGCGCGTACTTGAGGTTGCCGCTCGCGCCGTCGGCGTAGGTCACGTGGACCACGCCCGCGTCGTCCGTGCCAACCTGCGGCACGTTGCCGGTGCCCGGCGTCGGATCGATCAGGCCGCGGGCCGGCGTCCGGGTCTGGAAGGACCAGCGGTAGGTGCTGTCCAGGCTCTCGCCGTCCATCCCCCGGACGTTCACCGTCACGACGCCGGTGTAGCTCACCCCGGGAACCAGGGCGAGGTTCATCACCGCCGAGTGCGCCGTCTCGTCGTACTCGACCGGGCCCGGAATCGGGGAGGAGTTGGGAAAGAGCACCCCGACCGTCGAGCCGTTCACGGTCAGGCCGTCGAGCGCCCGATCGAAATAGACCAGCTGCCGCCCGACGAAGGGCACGGCCGTGGCGCCGTCGGTCGGCCTGGTCGAGTCGACCGCGAGCCCTCCCGGGACCGGCCCCGTGGTGCCGTCGTCTTTCGAGCAGGCGGCGACGAGGGCGAGGGAGAGAAGGGCTGCACCTGCACGGGACGAAATCCGCATCACGGCTCCGGAAAGGGGATCGGGGGCGGGCCCCCGTCATGTTGGACCTAGCGAGACACCCGAGAGTCCCCTTCGCCCCGATTCGCCGGAAAGCGGTAGGGATGGCCCGCCCGGCCGAGCAGCTCGATCACCAGTCGCACCGGGAGGCCCATCACCGAGAAGAAGTCGCCTTCGATCCCCTCGATCAGCGCGGCGCCGTAGCCCTGGATTCCGTACGCGCCCGCCTTGTCGAGCGGCTCGCCGGTAGCGGCGTACGCCTCCAGGAAGTCGCGGTCGACGGCGCGGAATCGGACCCGGGTGGTGTCGGCCGCTTCGTATTCGACACCGGCGGCGATCAAACAGATCGCGGTGATCACCTGGTGCTCCCGGCCGACCAGCTTGCCCAGCATCAGGACGGCGTCCGCGGGGTCGCTCGGCTTCTCGAGCACCTGTCCGTCCACCACCACGATGGTGTCGGCGCCGAGCACCAGCTCGCCGGGAACGGCCCGGGCCTTGTCTCGGGCCAGCCGCCGCGCGTAGGCGGCGGGCTCCTCCCGAGGCAGCGGGATCTCCTGGACCCGCGCGGGCGACACCACGATCGGGATGCCGAGCATCTCGAGCAGCTGGCGGCGCCGCGGCGACTGGGAGGCCAGCACGATCGGCGTCATGCCGGGGTCCGCTCCAGCATCAGGGTCACCGGACCGTCGTTCACCAGCTCGACCTCCATCGCGGCCCCGAACTCGCCGGTCTCTACCGGGAGCCCCCGGTCGCGGAGCCCCGCGACGAAGCGCTCGTAGAGCGGGATCGCCTGCTCCGGACGGGCCGCGTCGATGAACGACGGACGGCGGCCCTTGGCCGCGTCGCCATACAGGGTGAACTGCGACACCACCAGCAGGGCCCCGCCCACCTCGGCCAGCCCGAGGTTCATCTTCCCCTCCGGGTCCGTGAAGAGCCGGAGGCCGACGACCTTGTCCGCCATCCAGTCGACCGTGGCCGGGTCGTCCCGATGGGTGAAGCCGACCAGCAGACAGAAGCCCGGCCCGATGGCGCCGGCCACCCGCCCGTCGATCCGGACCTCCGCTCTCGATACCCGTTGGAGCAGCACCCGCATGATTCGCCCGTCCTCCCCACCATCCCGAAAGCAGAGGAGGCCGGGCGTCAGCCGCCGCGGCCTCCTCGATCTCCATCCGACTCCGTCAGCGGCGCCGGAAGATAGCCGGGCCCGGTGGCTACTCCACCGTCACGCTCTTGGCGAGATTGCGCGGCTGGTCGACGTTGCAGCCGCGACGGACCGCCACATGGTAGGAAAAGAGCTGGAGCGGCACGCTCGCCAGGATCGGCGTGAGCAGGTCGTGCGTGGCCGGCAGCGTGAAGGTCTGCTCGGCCAGCTCGGCGATGTCGACGTCGCCCTCGGTGACGATCGCGATGACCCGGCCCTTCCGCGCTTTCACCTCTTCGACGTTGGAGACGATCTTCGAATAGACCGCGTCCTTCGGCGCGATGAAGACCACCGGCATGTTCTCGTCGATCAGGGCGATCGGGCCGTGCCATCTCCGCCGCTCGGCGTGGATGTAGGAGACTTCCTCTCAGCTTGAGCGCGCCCTCGAGGGCCACCGGGAAGTTCACTCCGCGGCCGAGATAGAGCGTGTTGCTGGCGTGATAGTACCGCTCCGCCAGCCGTCGATCTTCATCCGCGCGGGCCAGCACCTGGGCCAGCTGGTTCGGCAGCGCGCGGAGCGCCAGGATGAACTCCCGCCCCCGGAGCACGCTCATGTTCCTGAGCCGCGCGATCCGAGCGCCGACCATCGCGAGCGCGCCCACCTGGCTGTTGAACGCCTTGGTGCTCGCCACCCCGACCTCGGGGCCGGCTCGGAGGTAGAGCCCGCCTCGACCTTCGCGCGCGATGGTCGAGCCGACCACGTTCACCAGGCCGACCACCCGGGCGCCCCGCCGCTTCGGCCTCCCCGCACGGCGGCCAGCGTGTCGGCCGTCTCGCCCGACTGCGAGATCGCGATCACCAGGCAGCGGTCGTCGAGCACCGGGTTGCGGTAGCGGAACTCGGAGGCGTACTCCACCTCGACCGGCACCCGGGCCAGCTCCTCGATCATGTACTCGCCGATCAGGGCCGCGCGCCAGGATAAAGCCGCAGGCCGTGATCACGATCCGCTCGAAGCGCTTCAGCTCGTCGTCGCTCAGGTTGAGGCCGCGGAGCCGCGCGGTGCCCTCGTCCTCGAGCAGATGGCCCCCGAAGCGTGTTCTTGAGGCTCTCCGGCTGCTCTGAAGATCTCCTTCAGCATGAAGTGGTCGTATCCGCCACGCTCGATGGTGGCGAGGTCCCACTCGATCTGGTTGACCGGCTTCTCCACGTGGGTGTCGGTCAGGTTCCGCACCCGATAGCCGTCGCGGGTGAGCACCGCCATCTCGCCGTCGTCGAGATAGACGACCGAGCGGGTGTGCTCCAGGATCGCCGAGGCGTCGGAGGCGACGAAGTACTCGCCCTCGCCCACGCCGAGGAGCAGCGGCAGCCGTTCCGCCGCCACCAGGGTGCCGGGGCTCGTCCTCGCTGACCACCGCGATGCCGTAGGCCCCGTCCACGTCCCAGAGCGCCCCGGCGACGGCCTCCTCGAGACTGTCGACGTAGTACTCGCCGATCAGATGGGCCAGCACCTCGGTGTCGGTCTCCGAGCGGAAGGTGTGCCCCCCGCTTCTCCAGCGCCTTACGGATCGTGGGCGCGTTCTCGATGATGCCGTTGTGGATGACCGCGATCTTGCCCGACTGATCGGTGTGCGGGTGGGCGTTGATGGTGGTCGGGGCGCCATGGGTGGCCCACCGGGTGTGACCCACGCCGACGGTCCCCGCCGGAAGCCGACCCTTCAGGGTGTCGGTCAGGACGGAGAGCTTGCTCACGCCTTCTCGACCTTGGATGCCCGTTCCGTTGATGACCGGGACTGCGATGCCGGCCGAGTCATACCCCGGTACTCCATGCGGCGGAGACCTTCGAGGAGAATGGCGGTGGCTTCCGCGGACCGGATGTACCCTACGATTCCACACATATGCGCTCAGATGAGAGTCTGACAGACCGTGATGAGTTCTCGGCGGCCGGCCCGTCCGGAGCCTCGGCGATGAACCGGATGATCGGCTCGCCGGAGGGCCGGACGCACCCAGCGATCCGGCCAAGCCAGTCGCAGCCCGTCGGCGTCGTTGGCGATCGCATCGGTGATACGCCGCTCGCGCAACGCCCGATACACTGGCTCTAAATCCTTGCCTCTAGGCGACTTAGCCTTGACGATCCGATAGCGCGCCCGGCCGACCACCCGCTCGGCTTCAGACCGGTCGCTGCCAGATATTGCAAGATCAACGCCACGCCGAGGGGAGCGTCGCGGCCGATGCGGAAGCGACGGGAGGATCACCCCGCCGCCTCCCCCCCCCCCCCCGATCAGGGCGGGATCTGGCCTGATGGCCTGGGCGACGTCTGCCTCGCCGACCGGGGCCTGAACGAACCGGGCGCCGCCCTCCCGGGCCGCGTCCTCGACCACCAGGCTGGTCGACAGATTCGTGACCACCACCGGGCTCGCCGCCTGAGCCGCCGCCAGCACCGCCCGGACCGCGAAGGCGAGGGTGTAATCCTCCCCCGATCGCCCGGCGTTCTTCCTCGTCGACCAGGGCCAGCCGGTCGATTGCCGTCCGGTCGACCGCCATGCCGACGTCGGCTCCGCTCTCGCGGACCAGGGCGCCGAGGTCGCCCAGGTTCTCCGGAATCGGCTCCGGCTCCCGGGGAAGCGGCCGTCGGTCTCCAGGGTTGATGCCCTGCACCGCAGCGCCGAGCCGCTCGAGCAGGGTCGGCCTCGCCGGCGCCCCGAACACAGTCGATCGCCACTCTGAAGCGACGCCTCCGAATCGCGTCGACGTCGATCCAGTCGAGCGCGAGAATGGCGTCGAGGTGGCGGTCGATCGCCTCGGGGTCGCCTCGAACGGTACCTGAAGCTGTCCTACAGCCAACCTGTGGAGCTCCCTTCTCCGCCAGCTCGCGGACCGCGGCCCCGGCTTGGGCGTCGAGGAAGATCCCGTCGGGGCCCAGGAACTTGAGTGCGTTCCAGGCGATCGGGTTGTGGCTGGCGGTGATAATCAGCCTGGCCCGGTGGTGCCGACCTTCATCTGCACCGTCGGGGTGGGAACCACCCCGAGGTCGACTACGTCGACCCCGACCGACATCAGACTGCCGACGCCGCCCCGGAGAACATCTCGCCGCTGGTGCGGGCGTCCCGGCCCAGCACGACGGCGGTCCGCTCGGCCGGATCGCGGGCGGCCCGGGCCCAGGCGCCGAGGGCGGCGGCGTGGCGGGCGACCAGCTCGGGGGTGAGATCGGATCCGACGATGCCGCGCATCCCGGAGACGGAGATCATCAGGGTCGAAGAAGTCATCTCAGGCGACGATGGGGAGCTTGGCGGCGTCGGGAAAGGCGCGCGCGAACGCGTCGACGACGTCGGGATCGAACTGGCGGCCGGAGAAGCGCTGCAGCTCTTCCATGGCCTGCGAAGGATCGCGCGATGCCCGGTAGGAGCGGTTGGTGGTCATCGCGTCGAAGGCGTCGACGACCGAGACGAGCCGGGCGGGGAGCGGAATCCGGTCACCGATCAGGCCATCCGGAAAGCCGGAGCCGTCGAGCCGCTCGTGGTGGTGGCGGACGATCTCCAGCACCACCGGGTGCTCGCTCCGGAGCGGCTCCAGGATCTCCTCGCCCTCGACCACGTGCTTCTTGATCTCCTCGAACTCGGCCGCGGTGAGCGGGCCCGGCTTGTTGAGCACCTGGTCCCGGGTGCCGATCTTGCCGATGTCGTGGAGGTCGCCGCCGAGCCGGATCTGGTCGAGCAGATCGCCGGTGAGCCCCATCATCACGGCCGTGCGCACCGCGTATTGGGCCACGCGCTTCGAGTGGCCGCGGGTGTAGATGTCCTTCTTCTCGAGCATCTGCACGGCCATCTGGACCTGGCCGAGAAACTGTTCCTGGGTCTTTCTGGCCAGCTCGCGCACTTGCGACTCGAGACGTTTCTGGTAGCTGTGTTGGAGGAAGCGGTTTTCCAGAATAAGACGACGTTTCTCGAGGGCGTTTTCTACACGCGCGCGAAACTCCGAGATCTCCACGGGCTTGGCCAGGTAGTCCACGGCCCCCTGCTGCAGCGCCTCGACGGCGGTGGTCACCTCCGCTACACCCGTCAGCACGATCACCGCGGTGTCGGGATAGCGGCGCCGGATCGCCCGGAGCAAAGCCAGACCGTCCATCTCGGGCATGTAGAGGTCGCTCACCACCAGGGGCACCTCGCCGGTGGCCTCCAGCAGCTCGAGCCCGCTCCGCCCGTCCGGCGCCTCCACCGCCGCCACCCCGATCGCCTCGAGGACCCTGACGAGGGATCGGCGGACGGCCGCGTCGTCGTCGACCACCAATGCCCCGGGAGGGGCCACGACCGGGGCTGGCGGTGCCTGGCTCATGGCGCGTAAGTTATTAGGGTCCAATCACTTCATCAACAAAATGGGCCCGCCATGACCCGTATCGGACCGCACGACCGCCTCGCCCGCCCAGGGACCAGGGCCGTGCACGCCGGCCAGATCGACGACCCCCTCGCCGGGGCGATCATGCCGCCGATCTACCAGACCTCGACCTACAAGCAATCCGGCCTCGGCCAGCACAAGGGCTACGAGTACGGCCGGACCCAGAACCCCACCCGCGAGGCCCTCGAGCGCAACGTGGCCAGCCTCGAGGGGGCCGAGCACGGGTTCGCCTTCGGCTCCGGGCTCGCCACCCTGGACGCCATCCTCAAGCTGCTCAAGTCCGGCGACCACGTGGTGAGTGCGGCGAATCTCTACGGCGGAAGTCACCGGCTGATGACGCAGGTGTATCAGTCGCTGGGGCTGAGCTTCACCTTCGTCGACGCCCGGGATCCGGAGAACATCGCCCGGGCGGTGACCCCGGCCACCCGGATGGTCTACTGCGAGACGCCGACCAACCCGATGATGTTTCTCACCGACCTGCAGGCGGTGGGCGACATCTGCCAGGCCCGGGGCCTGTTGTTCGTGGTCGACAACACCTTCGCCAGCCCGATCCTCCAGCAGCCCCTCCGCTTCGGCGCCGACCTGGTGATGCACTCGACCACCAAGTACCTGAACGGGCACAGCGACATGGTGGGCGGGATCGTGCTGACCAGTCGCGACGACCTCGCGGAGCGGATCGGCTTCCTCCAGAACGCCTCGGGGGCGGTGCCGGGACCGATGGACTGCTGGCTGGCGCTCCGCGGCGTGAAGACCCTTCCGCTCCGGATGAAGCAGCACGACGCCAACGGCCGCCGGATCGCCGCCTGGCTCAGCGAGCAGCCCGCGGTCGAGAAGGTCTACTACCCCGGCCTCCCGAGTCATCCGCAGCACGAGCTGGCCAAGCGGCAGATGTGCGGCTTCGGCGGGATGATCTCCTTCGACGTCGGCGACGTCGCCGTCGCCAGGCGGATCCTCGGCGGCACGAAGATCTTCGCCCTGGCCGAGTCGCTGGGCGGGGTCGAGAGCCTGATCGGCCACCCCGCCTCCTGTGACCCACGCCTCGGTTCCGAAGGCGATGCGCGACGAGATGGGGCCTACCGACAGCCTGGTCCGACTCCCCTCCTGCGGGATCGCGGAGCCCGAGGACCTGATCGACGACCTCGCCCAGGCGATGCGATGAGGTCGTTCGACGAGGAGACCGACGACCCGAATCCGACTTCGCCACCGAGGTGCCGGTGGTCTGCCCCTGGTGCGGCGCGCCGAGACCTGATCGCGGTCGACGTGGGCGGCGGCGACGAGCAGGAGTAATGTCGAAGACTGCGCCGTCTGTTGCCGGCCCTGGCGCACGTCCTGGTGAAGTCGGCGGGCCGCAGGTCGAGGTGAGCATCGACCAGTAGTTCGCCCACGCCCCGAGGCGGGGCGCTCCAGTCCCCTACTGCGGGGAGCATTGCCTGCTGCTGACCCTGGTCGCCTTCCTGCAGGCCGCCGGCACCCCGGTCACGACGCCGAGGCTGGCTCCTGGACTCGGCGGCCGTGTGGGCGTGGGCCGACTCGCTGGTGATCGAGCCGCCCGCCCTCGCGACTTCCGGCTCGCCGGGAGCGCTGCTCGTGGTGGTCCGGCGGGACGGGGTCGTGGTGAACCGGGCCTACGGCCTGGCCGACGTCGCCGCCGGGCGGCCCGCGAGCGCCACCGAGACGCTCTTCCAGCTGGCCTCCATCGGGAAGACGATGACCGCGGCCATCGCGGCCCAGCTGATCGACGAGGGCGTGCTGGATCCCGACGTCGACGTCAATCGCTACCTCCGAACCGCGAGAGTCCACGGCGACACCGTCACCGCCCGGATGCTGCTGACTCACCGCGGCGGCTTCGACGACGACATCACCGGTCTCTTCGCCCGGTTCGACGGCGAGGTCGCGGTGCCCCGCGCCGAGCTCGATCGGCGGCTTCGCCCGCTGGTGACGCCCGGCGTGGCGACGGCCTACGACAATCAGGGATTCGGCGTCCTGGGGCTCCTGCTTCGCGATCTGACCGGCAAGTCGATCCCCGAGCTCTTCCGCGAGCGGCTCTTCGAGCCGGCCGGGATGACCCACGCGGTGCAGGGCCGGCCGGCCGACGGCATGGCCCGGCTGGCCCGCTGCTACACGGTGCAGGGGCCGGGCGCGGTCCAGGAGTGCGAGTACTGGCTCTACCGCGACGCGATGATGGGAGCCGGAGGAGTCGCGGCCAGCGGATCCGACATGGCCGCCTATCTCCGGATGATGCTGGGCGGCGGGTCGGTCGATGGCCGGACCGTGCTCAGCCCGAGCGCCTTCGCCGACCTGACCGACTTCGAGCACTACCGCTTCCATCCCGGCATGCCCGGTGGCGGTTACGCCTGGATCCAGTTCGAGGAGCGACGCGGGCTCGAGTACGCCCACAGCGGCAGCATGCCCGGCTTCTCGTCGATGCTCAAGATCTACGCCGACGCGGACGTCGCGATCCTCTTCGTCTTCCTGGGCGGACAACCGGGCGCCTTCGACCTCACGGTCTCGGGCATCGCCCGCGCGATCGAGGAGGTCAGCCTCCAACCCGAGGCGAAGCCGGGCTTCGCGACGCTGCGCCAGATCACCGACGCCTTCGCCGAGCGCTTCATCCCGGCCGGGCAGCCGAGATCGAGCGAGCGGCCGGGATACCTGGCCCAACCGGACGGCGAGCCGATCGACCCGTATCTCGGCACCTACGAGATCGGCACCAACCACAGTCGCAGCTTCTTCGCCCGCTTCGCCGGCTGGGGCGGCCTGGTTCGCCTCGAGCGGGACGAAGGTGGCCGGTTGGGTCTCGCGGGCTGGCCGGCGCTCGGCCAGTACCATCAGGTGGGCTCATTGCTCTATGAGAACGACCGGGGCGATCGCCTGGCCCTCGCCAACCTCGCGACCGGCCGCTACCTCGCCATCGGGCTGAGCGGCGGCGTGTTCAAGCGCGGCGGCTGGCTCGCGTCGCCGGGCTGGTCGCTGCCCCTCTTCGCCCTCGCCCTGCTGCTGGCGCTCACCGCGCTGCTGCAGCTGCGCCGCGGCGCCGGCCCCGCGCTCCGCGGCCTGGCCCGACTCACCCTGCTCGGCCTGGTCCTGACCCTCGCCGGCTTGCTGGCCGAGTGGCAATGGGGAATCACGCTCGGCATCGGTCGGGGTTCACTGCTCTGGCCCGCGCTCTGGCGGCTCGCCCTCCACCTCGGCGCGCTGGCCCTGGTCTGGGCGGCCCTTCGCTACTTCCGTCATCGTCTCAAGCTGGCCGGCTGGCTCGGCCGGCTGCACGGCGCGGTGATCGCGTTGAGCGGGCTCTCGATCGTGGCGGCGCTGGCGGTCTGGCGGGTGTTGTTCGCGTTCCCGCCCTACCTGAGCTGGTAGTCGCCCCACAGTACCCGCGAGGCGCGACGACCGCGGGGATCCCTTCGGCGATTCCACAGCCACTCGAGCGCCGCCGGTCCGGCGCCCCCGCTGCGAAGAGCGGCGACCCGATCAGGCCGGGCCCGGCGGCTTGGCCCGCTCCGCGAGATAGTCCTGCCAGATGAGCCGCGCGGCGACCGAGCGCCAGGGTGCCCACCGGGCGGCGATCCGAGCCTGCCGCTCCTGGTCCGGCACCCTTCGCATCCGCTTCACGGCCTGGAGCCCCTTCGCGAGCGCCAGGTCGCCACTCGGCCAGATGTCCGGCCGCCGGAGCGCCATCAGGAAGTAGACCGCCACGCTCCACGGGCCGAGGCCGGGCACCGCGAGCAGCAGCGCCTCGCCCTCGCGATCGGGCGCCCGCGCCACCCGTGCGAGATCGAGCGTCCCCGACTCCACCCGCTCGGCCAGCCCGACGCAGTAGCGCGACTTCTGCCCGGTGAACCCAAGCCCTCGGAGCCCGACCACACCGAGCTCGGCGACCGACGCGGGCGTGACCACCCCGACCCGGGCGACCAGCCTTCCGTACATCGTGCGGGCGGCGGCCAGCGACACCTGTTGCTCGAGGATGATCTTCACCAACGTCGGGAAGCCGGGCCGGCGGCCCCAGACCGGCGGGGGCCCGTGGCGCTCCAGCACGCGGGCCAGGTCGGGATCACGCCGGGCCAGCTCGCGGGCGCCCAGCGCCACGCTCGCGCGGGTCAGGGCTCGAGGCGCTCGGGCGAGCTCGGGCACCGAGGCGGGATCTGGTCTGGCTCTCTCGTCCAAAGTTGCCCCTGAGCCCGGTCCTGGCGCAGATTGAAACAGGCCTCTGGTCTCGACGTATAGCTGCTCACCCGACAACAGACAGGTGCCGCATGACGTCCGTTCCCGCTCCCCGCAACCGGGTCACCCTGCAGCAGATCGCGGCCGTGTCCTGGGAGCACCCCGCCGATCGCGCCGCGCTCCAGGCGATGCGCGCGGTGCCCGGTTTCGACGAGGTGGTCCGCAAGGTCATCGCCATCCTCGGCGGCGAACGCGGCATCCGGCTGCTCTTCCAGGGCAACTCGGTCCGAACCAGCAACAAGCAGTATCCGGTGGCGCATCACCTGCTGGTCGACGTCTGCGCCACGTTCGACTGGCCGAAGGCGCCGGAAATGTTCGTCTCGCAGACGCCGGTGTTCAACGCGGGCGCCTATGGCGTCGACGATCCCTTCATCGTGCTCCATTCCGCGGCGCTCGAGCTGCTCGACGAGGAGGAGCTCCGGGCCCTGATCGCCCACGAGATGGGTCACGTGATGAGCGGCCACGCGCTCTATCATACCATCGCGGCGATCCTCTTCATGATCAGCCTCTCGGCGCTGCCGGTGCTCGCCGGCATCGCGCTGCTGCCGGTCAAGCTCGCCGTGTTGGAATGGTCCCGGAAGTCCGAGCTCTCCGCCGACCGCGCCGGGCTGCTCGGCGCCCAGAATCCGATGGGCTCGCAGCAGCTGCTGATGAAGATGGCGGGCGGCTACCGCGGGGCGCTCGAATCGGGCCAGATGGACCTCAACGAGTTCATGACCCAGGCCGGCGAGTACGCCAACTCGAACGAAGGCTTCGACGTCATCTACAAGATCCTCAACACGCTGGGCCTCACCCACCCGATGAACACGGTCCGGGCGGCGGAGCTCCAGAAGTGGATGGCCGCGGGCGAATACGAGCGGATCCTTCGGGGCGAGTACACCCGGCGCGGCCAGGAGGCCAAGGACCGGCCGTTGGGCGGCGACTTCTCGGACGCCCGGAAGTACTATACGGAAGAAGCCAAGAACGTCGCGAGCAACGTCGCGGACGCGGCCAAGAAGGCGGCCCAAGCGGCCCGCGAGGCCTTCCGGAAAGCCCAAAGCGGAGTCTGATGCAGAAGATCCTGGTCGTCGGCGGCGGGGGTAGAGAGCACGCGCTCTGCTGGGCGATCCGCCGCGAGGCACCCGCCGCCCGAATCTGGTGCGCCCCCGGCAACGCCGGCACCGAGTCCCTGGCCACCAACCTCCCAATCGCCGCCGATTCCCTCGACGCCCTGGTCGGCTTCGCCGACCAGGAGGGGGTGGATCTCACCGTCATCGGCCCCGAGGCGCCGCTCGCGCTGGGCTTGGCCGACCGGGTGCGGGCCCGGGGCCGGCTGGTGTTCGGGCCGAGCCGAGCCGCGGCCCGGATCGAAGCGTCCAAAGCGTGGTCCAAGAGCGTGATGGAGGACGCCGGCGTCCCGACCGCGCGCTCGGCCACCTTCGAGGCCCTCGCTCCGGCGCTGGCCTACGTGGATCGTCACGCCGAGCCGCTCGTGGTCAAGGCGAGCGGGCTCGCCGCCGGGAAAGGCGCGGTGGTCTGCCCGACCAGGGCCGAGGCCCGGGACGCCGTCCGCGCGATGCTCGCCGAGGGCCAGTTCGGCGAGGCCGGGAATACGGTGGTGATCGAGGACTTTCTCGAGGGAGAGGAGCTCTCGATCCTGGCGCTCACCGACGGGCGGGAGGTGCGGCTGCTCCCGGCCGCCCAGGACCACAAGCGTCTCCTCGAAGGCGACCAGGGGCCCAACACCGGTGGGATGGGCGCCTACTCCCCGGTGGCGCTGGAGACCGAAGCGCTGCTCGAGCGGGTGATGGAGCAGGTGATCGAGCCGACCCTGGCCGAGCTCGAATGCCGCGAGGCGCGCTTCGCCGGGGTGCTCTACGCCGGCCTGATGATCGACGCCCTCGGCAACCCCTCCGTGGTCGAGTTCAACTGCCGCTTCGGCGATCCCGAGGCCCAGGCGATCATCCCCCGGGTCTCCGGCGGACTGCTCGACGCGATGACGGCCGTGGCTCAGGGGACGGCCATCCCTCCGGTGTCGATCTCGACACGGGCAGCCGTGACCACGGTGCTGGCGGCTCGCGGCTATCCCGATCGGCCCGAAAAAGGGGCGTCGATCGAGATTCCCGAGGACCTCGGACCCGACACGATCGTGTTCCACGCGGGAACTACCCGCGATGCCGACGGACGGGTGCGGGTGAGCGGAGGCCGGGTCCTGGCCGTCACCGGGCTCGGCGCGTCCTTCGCGGCGGCGCGGGAATCGAGCGCCAGCGCGGCCGGCCGGATCCAGTTCGACGGAAAGCAGTATCGCCGGGACATCGGATGGCGGGAGTCGGCCCGAGTCTGAGCCGGGCGCCTGAACGGAACAGCGACAGGAGTGGAAGATGAGTGTCAAGCAATCCGGCCCGAGGATCGTCGGACTCGCCATCGTGCTCGCGGGCCTTGGCTGTGGCTCCACGATCTCGCCGTCGGAGGACCAGCTCCGCGCCGCCGAGCAGCGCTGGGCCGACACCGGCCCGGCCAGCTATTCGATGGTGATCACCCGCTCCTCCCTGGTGGGCACCAGCTTCGCGGCCAAGGTGACCGTCGCCAACGGGCTCGTGACCGATCGGACCTTCCTCGACCCGGACGGCAACCCGACCGTCCCCGTGCCGGCGAGCCAGGTAGCGGACTACCCCGACGTGCCCGGCCTCTTCACGCTGGTGCGCCGGGCCTTCGACGAGGCCCAGAGCGCCAACGTCTCGTTCGACGCGACCTACGGCTTCCCCAACTCGATCGTGATCAACTACGATCGCGTCACGATCGAGGACGACATCACCATCGCGGTGACGCAGTTCGCCCCGGCGACATGAGAGCCGGGGGTCTCGTCCTGGCCGCCACGGCGGTCTTCGGGGTGGTCGCCTGCGAGAGCGAGCCGCTCTCCCCCGGCGAGCAGCAGCTCAACGAGGCCGAGCTGCTGTGGCGGGAGCTGGCCATCGACAGCTACCAGATCCAGGTGACCCGGTCCTTCGCCGGCGCCCCGATCCAGGTGCGGGTCGAAGTGACCGGCGGTGTGGTGACCGCGCGGCGCTACCTGTTCGACGACAGCCAGGTCGGGGCGGCCGAGGCGACGCTCTATCCCGACGTTCCTGCCTCTTCGCGCTGGCGCGAGACGGCTTTGCCTCGAGCCCAGGGCGCGCAGGTGAATCTCTGACCCCCACCTACGGGTTCCCTGACCTGGCTGGATCATCAACTACGACATCTCACAGACCGGCGACGACGTCGACATCTCGGTGGCGGGCTTCCAGGACCGCACCGGCCAGAGCCCGCGCGCCGAGTAGCGCCGCGGGTGCCCGGAGCTTCCCGAAGTCGAGACCACCGTCCGCGACCTCGCCCCGCTCCTCGCCGGGCGGAAGGTCACCCGCGCCAAGCTGCACCATGCCGACGTCCCGATCGGGATCACCCGCGCCGCGCTGCTCCGGGGCCTCGCCGGCGCGCGCTTCACGGAGCCTCCCGCCGGGCCAAGCACGCTGGATCCTCCACACCGACCGCCGGCGGCTGGTGATCCAACCGGGATGACGGGCGCGCTCTTCGTCAAGCGCACGCTCGACCCGGACGACCGCCGCCATGCGGTGCTCGAGGCCTGGCTCGACGACGGCCGGACCCTCGTGTACCACGACGTCCGCCGGTTCGGCACGATCCGCTGGCTCGACGAGAAGGCCTGGGCCAGCTACAGCGCCGCCATCGGGCCGGAGCCTCTGGCGGACGACTTCGACGCGACGGGCCTCGGTCGCGTGCTCCGCGGCTCCCGCGCGGCCGTGAAGAAGGGCTGATGGACCAGCGGCGGCTCGCCGGGGTCGGCAACATCTACGCGAACGAGGCGCTTTCGCGGCGGCATCGACCCGTCCAAGGAGGCGCGACGGCTCAGCCGGCCGACCACGTCCGGCCCACCGGGAGCTGGCTTCGATCCTCGACCGGGCGGTGCGGGCCCAGGGGACCACGGTGGTCCGCGACTATCGCACCGGCACGGGGAGCCTGGTACCTTCCAGCAGGATCTGCTGGTCTACGATCGAGCCGGCGAGCCCTGCCGACGCGCTGTGGCACCACGCTCACGGGGACCCATGCGATCGACGCCCGGATCACGGCTTCGGGTCTTCTGCCATCGCTGCCAGCGCGTTAGGTCGATCGGCGGCACGAGGCGTCGCGGCCCTCCGTGACCGCGCCGACCACCACCCTGCTGCTGCCCCCGGTCGACCCGCGCTGCTCCGGCAGCGGGTCCGCGCCCTGGCGGAGAACCGGCCCGGCATCTACCGGATGGTCGACGCGGCGGGCCGGGTGCTCTACGTGGGCAAGGCGAAGCGGGTCCGCAATCGGGTGCTCTCCTATTTCCGCGCCCGCTATCCCGACGACAAGGCCGCCCGGATCCTCGCGGCCGCGAGCAACATCACCTGGGATTACGTGCCCAGCGAGTTCGCCGCGCACCTCGCCGAGCTCCGGGAGATCCGCCGGCACCGGCCGCCGTTCAATCTCCAGATGAACCGGCGGCGGCGGGCCGCGTTCGTCGTGGTCACCACGGACAGCGCGCCCAAGCTGCTGGTCACCAGCTCGACCAGCCGGCGCGACGTGCTCTTCTTCGGCCCCTTCACCTCGCCGGGACGGGTGGGCGGCGGGGTGCGGGTGCTGAACGACCTCCTCGGGCTCCGCGACTGCAAGGACCGGATGCCGGCGGTCTACTCCGGTCAGGGCGACCTCTTCGAGACTCCGCGGCAGGCGGCCTGCCCCCGCTACGACTTCGGCACCTGCGCCGGCCCCTGCGCCGGGTTGGTCTCGGAGTCCGGCTATCAGGAGCGGGTCACCGCGGCGATCCACTTCCTCGGCGGCTACTCGCTCCGGCCGGTCGAGCGCGCGATCCAGATGATGGAGGCGGCCGCGGCACGGGAGGACTTCGAGGCGGCGGCCCGCTGGCGGGAGAAGTTCGAGCAGTTGGAGTGGCTGATCGCCGCCGGAGCCCGGGCCCGGGCGGCCATCCAGCTGCTCACCTTCGTCTACCGCGACACCGGCGAGCTCGGCGACGAGCGGGCCCACCTGATCCGCCACGGGCTGGTACGGGCCTCGTATCCCTTCCCCACGACACCGATCGAGCGCGAGGCCTTCCGCGCGGTGGTCGAAGCGGAGCTCCGCGAGCCGCTCCCGCCCGCCGGCCTGCTCGACGCCGCCACCCTCGACGAGATGCTCCTCGTGATGTCGTGGTTCCGGCGCCATCCCGAGCACCTGCGGCGCACCGAGCCCCTCGAGGTCTGGACCGAAGCCACGGCCGCCTGACCACGGCAGGATCGTTCAAGCCGGACGCGCCCGCCGCCGCGAGGATGGGCTCGTGGCCGACCCGGTCCGGCACCGTCTCACGAAACCATTCCCCGGCAGCGCCAGTAGAGCACTCATGAACATCCGCGCCAGCGCGACCGTCCTCCTCGGCGCCACACTCACCGCGTTGTCGAGCGGATCCGCCCAGAGCCTGACGGGCACCATCGTCGCCTCCAACATGACCACCAGCACCGTCGCGCTGATCGACGCGGCGACGGGACGCACCGTCGCCACCCTCGAGACCGCCGTGGCGCCGCACGAAGTCGCGGTCTCGCACGACGGGCGCTGGGCCGTCGTGGCCGAGTACGGCGATCGGAGCGCCGTGGGGCACTCGCTCCTGGTGATCGACCTGAAGAGCGGCACCATGGCCCGGCGGATCGACCTGGGCGACTTGAAGCGGCCCCACGGGCTCCGCTTCCTCCCCGGCGATCGCCGGCTGGTGGTGACCTCGGAGGTGGCCCGGGTGATCGCGCTGGTCGACTTCGCGAGCGGCGAGGTCGCCACGACGATCGAGACGGGCGCCAACGCGTCCCACATGGTCGCCACCACCGCGAACGGCGAGCGGGCCTTCGTCACCAACATCGCGCCGGGCAGCGTCTCGGTCTTCGATCTCGGACAGAAGACCCGCACCGCGCTGCACGACGTGGGCACCATGGTCGAGGGGATCGCGACCACGCCCGACGGACGCGAGGTGTGGGCCGGCGGCAACCGCTCGGGCCAGGTCCACGTGGTCGACCCGGTCTCCGGCGAGGTGGTGGCGACGATCCCCGGGTTCGGGATGCCCTACCGGATCGCGATCACGGCCGACGGCAAGCGCGCCGTGGTGACCGACCCGGGCGCCGAGCGGATCCACGTGGTCGACGTCGCCTCGCGCCGGATCGAGGCGACGATCGACGTGCCCGCCGTGAACGGCTCTCCCGCGTCGCCTCAGGGCGTCACCCTGGTGCCGGACGGCCGCCACGCGGTGGTGACCCTGAAGGGCGCCAACCAGGTCGTGCTGCTCGACGTCCCCGCGGCCCGGATCGTCGCGACCTTCGCGACCGGCGGCGGCTCCGACGGCGTCGGCTTCTCGCCGACGGTCGTGACTCCGCACTGAGCGACCGAGCACCCCCGCTCCAGGCTCCCAGCCACCCCGGGTCTCGGCGAGGTCGCCGGACGCACCCCGAAACCCGGCCGGCACCGAACGCCCGCACCAGGGCGCCGTCTTGACGACTCCGGCCGGTGTGCTAGTTTTTTAGCACCTGAGTGCAGGTTTTTTAGCATAGGAGCCGCCCGTGCCGTCACCCGCCCCGCTCGACCTCAGCCGCCGCGAGCGGCAGATCATGGACATCGTCTACCGGACGGGGCGAGCCACGGCCGCGGAGGTCCGGAGCCAGCTGCGGGAGGCGCCGAGCTACAGCGCGGTCCGGGCCTCGCTCCGGATCCTGGTCGACAAGGGTCACCTCCGCCACGAGGCGGACGGACCCCGGTACGTCTACCGCCCGACGCTGCCGCGCGAGAAGGTGCGGGGCAAGGCGCTCCGCCAGGTGGTCCAGACCTTCTTCGGTGGCTCCGCCGCTCAGGCGATGGCCGCCCTGCTCGATGACGACACGGCGGACGTGACCGAAGAGGAGCTCGACCGGCTCGCGGGGCTGATCGAGCGCGCGCGAAAGGACGGCCGCTGATGTCATTCGACGCCCTGGGCCTCTCCCTCCTCGTGCGAACCAGCGCGCTGCTCCTCCTGACCGCCGCGCTCGCGACCCTGCTCCGCCGCCAGTCGGCCGCGCTCCGTCACCTGGTCTGGACGACCGGCCTCGCCGGCACCCTCGCGCTGCCCTTGATGAGCCTCACGCTGCCGGCGCTCCCGCTCCTGCCGGCGGCTCTGCCATCCGCCTCGACGGTCGCGGGCACCGCTACCCGGGCCGCGACGGAATCGCCGCTCCCGGCGCCGGCCGGCCAGCCCCGCGCGGCCCAGGCATCGAGCGAAGCCGTCACGCAGGCCCGGAGCGTCGGATCGAACGCGCTGCTTCCGTCGCGGCCCGCGGTCGCGCAGTCCGTCGACTCGCCGGACTCGGCGGGCACCGCGCTCTGGCTCGCGTACGGGATCGGGGTCCTGCTCCTGCTCGGCTGGATCGCGCTCGGGGAGCTGGCGATCCGGCGTTTCGGCGGCCGCTCCGCGCCGCTCGACACTGGCGAGTGGCGGGAGCTGGTCGACGAGCTTCGGGCCGCGGGGAGCGTGCCGTCGCGAGTCCGGTTTCGGGTATCCGACGACGCCTCGGTGCCGCTCACCTACGGCATTCTCCGCCCGGTGGTGATCCTGCCGGCTTCGGGCCGGCAGTGGCCCCTCTCCCACCGGCGCGACGTGCTGGCGCACGAGCTGGCGCACGTCCGTCGGCGCGACTGTCTCACCCACCTGCTCGGTCGAATCGCCTGCGCGCTCCACTGGTATCATCCGCTCGCCTGGCTCGCGCTCTCGCGGATCCGCCTCGAGCGCGAGCACGCCTGCGACGACGCGGTGCTGAGCGGCGGGTCGCTCGCGTCGGGCTACGCGGACGCCCTGCTGGTGACCGCGCGGACGATGCGTGGCCGGCCGGCGCTGGCCGGCGCCGGGCTCGCCTTCGCCAGGGGCTCGAGTCTGAGCGAGCGACTTCGTGCCGTGCTCGACGACGGCCGGCGCCGCGGATCGCCCCGCCCGCCCGCGCTCCTCGCGCTGGCGGCGCTCGGCCTCGTCGCGACCAGCGCCGTCGCCACCGTCGCTCCACGCGACGCGAGCGCCGCGGACCCGCCCAGCGCGAGCACGGCCGCCGACCGATCCGCCGAAGCGCCATCGCCAAACCAGCGGATCGAGCGCGACAGCGGGGCCCGGGTCTCCGCCCGAACGACGGCGGCATTCCCGACGACGGAGCCTCCGGGTGGCGGCCCACGGTCGAGCACCGTCGTCGAGCGGGACGACGAGTGGCCGATCGCGACCGAGCAGGCGCGCCGGGCGATCTGCCCACGCGGTTCGGAGGGACGGGAGCGGACCGTTCGTCTCACCGGCTCGATGTCCATCACCGGCCAGGGCAGCGCCAGCGACGGAAAGGACCGCTACGTGGCCTGGACCGGCGCGGACTGCAGCGTCGTGATCCAGAGCCGCGGCAAGGTGACCTTCAACGAGAGCGAGACCGACGTCGCCACGCTCGACGACGGCGCGCTCTTCCGGATCACCCACGAGATCGGCCGGACCGAGAGGAGCTATCGAGTCTCCGGCCGGGGCTCGAGGCTGGAGCGCGAGTACCGGGTCGACGGGCGCGCGGCGGAGATGGACCGCGCCTTCGAAGACTGGCGCGGCACGCTGGTGCTCGAGTTCATCCGGCGGAGCGGCTACGACGCCGAGGGACGAGTGCGCCGGATCCTCGACCGGGACGGCGTCGGTGGCGTGCTCGCCGAGGTGCGCCAGATCGAGAGCGACCACGTCGCCTCCCGCTATCTGGGCCACCTGATCGCCATCGGCCGCCTGGACCCGCGATCGGCGACCGACGTGCTGGAGGAGGCGGGCTCCGGCATCGAGTCCGACTTCGAGCTGGGTCGAGTGCTGGTCGCCGTGCCCACCCGGCTGCTCGAAGACGAGGGCGTGAGCCGCGCCTTCGTCGCCGCCGCCCGGACGATCGAGTCCGACTACGAGCTGCGCAAGGCGCTCGACGCCCTGCTGGCGAGCGGCCCGCCGAGCCCCGAGGTGACCGGCCGGCTGCTCGAGCTCGCGACCACGATCGAATCGGACTTCGAGCTGGCCGAGCTGCTGGTCGGGCTGGCCGCTCGCGGCGCGGTGACGGGCGACTTCGACGCCGCTTACTTCGCGGCCGTGGCCACGATCGAGTCGGACTTCGAGGCCCACCGGGTGTTGAGCGCGCTGCTGAAGAGCGGACCTCGTTCGCCCGCCACCCTCGAAGCCGGGCTCCGCGCCGCCCGCTCGATCGACTCGGACTTCGAGCTGGCGAGCTGGCTCGTCGAGGTGGCCGCCGCCGCTCCGCTCACCGAGCGGTTGCGGGCCCCGTTCTTCGCTGCGGCCGCGAGCGTCGAGTCGGCTCACGAGCGGGGCCGATTGCTCAGGGCCGCCCTGGCGACGGAGCAGCCCAGCACCGGGCTGCTGGAGGACATCCTCGACGCCGCCACCGACATCGACAGCGACTTCGAGAAGGCCGGCCTGCTCGCCGACCTGGCCAACCGCGGGCTGGTGACCGAGACGCTCCGCCCCGCTTTCCGCCGGGCGTTCGAGACCCTGGGGTCCCGTTTCGAGCGGGATCGGGTGCTGGCCGCGTTGGGCCGCCGCGCGATCTGACCCCGGGGCGGGGGCACCCTGAAACCTACGTGCGCAACGCACGTAGATAGCGGATGCCACGAACCCCCGCCCCAGACCCGCTCCGGCCGGTCGAGCTCGACATCCTGCTCACCCTGACCCAGGGCGAGCGCCACGGCTACGCCATCATCCAGGAAACCGAGGCCCGCGAAGGCGGCACCCGCCTGGAGACCGCCACGCTCTATCGGGCGCTGAAGCGCCTGGTGGAGGCCGGCTTCGTCCGACCCAGCGAACCGGGTCGGGCATCCGGTGAGTCCGACGAGCGGCGGCGCTACTACGCCATCACCCCGGCGGGCAGGGCCGCCGCCAGGGCCGAAGCGCTCCGGCTCGAGCGGCTGGTGGGCCACGCCAGAGCCGCGCGGCTCCTTCCCGAGCAGGGCGATTCTCGATGAGCGGCCGCCGAGTCGGCCCGATTCGAGCCCTGTGGCGCGCCGTCGCCGCGCTCTACCCCAGGAGCTTCCGCGAGGACTGCGGCCAGGAGATGGAGGAGACCTTCGTCGCGCGCTACCGCGACGCGCGGGCCGGCGGCCGGGCGAGGGCGCTGCGCTTCGCGGTCCGCGAGCTGGCCGCGGCGGGGCAGGGCGCGCTGGCCGAGCGGCTTCGTCCGGGCTCGCCGCTGGGGAGCGATCGGGCGCCGATCTTCGTCGGGCAGGACCTCCGCCACGCCGTCCGCCGGCTGCTCGCCACGCCGCTCTTCTCGGGCATGACGCTGATCGTGCTGGCCGGCGGCCTCGGGATCAGCATCTTCACCGCCTCGTTCCTCCACACCGCCGTGAACAAGCCGCTGCCGGTCGAAGGCGGCTCGCGGATCGTGCGATTGAACGCCGTGACGCCCTATGGCGGAGTCCGCCCGATCGACGCCGCCGAGCTGGCCCGGATGCGGCCGGAGATCTCGACCTTGAACGAGGTCGGGGCGTTCGCCAACCGCACGCTCACCGTCGGGAGCGGGGAGGGCGCCTGGACCCTCGACGCGACGGCCGCGGAAGCGAACCTCTTCACCATCACCCGAGCCCGGCCGCTCCTCGGCCGAACCCTCACCGCGCTCGACCAGGCCCGCGGCGCCGAGCCGGTCGTCGTGCTGAGCCACCGGGCCTGGCGGCTCGGCTTCGGGCTCGACTCGGCGGTGATCGGTCGGTTGGTCCAGGTGAATCAGGTCGCCACTCGGGTGGTCGGGGTCATGCCCGAGGGCTTCGAGTTTCCGGTCAGCTCGGGCGCCTGGGTACCGATCGATCCGGAGCTGCTCGATCCGCTCGCCACCGACGGGGGCGCGGTCGACGCCTTCGGGCGGCTCGTGCCGGGAGTCGACGCGCGTCAGGTCGAGAGCGAGCTCGAGGTGCTGCTGGCACGGGTGCGCGCGGATCGTCCGGTCCCCGAGGGGGTCGAGCGCCCGACCCGGATCTCGGCCCGCACCTTCCCCGAGGCGCAGGTCGGCGACGAAGGGATGTGGGTGGTCGCGATCCTGAACGGCCTGGCCGCGCTGATCCTGCTGCTCGCCTGCATCAACGTGGGCAACCTGCTCCTGGCCCGAGCCAACGAGCAGCGTCGCGAGCTGGCGGTGCGGCAGGCCCTCGGCGCCTCACGGGGACGGCTGGTGATGCAGCACCTCTGGGAGACCATTCTGCTCTCTGGGGCCGGCGGTCTGCTCGCGACGCTGGTCGCCACGGGCGGGCTCGAGCTGATCAACGACTGGTCGCACGCCCATCTCGAGGGCAACCTCGCTTTCTGGTGGCAGTGGGGCTTCGATCGCTCGGTGCTGCTCGCGTCAGGCGGCTTCGTGACGCTCGCGGTGGTGGTGCTGGGCGGGGCGGTCTCGCTTCGCGCCACCCGGGAGCGGTTCCTCGACACCCTCCGGGCGGGCTCGGCGCCGACGGAGACCCGCGAGAGCACCCGCTGGTCGAGCGCCCTGGTGGTGGTGCAGATCGTGGTCGTCTCGGTGGTGATGTTCGTCGGCGTGAGCTCCGGCATCCTCGGCAAGCGGTTGCTCGAGATGGATCCGGGTCACGACACCGAGCGGCTGATCCGCACGGGCTTCGATCTCAGGATCGAGCGCTACGCCACGCTGGCGGAGGTCGACCGGTTCCGTCATGCGGTCGCCGACGCGCTGACCGAGCGCAAGGAAGTAGAGCGGATCCACTTCCAGACCTATCTCGCGGCCCTCCAGATGGAGGAGTCCCGGATCGAGCTGCCCGGTCTGTCCGGTCAGGCCGAGGACCAGGCCCGGGCCTACGTGCTCGCCGTCGACGGCCCGCTCGCCACGCTGGGCGTGCCGATGCAGGCGGGGCGGTTCTTCGAGGACAGCGACACCCGGGACGGTGCTCCGGTGACGGTGGTGAGTCAGGCTCTGGCGTTCCAGCTCTGGCCCGGCGGCGACGCGCTCGGTCGTCAGATCCGGCTCCGGGCGCTCGAGGGCGAGGGCGCGCCCTGGCGCACCGTGATCGGCGTCGCCGGCGATCTCCCGTACGGCCAGCCCCTCTCGCGCGACCGGAGTCCGGTCGCCGCCTACCTGCCGCTCGACCAGACCGCGGTGCGGGGCGTGGCGCTCCTGGTCAAGCACCGGGGAACGGAGGCCGCGGCCCGCGCGGCCATCGTGGAGACCGTGGCCGGCCTCGACCCGGGCCTCGACCTGCTCCGGCCCCAGAGCTACCGGGAGATGTTCGAGAAGGGCGGCGCCATGGTGACGGCCACCGCGAAGATGTTCGGCGGCTGCTTCGTCTTCGCGCTGCTGCTGGCCGTGACCGGTACCTACGGGCTGGTGGCTCGCGGCATCACCCGCCGGACCCGGGAGATCGGGATCCGCCGCGCCCTCGGCGCGAGCGACGCGAGGATCCTCCAGCTCCTCGTCTGGCAGGGCGGCCGCCACCTCGGTCTCGGCGCCGCGCTCGCGCTTCCCTTCACCGCCGTCGCGGCGCTCGGGATGTCGCAGGCCCTCCCGCTCCCACGCGCGGTGACGCTGCTCACGGCGGTGGCGGTCTCGATCTCGATCGCGGCGACCGTGTTCGTCGCGACCTGGCTGCCGACCCGGCGCGCGGTGCGGATCGAGCCCCGGGACGCGCTCTGGAAGGACGGCTGAGCGCCTAACGATCCGGCGTGGCGGTGTGGCACTGGCGGCCGGGCGGGCCGAACAGCGCCGGGCTGGTCCGGCTCGGCCAGACCGCCACGACGGTCGAGTCCCAGGCGACGAAGCGACCGTCGCCCCGACGGCAGGCGGCGAACGCCTGGTAGTCGAACACGAGCAGCGAGTCGAAGACCACCACGCCGGTTGCGTCGGCCGCCCGGCACCAGCGTGGGTCGACCTGATCCAGCGGTCCGTTCCCGAGGCAGAGCCTGGCGGACGGGACCAGGGTGCCGTCGGCATCGACCAGCCGGGCCCGGATTCGGCCCTGCTCGGCTCGAGGAAGCCAGCGCGAGTCACCCAGCCAGGCGATGGGATACGCGGCCGCCAGGTCGGGATCGTCCCGGAGCCTGGCGAGCGCGCGATCGAACGCCCCCGGGGCGGGACCGGGATCGGGCAACATGACCACCGCGAAGTCGAGCGGGCTCCGCCAGATCGCCTTTCCGCCCAGCCGCGCGAGCGTCGCGGCAACGGCCGAGTCCGTGGCACCCGGGGTGAATCGCACCAACAGGTCCGACCGGAGCACGGAGTCCGCCCCGTGCGCAACCAGAAACCGCTGGCAGCAGCCGAGGGTCGAGGACCCCCACGACCACTGCTTCGGCGGTAGCCGCGTCGCGGTGTCGGACAGACTGGGGCCACAGGGCGTGAACCGCCACGGCCCACAGGTGAAGCGGAGACCCGGAACCAGTCCCGGACCGACCGTCACCTGGTGGACGGGACCGACCAGTGCATTCCGGTCGCCCCGCGCCTGAGCCGTGGCGCGAATCGTCACGCCGTAGCTGACCTGGTCGCAGCCCGCCTCCACGGTCAGGCCGGTGACGTAGCGGCAGGGTGGCCCGTCGACGAGCGCTTCGATCGGGTTGAGGTGGAGCTGGCCGGCCGTGCCCTCGGCCCGGCTCCGGAGCTTCCCCTCCACGACGGTCACCAGCGAGAAGCGAGGCCCGTCGGGAAACGCGCCCACGACGGGACACTGGCGCCGGGGCCCCAGCACGGCGTCGTCGGGGTCGGACGTCGCGACGCCGTACCCGGCGACGGCGTCGATCCCGAGGCTGTCGTCCCGCGGCCTCCACGCGAAGAGGGACGCGGACCAGGCGCTCGCGCGACAGCGGCCCGGGGGAACCGGCTCGACGGGCCGGGTGGCGATCACCACGGCCGAGTACTCCCGGGTAACACCATCGATGGTGACCGGGATCGCGCCGAACACGCCCCAGGAGCCGAACGACGGCATCGGGCCGAAGACGAGCTGGTCGATCGCCCAATTGACGTCGGATTCCATCCGCCACCGCCCCGCCACCTGCTCTTCCGGCGAAGGCCGGAGCTCGACGCGCCGACACCCACCCAGGGTGAGGGCGAGAGCCATGAGGCCGAGGGTGAAGCGGAGGTTCATGGGATCGGGACCTGACGCGGGCGACGGACGACGAGAGGGGCAATTCGCGTTCCCGACCGCCGGCCGGGCAGTCACCAGGCTCCCCCGGCCGGGGCAACCGCCGTCGGCGCAAGAGGCTCCGTGGGAAGCCGCGCGGCCGGGTCACATGGCGGTCACGTGACGAGTGCAGCTTTTTCGCCACGAGATCACCTTCCATGCGACCCGAAACCACACCCGCCAGATGACTCCGACCTCTCGACCCGTTGCCCTGACGGTCCTGGCCGTCCTAGCCCTCACCCTGCCCGGACAGGCTCAGGATGCCCGTCCCGGCTGGCGCCTCGGCGGCGGCGTGGGAGTGTTCCGAGTCGACGAGCTGGTCGGGAGCCCCGCGGTGCCGACCATCACCATCGCGAAAGCGGGAGCCCGCCTCTACGTCGGACTCGACGTGGCCGGCTACTTCAGCAAGGGTTTCTACGGCGCGGACTTCCTGGTCGGCGATCTCGACGTCGGCGTGAGCGTGCCGCTCGGGCGGACGGAGCTGCTGCTGGCCGCCGGGCCGAGCGGCTACGCTGGAGGCGACGGCGACGGGACGCCCTACACCGGCGGCGGCGGCCAGGCCTCGGTCGGCCTCACCACCTGGCTGGGCAACCGCATCGGTCTGGTGACGAAGGCCCGCGCCCACGCCTGGGGCGGCACGGTCAAGGGACTGCGACTCGGCGTGAGCGCCGGGCTCGTGCTCCGGCTCTAGCCGCCGGCGCCGGCACGGCGGCTACTCGATGTGCACGTTGAGGAGCGGGAGCCAGCGGAACGGCGGCCGGTTGTTGCCGGCGCGGTTGAGCAGCCCGATCTGCACGCCGTGGAGCCGATCGGCCGAGTTGAAGATCCCGATCGCGAGACCGCGCTGGGTGCCGAGCTGGTTGAAGGCGGCGATCGAGGCCCCTTCCACGTGGTGGGTCTTGAGCCAGCCCGCCACGGAGAAGCCCCGCACCTCGGGGCTCTTGACCCGATAGCCCGCCACCGTGAAGCCGGTGATCCGGTCGAGCGCCTCGACGGCGCCTAACGTGACGGCGAGCCCGGTCAGCTCCCGCTGGCCGACAACCGCGAGGCCGCCCACGCCCACGCCGCGGAGGTCGCCGCTCGCCACCGTGGCCAGCCCGCCGACCGCCACGCCCTCGACGTCGCCGGCCACCACCGCCAGACCCCCCACACCGAGTCCTCGAACCTCGTCGGTCGCCACCAGCGCCAGGCCGCCCGCGGCGATCCCCGTGAGGGCCCCGTCGGCCACCACCGCGAGGCCGCCCAGCAGGAAGCCGGTCGCTCCGCGGCCGACGGTCGCCAGACCGCCGACGCTGATCCCCTCCATGTCGCCGCTGCCGACGATCGCGAGGCCGCCCACGTTGAGGCCCCGGACCCGATCGTTCGAGACCACGGCCAGACCCCCCAGGTTGATCCCCTCGACCTCGCGCTGGGCCACCACCGCGAGCCCGCCGAGGTTGAAGCCGCTCAGACGGTCGTTCCCCACCAGCGCCAGCCCGCCGACGTTGACGCCCTCCACCACGCCTTCGCTCACCAGCGCGAGGCCGGCCAGGTTGAGACCGGTCATCCGCCGGTGCGCCACGGCGGCCCCGATCCCGATCGTGACCCCGGCGAAGCGCCCGCCCTCGGGATAGAGACCGAGAGACAGCCCGTTGTAGCGGGCGTCGTCGTTGGCGTGCTTCGGCGGCTTGTAGAGGGTGAGGTTGATCCCGTCGATCCGATCGACCCGCTTGTCGGCGAAGTTGAGCCGGAGGCCGGTCCAGCGGGTGGAGTTGCCGATGCTGAGACCGACGCACCCCGCTCCGAGATTGAGGGCCGAGCCGCAGTCTTGCGCGCTCGCCGGGCCGGCGATCGCGAGCAGACCGACGAGCGTCAGGCAAGCTTCACGCATCAGCGCTCCGAGTCTTCGTGGAACGCTGACTCCTACGGGCCCCCAGCGCGCCACGTTTCATTCTGTGTCGCCTTCGAGCGACGTTCCGCGCATTACCCGAAGCATCCAGACACGAGAGGCAACCGATGAGCAGAGCCCTCGACTTTCCGGCCGAGCGTGATCGACTGATTCTGGCGACCAGGAAGGGCATCGGCATGCCGATGGCGGGGCTCTTCTACTGGATCGGCGTCGCGGTCCTGCTCCGCGCCTGGCCGCTCGAGCGGGCGCTGATCTGGAGCTTCGTGCTGACCGGGCCGGTCTTTCCGATCGGGGCGCTGCTGACCCGCCTCTTCGGCGGCGACCTCTTCGCCAAGAGCCCCAACCTGACCCTGCTCGGGATGATCCTCGCCGCGGTGCAGCTCTTCTACTGGCCGGTGATCGTGATCGTCTTCAACCACGCCGTCGAATGGACCCCGCTGGTGCTGGCGCTGCTTTTCGGGTCGCACTTCCTCCCGTACGCCTGGGTCTATCGGAGCGCCGGCTACGCGACGCTCACCGTGCTCACGACGGTCGTGCTCTCGGTGGCCGCGCTGGTGTCGGGCGGGCCGATCGTCAGAGAGGCGCCGGTGCTGGCGGCGGCGTGCTATCTGGTGGCGGTGACGATGCTCTGGGTGGAGGTCCGTCGGATGCCGGCGCCCAGGTCGCCCGGCTAACTTCGGGCGCGGCGCGGGTCGGCCGCTTCCATCCACGCCGAGCAGGGGTTCGACAATGCGCGCCATCGCCTGGATCGTGAGCGGGATCGTCGCCGGCTGGCTCACCGGCATCGCCTTGAAGCGCGAGGGAGGCTACGGCCTGCTCGGCAACCTCTTGATCGGGTCGATGGGCGGCCTGGTCGGCGGCTGGGCGCTGGAGCAGGTGCTCGGCATCACGGTGGCCGGCGGCTGGCTGACCCACATCGTGGTCGCCGCGCTCGGCGGGGTGATGCTGGTCGGGGCGGTGCGACTGCTCGACCGGATGACCCGCCGGGCCCTGCAGATCCCGACCGGCAACTGGCCGATGGATCCGCTGGCCGAGATCGACGGCGCCTTCAAGAAGCTCGGCGAGCTGGAGAAGCGGGTCTTCTCGAGCATCCTCCGCCGCACCCCGGTGGCCCGCGACCCGAACGCCGAGTTCGACGCGCAGTCCACCTTCGGCGAGCGGGTGGCCGACAAGGTGGCGGCCTTCGGCGGCAGCTGGACCTTCATCGGGCTCTTCGGGCTGATCCTCGCGCTCTGGATGGCGGTCAACCTGCGGACCACGGAGCCCTTCGACCCCTTCCCCTTCATCCTGCTGAATCTGGTGCTCTCCACCGTGGCCGCGCTCCAGGCGCCGGTCATCATGATGAGCCAGAACCGCCAGGCGGACAAAGACCGGATCGACGCCCAGAACGACTACCGGGTCAATCTCAACGCCGAGATGCAGATCCTCGCCCTGCACGGCAAGATGGACGAGCTCCGCGACCGACAGATCGCCGAGCTGATCGAGATCCAACGGCGGCAGCTCGAGCTGCTGGAGCAGCTCGCCCGGCGTGACGAGAACGGGGAGAAGCGAAGCTAAGGGGCGGGTCAGTCGCCGTCGGCGATGGGGATCAGTCGGGCGCGCGGCGGGATCCCAGGCTCGAGCTCCATCACGCCTACCGAGGCCGGGATGTCGAACCGACGCCGGCCGGCGCCGCCGGGATTCATCACGGTGACCACCTGATCGACCACGGTCAGCAGCGGCCGGTGGGTGTGGCCGTAGACGATCACCTCGGCCGTGGGATAGGCGGCGTTCACCGCCTCCGGGGTGGGACTCCCGAACTGATGCCCGTGCAGCAGCAGGAAGGCGAAGCCGTCGAGCTCGAACTCGGCGACTTCGGGCAGCTTGCTCCGGAGCGAGAAGTCGTCGGTGTTGCCCCAGACCGCCGTGACCGGCGCCAGCGCCTCGAGCTCGGTGAGCAGGTCGAGGCTGCCGACGTCGCCGGCGTGGAGGATCCGGTCGACGTCCTGAAAGGCGTCGAAGACCTCGGGTCGGAGCAGGCCGTGGGTGTCGGCGATGATGCCGAGTCGCATCCGGCGGCTCAGGCGGGCGTGGGAGCGAGCAACAGGCCGTCGGCGATCGCGGCGATCTCCTCGGCCCGCCGCCAGGCGAGCTCCAGCAGGGCCAGCTCGCCTTCGAGCGCCTGCCGCTCCGCGTCCTCGTTGGCCGCCATCTCCAGGGCCAGACGATCCACCACCGGCAGCCGGGGCAACGCGGTGCGCGGCTCGCTGCCCAATCCGCCGCGTCCCCAGAAGGAGCGCTTGGTCAGGTGGAGCGCCACCCGCTCGGCGTCGCTGCTCGCGATGCTCGAGGTGTCGGCGTCGCGCGGGGCGTCGGGCAGCTTGCCCCACCAGCAGCGGAGCGCGATCGCGGCCACCCGGGCGAAATAGCCGTCGGGATTGGCCGCGTCGTCCAGCTTGGCGACGGCGTAGCGGATGTCGATCTCGCTCGCGCCGGTGCCGTTGATGGCGGCGAGCAGCTTGCCGGCCACCCGGAGGCCGTCGTCGCCCGCGAGCTCGGCATCGCCGCCGTCGTGCGCCACCGTCAGGCGCCAGGGCTCACGCGGGTCGGGACGGACCAGCTCGCTCGAGTCGAGATGCCGGCGCCGGATCACCGCCCGGCCGCCGTCGGCCAGGTCCGCCACGGCGACGATCCGGTTGGGCCGGTGCCGCAGCCGCATCCAGGTGGCCAGATCGTACTGCATCCGGCGGCCGAACCGCGCGGTGACCCAACGGGCGCCGCGGTCGACCGCGCGGCCCAGCTCGCGGGAGGCTCGCTCGATCGGATCGCGCACTCCGTCGGGCAGCCAGCGGCGCAAGTACTCGCCGTACCGCCAGGCCGCCAGCTCGGGCTTGAGCGCCTTGCCGATCCGCACCAGCGAGAGCCCGGAGGGGAGATGGGCGAGCCCGACGTTGTCGGTGGAGAAGCGGAGCCGGGTGCCCCGGAAGAGGCGCTCGCACTCCTCGATCACCTCCCAGCGCTCGTCGAGGGGCGTCAGGTTCCAGCGGTGGCACCAGGGACAGACCACCCAGAGCCGCCCCCGCAGCGGATCGAAGGCCAGACGCTCCCCGACCTCGAAGCCCGGAAAGGCCCGGTTGCTCCCGAGGCCGGCGTGGCAGAAGAGGCAGCTGGAGTACATGCCTAACGATCTCCCTGCCAGCGCGGCGCCAGCTCCACGGGGAGGTCGAACTGATCGACGATCCGCTGCACCACGAAGTCGACCAGGTCGTCGATCGACGCGGGGCGGTGATAGAAGCCCGGCGCCGCCGGGAGCACGGTGGCCCCCGCATCGGCGGCCAGGACGAGGTTCCGGAGATGGACCCGCGAAAGGGGCGTCTCGCGCGGCACCAGCACCAGCCGGCGCCCCTCCTTCAGGGTCACGTCCGCGGCCCGCTCCACCAGAGAGCGGCTGGTGCCGTTGGCCACAGCCGCCACCGTTCCCATCGAGCAGGGGCAGATCACCATCCCGAGCGTCTTCCGGGAGCGAGGCGAACGCGCCCCGGTCGCCGTCGGTGAAGAGCGTGATCCGGTCCCAGCTCCCGCCCACGGCGCCCCGGAGGGCGGCTTCGTCTCCAAGGTCGCACTCGGCGGCGAGCAGGCGCCAGCCGTGGCTCGACACCACCAGCCAGACGAGCGGCGCGGCCGCTCCAGGACCAGTCGCTAGCCGCACCGGCGTAGAAGGCGCGCCCGACGCGCCCGTGATCCGCGACCACCAGCGGGCGATCGCTCATCGGCCCCGCCGATTCGGTGTCAGACTCTTGACCGGATGACTCGGCGGCAAGGGCGGCTGGACCCGCCGCCGCGGCACCGGCGGGGCGGCGCCTTGCGCGATCCGGGGCCGGCGGCGCCGGGTTTCGACGTCCAGCCGATCGCTCGCGAGCGCCGGTCTGGAGCATCCGATCGGCGGCCAGCGCGAAGCCGAAGACCGTGAGCGACATCACCCGTTCATCGGCGAAGAAGGCCGCGTCCAGACGCGAGAGATCGCCAGGACGCACCAGCTGGTGCTCGTAGGCGAATCCCCACCCGGCGACCACGACGCCCGCGAAGTACCAGATCGAAGCCCGCCCCCACCCGAACACCGCCAGCGCCGGGATGGTGATCCCGTGGAGCAGCTTGGCCGCCAGGATGGCGCGCGCCTCACCCGAGCCGCACCACGGCGCTCCAGGGCCCTCGTCGCGGTCGAACGCCTACCAGTCGGGCAAGGCATGCGAAGATGTCGAAGCCGGCCACCCGTCGCCGCAGCGTGATCGTCAACAAGGAGCCGGCCACCAGGGGTCGCTCCACCGGCCGTGACGGCGAGGTAGCCCGCCGACGGCGCGATCGCCAGCGAGCCCCAGCCATAGATGCGGCCACCAGGTGAAACGCTTCGGCCAGACGTACGCCATGATCCAGACCAGCGCCACCGGCGAGAGCCAGCCATAGGCAGGTTGAGCAGCCAGGCCGCCCCCACGAAGACCGCCGCCGCCGCCACCAGGATCCACGCCTGCGCCAGGGCCAAGGGGCCCGCGCGGCAGCTCTCGCCCGAGGTCCGCGGGTTCCAGCGCGTCGAAGCGGCGGTCGGCGATCCGGTTGTGGCCCATCGCCACCCAGCGTGCCGCCGAACGCCACCACCACCAGCAGCACGGTGCGAGGGTCGAGGTGGCGACCCGCAGGCCGCCAGCACGCCGAGCAGCGCGAACGGCAGCGCGAAGAGCGTGTGGGGCGGCTTCACGGGGGTGGGGGTACAGCGCACCAGGAGCGAGGTGCCCTCGAAGGTCTGGCCCTCCCGCCCGGGCGCGGCCGGCTGGGTCATCGCCCGCCCCGGCGCGATTCCCTCGCCCATCACGCGGGGCCAGAGCTCGTCCACCCGCCGCTTGGTCGCCTCGTCCATCACGATCAGGGGCGGCCACTCGCGGGTGAAGCCTTCCTCCGGCCACTTCCGGGTGCCGTCGATCCCCATCTTGCTCCCGTAGGTGAAGCCCCGGCTGGCGTGGTCGAGCACGTCCACCGGTCCCATGGTGAAGCGGGTGTCCCGCTCGGGGTCGATGTTGTTGAGCGCGATCCACCAGGCTTCGTCCGGGTCGCGCACGTCGACGTGCTTGTCGACCACGACGATCACCTTCGCGAGCGACATCAGCCCCGCGCCCCAGAGCGCGTTCATCACCTTGAACGCCTGCCCCGGGTACTGCTTGTCGATCGAGACGAGAAGACCGGGTGTGGAAGATCCCGCACGCTGCAACGCTGCTGGTAGTCGACGATCTCAGGCGTGGTCGGCGAGCAGCGGCAGGAAGATCCGCTCGGTGGCGTGGCCGAGATAGAAATCCTCCGTCGGCGGCCGGCCGACCAGGGTCGCCGGAAAGATCGGCTTTGGCGCCGCGCGCGGTGACGCGGGTGACGTGCGCAGCAGGGTAGTAGTCCGCGAGCGGTAAATGACCGGTGCGCTGGGTCCGCCGAACGGGCCCTCCAGCAGCACCAGAGGGCTCGGCCGGGTCGATGTAGCCCTCGATCACCAGGTCGGCCTCGGCACGAGCTTTCAGGTCGCGGGTCACCGCCTTCGCCAGCTCGACCGGCGCCTTCCGGAGAAGCCGCGAAGATAGACTCGTCGATGGTGGGCGGAGCGGCGCCGAGGCGGAGTACATGCTGGCCGGATCGCCGCCCAGCGCGATCACTACCGGCATCTTCTCGCCACGCTCCGCCATCTCCCCGCCAGTGCGCCGCCCACCTTGTGCCGCTGCCAGTGCATCGCGAGCGAGCTCCGGTCGAGGAGCTGCACCCGATACATGCCCACGTTCCGCGCACCCCGGAGATCGGATCCGAGGTGATCACCATCGGAAGGTGGTGGCGGCCGCCGTCCTCTGGCCAGGTCTTGAGCGCGGGCAGGGCATCGAGATTGGTCTCGTCGCCTTTCTGCACCACCTCCTGGCAGGAGCGGCCGCCCACCCTTGGTCCAGGGCGGGAACTTGGCGATCTCGGCCAGCTTGGGCAGCATCGAGGAGCTTGCCGAAGACCGTCCGGCACCTTGAGCTGGAGCAGCTCGGAGATCCGCTCCCCGATCGCGTCGAGCAGTCCCGCCGAGGAGAGTTCATCCGGCTCATCGAGCCGAACAGATTGATGCCGACCGGTGTGGGCGGATCGACCGTCTGCGAGGACCGGCGCCTCGAACAGGAGCGCCGGGCCGAGGCTCTTCATCGCCGGTCGGCGATCTCCTGCATCTCAAGCTCGGTCTTGATCGGCGCTTGATCCGCACCAGCTCGCCAGCCCGCTCGATCGCGGTGACGGGGGAGTCCCCGTCGTCGATGGCCATGGGTAGAAACGTACACTCAGGCCGTCAGGCCTGGTGCCGACGTGAATCGCGCAGATGCCGCCGAAGGGAGCTGGTACCGGACCGCCGCAAAACCTTCGGCTCTCATGATCCGGACCAGCTCGTCCGGGGAAACGGAGCACCGACTCTGGCAGGTAGGTATAGGCGCTCCTATGTTTCGATACGAGACGCCCGACCAGGGGCAGCATCTGCCGGAAGTAGAAGAAGTAGAGCGCCTTGAATGGTTGCCACCTGGGCTTGGCCAGCTCCAGGATCACCAGCCGGGCGCCTGGCTTGAGGACCCGGGCGGTCTCGTCGAGGCCGGCCTCGAGATCGACCAGATTGCGGACCCCGAACCCGGTGGTGGCGCCATCGAAGGACCGATCGGCAAACGGCAGCGTCAACGCGTCGGCGGCCACCGGCACCACGGCCGCCGACTTACCCTTTCCTCGCTGGAGCATGGGTTGAACGAAATCGGCTCCGATCACTCGCCCTCGAAAGCCGCGGCGGTTGCCCAAGTCGGCGGCGAGGTCGAGCGTGCCGGCGCAGAGGTCGAGATACTGGCCGTCGGGCCGGGCCTCCCAGCCCAGCTGGTCGACGGCGATCCGCCGCCAGCGTCGGTCCACGTTGAGGCTGAGGAGATGGTTGAGGAAATCGTACCGCGGCGCGATCGCCCCGAAGATGTGGCGGACGTACGCCCGCTTCTCCGCCCCTTCCGGAACCGGTAAGTCGCTGTCCGTGGCTAACATAGCGGACCAAGTTATCCTGCCCGAATCGGGCTTGGCAACCGGATTGTCGTGAAGCCCCGGCCGATCGACCTCCGGGACAAGACCGATCAGGAGGTGGTCGCGCTCGCCAAGCAGGGGAGCGAGATCGCTTTCCGGGAGCTGGTGCGCCGCTACGAGCGCCCGGTCTTCTCGCTGATCTTCCGAATGGTCCGCAACAAGGAGCTGGCCGAAGACCTCTCCCAGGAAACCTTCATCAAGGTCCTGAACGCGGTCGGCACCTATCGCCCGGAGTTCAAGTTCAGCTCCTGGGTCTTCAAGATCGCCAACAACGCCGCCATCGATCACCTCCGCAAGCGCTCGCTCGACACGCTTTCGCTCGAAGGCTCACCGCACGCGCAGACGCCGGAGATGATCGAGGCGACCGCGCTCCAGATCAGCGAGCGAGGCGAGACCCAACTCGAGGAGGTCGAGAACCGCGAGCTCGGCCGCACCATCGAAGCGGCGATCGACGAGCTCCGGCCCGAGTACCGGTCCTGCATTCTGTTGCGCCACGTAGAAGGAAGAACCTATGAAGAGATCGCCGACATCCTGAACCTGCCGCTCGGCACCGTGAAGACCTACATCCACCGCGCGCGCAACGAGCTTCGCATCGCGCTCGGCCACCTCAAACAGTGAGACCGACGAGGGCTGAAACCCGACTCGAATCGGGTCCGTACGAGTGAGCGACTTATGAAACCCGTGACGCCGCACCTCACCACCGACGACCTCGACGCGTTCCACTCTGGATCGCTCGACTCCACGTCCCGGTTGCACATCGAAACATGCGACCGGTGTCGCGCGTTGGTGGTGGCCGATCGCGATCTGATCGCGGCGTTCGAGCGGCTGCCGCACCTCGCGCCGTCGGAAGGCTTCGCCGATCGGGTCATGGCCCACGTCGTCGTCGCCAAGCCGGCCCGGGTTCCGGTCATCTCCTTCCCGAAGCTCAGCAAGCGGCGGGTGGCGTTGCTCGGCGGGCTCGCGGCCGGCATGGCCGCGAGCGCCGTCTGGTCGGTCGCCTTCCGGCCCGAGCTCGAGGCGCTGCTCAGCAGCCTGGGCGGCGCCGCCGCCCAGCTCGGGTGGACCGCGGTGCGCGCTACGGCGGCCGGCGTGAGCGAGCTGCCCTGGTTCGACGCCGCCCGCGCCTGGCTCGCGCCAAGCCGCCTGGTGCCGAGCCTGCTCGGCATCGCGGTGCTCTACGGATCCGGTGTGATGGCCTTGCGCCGCCTGGTCACCCCAACCACCGGTCCCGTCTCAGGTGCCCGCGCCTAAGCAGCTGCTCGCCCTCGCCACCCTCGTCTGGGGTATCGCTCTCCCCGCAAGCGCCTCGCCCAGCTCCGACCGGTCGTTGACCGATCGGGCGCTGGTGCAGCTCAGGGCGCTGGTGCCGGACCTGCTGCTCGACCGCCAGGAGGCGATCGAGCCCCGCGAGCTGCCGCAGGACGAGCCCGGCGCGCCCACGATCTCGCTGGCCCGGATCGACGACCCGCTCGCGCTCGAGCAGCGGCTGCGGGAGCTGGTGCGAGCGCCCTGCGCCAACCTCCGGCTCACGGTGCCGAACGGCCAGGTCCAGCTCGGCCACTTCAGCATCGGGTCCGGCGAAGCGCTCGAGGGCCACGTCCTGATCGTGAAGGGCGACGCCGACGTCTACGGCAAGGTCACCGGCAACCTGGTGGCGCTCGACGGCGACATCCTGATCCACCGCGGGGCGGTGGTCGACGGCGACGCGCTCTCCCTCGGAGGCCGGGTTCGGAACCTGGGCGGGACCGTGCTGGGCGAGTCGCGGGCGGTGAGCGGGACGGCGGCGGCGGACGCGGCCGAGCCCCTGGGCGCCTTCGCGGTGACCGGGGTTCGCCTCGCCGGCGTGATCGGCACCTTCCTCACGCTCACGCTCCTGGGCTTCGGTCTGGTCGCCTTCGCCCGCACCAACCTGGAGACGGTGGCCGACACCGCGAGTCACAGCTTCCTGCGGTCGTTCCTGGTCGGGCTCTTGAGTCAGGTGCTGATCATCCCGACCTTCGGGATGCTGGTCGTGGGCCTCGCGCTCAGCGTGGTCGGCGTCTTGCTGGTGCCCTTCGTGGTCATCGTCTACTGCCTGCTGGTGGTGGTCGGGGTGGTGGGCGGGTTCCTCGGCGTGACCCACGCGCTCGGCGAGTCGCACACCAGGCGCCGGATGGCCCGGGGCGTGGCGCTCTCGCCCAACAGCTACCGCTACCTCCTGGTCGGGCTCGGCTCGATCGCGTCGGTCTGGCTCGCCTGGAGCCTGTTCGGCTGGGTGCCGGTGGCCGGGATCTTGATGCTGGGCGCCGCCGTGATCGCCACCTGGGTGCTCGGCACCGTCGGCCTCGGTGCCGCGGTCCTGAGCCGGGCCGGGGTCCGACCGCAGTTCGCCGGGCGGTATCTGCCGACCGAGATGATGACCGACGAGTACCTCTGGGCCACGCCGCAGCAGGGCGTCCCCGCCGTCAAGCGTCCGCCGGTCCGATGAGGTCGTTGCTGCTCGCCGTCGTCGCGGTCGTCCTGGTCGCGCCGACCGCGCCCGCGCAGGAGCTCCGGGATTATCAGGTCGGCCGCGGCCGCCGGAGCGAGCAGAACCTCCGGGCGATCATCGACTTCGCGGCCGGCGATCTCTTCATCCGCCAGACCAGCGACCGCTCCCTCTTCCGGATGGACCTGAAGTACGACCCCGATCGCTACCGCCCGATCGACAGCTGGGACGCCGACCGGCGCACGGTGCGGCTCGGCGTCGACAAGCGGAGCGAGCGCGACTCCTGGCCGCGCAAGGACCCGCTCACCCAGCGCGCCGTGATCGAGCTCTCGCCGGACGTCGACCTGACCCTCGAGGCCAACCTCGGCGCCACAGAGAGCAGTCTGGAGCTCGGCGGCCTCCGGCTCGAGGATCTCCTCCTCACCACGGGCGCGAGCGACACCGAGCTCCGCTTCTCGAAGCCGAATCGGATGCTCTGCCGCCGGGCTCAGGTGACCACCGGCGCGGCCGCCTTCGTCGCGAGCGAGATGGGCAACGCCGGCTGCCGGACCTGGCTGATCGAGGGCGGCGTCGGGCAGGTCCGCCTCGACCTCGACGGCGAGTGGCCCGAGGACGCCCGGATGCAGATTCGGATGACCATGGGGGAGATTCGGCTCGAGGCGCCGCGCTCGCTGGGGCTCCGGATCACGATGGACCGGTTCCTCGCCTCGTTCAGCCACGCCGGCTTCAGCCGCTCCGGCAAGACCTACGTCTCCGACAACTACGAGCGCGCCAGCCGCAAGATCGACCTCGACATCGAGACGACCCTCGGCAACGTCAAGGTGGAGTGGAAGTAGGGCTCGCTAGCCCTGGATGATCGGGAGCTGGATCTTCCGCCCGCCCGCCTGCTTCACCACCTGCTCCGCCGTCTTGATCAGCGCGCTTCCCGCCGGGCTCTCCGGCAGCACGGCCACGACCGGGTCGCCCTGATCGGCTCGCTCGGCCAGGCCGGGCTGGAGCGGGATCTGCCCCAGGAGCGGCACGCCCAGCTCGTTCGCGAGCCGCTCGCCGCCCCCCGAGGAGAAGAGCTCGAACCGCCGTCCGCTCTCGGGGTCGACGAACGGGCTCATGTTCTCGATGATACCGTAGAGCGGGACGTTGACCCGCTCGAACATCTTCGCACCCCGGAGCGCGTCGCCCACGGCCATCTCCTGCGGCGTGGTCACGATCACGGCTCCCGACACCTGGACCGACTGGACCAGCGAGAGCTGGGCGTCGCCGGTGCCGGGAGGGAGATCGACGATGAAGTAGTCCAGCTCGCCCCACTCCACGTCCCGCAGAAACTGCTGCACCACCTTCATGATGATCGGACCACGCCAGATCGCCGGCGCGTCGCGGTCGACCAGCGACCCGATCGAGATCAGGCCGACGCCATGGGCGCGGAGCGGTTGGATCCGGTTGTTCTTCACCTCGGGACGCTCGAACTGTCCGAACATCCTCGGGATGTTGGGCCCGTAGATGTCGGCGTCCATCACCCCGACCCGCTTCCCCTGTCTGGCGAGCGCGACGGCGAGGTTGACCGCCACGGTCGACTTCCCGACCCCGCCCTTACCCGACGAGACGGCGATCACGGTGCCAAGGTGCGGAAACTCGACCGCTTGGGGCGGCGCGGGCATCCCGGTCGATTGCGGCTGCTGCCCCTGCGGCGGCCCATGCGTGGCGGGGGCCGGGCCGGCCGGATCCTGGACGGTGATCTTCACCTGCGACACGCCCTCGAGCGCCTTGATCGCCGTTCGGGCTTCCCGCACCAGGGTGGCCGGGTCCTGCTTGCCGAGCAGGAAGGTGAAGGCGACCCGCCCGTCGTCGGTCACCGCGAGATCGCGGACCATTCCGGCGGAGAGGAGATCGCTGTCGAGGCGGGGGTTCACGATGCGGGACAATGCCGCACCGACTCGGGCCTGAAGGGTATCCGTCACGGCAGAACCTGGGTTGGCTAGACGGCGAGGACGGCTCGGACCTCCGGCACCATCTGCCGGAGACGAACCTCGATGCCTTGCTGGAGCGTCACGCTCGCGGCGGAGCACCCGTGGCAGGTGCCTCCGAGCCGCAGGGTCAGCAGGCCGTCTTCTTCGTCGAAGTCCACCACCTCCACGGACCCACGGTGCGAGGCGATGTAGGGTCGGATGCCGTCGAGCGCGGTTTCGATCCGCTCGAGCGGGTCGGTCGTCGGGGACGTCATGACTTCCTCATAGCGCAATATACAGACCGCCCGGCTCACTTCAACGCGGCGTTGCCGTTGCTCCGGAGATAGCGGCGCGCCGCCTCGAGCACCTCGGTCTGCGCGGCCGAGAGCGAGCCCGCCACCGAGAGTCCGGCGGCCTTGGTGTGCCCGCCGCCGCCGAACCCCTTCGCGAAGGTCGCCACGTCGACGTCGCCCACCGAGCGGAGCGAGACCTTGATCCGTCCCTGGGCGATCTCCCGGAAGAGCAACGCCATCCGCACGCCCTCGATCGAGCGCGCGTGCTCCACCACGCCGTCGAGGTCGTCGGTCCCGACCCGGTGCCGCTCGATCGCACCCGGCGGCACCGTGACCCACGCCAGCCCGTTTTCCGGCTCGACCACGAGGGTCTGCAGCGCCTCGGCGAGCAGCCGGACCCTGCCCTCGGGGGCTCCCGCGTAGACGTCGAGGTAGATCCGCTCCGGATCGATCCCCTCGTCGAGCAGCTCGGCCGCCACCCGCAGGGTCCTCGGGTGCGTGTTGCTGAAGCGGAACCCGCCGGTATCGGTCAGGATGGCGATGTACGCCGCCCGCGCCACCTCGCGGGTGAGGGGCCATTCGTTCGCCAGCGCGATCTCGTAGATCAGCTCGCCGGTCGCGGCGGCCGACGGGTCCACGTACCGCGGGCCCTCGGGCAGTGTGCCCGGGCTCACGTGGTGGTCCACGCACCCCACCGGCACCCCCCGCTCGGCGACGGCCTCGGCCAGCATGCCGAGCCGGGAGAGATCGGAGATGTCGAGCACCACGATGGCGTCCGCGCGGCGGAGCTCCTTGATGGCCTGGTCGGTCCGATCGAGACCGGGGTGGCTCTCGAAGAGGAAGCGGAATCGCGGCGGAGTCGGCGTCGGGTTGGTGATCACCACGTCGACGCCGAGCGAGCCCAGGATGCAGGCCAGGGCGACTTCGCTGCCGATCCCGTCGCCGTCGGGGTTGACGTGGGTCGTGAGGCAGACCCGCCGCCCCGGGGTGAGCAGGGCGGCGAGCTCCTCGGCGGCGGCCAGCTTTTCGGCTGTCAGGGTGATGGGCACAGCCGAAATCAAAGGGAATCCGCCCTACTTCGGTACTCCCTGGAAGATCTTGTTGACGATCATCCACTTCCCGTCGACCCTGAGCATCGACATGTAGTCGGTGAGCTTCACCCCCGGGTAGTCGAGGATGATCTTCACCATCGCCGCATCGCCGGTCACGTCGATCTCCTCGATCCAGCGCTTGCGGCTCGCCTCGTCGGCGGGGGGCTTGCCGTTGGCCCGAGCGGCGTAGTCGGCGCTCGAGAGCTGCCAGAACTTGCCGTCCCGGATCGCGAAGAGCTTGGCCTCGGGATGGAAGACGACGCGGAAGTGATTGCCGTCTCCGGTAGCGTGGCCCTGGAAGTAGTGCTCGATCGCCGCCCGGATCGCCGCCTCGTCGGCGGACTCCGAGCGGAAGGCATTCGCGCCGAGCGCCGTGGCGACCACGGCGCCGACGAAGAGCAGTCGTCGCAGCATTGGAGCGTTCCTCGAGAGTGGTTTCGAGGCTCTACGCGCCGCCGGCGCGGGGTGTTTCCGGCCCGGCCAACCAATCGGCGAATCGGCGGTCTGGAGTGGACCCCATTCGAGGCCCGCGTGACGCCGCTGTCCACCTTCCTCCGCCGCCTGCGCGGCGACCTCCGGAGCCAGCTCGGGTGATCGATCCGCCGAGCGCCCGGGTTCGCCGCGCTGGTCGGGCGTCCTCGGCGCGGGGATCGCGCCACCGCGCTGATCTTCGATCGTCAACGCGGTGTTGTTGAGCCCTGCCTTACCGCGCGCCCGACGACCTCGTCGTGGTGCTGGCCGCGGCGCCAGCCCGGTCTCCCCGGCGAACCTCGTGGAGTGGCGCGAGCAGGCCGGTGCTCTTCTCCGCGCTCGGCGCGGCCGAGCTCTGGTCGGTGAACCTGGGTGGCACCGAGCGGGCCGAGCGGCTCGAGGCGGTGCGGACGGCCAACCTGTTCCCTGCTGGGCGTCGCGCCTGCGCTTGGGCGCGGCTTCGACGAATCGATGGACGCCGGGCGCCGATCGCGTCGTCCTGCTGAGCGACGCCCCGAGCGGCGGCGCTTCGCCGCGAGCCCGGCCATCGTGGGCTCCACCATCCGCCTGAACGGCGAGCCCTACGAGGTCACCGGCGTGATGGGGCCCGGGTTCCGCTTCCCGCCCTTCTGGGCCACCGGCGCGGAGCTCTGGGCGCCGCTTCCCCTCGCGGCACGGGCGAGCAGCCGCGGCGAGAGCCTCCGGGCTTTTGCCCGACTGGCGCCCGGGGTCGACCTGACGCGGGCGCGGGCCGAGATGGAAACCGTCACCACCCGTCTCGAGCGGCAGCTCCCCGGCAGCAATCGCGACATCGTGGTCGAGCCGCTCGCCGAGCGGGTGACCGGATCCGTCCGTCCCGCGCTGCTGGTGCTGCTCGCGGCGGTGGGCTTCCTGCTTCTCATCGCCTGCGCCAACGTGGCCCACCTCTACCTCGCCCGGTCGACCGGCCGCCGTCGCGACTTCGTCGTGCGGGCGGCGCTCGGCGCCGGACGAGGGGACCTCTTCCGCCAGCTCCTCGCCGAGAGCGCCGTGCTGGCGCTCCTGGCCGGGGCCCTCGGGCTCGCCTTGGCCTACGGCGGCGCCAGGCTGCTGCCGGCGTTCGGACCGGAGTCGCTCGCGGTCCTCGGACCGATCGCGATCGACCGGACCGTGCTGGCCTTCACCCTCCTGGTGGCCCTCGCCACCGGGATCGGCTTCGGGACCGTGCCCGGGCTCCGGGTGCTGCGGGCCGATCCGACCAGCGTGCTCAAGGGCTCGGACGACGCGGGGGCGCTGCTCGGCCCCCGTCGGGTCCGGACCATCCTGGTCGGGTCGGAGTTCGCATTCGCCATGGTGCTCCTGGTCGGAGCGGGTCTCTCGGTCCGGACCCTGCAGTCGCTCCGCTCGATCGACCCGGGATTCGATCCCGCCGGGGTGGTGAGCATGGTGGTGTCCGTCAACGGAAGCGACGCGGGCCGGGTCGAGCGCCGCGAGACTTTCTATCGCGAGCTGCTCGACGGGATTCGCGCGCTGCCCGGCGTGAGCGCGGCGAGCGCGATCAACCATCTGCCGCTCGGCGGCGACGTCTGGTCGTGGAGCTTCTGGATCGAAGGGCGGCCGACCCCGCCCCGCGAGGAGCTGCCCCGGGCGGCCTATCGGGTCGTCATGCCGGGCTACTTCGAGACGATGCGCTTGCCGCTCGAGCAGGGCCGCGATTTCGACGAGCGCGACCGGGCCGACGCACCGGGGGCGGTGATCGTCAACCAGACCCTGGCCCGGCGCTGGTGGCCTGGCGAGAGCGCGGTCGGCAAGCGTCTCACCCTGGACCCCGGGGAGCCCGACGCCTGGCTGGAAGTGATCGGCGTCGCGCACGACGTGCCGATCGACGGCTGGACCGCCGAGCCCAGACCGGAGGTCTATCGGCCGCTGGCGCAGTCGAGCCTCTACCTCTCCAACGGCGCGGTCCCCTTCTCGTACCTCACCTTCGTGGCTCGCGCCGAGGCGCGCCCCGAGGCCACCGTCGCCGCCGTCGGACGGCTGGTCGCGACGCTCGACCGGGACGTGCCGGTGTCGGACGCCGTCGCGCTCGTCGACGTGATCGGCGCCGAGCGGGCGGAGCCGCGCTTCTACCTGCTCCTCCTAGGCACCTTCGGCGGGCTCGCGATGCTGCTGGCGGGGATCGGCATCTATGGCGTCCTGAGCCACATGGTGGGGCTCCGCACCCGGGAGATCGGAATCCGCCAGAGCCTGGGGGCGAGCCCGCGGTCGGTGGTGCGTCTCGTCGTCGGCGACGGCCTGGCGATGGCCGGGCTCGGGGTCGCGGCGGGCGCGCTGGCCGCCGCGCTGCTCACCCGGCTGATGCGGGCGATGCTCCACGGCGTGACCCCGCTCGACCCCGCGACCTTCGCCGCGGTGGCCGCGATCCTCGCCCTCCTGGCCCTGGCCGCCTGCGCGCTCCCGGCCTGGCGCGCCGCGCGGATCGACCCGCGCGACGCGGTCTCCTCGGGGTGATCGGGGGCCGTGGTCGGGCCCCCGGGCCTTCAGAGACTGGTGCCGGACGGCGGCGGACGCTCCTTGGACGGATCGCCCCTGAGCAGCTTGCGGAAGCTCCAGATCATCAGGCTCAGCACCACCGCCCACGCCGAGAGCATGAAGATCAACGCGCCGGTTCTCATCTCGCCTCCCCTCGGGCCGCGCGACGCCGCCACGCCGCTCGCACCAGGAGCGCGAGCAGCACGAAGATTCCCGCCATCACCCCGCGCGACGCCCACCGGGTGGCGTGCTGCGCCGGGTCGATCCCGTCCATCGCGAGGGTCGGAAGCGCCTCGGTGACGGTCCACCAGACCATCATCACCAGCAGGAAGAGCGGGGTGACGTAGGTCATCACGAACTTGTAGAACCGCGGGATCTGCCACGCGGCGCCCATGTGCAGCTCGCGCCACATGTTCTCCGGGCCGAACACCCAGACGAAGAGCACGGTCTCGATCAGCGCCAGGATCACCAGGCCGAAGGTCCCCGCCCAGTAGTCCCACTCGTCGAGGAAGCCGCCGGTGTAGTAGACGATGTGCAACAACCCGATCAGCAGCGCCACCCCGCCCACGATCGTCACGGCCTTCTTCCGGGTCCAGCCGAAGTTCTCCTCCATGAACGAGAGCATCGGCGTCGCCATCGAGACCGACGAGGTGATCCCCGCGAAGAAGAGCAGGCCGAACCACATGAAGCCGGCCGCGGCCGCGACCGGCGCGCCGCCCGGCAAGCGGTTGAACACCAGCGGCATCGAGATGAAGCCCAGGTCGTAGCTCCCCGCCTGCGCGATGGCGACCGCCCCCGTCACGCCGAAGAAGGTCACCACCGCCGGGATCGCGAGCGAGCCGCCGAGCACCACCTCGGCCGTCTCGTTGGTGGCCGCCGTCGCCACGCCGGAGAGGGTCAGGTCGTCGTTCTTCCGGAGATAGGAGGCGTAGGCCTGGAGCGTGCCCATCCCCACCGAGAGGGTGAAGAAGATCTGGCCCGCCGCCGCCAGCCAGACCCTGGCGTTGCCGAGCTCGGACCAGTTCGGCGTGAACATGAAGTTGAGCCCGTCGGCCGGTCCGAAGGTGCCGGTGGTGCCGTCGGCGAGGGTCACCGTCTGCGGCTCGAGGGTGAGCACCCGGATCACCAGCAGCGCGGCGAAGACGAAGAGGATCGGCATCCCGATCTTGGCGAGCTTCTCGATTCCTCCGCTCAGACCCTTCGCGACCACGGCGAAGTTGATCGCGATGGTGACGAAGAAGAAGCCGAAGGGCACCCAGAACCCGTGGACGGTTCCGTTCTGCAGATCCTGATAGGACCGGATGAAGGCGGTCATGCCCGCCTCGTCGAGCCCGCGGGTCTGTCCGGTGAGGCTGAAGAAGGTCCAGGCCAGCGTCCACGACTCGACGTAGCAGTAGTAGATCAGCACCACGATCGGCATGAAGAGGCCGAGCACGCCGAGGTACTTCGCCACCGGGTGCTTCCAGAGGGTCTGGAACATGCCCGGCACCGAGCCGTGCCCGCGGAGCCCGCCATGCCGCCCCACTCCCCACTCGATCCACATCAGGGGAATCCCGACCAGCAGAAAGGCGATGAAGTAGGGGATCATGAAGGTCCCCCCGCCGTTCTGTACCGCCTGTCTTGGAAACCTCAGGAAGTTGCCCAGCCCGACGGCGTTGCCCGCCATCGCCAGGATCAGCCCGACTCGAGACCCCCACTGCGCCCGCTGCTCCGTCGACAAAGGGACCTCCTCGAAGGGAACCGCGTGAGACCACCGACCACGCCGCTGCCGTTTGCCCGCTCACGCCGGTCGGCTCAGGGCGGGTGGGCCCCCTGGAGGCGCGGCCACGGCGAACCCGACCCCAACGAGAGCGCCCCCACCATCGAGATGGTGGGGGCGGGCGAAGCGAGCGGGCTCGCGACGGGTGCCGCGCTCGCGACCGCGGGCTGCTGCCACGGCTGCGTTCTGATAGAGCCTGTTCTAGGTGCTGTAGTTGGGCGCTTCCCTGGTGATCGTGACGTCGTGAGGGTGGGACTCGCGAAGACCCGCCGACGTGACCTGCAAGAACTGCACGTCCCGCTTGAGCGACGCGAGATCGGCCGCGCCACAATACCCCATCCCGCTCCTCAAGCCGCCAACCATCTGGTAGAGCACGTCGCCCACGGGCCCGCGATAAGGAACCCGACCCTCGATCCCTTCGGGCACCATCTTGGACGGAGCCAGCTCGCCTTCCTGGAAGTAGCGGTCGGCGGAGCCGTCCTGCATGGCCGAGAGGCTGCCCATCCCGCGGATCATCTTGAAGCGACGCCCCTCGGCGAGGACCGATTCGCCGGGGCTCTCCTCGGTGCCCGCGAGCATCGAGCCCATCATCACCGAGCTCGCGCCGGCGGCGATCGCCTTGACGATGTCGCCCGAGTACTTGATGCCGCCGTCGGCGATGATCGGCACGTCGCCGGCGCCGCGGACGGCGTCGAGAATGGCGGTGACTTGCGGCACGCCGACCCCGGTCACCACCCGGGTGGTGCAGATGCTGCCGGGGCCGATCCCCACCTTGATCGCGTCGACCCCGCGCTCCACCAGGGCCCGCGCGCCCTCTTCGGTGGCGATGTTGCCGGCCACCAGCTGGGCCTCGGGGATCGCCTCGCGCACCTTGGCCACGGCGCTCAACACGCCCTCGCTGTGGCCGTGCGCCGAGTCGATCACCAGCACGTCGCAACCCGCCGCCATCAGCGCCTTGGCGCGAGGCAGGAGGTCGCCGCCCGCGCCGAGCGCCGCGGCCACCCTGAGCCGGCCGTGGTGGTCCTTGTTGGCGCCCGGATACTGCTGCCGCTTGAAGATGTCCTTGACCGTGATCAGACCCTTCAGCACACCGGCGTCGTCGACCACCGGGAGCTTCCCGATCCGGTGCCTGGCCAGGATCCGCTCCGCCTCGTCGAGCGTGGTGCCGACCGGCGCGGTGATCAGGCCTTCCTTGGTCATCGCGGCGTCGATCGCCTGATCGAGGTCGCGCTCGAACTGGAGATCGCGATTGGTGATGATCCCGATCAGCCGGCCGGACCCGTCGACGATCGGCACGCCGGAGATCCGGAATCGTTTCATCAGCGCAGCAGCTTCCCGGACCGAGCGTTCCGGGACCGAGCGTGATCGGGTTCAGGATCATCCCGCTCTCGCTGCGCTTGACTCGATCGACCTCGGCCGCCTGGCGGTCGATCGGCATGTTCTTGTGGATCACTCGATGCCGCCGGCTCGGGCCATCGCGATGGCCATCTCCGATTCGGTCACGGTGTCCATCGCGGCCGAGACCAGCGGGACGTTAGGGTCGATGCCCAGGTGAACCGGCTGGCGATCGACACACTCGCGCAGATGGACCGTGCTGTGGCGGGGAACCAGCAGGACGTCGTCGAACGTGAGCGCCACTCCGCGGAGGGAGCTCATGACGGTCGAACCTGGATTGTGGGGCGGAAGCGGAGTCGGGTTGGGAGAGCCATGGAGTAATCTAGGAGGGTGACCGCCCCTCGGGTAGACCGTCTTCCTTCGGAGGGGATCCGCTTGGCGTCCTGGACCCCGGCCACGGCCTCGTCCACCACCGCCTGGGCCGCCGCGGCGACGCCCCGCATCATCTTGCCGGCGCCCTCCATCAGGCCCATGGTGCCGGAGATCGCCTTGACCGGCAGCTTGCCGGCCCGCATCACGTCCTCGACCGTCTCCGTCATCTTCGCGAAGATGTTGCTGGGCGTGGCGCGCTCGGCGTACTTGCTCTCCAGGAACTCGACGAAGTCGAGAATCTGGTAGCCGCGGTCGTCGCTCAGCATTGACGCTCGAGGCGGCGGAGGATGCGCTGTTTCAGGGCGTCGTTCATCTCGGGCCTACCGACCTGCGACCCGCACCAGCTCGACGACCGGCGTCGGCAGGTAGCGAGTTCGTCCAGCTCGAATGATGCCCTCGATTTGGATTTCGTCCAGTGGCTCGAGCCCTTCGAGCGCGTCCCGCTGCTCGCGGCTGAGCATCACGTAGACGAAGCCCGTCTCCGGAAGTGGGCCCCGAGTCAGCAGATAGGGGGCTCCCTTGGGGATCTCCGGCCGGAGGTCGCCCTCCTGGTGGGCCGGGAAATGGAGTCGCCAGGTGATGCGCTGGCCGACGAAGCGGTCAGGCTCCGCCCGGACCATGCCCCGGTGATGGTCGGGGCGTCGTACCGCCCCGGCCACGTCGGCCGACCCACCTCGAAACGGACCTTGATCCACTCGCCGGGCGCTCCTCGACCTCATGGGCCGGTCGAGCGACGCGTCCGCGGACCGTCGGGCGTGGTCGCCACCTCGCTGCCCCTCCAGGCGCGACGCCCGGACGAGCCCCCTGCTGGAGCCGGTGTCGGTCTGGGCGGCGGCCGGGGGCGCAGGCGGCGAACGGTCTCGCCCGGCGGAGGGCGGCTGCCGGCTGGTCGAGGATCCCGCCGCCGGTGGAGGCGGCGGCGGCGCGGTCGTGGCGCGGACTGCCACCGCCGCCAACCCGTGCGGAGCCACCCACCCGGTGCGCTGCCTTGATCCAGCCTCCCTGGGTGGCCAGCCGCCGGAGCAGGGTGCCCTCGACCAGACGCGCGACGACCGTGCCGTTCGGCTCGGTGCGCACTACTTCGCCGCCGCCCGCCGTCACCGCGAGATCGAAGCCGTCGCGCGTGGTCGGCGCCACCGAGCGGGCCCAGATGTAGCCCTCGATCGTGGCTTCGATCCAGCCGTTCTGCGCGGTGCCGGTGACGTAGCGAATCCCGGACTGGAGGCGTCCGAGCTGGATCCCGCGCGGGTCTTTGTGGAAGGGAGCGTTGCTGCTGGCGCGCTGAACCGTCTGTCCCGGCAACGCCGTGACGACCGTGAGGATCAGGATCGTCACGCAGGCTGGTAGGCGACGAACCCTCGGACTATCTTGCGTCAGGTCGATCACAAGCTCGCATTGTAGACGGCGGCACGAATCATGTCAAACCAGACGCGCCCCGTCGCACTCATCGTGCTCGACGGGTGGGGCTACCGCGCCGAGCCACAACACAACGCCATCGAGATCGGTCGGACGCCGGTGTGGCACCGGCTCTGGAACGATTCCCCCCGCACCCTGCTCGACGCCAGCGGTCTCGCCGTGGGTCTCCCCGAAGGCCAGATGGGCAACAGCGAAGTCGGCCACCTCAATCTCGGGGCCGGGCGGGTGGTGATGCAGGACCTGGTCCGGATCTCCGAGTCGGTGCACAGCGGAGACTTCTTTCGACTGCAACCCTTCGTCGATCTCGGGCGTCACCTCCAGAGCACCGGTGGCACGCTGCATCTGATCGGCCTGATCGGCAACGGAGGCGTTCACGCGATCGACACCCATCTGCTCGCCGCGGTCGAGCTGGGCGTCCGACTCGGCGTCCCGCGGATCGTGGTCCACGGCTTCCTCGACGGCCGGGACACGCTCCCGCAGTCGGCGTTAGGCTTCGTCCGGACGCTCCAGGCGGAGCTCGCCCGGATCGCCGGACCGCGCGCGGCGATCGGGAGCCTGGTGGGACGCTATTTCGCGATGGACCGGGATCGCCGCTGGGATCGCACCAAGCTGGCCTACGACCTCCTCGTCGAGGGGCACGGCGTCGAGGCCACCGACCCGGTCGACGCCGTGCGGGGAGCCTACGACCGGGGCGAGACCGACGAGTTCGTCAAGCCGATCGTGCTGCTCCGGGACGGCCGCCCCGTGGGCCCGCTCCAGGACGGCGACGCGGTGATCTGCTTCAACTACCGGAGCGACCGGATGCGCCAGATCGTCCGCGCGCTCTTCATCGAGGGATTCGACGGCTTCGACGTGAGCAACCGGCCCGACCTGCGCGGCGTCACGATGACGCAATACGACCAGGCCTTCCCGCTCCCGCAGGCGTTTCCGCCCTTCAACCTCGCCCGGATCCTGGCCGAGGTGCTGGCCGACGACGACCGGGCCCAGTTCCGCACGGCCGAGACCGAGAAGTACCCCCACGTCACCTACTTCTTCAACGGCGGGGTCGAGCCGCCCTTCCCCGGCGAGGAGCGGCAGCTGGTGGCGTCGCCCAAGGTCGCCACCTACGACCTGATGCCCGAGATGAGCGCCGCCGGGGTGACCGACACCCTCTGCGACGCCCTCCGCCGCCGCGACCACGCGTTCTTCCTCTGCAACTTCGCCAACGCCGACATGGTGGGACACACCGGCGTCCCCGCGGCCATCATCAAGGCCGTCGAGACGGTCGACCAATGCCTCGGCCGGATCCTCGACGTCGCGGCCGAGACCGGCACCCGGCTCCTGATCACCGCCGACCACGGCAACTGCGAGCTGATGGTCGACCCCGACACCGGTGGCCCGCACACCGCCCATACGACCAATCCGGTTCCCTTCGTGGGGGTCGACGTCCCCGCCGGCACGCTCCGTCGAGGCGGCGCGCTCTGTGACGTCGCCCCCACGGTGCTCCAGCTGCTCGGCCTCGATCAGCCCAGCGAGATGACCGGTCGGAGTCTGCTCTCATGATCCGTCGTTCCACCGCTCTCGTCTTCACCCTGGTCCTCGGCGGCGCGGGCGCCCTCGCCGCGCAGGTCGGGCACGACCCGGCGAGCTCGCCCTACCGCGACCTCCGCTACAACCAGTTCCTCCAGGTCACGGCGGGATACATCGGCGGCGCAGGCGGCAAGCTCGGAGTCGGGCCGCACGACGGTCGGGTATTCACCTTCCGGCACGACTTCCTCGCCGACCGCCCCCTCACCATCGGGATCGGCGGCGGCGCGACCCGGCTCGACCGGGGCGTCGACCTCGAAGCCACGGTCGCGGACAGCAGATCCTCGGGCCGGAGCGCCACCGGGTGATGTTCGGCGAGGGCGTGATCCAGCTCAACGCGACCGGCGGCAAGACCTGGCACGGCTTGGCGCCCTACCTGAGCGGCGCGCTCGGCCTCGCCTTCGCCGAGCGGGTGGACGCGGATTCGAGCGGCTACAAGTTCGGCACCAAGTTCTACTTCGCGCCCGCGATCGGCGTCCGCGCCTTCGTCACCCGACGCCTCTTCATCCGGCTGGAGGCGCGCGCGATGTTCTGGAACCTGAGCTACCCCGGCGCCTACCAGACCACCGATCCCGACGGCACCCTCGGTCCGTTGAGCCCGATCCTCGCCGGACAGGGCCGCAAGGAGTGGGCACCGGTGCCGATGCTCCACGCCGGCCTGGGCTTCGCGTTCCATCGCCCGTTCTTCTAAGCCGATGGCCGGCTTCGCCCGCCTCACCCGAACGGTCGACTTTCGCGCGCTGCACCGGCTCGCCCTTCCCGGCCAGACCGAGGAGGACGCTCGGGTTCGGTTCGGATGGACGGCCGGCACGCCGGGGCACCTCCACCACTACCGGGTCTCCGTCACGGTCGGCGGGCGGGTCCAGGCGCCGGCCCCGATGGTGGTCGATCTCGGCGTGCTGGACGGTATCCTCCGGAGCGAGATCGTCGAGCGCTACGGCGGGCGACTGCTCAACGAGGTCGCCCCCTTCGACGCCGTCACCCCAACCTGCGAGGCCATCGCGATGGCGATCTTCGAGCGGATCGGCGCGCGGCTGCCCGCCGGGGTCCGCCTCGACCGGGTCCGGGTGGCCGAGGACGACTCCCTCGATGCCGAGTACGCCGGCGACTGACCCGGTGCGGGTCCGCGGCGCGATCCTCGCCGGGGGCGCGGCCCGCCGCTTCGGCGGCCGCCCCAAGGGGCTCGAGCTGGTCGGCGGGGTCCGGATCCTCGACCGGATCGTGGGGGCGCTCGAGGAGGCCACCGGACTGCCTCCGATCCTGGTGGCCAACGACCCGGGCGCGGCGCGCTGGCGCCCCGGGCTCCGGGTGGTACCCGACCGGATCGCCGAGGCGGGAACGTTAGGCGGGCTCCACGCCGCGGTGGTCGAGGCACCCGCGCCGGTCCTCTGCGTCGCCTGGGACATGCCCTTCGTCCCGGCCGGGCTGCTGGCCCGGCTGGCCCGGGGGCTCGCCCAGGCGGACGCGGTGCTCCCGGCGAGCGGCGGCCGTCGGGGCATGGAGCCCCTCTGCGCGGCCTACGGACCGGCCGTCCGGGGGCCGATCGAGGCCGCGATCGCCCGGGGCGACTTCCGCGCGATCGCCTTCCACGATCAGGTGCGGGTGGATATTCTCTCGGAGGACGAAGTCCGCTCGTTCGGACCGCCCGGGCGCCTCTTCTTCAACGTCAACACCGTCGACGACCTCCGGACCGCCAACGCCGAGCTGTGATGCGACTGTTCTCCATCGTCGGGCACAAGAACGCCGGGAAGACCACCCTCCTGGTCGCGCTCGCCAAGGAGCTCGGCCGGCGGGGGCAGCGGGTGGCCACGATCAAGCACTCGTCGGAGCCGGTCGACATCGACCGCAAGGGCACCGACAGCTGGCGGCACCTGCACGAGGGCATGGCCGACGGCGTCCTGATCGCCGCGCCCAACCTCCGGGTGGTCCTGGAGCGCCGGCCTGACGACACCGGCCCGATCGCGCTGGCGCTCGAGCACTTCGCGGATCGGGACCTGGTGATCGTCGAAGGCTTCAAGCGGTCCCCGCTGCCCAAGATCGAGGTCTTCCGGAGCGGCGTCGGCCCGAGCCCGCTCTTGCTCGACCCGTCGGTGCCGGGACCCTGGATCGCCCTCGCCACCGACAAGGCGGTCGCCGACGCGCCCTGCCCCGTGCTCCGTTTCACCGACACCATGTGGCTCCAGCTCCTCGCCTCGCTCGCCCTGGAGCGGGCGCTCGACCCCGGCGCCTAGCCAGGTGCGCACCGGCCTCTCCGCCAGGGAAGCGGCGCTGGAGATCGTCGGCAAGGTCGCCCGCCAGCCCAACCTGAGGATCCCGCTCGACGACGCGCTCGGCGCCGTGCTGGCCGAGCCCTTGGTGAGCCCGATCGACGTCCCCTTCTTCACCAACTCGGCGATGGACGGCTACGCCGCCCGCGCGGACGACGTCCGCGGCGCCAGCGAGGCCCATCCGGTCCGACTCGAGGTGATCGACCGGATTCCGGCCGGCGGCCGGCCGAGCCGGTCGATCGGGCCGGGCCAGTGCGCCCGGATCTTCACCGGAGCGCCGCTCCCCGAGGGCGCCGACTCCGTGGTCCGGCAGGAAGACACCGACCAGGGCGATCGGGTGGTCACCATCCAGAAAGACCGGGACGCGGGCATCAATTGGCGTCGGGCCGGCGAGGACATCGCCCGCGGCAGCCGAGTGCTCGAGGCGGGCACCGTGCTGGGCCCGGCCGAGCTCGGCGTGCTGGCGTCGCTCGCGGTGAGCCATCCGCTGGTGGTCCGCCGGCCCCGGGTGGGGATCCTGGCGAGCGGCGACGAGATCGTCGACGTCGATCAGCCCGACGGATCCTCTCCGGCGCCAGGTCGCCGCTCAACACCCACACCCTCACCGCGCTGATCCGGCAGGAAGGGGCCGAGCCGGTCAACCTCGGCATCGCCCGGGGACGCCGGAGAGCTTGCGCGTCCACCTCGAGGCCGGCCTGGTGCGACCTGCTGATCTCCACCGCCGGGATCAGCGTGGGCAGGCACGACCATCTCCGCGACGTCCTGGAGTCGCTGGGCGGCTTCGATCCACTTCTGGAAGCTCGGATGCGACCCGGCGCGCCGGTCGGCTTCGGCAGCCTGGGATCGGTGCCGTGGATCGGACTGCCCGGCAACCCGGTCAGCACGATGGTCACCTTCGAGCTCTTCTGCCGTCCGGCGATTCGCCGGATGGCGGGACACGCCCTCCCCTTCCGAGCCGGAACCCCGGTGCGGGTGGCCGAGCCGATCCGACTCGGGCCCAAGCTGCAGCACTTCCTCCGCGCCGTAGTCGGTCCTGGCGAGCAGGGTCTCGAGGCCCGGCTCACCGGACCGCAGGGATCGGGAATCCTGACCTCGATGGTGGCGGCGAACTCGCTCCTGGTAGTGCCCGAGGGCAAGCACGACACGGCGCCCGGCGAGACGCTGACCGCGATCGTCCGGGAGGCGACCGAGTCGGCGGCCGAGCCGCCGTTCTGACGCCGCGGTGACCCGAGGGCTCCGGCCGGGGTCAACCCACGGAGCCTCCCCGGAGTCCAGATGCCCCGCTTCACCCTCGCCCTGCTGCTCCTCGTCGCCGGTTGCGACCGGCTCGCCGTGGTGGTGCCGCCGGCCGACGACTCGGCCATTCCCGAGCTGCGGAGAGAGCGCTATCGCGAGGCGGCCGCCCGACTCGCCGCGCGGGAGCTCCCACCGGACGCGGGGCCGGAGCTGCCCGCCGCCCTGGTCGAGAGCTTCTACGCTCGTCTGGTGCTGGTCGACAACGCCCGCGAGCTCGCCGCTCGCGACACGGTGGTCGAGGTCCATGCCATCACCCCGCTCCGACCCGTGGTCCGCTCGCTCGCGGTGGGCGTCGATCGGGACGCCGGATGGATCGACGCCTGGCGCGCCGGCCAGCCGCTCACCGGAGAGCCCGCCGTCGACGAGCTGGTGCGGCGGTTCGGGATCGCGGTGGATCGTTGCTTCGACTTCGCCTCGGTCGACTACACCAGCTGCGCCCTGACGACCGAGCGCCCCGTGTTCGTGCCCGGGCTGGCCCGGCTCTTCGGACCGCTCGATCGGGTCCGCTACGCGGAGCCGAACGGCCTGGTGGGCGACGGCAACGATCTCGCCGCGACGCGCGAGGCCGACGCGGTGGTGCTCGCCTACTCGGTCGGCTCGGGCGACTGCCCGTCGGGCTGCATCAATCGTCGCTTCTGGCGCTTCCGGGTCTTCGACGACGGCCGGGTCGCCTACCTGGGGGCCGACGGCACCCCGCCCTGACCCGACCAGGCGAAGGCGTCTTCTTGTTGTTGACAGTCGACACCATGACTCTCATATTGTCGACAGTCGTCAACAAGCCAGGCGCATGAGTCCCGCACGCACCGATCGACTGCAGGGCACCCTCGACCTCCTGATCCTCCAGACCCTCGCCGGGGGCGATCCGCTCCACGGCTGGGCCATCGCGCACCGGTTGGAACAGCTCTCACGCGAGGTCTTCCAGATCGGACAGGGCTCGCTCTACCCCGCGCTCCACCGGCTCGAGAACGACGGCTACGTCGACGCGGAGTGGGGAGTGAGCGAGGCCGGGCGCCGGGCGCGCTTCTATCGGCTCACCGCCCGGGGCCGGCGGCAGCTGGAGCGGGAGCGGGCCAGCTGGGAGGAGTTCGCGGGGGCGGTCGCGCGGATCCTCGAGCAGCGGTGACGAGGGTGCGTTTCCTCCGCCGACTCCACCGCCGGCTCCGGGCCCTGATCGGGCGCCCGAGACTCGACACCGAGCTCGACGCCGAGCTCGAGTTCCACCTCGCGATGGAGACCGAGCGGCAGCTGGCCCTGGGGCACGAACCCGCGGAGGCCCGGCGGCGCGCGCGGCTCGCGTTCGGCGCGGTGCAGAGCCACCGCGAGGCGACCCGCGACGCGCGCGGCCTTCGCCTGCTCGACGATCTCTGGCGGGATCTCCGCCACGGGGCTCGGAGTCTCGGCCGGCGGCCCGGTCACACCGCGGTCGTCCTGCTCACCCTCGGCGTCGGCGTCGGCGGTTCCGCGGCGATCTTCGGCGCCGTCGACGGGGTGCTGCTCACGCCGCTTTACCGAGGCGGAGCGGGTGATGGGGATCTGGCGGACCGACCGGGCCCGAGGCTGACCGGATCGAGCCGGCGCCGGCCAACTTCCTCGACCTCCGCGAGCGGGCCCGCTCGTTCCGTCACCCTCACCGCGATGGAGCCGTTCGGCTTCGACTGGCAGAGCGACGAGGGTCCCGTCTACCTCGCCACCTGGCTGATCTACGAGGGGTTCTTCGAGACCTTCGGGACCCAACCGCTGCTTGGCCGGCTCCCCCGTCCCGACGAGTACGAGCGGCGCCAGAGCCCGGTGGTGGTGCTCGGCCACGCGGTCTGGCAGCGCCGCTTCGGTGGCGACTCCGGGGTGATCGGCCGGGTCTATCAGATGGACGAGCAGCCTCGCACCGTGGTGGCCGTGATGCCGGCCGGGTTCGCGGTGCCGAGCGACGACGTGGTCTGGTCGCCCAAGGTGCTCGACGGGTGGGAGCGGCAGGCCAGGAGCAGCACCTTCTACACCGTCTACGGCCGGCTCGCCGACGGCGTCACCGAGGAGACCGCCACCGCGGAGCTCGAGGTGCTGGCCGGACAGCTTCGGGCCGAGCATCCGCGGGTCAACGCGGGCCTGGGGCTCATGGCGGTGCACTCCACGAGCAGATCGTCGGCGAGACCGGGCATGATGCTGCTCCTGCTCAGCGCGGTGACCCTGGTGCTGCTGGTGGTGGTCGCCAGTATCAACGGCCTCCAGCTCGCGCGTGCCGTGGCCCGATCGCGCGAGTTCGCGCTGCGCGGGGCCTTGGGCGCCGGGCGCGGCCGGGTGCTCCGCCAGCTCTTCACCGAGAGCCTGATCGTGGCGGCGGTCGAGGCCTCCTGGGCTTCGTGGTGGCGAGGTCGCGCTCGCCGGGATCGCTCGCTCGCGCCGGCCGGCTTTCCCCGGCTCGGCCAGCTCCGCGCGGACGGAGACGTGCTGGCCTTCGCCCTGCTGGTGAGCGCGATCGCCGTGATGGTCGCGGCGGCGCTCCCCGCGCAGGTCACCGCCGGTCTCGGGCTCCGCCTCCCTCGGCGAGGGGCGCGCGCGGCACCGGCGCCAGCCCGGCCATCGCGCGGGCGCAGAGCGGGCGAGTGATCGCGCAGGTGGGGCTTTCGCTGGTGCTCCTGATCGGCGCGGGGCTCCTGACCGGAGCTTCTTCAAGGTGCTGGACGAGGACCGGGGCTTCGACGCCCGCGGCGCCGCCACCTTCACGGTCCAGAGCTGGAGCCATTACCCGGACGGCGCGGCATGACCGGCTTCCGTCGAAGAGCTGGTCGACCGGATTCGGGCCCTGCCAGGCGTGCGCGCGGCGGGGATGCTGTCGGCAGTGCCGCTCGCCGCGGTAGCTCGGGAGCACTGCGCGATTCGCGGTCAGGGGACTCCCCTCACCGAGCCCGACGAGGCGGAGCCCCTGGTGAACTTCGTGACCGTCTCGCCAGGCGGGCTCGAGGCCCTGGGCGTGCGACCGTCGCCGGTCGCGAAAGCTTCGATCAGAGAGACCGGGCGGACGCCTTTCCCGTGGCGGTGAGTGAACCAGGCGTTCGCCGTCCGCTACTTCGGCGAAGCGAGCCCGGTCAGGAAGGCGGATCGCCGTCGGGCGGGCGTCGGGGGGCCGAGCGCGCCATGGCGCGAGGTGGTCGGCGTCGTGGGCGACATCCGCCGCTCGGCGGCGCTCCGAGGCGGCCCTGCCCACCGTGTATCTGCCGCACCCGCAGTCACCCACCGGCGCGAACGCGTTCGTGATCCGGGGCGAGGGCTCGCCGGCCGAGCTGATCGAACGGGCCAAGCAGGCGCTCTGGGAGATCAGCCCGACCATGCCCGTCTACCACGAGGCGACGCTGGCGGATCTGGTGGGCGCGTCGGTCCGGGATCGGAGCTTCCTGCTCGCGATCCTGGCGGGCTTCGCGGTGATGGCGCTGGGGCTTGCTGCGGCCGGGATCTTCGGCCTGATGAGCAACCGGATCGGCGACCGCACCCGCGAAATCGGGGTGCGGATGGCGTTCGGCGCCGGCCGGCACCAGGTGCTCGGGATGGTGCTCCGTCAGGGGACCGCGCTCGCGGTGCTCGGCATCGGCGTCGGCGCGTTGACTTCGGTCGGGCTGACCAGGCTGTTGGCCAGCCGACTCTATCGGGTGGCTCCGCTCGACCCGGCCACCTTCGGCGTGGCGGCGCTGGTCCTGCTCGCGACGGCGCTCCTGGCCAGCTGGTACCCGGCCTGGCGCGCCTCCACGATCGATCCGATCCGCGCCCTCGGCTCCGACTAGCCCAGCTTCTCGAGCAGGCCCGGGAGGTTGAGCGAGCCGGCCTGGGCCTTGATCCGCTCCTCGAGGGCCGGGAACCGGGCCCGACCTTCGGCTCTGAGCTCCTCGAACATCGCGCGGAGGTCCTGCCCCGAGAGCTCCCGGCCCTGCGCGTAGTAGCGCTTGGCCACGTGGCCGAGGGCGTAGGTCGTGGCGAAGGCGAAGGCGGCGCCCGTCACGGTGCCCGCCGCGCCTCCGACGGTGCGTCCGAGCAGACCGCCGAGGGCCCGTCGGGCGCCGCCCTCGAGCACCTGCGCGGCGGCGCCGATCCCCACGGCCTTGGCCAGGTCGCGAACCTGGTCCGCGCCCGGACGGTCGCCGAAGTCGGCGCCGATCCGATGGACCATCCGCCCCTGCACCGCGACGACCAGCAATCCGGCGAGGCCCTGCGGCAGCAGCTCCAGCGCGCCGGCCAGCATTGCCGAGCGCTCGATCAGCCCGTCGAGCGCGGCCTCCGGATCCAAGGCCGGGAGACCCGCCTGAGAGGGCCGAGCGCCGGGATTCTCGGTGAGCGGCAGGTCCGGGGCGTCGAGCGTCGGGGCGGCGGGCGGCGTCCGGGCGACGTTCTCGCCGGCCTTCCTGACGGCCTTGGCGTAGGCCTCGTCGAGATGGAGCGAGCTGGCCAGATCGTCGAGGAACTCCTGCTCCTCGGTGGTGGCGACGCCGTCGGCATTGCAGACCGAGACCGCGAGCTCGAAGGCCGCCCGGCGGCCCTCCTCCGAGTCGATCCTGCCGATCGCGTCGGGCAACCGCACGTGCCCCGCGAGGATCTTCCGGGTCAGCACGCCGTGGTCCTCCGTCCCGAGGGAGGCCGCGAGGTCGGCCAGCCTGGCCCGCTCTTCGACCTGCCGGCGCCCGTCGGCGAGCGCGGCGATCAACGCCACGGTGGAGATCGCCTCCGCTTCGTTGCTCGGAATCACTGCACGCTCCGTTGGAGTTGGCTCGGCCAATGTACCACGGAACGCGGGCGGGCGGCTCGCCGGCCGACCGCCCGCTCGCTCGTGAGAGGCTGGGCTAGTGCACCATGAAGGGGATCGACGCGACGGTCCGGTCCCACTCCAGCTTCAGGACACCGCCGCCCGCGCCGGGCTCGATCTTGATCGTGAACTGCTCCACGAGCTCGGGCAGGCTCGCGACCCGCATCTTCACCCGGGCGTGATCCTGGGACTCGTCGTAGGTGGTGCCCCACTGACCGGTCTGCTTGTTGATGATCAGGTGCCAGCCGTCGGCGGCCGGCAGGGTGTAGAGCGTGTAGGTGCCGGCCGGCACCATGGCGGAGCCGAACATCAGTGGCTTGTCGGTGACCAGGTGGGTCGCCTCGTTGGCGCCGGTGCGCCAGACCCGATCGTACGGCACCAGCCCGCCGAAGATCTCCCGGCCGCGCTTGGACGGACGACCATAGTCCACCAGCACGTTGGCGCCGGCCACGGCGGCCCGGGTGGTGTCGCGCGGCGAGGCCTGCGCCTCGGCGCGCTCGGCCAGGCCGGCACCGGCGGCGAGAGCGAGCGTCAGGGTTCCAAGGAGAATGCGCACGTCGGGTACCTCCGAATTCGAGAAGCGGTCGTGTTGTCGCGTCTGGTCGCCGCAGCGTGCTGGCGACCAATTGACACCAAAATAGTCGGGTTTTAGCTTTCTCGACCAGAAGGGGAGTAGCCCATCCGCCGGTGGTGAGGGCGGACCGCTCGATCGTCAAGACTGTCGGTCAACGACCGGCACGGTCGAGTGGGAACGGGAAACCGTTACGGCAAGACCTTCGCCTCGACCCAGCCGTTCGGCGGGTCGCCTGGCGGAGGTCTTTTTCGTGCAGGGATACGCGCGTTCGGAGGACGCAGATGAACAACATGAAGACCGCGGTGCTGATGGCGGGGCTGATGGCCCTCTTCCTGGCGATCGGCCAGCTGGTGGGCGGCAACCAGGGGCTGGTGTTCGCCCTGGTGATGGGATCGCTCTTCAACCTCGGGATGTTCTTCTTCTCGGACAAGCTGGTGCTCAAGATGTACGGGGCCCGGATCGTGTCCGAGCAGGAGGCGCCCGAGCTCTATCGGATGGTGGATCGGCTCCGGCAGCGCGCCGGCCTGCCGATGCCGACGCTGGCGGTGACCAACCAGCCGCAGCCGAACGCGTTCGCCACCGGGCGGAGCCCGTCCAAGGCGGTGGTGGCGGTGACGACCGGTCTGCTCCAGTCGATGCCGGCGGCCGAGCTCGAGGGCGTGATCGCGCACGAGCTGGCCCACATCAAGAACCGCGACATGCTGATCTCGACGGTGGCGGCGGGCATCGCCGGCGCGATCGGGTACCTGCCCTACCTGATCATGTTCGGCCGGGACGACGACGGCGACAGCCATCCGGTGCTCGGGATGGTGCTGCTGATCGTGGCGCCGCTCTTGGCCATGATGGTGCAGTTCGCGATCTCGCGGCAGCGGGAGTTCGAGGCGGACCGGGTCGGCGCCGAGATCGTGGGCCGGGCGGAGCCGCTGGCCAGCGCCCTGACCCGGCTCGACGCGATGGCGCGGCAGATCCCGATGCAGGTGCAGCCCGCGGTGGCGCCGCTGGCGCAGGTGAATCCGCTGGCGGCGTACGGCGGCGGGATGGCGAAGCTCTTCTCGACCCATCCGCCGACGGCCGAGCGGGTGGCGGCGCTCCTGGGCAGAAGCGGCCGCTGATTGTCCACCACGCCGCTCGCGGTCTGGTTGGCGTTCGGGGGTCTGATCGCGGTCCTGCTCGCGATCGACCTCTTCGTGATCGGGCGGGGCGAGCGCGGGATGTCGCTCGCCACCGCCACCCGCTGGAGCGCCACGGTCGTCGCCGTGGCGCTTCTCTTTGGGCTCCATCTCTGGCTCACCGAGGGTCTGACCAAGGCGGGGGAGTACTACGCGGGCTATCTGATCGAGCTCTCGCTCAGCGTGGACAACCTGTTCGTCTTCCTGATGATCTTCGACTACTTCGCGGTGCCCGCGGCCGCCCAGCCGCGGGTGCTCCACTGGGGGATCCTCACCGCGATCGTGCTCCGCGGGGTGATGATCTTCGCCGGGGTGCTGCTGCTCGACCGGTTCGAGTGGATCATCTTGGTCTTCGGGGCGATCCTGGTGATCACCGCGGTCAAGATGCTGACCCAGTCCGAGGCGCGGATCGAGCCCGAGAAGAACCCGCTGGTCAGGCTCGCGCGGCGCTTCCTCCCCGTGACGCCCGCCTTCAAGGACAGCCAGTTCCTGGTCCGCTCGCACCGCGGCTGGTACGTCACGCCGCTCCTGCTGGTGCTGATCGTGGTGGAGTGGAGCGACCTGGTGTTCGCGATCGACTCGATTCCCGCCGTCTTCGCGGTCACCCGGGACCCTTTCATCGTCTTCAGCTCGAACGTCTTCGCGATCCTGGGGCTCCGGGCGATGTTCTTCGTCCTGGCCGACGCGATGCACCGCTTCCGCTACCTCAAGCCCGGCGTGGCGATCATCCTGGCGTTCGTCGGGGTCAAGATGCTCGCGAGCTACTGGGTCCACCTCTCGACCGGGGTCTCGCTGGCCACGATCGTCGCGGTCCTGGGAACCGCGATCGTCGCCTCGCTGGTCCGCGCCCGGCGGGAGCGTCTCCAGACCGGGCGGTGATCCAGGAGGGCGCGGCGGCTACCCCGTCCGGCCCCCGGCGACCGCCGCCATCCCGACTTCGACCGGCCCCGGCCCACGCCGCGGCCGTCAGGGAATCGGCGTCGGCCTCCGGATCGCGACCCCGGGCGTGGCGCCGTCGACCAGCGCCTCGTTCCGGACCACGAAGGTGCCGTTCACCAGGACGTGGACGATCCCGGCCGAGGCCTGCGCCGGCTCGGCGAAGGTGGCCCGATCGATGACCCGCTCCGGATCGAAGATGGTGAGGTCGGCGTCGGCGCCGACCGCGACCCTGCCCTTGGTCTTCATCTGCGGCACGACCGACTCGAGCCGGCGGGCCGGCATCAGGCTCATCTTCCGGAGCGCCTCCATCAGGGTGAGTGTCTTCTTCTCCCGCACGTAGCGGCCGAGCACCCGCGCGTAGCTGCCCGCCCCGCGGGGATGGGCCCGACCGTTCCGGAACTCCACCCCGTCGCTCGCGATCATCACCAGCGGGTGACCGACGGCGAAGTCGACCCCGGCCTCCGGAATCACGTGCGCGATGATCATCCCGCCCTCGGCGCGGCGGGTCACCCAGGTTTGGGCGTTGAGCCGCTCGCCGGTGGCGACCCACTCGATGTCGCTGTAGTCGGCGCCGAGCCGCTCGCGCCAGCCGTCGTCGAAGATGGCGGCGCGGATGTCGGTGGAGGCGGCGGTGTAGGGATAGACCTCGGTGCTGATGTCGACGCCGTGCTTCCGGGCGCCCGCGATCATCTCGAGGATCTCCGGAACCTGCCCGAGACCGCTGCTCCCGACGTGCACCATGTGGACCGGCGCGCCGCTCACGGCCGACGCCGCGATCAGCTCCTGGACGGCCTCGACGCTGCTCCCCGGCTCCTTGACGCTGGCGAACCGGTCGTGGACGAAGTTGGTGACGCCGAACTCGGCGGCCACCTGGAACATCCGGACGATCTCGCCGCGGGTGGCTCCCGGCATGTACTGGATGCCGTAGCCGATCCCGAGCGCGCCGGCCCGCAGTCCCTGACGCACCCGCTCGGCGATCCGCCCGATCTCCTCGGCCGTGGCGTTGCGGTAGATCGCGCCGGGTCCGTCGGCCACCTGATCGGTGATGATCGCCGCCCGGGCGTCGCCATGGCTCATGGTCGCGCCGAAGTTGATGACCGCCTTGCCGACCCGGGAGCCGTACCAGTCGCCGACGTCGCCGGTGCCGCCCTCGAGCTCCAGCGCGGTGGTGACCCCGTCGCGCGCCTGGAGCCGGCTGCTGAAGGGGTCCTGACCGTGCGCGTGCAGGTCGACGAAGCCAGGCCCGACCACGAGGCCCCGGACGTCGACCACCGTGCGGCCGGTGAGCGGCGTGGAGGAGATCGCGGCGATCCGACCGCCGTTGATCCCGACGAAGCGGACGGCGTCGAGACCGCTCTCGGGGTCCATCACGCGGCCGTTGGCGAGCACCAGGTCGTAGGTTTGCGCGAGAAGCGGCTGGCCGAGACCGGTCGCGAGGCCGAGGAGGGCGAGCAACAGGACACGGAGGCGACCGGGACGGGCGAAGTTCATCGAGACGGACCCTTCCGAAGCTGGAGGTGCGGGCGAACGGCGACGGAGGAACGTACCCGACACCGGACCGACCTTCAAACGCTGGCGCGAGCGGGGTTGTCTGGCCGCACGCCCGCGTCTAGCTTTGCTGCCCATGATGCCGATGCTCAAGTGCCAGAAGCCCACGAAGCGCACCAAGACCATGCGACTCCGTCGCAGCGGGCCGTGAGCAGGTAGCGTCAGTACCCTTCTGCCAATGCCCCGCTGCAGCGATGCGCGGGGTCTTTTGCATATGGACCCAGTCGAGCTGACCAAAGCGCTGTGCGCCATCGAGTCCCCCACCGGGCAGGAGGCCGCCGTGGTGGAGTTCGTGGCCACCCGTCTCCGTGACCTGGGCTACCGGGTGACCTCGCAGGAGGTGACCCGGGGACGCCACAACCTGCTCGCCACCCTCGGCCCGCCACACGTGGTGCTCTGCACCCATCTCGACGTGGTCCCGCCGTCGCTGCCGCTCAAGGAGGACGCCGAGTGGCTCTACGGCCGGGGCGTGCAGGACGCGAAGGGCATCGCGGCGGCGATGATCGCGGCGGCGGAGGAAATCCGCCGGGGCGGCGAGCGGCGGGTGGCGCTCCTCTTCACCGTCGGCGAGGAGGCGGGATCCGACGGCGCCAAGGCCGCCAACCGGCTCGAGCCGCGCGGCAAATTCCTGATCAACGGCGAGCCGACCGAGAACCGGCTCTCGATCGGCCAGAAGGGCGCGCTCCACCTCAGGCTCGAGGCGCGCGGTCGCGCCGCGCACTCCGCCTACCCCGAGGAGGGCGAGTCGGCCACCGAGGCGCTGCTCGACAGCCTCGAGCGGATCCGCACACTCGAGCTCCCGGCGGACCCGCTGCTCGGCCCGACCACCTGCAACATCGGCAAGCTCTCGGGTGGCGTGGCGATCAACGTGATCCCGCCAGCGGCCTCGGCCGACCTGATGTTCCGCACGGTCTCGGACACGGCGCCGCTGATCGCCGCCGTCGAGGCGGCCCTGGCGCCCAACGTCTCGCTGCACGTCGTCTTCGACACCCCTTACGTCCGAGCGCCGAAGCTCGAGGGATGGGACACCACCGTGGTGAGCTACGCGTCCGACCTGCCGCACCTCTCCAACTGGGGCACGGGCTATCAGCTCGGTCCCGGCACCATTCGAGTCGCCCACACGGCCGACGAGCGGATCCGGAAGGACGAGCTCCGGGCCGGCGTGGCGGCGTACGTGCGGCTCGCGACCGAGCTGCTCCAGAGGGCAGAATGACCTCCGCGCCCCGCTCCAAGCTGCCGGTCGCGATTCTCGGGGCCACCGGCACCGTCGGGCAGAAGTTCATCCGGCTGCTGGCGGACCATCCCTGGTTCGAGATCGCCGCGCTCACCGCGTCGCCCGAGAGCGCCGGCAAGCGCTACGCCGACGCGGCCCGCTGGCGCGAGCCGATGGCCGTCCCGGATCGGATCGCGGCGATGACCGTGCAGCCGAGCGACGCGCCGCTCGACGTGGCCGTCGCGTTCTCCGCGCTCGACGCCAGGGCGGCCGGTCCGATCGAGCCCGCCTGGGCGAAGGCGGGCGTCGCCGTGGTGACCAACGCCAGCCCGCAGCGGATGGACCCCGTGGTCCCGCTGATCGTGCCGGAGGTGAATCACGGGCACCTCGCCCTGATCGAGCGGCAGCGCCAGGAGAAGGGCTGGCCGGGCGCGATCGTCGCCAACCCCAACTGCACCACGGCCGGCCTGGTGCTGGCGCTGGCGCCGCTCCATCGCGCCTTCGGCATCGACCGGCTCTTCGTCTCCACGATGCAGGCGATCTCCGGCGCCGGATGGCCCGGGGTCGCCTCGCTCGACATCGTGGGCAACGTGATCCCCTTCATCTCGGGCGAGGAGGAGAAGGTCGAGCAGGAGACCCGGAAGATCCTCGACGCGCCGGCGATCCGGAGCAGCGTCCACACCAACCGGGTGCCGGTGGACGACGGGCACACCGAGACCGTCTCGGTCGGCTTCGGCCGCCGGGTCTCGGTCGACGAAGCGCGGGAGGCGATCCGCTCCTGGCGGGTCGATCCCGAGGTGGCCGATCTGCCCTCGACTCCTGCGCTCCCACTCGAAATCGACGACCGCCCCGATCGGCCGCAGCCCAAGCTGGATCGGGAGCGTGGGGGCGGCATGACGGTCACGGTGGGGCGGCTTCGGGGCTGTCCGATCCTCGACCTGCGCTTCGTGGTGCTGAGCCACGGCGAATCCGCGGGGCCGCCGGCGCGGCGTCAGAACGCCGAGCTGCTGGTTCGGACCGGGCGGGTAGGTCGATGATCGTCTGCAAGTTCGGCGGCACCTCGGTGGGCACGGCCGAGGCGATCGCGCGGCTGATCGAGATCGTGGGCGGGCGGCGGAGCGAGGCGCCGGTGGTGGTGGTCTCCGCCTTGTCGGGCGTGACGGACCAGCTGCTCGCCTTGGGACGCCTGCTGGGTTCCGAGCACCGGGAGGAGCGCGCCGCGAAGCTGGAGACGATCCGCACCCGGCACGCGGGCATCGCCGGGGAGCTCTCGGTCCCGGCCGAGGCGCTGGCGCCGATCGAGACCGAGCTGAGCGCGCTCGGGAGGTGGCTCGACGAGCGGCGGGCACCTTCGCTCCCGCCGGCCGACCTCGATCACCTGGCCGCGCACGGCGAGCGGTGGAGCTCGCGGCTGATCGTCGCCGCGATGGGACGGCGCGGCTTGCCCGCCGAGTGGGTGGACGCCCGCCAGGTGATCGTGACCGACGGCAGCTTCACCCGGGCCCGCCCGGCACCCGACGCGATCCGCGCGCAGGCCGGCCTGATCCTCAAGCCGATCCTGACCGCGGGCCGGATTCCGGTGATCCAGGGCTTCGTCGGCGGCACCCCGGACGGGCGCACCACGACCCTGGGGCGCGGCGGCTCCGACTACACCGCGTCGCTCCTCGGGGCCGCGCTGCACGTCGATCGGGTGGAGATCTGGACCGACGTCGACGGGATCATGACGGCCGACCCGCGGATCGTCCCCAACGCGCGGGTGCTGCCCGTGGCCAGCCACGTCGAGGCCGCCGAGATGGCCACCTTCGGTGCCAAGGTGCTGCATCCGGCCACCCAGGCGCCGCTGGTCGAGGCGCGGATCCCCTGCGTGGTGCTCAACTCGTTCGCGCCCGAGCGCGCCGGGACCACGGTGGTCTCGGGCCTTCGCCCGGGTCCCGTGGGCAATTCGCCGGTCCGCTCGATCTCGTTCAAGCGCGGGGTCACGGTCGTCAACATCCGGGCGGCGGAGATGCCGGGCGCCGTGGGTTTCCTCCGGCGCCTGTTCGAGGTGATCGAGCGCCACGGCGCCGCGGTGGACGTGATCTCCACGTCCGAGATCAACGTCTCCTTCACCCTGGACGACGTGACCGATCTCGCGGGGATCGCCGCCGACCTCGGCCAGCTGGGCGAGGTGACGGTCTACGAGCGGCGCGCGATCGTCGCGGTGATCGGCGTGGGGCTCCGCGGGACCCGCGGCCTCTCGGGCCGGCTCTTCTCGGCAATCCGCGACGTCAACGTCGAGATGATCTCCCAGGGCGCGTCGGAGATCAACGTCACGCTGGTGGTTCAGGAGGAGGACGGCCCGAGCGCCGTCCGGCTGCTGCACGCGGAGTTCTTCGCCGAGGAGGGCTGAGATGCGGGTCGCGATCGTCGGGCACGGCAAGATGGGCGGCGCGGTGGCGCGCGAGGCGCGCCGCCGCGGGCACGAGGTGGTGGCGACGATCGACCTGGCGGAGAACCCGAGCGGCGGCGGGCTCGCGCTGGAGGCGCTCTCGGGCGCGGACGTCGCCTTCGAGTTCACCACGCCAAGCGCGGCGCCCGGCAACCTGACCCGCCTGGCCGAGCTCGGCGCCACAGTGGTGACCGGCACGACCGGCTGGCGCGAGGAGCTGCCGCGGATCGCGCCGCTGGTGGAACGGGGTGGCGGCGCCCTGCTCCACGCCGCCAACTTCTCGCTCGGCATGATGGCGATGCGCCACGCCATCCGATCGCTCGGCCGACTGCTCCGCGACCGCCCCGAATTCGACGCCGCCCTCCACGAAGCCCATCACAACAAGAAGCTCGACGCCCCGTCCGGCACCGCGCTCCTGCTCCAGTCCGACCTCCGCTCCGAAGACCCCACCCGCGCCTGGCCGATCACCTCGGAGCGGGTGGGCTGGGTGCCGGGCACCCATCGGCTCACCTTCGACGCGGAGTTCGAGACCGTGACGGTGACCCACACGGCGCGGGACCGCGCGGTGTTCGCCGTCGGCGCGGTGGTGGCGGGCGAGTGGCTGCTCGGGCGGCGGGGAGTGTTTACCTTCGATGACGTCCTGACCGGAGACGAGCGATGACGCGATTTCGCGGGGCGGGCACGGCGCTGGTGACGCCCTTCACCACCGAAGGCCGAATCGACTTCGACGCCCTGAGCAAGCTGATCGACTGGCAGATCGACCAGGGGATCGACTTCCTGGTGGCGTGCGGCTCGACGGGCGAGGCGCAGACCCTCTCGCGCGAGGAGCGCGAGGCGGTGGTCGCCGCCGCGGTCCGGGTCGCCAAGGGCCGGGTGCCCGTGGTGGCGGGCGCGACCTCGTCCGACACCGCCACGCTGGTCGACGAGGTGAAGGCGATGTGCGGGCTCGGCGTCCAGGCCGTGATGACCGCCTGCCCGTACTACAACAAGCCGACCCAGGCCGGGCTCGAGCGTCACTTCACGATGATGGCGGACGCCGCGAGCGTGCCGCTGATCGTCTACAACGTGCCGGGACGCACCGCGATCAACCTCGATCCACGCACCACGCTCCGGTTGGCCCGTCACCCGAACATCCTCGCGGTCAAGGAAGCCAGCGGCAACCTCGGCCAGATCGCCCGGATCATCGCCGAGCGGCCCGAGGGGTTCCTGGTGCTCTCGGGCGACGACCCGCTCGCGCTGGCCGTGATCGCGATGGGCGGCGACGGTCTGATCTCGGTGATCTCGAACGCGGCGCCGAACGCGACCGCCGCGCTGGTGGGCGCCGCGCTCCGGAGCGACCTGGCCGCCGCCCGGTCGCTCCACTACGCGCTCCTGCCGCTGATGGACGCCTGCTTCGTCGAGAGCAACCCGATCCCGGTGAAAGCCGCGCTCGCCCTGATGGGACGGATGTCGCCGATGGTTCGGCTCCCGCTCCTGCCGGCCGCGAGCAGCACCGAGGCGGCCCTGCGCGACGCCCTGTCGCACCTCGACCAGGCGCGGAAGGCCGCGTGAGCGAGCTCCGAGCCACGATCGAGCGATTCGCGGGTGGCGTGCCGGAGGGCGCCCGTGACGAAGCCCTGGCCGCGTTCCTGGCCCTGCGCGACGCCCTCGCCGCGGGCGCGGTCCGCGCGGCGGAGCGCGGCGCCGACGGTAGCTGGGTGGTGAACGGCTGGGTCAAGAGCGGCATCCTGCTCGGCTTCCGGCTGGGCAGCAACGTGCCGACCGAGGCCGGCGCGCTCGGCTTTCTCGACAAGGACACCTACCCGCCCCGTCGCTACGCTCCCGCGGACGGCGTGCGGATCGTGCCCGGCGGCTCGTCGGTGCGCGAAGGCGCCTATCTGGCGGCCGGGGTGGTCTGCATGCCGCCCATGTACGTCAACGTCGGCGCCTACGTCGACGAGGGCACCATGATCGACTCCCACGCGCTGGTCGGCTCCTGCGCCCAGATCGGGAAGCGGGTGCACGTCTCGGCCGCCGCGCAGATCGGCGGCGTGCTCGAGCCGATCGGGGCGCTGCCGGTGATCGTCGAAGACGACGTCCTGATCGGCGGCAACTGCGGGGTGTACGAGGGCACCATCGTCCGGGAGCGGGCGGTGCTCGCGCCCGGCACCATCCTCACGGGCGGCACCACGCTGGTCGACCTGGTCAACGACACCCTCTACCGCCGCGAGGGCGATCGGCCGCTCGAGGTGCCGGCCGGCGCGGTGGTCGTGCCCGGCAGCCGGCCGGTGACCCGTGGCGTCGGCCAGCGGATGGGCATCTCGCTCTACGCGCCGGTGATCGTCAAGTATCGCGACGCCCGCACCGATCAGTCGGTGGCGCTGGAAGATCTGCTCCGCTAGCCCGATGACGGCCCACACCCACTACCTCTGGTTCGAGACCAAGCGGCGCCAGGAGATCATCGACCTCACCGACCGGGTCGCCGAGCAGGTGACGGCGAGCGGGATCCGCGAGGGCTTCGTGCTGGTGTCGGCGATGCACATCAGCGCGTCGGTCTTCGTCAACGACCACGAGTCCGGGCTCTGGCACGACATCCTGGAGTGGCTGGAGCACCGGATCGCGCCCTGGTCGCCGGAGGCCTATCGGCACAACGAGACCGGCGAGGACAACGCCGCGGCGCACCTCCGGAGTCTCACGATCGGCCACGAGGTGATCGTGCCGATCACCAAGGGCGCGCTCGACTTGGGCCCCTGGCAACGGGTCTTCTATGGCGAGTGGGACGGGCAGCGCCGCAAGCGGGTGATCATCAAGGTCCTCGGCGAATAGGGTCCGCCCGGCCCCGAAACCTCGCAGGCATCCCTCCGTACCTCTTCGATCGAAGCCGAAGGTCATCCGCCGTCGCCGAGCCGTTCGAGCGGCCGTGGCACCGATCGAGACCGTCGGTCTGACTCAGCCGCTCCGCTGCAACTCTCGGCGCTCGGGACGGCTCTAACGAAGTCGACCCCCGAAAACGGCCAGGCGCATGCCCAACCTGAAGCTCGCCATCCGCACCCTCGCCCGGACGCCCCTCGTCACCAGCGTGGCGATCGCCTCGCTGGCCCTCGGTATTGGCGCCAACACGGCCATCTTCTCGCTGGTCCGGCGGGTCCTGCTCGAGCCGCTCCCGGTGCCCAACCCCGACGAGCTGGTCAGCGTGCTGGGCTCCGAGCCGAACCTCGGGTCGACCTCGTGCAGCGGCGCCGGCGGGTGCGACGTGATCTTCAGCTACCCGATGTTCCGGGACCTGGAGCAGGGGCAGACGGCGCTCACCGGACTGGCCGGCTTTCGGCCAACCCCGGCCGACGTCTCCTTCCGAGGCAAGAGTCTCTCGGGCGAGGGCCTGGTGGTGTCCGGGTCGTACTTCCAGGTGCTGGGCCTCAGGCCCGCGCTCGGCCGGCTGCTCGGACCCGCCGATGACCAGACCATCGGCGGCCACCCCGTGGTCGTGCTGGCCCATCGATACTGGGTGAACGAGCTGGGCGCGGACCCCTCGGTGCTCGACCAGACCATCCAGGTCAACGGCAATCCGATGACCATCGTCGGGGTGGCTCCACCGGGCTTCGAGGGCACCACCAAGGGCTTCCGCCCCCGAATCTTCGTGCCCCTCACGATGCGTGAGACCCTGGAGCCCTGGGCGGCGGGCAACTCGGAGAATCGGCGCTCCTACTGGGTCTACCTGTTCGGTCGGCTCGAGCCGGGCGTCACGATGGCGCAGGCCGCCGACCAGCTGAACGGGATCTACTCCCCGATCATCCAGGAGATCGAGGCCCCGCTGCAGCAGGGGGTCTCGGATCAGATGCTGGCGCGGTTCACCCAGAAGAAGGTGCGGGTCGAATCCGGCGCTCGGGGCCAGAGCGACCTGATGCACCAGACCCGGACGCCCCTGACGCTGCTCTTCTCGGTCACGGCCATCGTGCTGCTGGTCGCCTGCACCAACGTGGCCAACCTGCTCCTCGCCCGGGCTGCCGGGCGCTCGACCGAGATGGCCGTGAGGTCGTCGCTCGGCGCGGGCCGCCGGCACCTGATCGGGCAGCTCTTCGCCGAGGCGCTGCTGCTGTCGGTCGGGGCCGGGGTGCTGAGCATCGTGGTCGCGAAGTCGACGCTGGGGCTGTTGACCTCCTTCCTCCCGACCGAGCTGATCCGCAGCATCGACTTCAGGCTCGACCTCCCGGTCCTGCTCTTCGCGGCGGTCGTCTCCCTCGGCACGAGCCTGCTCTTCGGTCTCTTCCCGGCGATCCACAGCACCCGTCCCGACCTGATCGCGGTCACCAAGTCGAGCGGCCGGGGCTCGAGCGGCAAGGGCGCGGTGCGCTTCCGCAACGGCCTGGTCACCGCGCAGATCGCGCTCTCGATGACGCTGCTCTCGGCCGCGGGCCTCTTCATCCGGAGCCTGGTCAACGTGAGCCGGGTCGAGCTCGGTCTCGAGACCCAGGGTGTGGCGAGCTTCCGGGTGGCGCCGGGCCAGATCGGCTACGACTCGACCCGGTCGCAGGCGCTCTTCGACCGGATCGAGGAAGAGCTGGCCGCGCTCCCCGGCACGACCGGGGTGACCCGCTCGCTGGTGCCGATCGTCCGCGGCTGGAGCAACGGCAACGACGTGGACGTCGAGGGCTATCCGACCGATCACGACACCGACGTCAACGTGCGGACCAACTACATCGGCAGCGAGTACTTCGCGACCCTCGACGTTCCGATGCTGGCGGGCCGCGAGTTCGACCGGCGCGATGCCGCCGGCACTCCCGGGGCCGCGATCGTCAACCAGGCCTTCGCCCGGAAGTTCGACCTCGGCTCGAACCCCATCGGCCGCCGGCTCAGGCTCGGGAGCCGCTTCCAGCGCTCGAGCGACGCGCCGACGGCCTACGACCTCGAGATCGTGGGACTGGTCAAGGACGTCGCCTACAGCTCGGTCAAGGACGAGGTGCCGCCCGTCCTCTACCTCTCGATGCGGCAGAATCCGGAAATCACCTGGGCCAACTTCTACGTCCGGACGCGGGGCAGCCTCACCGGCCTGATCGGCTCGATCGAGCCGCTGGTGGCCAGGCTGGAGCCGGGCCTGCCGGTGGCGGAGCTGTCGAGCCTGCCCGAACAGGTGAAGGAGAACGTCTTCCTCGACCGGATGATCACCACCTTCTCCGCCGGCTTCGCGATCCTCGCCACCCTGCTCGCGGCGGTCGGGCTCTACGGCGTCCTCGCCTACACCGTGCTCCAGCGAACCCGGGAAATCGGCCTCCGCATGGCGCTGGGCGCCGACGGCGGCCGGGTGCTCGGGATGGTGCTCAAGCAGGTGGGCTGGATGACCGGCATCGGCCTGGCGGCGGGGCTCCTCGCCGCGCTCGCGATCGGCCGCTCGGCGGAGTCGCTGCTCTACGAGCTGACCGGCACCGACCTGACCGCGTTCCTGGGGGCCGGGCTGGTCCTCGTGGCGGTGGCTCTCGTCGCCGGACTCGGACCGGCGCTCCGCGCGGCGAAGGTGCACCCGATGGAGGCGCTCAAGTACGACTGAGCCGACGCGGCCGGCAGCGGGGCGACACCGACGAAGCACCGGTCGGCGACGCAACGCTTCCGCCGCGAACCGGCTCTAACTGGGTCGACCCACCGAATCGACCCGGACAATGCCGAATCTCAAGCTCGCCATCCGCACGCTGGCCCGCACCCCGCTCGTCACCGGCGTAGCCATCGCCTCGCTGGCCCTCGGCATCGGCGCCAACACCGCGATCTTCTCGCTGGTGCGTCGAGTGCTGCTGCAGCCGCTGCCGGTGCCGCATCCCGAACAGCTGGTCAGCGTGCTGGCCGCCGGGCCGAATCCGGGCTCGCAGTCGTGCGGCAACGCCGGCACCTGCTCGTCGGTCTTCAGCTACCCGATGTTCCGCGACCTGGAGCGGGCGCAATCGGCCTTGACCGGATTGGCGGGATTCCGCGCCCTGTCCGCCGATCTCTCCTTCCGGGGCAAGAGCCTCTCGGGCGACGGGCTCGTCGTCTCGGGCTCCTACTTCCAGACGCTCGGACTCCGGCCCGCGTTGGGCCGGCTCTTCGGCCCGGGCGACGACGAGCACGTCGGCGGTCATCCGGTGGTGGTACTGACCCATCGCTACTGGGTCAACGAGCTGGGCGCGGACCCGTCCGTGCTCGATCAGACCATCCAGGTGAACGGCCACCCGATGACGATCGTCGGCGTGGCGCCGCCGGAGTTCGAGGGGACCACCGTCGGCTTCCGCCCGCGGGTCTTCCTGCCGCTCTCGATGCGGGAGACGCTCGAGCCCTGGTCGACCGGCATCTCCGAGAGCCGGCGAGGCTACTGGATCTACGCCTTCGGCCGGCTCGAGTCGGGCGTCACCATGGCGCAGGCCGCCGACCACTTGAACGGGATCTACACGCCGATCGTCCAGGACGTGGAGGTGCCGCTCCAGCTGGGGATGTCCGAGCAGCTGCTGACCCGATTCAAGGAGAAGAAGATCCGGCTGGAGTCGGGCTCGCGAGGCCAGAGCCTGCTGATGGGTCAGACCCGGACCCCGCTGACCCTGCTCTTCTCCGTGACGGGCGTGGTCCTGCTGGTCGCCTGCACCAACGTCGCGAACCTGCTCCTGGCCCGCGCGGCGGGGCGGGCGTCGGAGATGGCGGTGCGCTCGTCGCTCGGTGCCGGGCGGCGCCACCTGATCGGACAGCTCTTCGCCGAGGCGGCGGTTCTCTCGCTGCTGGCCGGGGTGCTGAGCATCGCGGTGTCGCGGGCGACCCTCGGCCTGCTGGTCTCCTTCCTGCCCGAGGGGTTGGCCCAGGCGATCGACTTCCAGCTCGATCTCCCCGTGCTCGCCTTCGCGGCGGTCGTCTCGCTCGGCACCAGCCTCGCGTTCGGGCTGCTGCCGGCGATCCACAGCACCCGCCCGGACCTGATCGCGATCACCAAGTCGAGCGGACGGGGCTCGGGCGGGCGGGGGGCCGTGCGATTCCGGAACGGGCTGGTGACGGCCCAGATCGCGCTCTCGATGGCGCTGCTCTCGGCGGCGGGTCTCTTCATCCGGAGCCTGGTCAACGTCAGTCGGGTGGAGCTCGGCCTCGAGACCGAGGGCGTGGTGAGCTTCCAGGTGGCACCCGGTCAGATCGGCTACGACTCGACTCGCGCCCAGCTGCTTTTCGAGCGGCTGGGGATGGAGCTCGCCTCGCTCCCGGGCGCGACCGGGGTGACCCGATCGCTGGTGCCGATCGTGCGAGGCAGCAACAACGGCAACGACGTCGACGTCGAGGGCTTTCCCTCCGACCAGGATACCGACGTCAACGTCCGGAGCAACCACATCGGCTCCGACTACTTCGCCACCCTCGGCGTGCCGGTGCTGGCCGGCCGGGAGTTCGACCAGCGGGACGGTCCCGGCTCGCCCGGCGTAGCGATCGTCAACCAGGCCTTCGCCAGGAAGTTCGACCTCGGCTCGAGCCCGATCGGCCGCCGGCTCCGGCTCGGGAACCGCTTCGTGCGGGCGGACGACACGCCGCTCGACTACGACCTCGAGATCGTGGGGTTGGTGAAGGACGTCGCCTACAGCTCGGTCAAGGACGAGGTCCCGCCGGTGATCTATCTGGCGATCCGGCAGACCCCGGCCATCACCTCCAGCACCTTCTACCTGCGGGTCACGGGAGATCCCGACGCGTCGCTCGGCGCGATCGAGCCGCTGGTGGCCAGACTGGAGCCGGGTCTGCCCGTGGCGGACCTGATGACCCTGCCCGACCAGGTGAAGGAGAACGTCTTCCTCGACCGGATGATCACCACCTTCTCCGCCGGCTTCGCGCTGCTCGCCACCCTGCTCGCCGCGGTCGGGCTCTACGGCGTGCTCGCCTACACCGTGCTGCAGCGCACTCGCGAGATCGGCCTCCGAATGGCGCTCGGCGCCGACGGCGGACGGGTGCTCGGGATGGTGCTCAAGCAGGTGGGCTGGATGACCGGCATCGGCGTGGCCCTGGGGCTCGCCGCCGCGCTCGCGATCGGCCGCTCGGCGGAGTCGCTGCTCTACGAGCTCGCCGGCACCGACCTGGCCGCGTTCCTGGGCGCCGGGCTGATCCTCGCGGCGGTGGCCCTGGGTGCGGGCCTGGTCCCGGCGCTCCGCGCCTCGAAGGTGCATCCGATGGAGGCGCTCCGATACGACTGAGAACCGTGTCCGAACGACACGATCCGCCGCGTACGGCCGTGTCGATTCGACATTGTGATTTTTCTCACAAGAGGTACAAGTCGTTGCGGTACTTGGAGATATATTTGGGCTCCCGGCGGTACGCGGGTTGCTCCCCGGGAACGTGGGTCTCTGGGTCGCATCCCGCTACCACGGAGCGCGGACGCGCGCAAGCCGCGGCCTGGAGCCTCCTACATCAAGCGGATACTTGGGTCCGCTGCCGCCCTCTCGCGTCCAGCGCGGGCCGACCACGTCGGCAGGCCTGCAGTCGACACAATTCGGCGGATTGACCCTGAGCCCGTCCTCGGAGCGCTCGTAGACGCCGGCGGGGCAGACGTGGCTCAGGAAGTCGGCTACCTCGCCGGGGATGTCCTCGGCCGCGATCAGGTGCGACGGGATGGTGTCGCGGGTCGCATTCCCCGACTTGAAGACCGCGTCGACCTTGCTGAAGGTGAGGGTGTTGTCCGGCACGAAGGGCGTTCGCGGTCTCACCTCGCGCTCTTCGGCCGCGTCGGCCTCGGTGGCGATCCGGCCGCCCGGGAAGCGGCCGCCGGTGAGCGTCATCAGCACGTTCTCCACTCCGCCCCGATAGAACCCGTGCTTGAACGCGAGCCGCATGTTGCGCCGGCGGTGGAGATCGCTGGCCACGTAGCTCTCGCAGCAGTTGTCGAGGAACTCGCGAGGGCGCCGGCGCCGGTCTCGCCCCGCTCCAGCGCCGCGGCGATGGTCCGGGCGGCGTAGATCCCCGACTGCATGGCGTAGTGGATGCCCTTGAGGCTCGCCACCTCGACGGTGCCGAGACAGTCGCCGGTCAGGATCAGGCCGTCGCCCGAGAAGCGATCCGGAAGCGAGTGGAAGCCGCCTTCGGGAATCGTCTTGGCGCTCCCACTCGAGCAGCTCACCGCCTTCGAGCACCGCGCGGAAGAGCGGATGGAGCTTCATCCGCTGGAGCAGCTCGTGCACGTCGAGGCCGGCGTCCCGGGCGTCGAGACCGACCACGAGGCCGATCGCCACCTGCTCCGGTCCCATCGGACAGCAGAAGCTCCCGCCGAACGCGTCGCGCGGCAGCGGCCATCCCAGGGTGTGGATCACCCGGTCGAGCGGCTGCTTGACCGCCCAGACTTCCTTCACGCCGAGCGCGAAGATCTGGGGGTTGGCCGACCCGACGCCCTGCCACTCCTGCCAGGCCTGGGCGAGCGCGCCGCGGGTCCCCTCGGAGAGCACGGTCACCTTGGCGGTGAGGTCGGTGGGCTCGCCGTAGCCGCTGCCCGGGTTGCCGTCGCGGTCGAGGCCGGATGGCGTGGTCCGGACCCCGATCACCCGCTTGCCGTCCGCGAGGAGCCCGGCGGCCGGAAAGCCGGGGAAGAGATTCACGCCTAACGCTTCGGCCCGCTCGCCCATCCAGCGGACGATCTCGGAGAGCGAGGCGACGTAGTTGCCGTGGTTCTTCATCGTGGGCGGCGTCGGGATTCGGATCGCCATCGAGCCCTCCGTGAGGAGATGATCGGCCTCGGCGCCGACCGGCTCGGCGGAAGGGCAGCTCGCTCACCGGGACGTCGGGAAAGAGCTCGCGAAAGGCCCGCGGATTGACCACCGCGCCCGAGAGGTTGTGCTCGCCGAGGCTGCCCGCCTTCTCCAGCACGCCGATGTTCAGCTCGCCCAGGGCGGGGGTCTTCCGCGCCAGCTGGGCCAGCTCGATCGCGCCGGCCAGGCCCGCGGGGCCCGCGCCGACGAAGAGCACGTCCATCTCCAGGTTCTCGGGATTCGGCGGCTCCGCCAGGATCAGGCGGTCGACCGGCAGGGCGGGCTGGTGACGGATCGGGAGAATGCGCGTCAAGGCGTGTCCTCGGGCAGCTCGGTTGGTCGGGCGGAACGGCTCGAATATAACCGCCGCGCGGGAGTCGATCGGCGGCTCATCGCTCCGGCAGCCGGGAGACCACCCGACCGGTCGAGTCGAGCACCTCGATGCTCGCGCTCGCGCCGGTCGAGTCCGTCGCCAGCCGGATCCGGGGCGACCGGCCGGGTCGCTCAACACCAACCGCGCGCTGCCACGGACCAGGCCGAGCTGGAGCCGCTCGCTCCCGCTTCGACCGACGGCGGCGCCGGCCGGCGGCGGGTCGAGGATGGAGCGCGACCGTCCCGAGCGCGTCGGCGCCTTGACGAGGCACACCGCCTCGGCCGTGTGATAATCGAAACAGAGGCCGCCGCCGTCGAGGTCGTCGAAGAGCCCAATCCCGCCGACCTCGTTGCCCAGGGTGTCGAGGAACATCACCCGGCACCGGGCGCGACCGGTGCTGGTAGTGACGGTCCCGCCGACCTGGAGTGGTCCGGCAGCGGCGCGGCGATCAGAAACCGTGGCCGGCCCTGCTCGTCGACCACCCGAGCTCACGCATCGCCGGGGCGGGCTCGCGAGCGCTCGCGGAGGAAGGCGTAGCCGAGGGCGAGGCTCACGAGGAGCAGGAGCAGCACCAGGAGCTCCAGGCGGAGCATGCGTTTGGCGAGAGTCTCGGAATCCATGGGCGGCGCTCGTCGGGTGGTGGAGGCTTGGCTTCGATCAGGCTACGGCGTGGCGGGACCAAGCGGAAGGCCGATCTTGGGAAAGAGACGCCGCGCCCCTGGATCTCAGGATCGTGTCGGCGCTGGTCGGCCGCTCGCGGGCCAGCTCGGCCCCGCGAGGCAGGCGCAACTGTTCCGGCGAGCCGGGCATCGAGCGTGAGCACGCCACCTTGGAGAGCACCCGCATGCAGGCACGCGTCAGAGCGCTCGCGCTCGCCCTCGCCGTGGTCCCGGCCACCCTCGCCGCTCAGGATCAGACCGCCGTCTACCGAGCCGTCTCGAGAAATTGGTCCAGACGCTGACCGGCGCGCCGCATTTCCGGGCGCCCGCGATCTTCCTCGAGCCGTTCGTCACCAGGCTGGCCAACGCGCCCCGGATGAGCGGACGACGACTGGATTCCCCTTCCCGACAGCCTGGTCGACGAGCTGGTCCGGCGCGGCCCCTTCGCCGGCGTCTGCTCGCCGGACACCGGCGACCGCTGGTGAGCGCGGCCTCGCGGGCTCGACCACCGTGCGCTTCACCACGATCCGGCAGGAGACAGCCTCGCTCGGGTGGTGGCCCGGGTGGTCCATTCGGGCGGCGAGGATCGGATGACGATGGGAGCCGGAGCGGGTTCCACGTCGGCTTCGTGGCCCGGCGGACCCTGGTCCGCGCCCGGGAGGGCGACGGCCGCGACGTCGTCTGGGTGGTAGCGGATCCGATGCCGATCCCCGATCCGAACGCCCGTCGCTGAGACGAGTCACTGCCGAGCGGCCGCGGCCGGGCCGAACGAGGCCCTCGCGCTGGCGGACATCACCCAACGCCGCTCGCGCACAATCACGGAGCCGCGGGGCCTCGGCTTCGCGTCTCCCTGGTCACTCAGGATGCGAGCGGCTCAGTCCAGCTCGAGCGCGAGATGTCGGCCGCGACCACGCTGCGGGTGAGCGCGCCGACCGAGACGAAGTCGGCGCCGCCTCGGCGTAGGCCCGCACGTTCTCGAGTGATGCCCCCGGGTCGCCTCGATGGCCACGCGCGGATTGGCCTGGCGCGGCGGCATCGCCCCCAGGCGGCGACGGTTCCCGGCGGCTGGTTGTCGATCAGCAGCCGATCGGCGCCTGGCGCCGCAGGCCTCGACCACCTGAGCCTCGGACTCGACCTCCACCTGACAGGCGAGCGCGCCGCGCGCCCGCGCGGCCGCGAGGGCCTCGGTGAGGGTGCGGCCCTCGGCCTGGAGCGCCCGCCAGTGGTTGTCCTTCACCATCACGGTCTGCGCGAGATCGAGCCGATGGATGGTGCCGCCGCCCGCCACCACGGCGGCGATGTCGAAGAGCCGGAGCCCCGGGGCCGTCTTGCGGGTGTGGAGCACCTTGCACCTGGTGCCCTGGACCAGGTCGACGAATTGGCGGGTGGCGGTGGCGATCCCGCTGGCCCGCTGGAGCACGTTGAGGAGGGGCCGCTCCGCGCGGAGCATCGCCGCCAGGCCACCCTTCAGGGTGCCCAACGCTCCCGGCTCGACCTGCTTGCCCTCGCGCACCGACCAGGTGACGGTGCAGCCGGCCGCCCGCGCGATGGTGCCGGCGTAGAGCACCCCCGCCAGGACCGCGGGCGAGCGAGCCTCGATCCGGGCCTTGCCGTTCACCTGCCGGCGCACGGTGACGGCGGTGGTGAGATCGGTGAGCCCGTCCTCCGCGAGGGCGGCCGCCGCCACGCGGGTGGCGTCGACCGAGAGATCCGGCAGCCGCTCCGACATCCGCCTAACGCTCGGCCCGGGCCTGCCGCACGGCCTCGGTCAGCTTCGGCACCACCTCGAAGAGATCGCCCACGATGCCGTAGTCGGCCACCTTGAAGATCGGGGCGTCTTTGTCCTTGTTGATCGCCACGATCACCTTGGAGGTCCGCATGCCGGCCAGATGCTGGATCGCGCCGGAGATCCCGACCGCCACGTAGAGCGAGGGCGAGACCGTCTTGCCCGTCTGGCCCACCTGCGCGCCGTGCTCGCGCCAGCCCGCGTCGACCACCGCGCGACTCGCGCCCACCGCCGCGCTCCCGAAGGCGGCGGCGAGCTCCTCGATCAGCTTGAAGTTGTCCGGCTCCTTGAGCCCCCGGCCGCCGGACACCACGATCGGCGCCTCGGTGACGTCGAGCGTCGCCTCCGCGGGGGCCTTGATCTCCTTGACCGTGACCCGCGCGGTGAAGTCGGGCACCGTCGCCGACTCGGCCGCGCCCGCCTTGTCCGACTTGAGCGCCGGGAAGGTGTTGGGACGGACCGAGAGCACGGCGGGCGCGCCGGTGACCGCGACCCGCTGGAGCGCCTTGCCGGCATAGACCGGCCGGGTCACCACCACCCGGCCGCCCTCGACGGCACAGGCCGTGACGTCGGTCGCGCACGCGACGCCGAGCTTGGCGGCGACCCGGGGCGACAGGTCCCTGCCCTGGGCCGTGGCCGCGAAGACGACCGCGCCATAGCTCCCCGCGATCGAGGCGACCGTGGCCGCGTAGCCGTCGGGATGGTAGAGACCGAAGTCGCCGTGGGCCGCGGCCAGGACCCGATCGGCGCCGGAGGCGCCCAGGGCCTCCGCGCCCGACACCGGGCCGGTCGCCATGACCAACGCGTCCACCGTGCCGCCGAGACCGTCGGCGAGACCGCGCGCCGCCGCGACCACTTCGTGCGAGACTTTCCTGAGCGCGCCGTCGCGCTGCTCCAGTACCGCCAGAACGTTCGCCATCAGAGCACCTTCGCTTCGTTTCGGAGCAGCTCGATCAGCGCCGGCACCGCGTCGGCGCCCTCTCCCACGATCTTGCCGGCCTGGCGCTCCGGCGGGAGCGAGAGACCGAGCACCTCGAGCCCGCCCGCGCCCAGGGTGACCTCCTTGGTCTCGAGCGGCTTCTTCTTGGCGGCCATGATGCCCTTGAGGGACGGGAGCCGGGGGGTGTTGACGCCCTTGTCGGTGGTGATCACCGCGGGGAGCTGACAGGTCACGACCTCGACCCCGCCCTCGATCTCCCGCTCCGCGACGACCGCGCCGCCCTCGACCGCGAGACTCGACACCGCGGTGATGCAGGGCAACCCCATCAGCTCGGCCACCATCGGCCCGACCTGATGGTTGTAGTCGTCGACGGCCATCTTGCCCATCAGCACGAGATCGTAGCTCCCGCCGCCCAGCTCGGCGGCGATCGCCTTGGCGACCTCCAACCCGTCGGCCGACCCGGCGCACTTGAGCAGCACGCCCTTGTCGATCCCCATCGCGAGCGCGGTGCGGATGGTCTCCTGGGCGGTCTCCTTGCCGAGACTCACCACGGTGGTCTCGCCCGCGCCGGCCTTCTCCTTGAGCGCGATGGCCGCCTCGATGGCGTATTCGTCGTAGGGATTCGGAACGAACTTCACTCCGCTCTCGTCGATCGAGCTCCCGTCACCACCGATCACGATCTTGGTGGTGGTGTCCGGGACTCGCTTCACGCAGACGGCAATTCGCAACGGTGAGCTCTCTTCGGTTCGGGAAACGGGGAAACGGGGCGGAGGCCGGCGGCGTCAGAACGCCGAGTGGCCGGTGACCGCCTGTCCCAGGATGAGTGAATGCATGTCGTGGGTGCCTTCGTAGGTGTAGACCGACTCGAGGTTGGCCAGATGGCGCATCGAGTGGTACTCCACCAGGATGCCGTTGGCGCCGAGGAGCCGGCGCGCCTCGCGGGCGCACTCGCAGGCGATGTGGACGTTGTTCCGCTTGGCGAGCGAGACCTGCTGGGGCGTCATGGTGCCGCCGTCCTTGAGCCGACCGAGCTGGAGCACCAGGAGCTGGGCCTTGGTGATCTCGGTGAGCATTTCCGCGAGGCGCACCTGCTGGATCTGGGTGGCCGCGATCGGCCTGCCGAACATCACTCGGTTCTTGGCGTAGCTCAAGGCCTCGTCGTAGCAGGCCATGCCCGCGCCGAGCGCGCCCCAGGCGATGCCGTAGCGGGCCTGGGTCAGGCAGGAGAGCGGGCTCTTGAGCCCGCCCGACTTGGGCAGGATCGCGTCCTTGGGGAGGTGCACGTCCTCGAGATGGATCTCGCTGGTGTCCGAGGCGCGGAGCGAGAGCTTGCCCTTCTGGTCCTTGGCGGCGTAGCCCTTGGTGCCGGTGGGCACGATGAAGCCGCGAATCGACTTGGAGTCGTCGAGGTCGCCGGTCTTGGCCCAGATCACCGAGACGGTCGCCTGGGAGCCGTTGGTGATCCACATCTTGGTGCCGTTCAGGACCCAGCCGTCCTTGGTCTCGCGCGCGGTGGTGATCATCCCGGCGGGATTCGAGCCGTAGTCGGGCTCGGTCAGCCCGAAACAGCCGATCTCCTCGCCGCGGGCGAGCCGCGGCAGCCAGTGCGCCTTCTGCTCGTCGGAGCCGAAGGCGTAGATCGGGTACATCACCAGCGCGCCCTGGACCGAAGCGAAGGAGCGGATCCCGCTGTCGCCCCGCTCCAGCTCCTGCATGATCAGGCCGTAGGCGACGTTGTTGAGACCGGCACAGCCGTAGGACTCGGGCAGGTTGGCGCCCAGCACGCCCAGCTCGGCGAGCCCGGGGATCAGCTCCTTGGGGAAGCGACCCTCGCTGTAGCAGGCGCCGATCACCGGCATCAGGTTCTCGTCGACCCAGGTCCGCACGGTGTCGCGGACCGCCCGCTCTTCCTCCGACAGCAGGCCATCGATCTGATAGAAATCCACCCCGGCGAACCGGGCGGCCATCGTTCCGGCGGGCATTCCAACCTCTTGAGGGACAGTAAGATAGGGCCCGAGAATCTACTCGCGACCGGGGGCGGATGGTAGGGCGAGCCCGGGCCCCGTCGGATCGCCGGCGACCAGCCGTCCGGAGACCGGGCGTGGGCCCGTCGGGCGCGCTCGTGGGGGGCCGGCTCCGAAGCCCCCTGGCCAGACCCGGCCAGGCGCTCCAAGCCATTGACTGGCAAGGCGTCCGGGCCGTACACTCCGCCTGACTCAGAGCCCCGGCCACGCCCTGACCGCACCCCACGACGTCACCACCCTGCTTCGCGCCTGGCGCGGAGGCGACGAGCACGCGCTCGATCGCATGGTGCCGCTCGTCTACGACGAGCTCCGGGTGATCGCCACCCGGCTGATGCGGGGCGAGCGTGCCGATCACACCCTTCAGGCCACCGCCCTGGTCCACGAGGCCTACGCCCGCCTGGTCGACGCCCAGGTCGACTGGCGCGACCGGAGCCACTTCTTCGCCATCGCCGCGCGGCAGATGCGCCGGATCCTGGTGGACCACGCCAAGGCGCGGGGCCGGGTCAAGCGCGGCGGCGGGGACCGTCCGCTCACGCTCGACGAGGCCATCGCCGTCTCGGGCGACGCCAACGACAACCTGGTCGAGCTCGACGAGGCGCTCGAGCGGCTGGCGGCGATCGACGAGCGGAAGGCGAAGGTGGTCGAGCTCCACTACTTCGGCGGCCTGACCTACGACGAGGCCGCGGAAGTCCTGGGCATCTCGCCGGCGACAGTGGACCGCGACCTCCGCTTCGCCAAGGCCTGGCTCTATCGGGAGCTCGGGTCGCCATCGTGAGCTCGGGGTCGAGCGGCCGCTGGAAACAGATCGAAGAACTGTTCGAACGCGCCAGCCAACTCCCGCCGGAGCGGCGCTCCGCCTTCCTCACGGAGGCGTGCGGCGCGGACCGGGCCCTCCGAACCGAAGTCGAGTCTCTCCTTCAGGCCGGCGAGCAGGCCGGCAACTTCATCGACGGGGCCATCTCCGGCGCGCGGCCGGCGCTGGAGCGGCCCGGCATCGCCCCGGGGGCCCGGCTCGGGCCCTACGAGGTGATCCGGGAGCTCGGCGTGGGCGGCATGGGCGCGGTCTATCTGGCCGAGCGGGCCGACGAGCAGTACAAGAGCCGGGTGGCGATCAAGCTCGCCCGCGACGTGGCGGCGCGGCCCGAGGTGATGCAGCGGCTCCGGGCCGAGCGGCAGATCCTCGCCAATCTCGATCACCCCAACATCGCCAAGCTGCTCGACGGGGGCGCCACCGAGCGGGGCCAGCCCTACGTCGTGATGGAGTACGTCGAGGGCATTCCGATCGATCGCTACGCCGACCAGGAGCGACTCGGTGTGAGCGACCGGATCCGCCTGCTGATCGACGTCGCCGCGGCGGTGGAGCACGCCAACCGAAACCTGGTGGTGCACCGCGACCTCAAGCCGAGCAACATCCTGGTGACGGCGGGCGGGGTGCCCAAGCTGCTCGACTTCGGCATCGCCAAGCTGCTCGCGCCGATGGAGGATCTCGAGGCACCCGTCACCCAGACGGCGGTCCGGCTGCTCACGCCCGCCTACGCGAGCCCCGAGCAGGTGCGGGGCGACCCGATCACCACGGCGAGCGACGTCTATTCCCTCGCCGTCGTGGGATACGAGCTGCTGGTCGGACAGCTGCCCTATCCGAGCGGCCGCGCCCCGTCTCAGGACTACGCGCGGATCGTGCTGGAGGAGGAGCCGGTGCGTCCCAGCGTGATGGTGACGACGGGTCCGACGAGCGGCGCGCCGCCCGCCGGCGACACCTCGACCCTCCGCCGCTCGACGCCCGACCGGCTCCGACGCCGCCTGGCCGGCGACCTGGACACCATCTTCCTCACGGCGCTCAGGAAGGAGCCCGGCCGGCGCTATCCGACGGCGGCGGCCTTCGCGGACGACCTCAAGCGGCATCTCGACGGCCTGCCGGTCCGCGCCCGAGGCGACACCTTCCGCTATCGGGCCGCCAAGTTCGTCCGCCGCAACCGGCTCGCGGTGGCCACCGTGGCCACGGCGCTGATCGTCGGTCTCGGCATGATCGGCTTCTACACCCGACGTCTGGCCACCGAGCGCGACCGCGCCGTGGCGGAGGCGGCCAAGGCGGATCAGGTGGCCGAGTTCCTGACCGAGGTGTTCTCGAACGCGAATCCGGAGGAATCGGGCGGCGCCCAGGTGACGGCGCGCGACCTGCTCGCCAAGGGTGCGGCGCGGGCCTCGGAGATCGACGACCCCGCCGTCCAGGCCGCGCTGCTCACCACCATCGGCTCCGCCTACATCAAGATCGGCCAGGCGGACTCCGCCCGGCCGGTGCTCGAGCGGGCGCTGACGCTGCAGCAACGCACCCTGGGCGCCGACCATCCCGACGTGGCGATGACGCTGCTCCATCTGGGCGAGCTCCAGTACGAGGCCGGGAGCTACGACTCCTCCTACACCCTGCTGGACAAGGCCGTCGCGATGCAGGCGCGCACCGACGCGCCGCCGCTCGAGCGCGCCCTGGGCCTCAACAACCTCGGCTGGATCACCTACGAGCGGGGCGACCTGCCCCGCGCCGACTCGCTCTACCGGGTCGCGCTGGCGCTCCGGCTTTCGGCGGTCGACTCGGTGAGCGAGCCCGTGGCCGAGAGCCAGAACAACCTCGCCGTGGTGCAGGCCGCGCTCGGCAACCTGGAAACCGCGGACTCGCTCTACCGCTCGGCGATCGCGATTCGGGAGCGGGTGCTGGGACCCGACAATCCGCTGCTCGGCTTCGCGTACAACAACCTCGCCGCGCTGCTCGAGGAGCGCCGTCTCCTGCCGGCGGCGGAGTCGCTCTATCGCGCCGCGCTCGCGATCGAGGTGGCCGCCTACGGTCCCGACAACCCGCGCCAGTCGACCAACTACGTCAACCTGGGACGAGTGCTCGGCCGACTGGGACGAAACCAGGAGGCCGAGTCGATGCTCCAGGCGGAGCTCAGGCTCGACCGGCTGCGAGGCGAGAATCACCCCTACGTCGCCTACGACCTCCGCACGCTGGGCGACTTCTTCTGGACCATCAAGCAGCCGGCGCAGGCCGAGCGCTACTATCGCGACGCGCTCGCGATCTACCGGTTGCTCGCCGAGCCGGACGCGCTCTCGACGGGCTCGACCCTCCGTGGCCTGGCCCTGCTCCGGCTCGACGCTCGCGACTACGCCGGGGCGGAGCCCCTGCTCGCGGAAGCGGTGGAATCGTGGGAGCGCCTGCTGCCGAACGATCACACCGACCTGATGCAGCTCCGCGCCCTGCTCGGTGAGGCCTACGCCGGTCTCGGGCGCACCGCAGCGGGCAGAGCGCTGCTCGAGCCCGCCCGCGCGGCGTTGGCCGCCCGGCTCTCGCCGGACGACCGTCGCCTGGCTCGGATCGATTCGGTGCTCGCGCGGATCCAGCCGTAGCTGGCGCTACGGAATGGTCAGCGCGACGCCCACCTGGAGCAGATTGGGATTGAGATCGATGCCCAGCGACACGCCGTCGAAGTCGGCGGCCACTCCCGTGGAGTACAGGTAGTCGACGTACGGGGTGATCGCGAAGCCGGGCGAGAGGTAGAGATCGAATCCGATCCCGCCCTGCACCACCAGGCCCTCGCCGACCAGGTTGTCGATGCCGTCTTCGACCACGGCCCGAATCCCGCCGGCGCCGGCCTTGAAGAAGAAGCCCGCGGTGCGGCTCGGATAGGCGAGAAAGACCAGCGTGGCCGCCGCCACCCGCCGCTCGAGCCCCTCGCTGTTCTTGATCCAGCCGCTGCCTTCGACCCCCACCAGCAGATTGGGCGAGACCGTGCCGCCGAAGCGCAGGTACCCTGCGATGCCGTTCAGGCGATCGTCGAGCTGGAAGTCGCATTGCGGGCAGTTGACGCCGAGCGACCCGCCGCCCAGCCCGAGCGAGAGGAAGAAGCCCTGACGATTCGGCGCGGTTTGCGCGCTGAGGGGCGCGGCGAAGGCCACGAGGCAGAGTGCCGTGAGGAGCCGGCGCATGGAGGTTCTCCTGGTCGAGGTCGGTGTCGCTGTGGCCTGAAGAGCGACGCCGGCCCCCGGATCCCCTCAGCCGACTTCCGAGGGCCCCCTCCCCCTCAGTCTCGGCCCCGCAGAGCCGACGTCGGGTCCACCCGGCCGGCCGCGCGCGCGGGCAGGTACGCCGCGATCAGGGCCACCACCAGCAACACGGCCGGCACGGCGACGAAGGTGAGCGGATCGAGCGCCGCTACCCCGACCAGAAGCCCGCGGACGGCCCCGGCCCCGATCGCGGCAAGGGCCACGCCCACGACGGCGCCCGCCAGCACCAGACGAAGCCCGCCCCAGAGGAGCAACCGGATCACCGCCCGCTGATCGGCACCGAGCGAAAGCCGGATCCCCACCTCGCGGCTCCGCTGAGCGACGGCGTAGCTCACCGTGCCGTAGAGGCCGATGCTCGCCATCAGCAGGGCCAGCGCCGCGAAGGCTCCGAGCGTCGAGGCGCCGAGCTCGAGGGGCAGCGACATCACCCGGATGTGCCGGGCCAACGTCTTGCTCTGGACCACGAACAGATCCGGCTCCGCTGCCCGGACGGCGCCGAGCACGGCCGGCAGGGCCAGGTCGGCGTTGCCGTCGACGCCGGCGACCATCCACAACACGGGATACTTCGCCGCGGTGAGCGGCTCGTACACGAAGGGCGTCGGGCTCTCGGCCAGCGACCGGGCCTTGGCCGTGTTCAGCACCCCGACCACTTCGATCTCGTTGCCTGCGGCGTCGTGGTAGCGGCGACCGACGGCCGACCGCCCGGGCCAGAACCGCTCGGCGAACGCGGTGTTCACCAGCACCACCGGAGGCGCTCCGCTGTCAGAGTCGGCGGCCGTGAAGTTGCGGCCCTCGAGGAGCGACTGACCCGAGACGCCGATGTAGCCGGTGTCGATGGCGGCCCGCTGAATCTCCCAGGCGTTTCGGCCGGGCGGTGGCTCGACGCCGTCGACGAGCACCGAGGTCGTGCTGCTCCCCAGGGTGTTGAGGAGGAGGTTGTCGATCCAACCCACCGATCGCACCTGTGGCAGCTCGACCACCCGCTGCGCGATCCGGTCGACCGTGGCCTGCGCCATGATGCCGCTGTGCGCGGAAGGCAACCCGACCCAGGCGAGGGCCGCCGGCTGCCGTCCGAAGCCCGGATCGATCCCCTTCAACACGCCGAGACTCCGCACGAAGAGCCCGGCCGCGACGAGCAGGACCACCGAAACGGCCACCTGACCTGCCACCAACACGCTGCGGAGACGCCCTTTGCTCCGGCCCCCACCGGTGCTCTCGTCGCGGATCACCGTCGCCAGGTCGAGTCGAGTGGCCTGGAGCGCGGGCGCGAGACCGAAGAGCACGCCGGCCACGACCGCGACCACCGTCGCGAAGGCCAGCACCCGCGCGTCGAGGGAGAGGTCCAGGTGGATCGGGAGCGGAAGCGGAAGGTCGGCGCGCACGAGCAAGCCGAGCGCCAGCCGGCCGAGTCCGAGGCCAACGGCGCCCCCGGCGAGCGAGAGGAGCACCGTCTCGATCAGGAGCTGGGAGATCAACTGCCCTCGGCTCGCGCCCATCGCCAATCGAACCGCGACCTCCTTGCGACGGTCGATCGCTCGCGCCAGCAGGAACGCCGCCAGATTGGCGCAGGCGATCACCAGCACCATCCCGACCACCGCCATCAGCATCCAGGCGACCGGCACGAGCACCTTGTCGAGCGGCGGCCAGAGAATCACCTCGGAGGCCGGGATCAGGTTGAACTGGTCGTCACCCTCCCATTCCCCGAGCCGCTGCTCCTTGAAGCTGGTCGCGATCCGGGCCAGCGAGACCCGCGCCTGCTCGAGCGTCACGCCAGGGCGGAGGCGCGCCTTCACGAAGGTGCCGTGGGTGCTCCGGCTCTCGAGCTGGTCGAGGTTGAGACGATCGACCTGCTCCACCATCATCATCGGAACGAAGGCGTGGATGCTGATCCCCCGAAACGACGCGGGATAGTCCTCGGGGGCCACCCCGATCACGCGGAGTCGGGCCGCGCCGATCGACAGCTCCCGTCCGAGCACCGACGGATCGCCGCCGAAGGCCCGTTGCCAGTAGGGATGGCTCAGCACCACCACCTCGCCGGTCCCCTTCACGGGTGCGTCGGCGGGCTCCAACAGACGTCCGAGCTCCGGCCGCAGGCGGAGCACCTGGAAGAAATTCGATGAGACCAGCTCGAGCATCAGCCGCTCGGGCACGTCGCCGTCGAGCCGCGGCGCCAGCGTCAGCCTGGTGCCGCCGACCGACTCGAAGACGTCCGCGGCGTCGCGCTCGACGTCGACCAGCTCGGGCCAGGAGAGCGGGTCGAACGCGCTCGCTCGTGGTCGTAGTAGACCTCGAGCAGCCGCTCGGGCTCCGCGACCGAGGGCGCCGCAGGATTACGTCGTTGACCAGCGTGAACATCGCCGCGTTGGCGCCGATCCCGAGGGCGAGCGAGAGCATCGCGATCGCCGTGAAGGCCGGTCGCGCCGCCAGCCGCCGGACGGCGTAGCGGACGTCCCGAGCGACCCTGGTCAGGACGGAGTCGCCGCCGCCGCTGCCGCCGCTCTCCACGGGGGTCACCGAGCGCTTGGCGTCGCGAATCAGCGGGCCACCCGGCCGGCGTCGCCGAACGCCGCGATCAGCTCCTCGGGCGTCCGACCCGCGGCCAGGCCCTCCTGGAAATGGTCGACCAGCTCCTCGAACACTTCCGCGCGGCGCTCGTCGGGCAGGGCCGAGCGCACCACCACGGCGGCGACCTCCTCCGCCAGGCGCGCGGGAAGCCCACGCGCCCGCGCCGCCTTGATCACCGAGAGCCGGTCCATCCGGCCCGCGAACGAGTCGGGTCCGTCGGCCATCGCTCAGCCCTCCCCTTCGATCGGCTCGATCAAGCCGAGGCCCACCATGGCCGCGAAGAGATCCTGCCACTGGGCCCGCCGCTCCTCCAGCAGGGCGAGGCCGCGATCGGTGATCCGGTAGTAGCGCCGCCGCCGACCCGACGGCATGTCGACCCAGCGGCTCTCGACCAGACGCTTGGACTCGAGGTTGTAGAGGAGGGGGTAGAGCGTCGACTGCCCCATGGCCAGCACGCCGTCGGTGCGGGCGGAGAGGGCTTCGGCCATCTCGTAGCCGTACATCTCGCGACGGCGGAGGAGTTGGAGGACGGCGACAGGACCGGCGCCTCGGATCAGCTCACGCTCGACGGACATCGGGAGGAGTCTCCGCTATACTGTGCGACACATAGTATAGGCGAAGCCCCAAAACGTCAACAGTTGAAACGTCTACTCTCGCGGGCGCCAGCCGTCGACTTCGAGCAGATCGGGAGTGGGAATGGCGGACAACGGGTGACCGACGGGTGGGAGCGCTGGGCTGTCCGCGCCGATGGAGTCGATCGACCCGGACGCCGGAATCAAACCAAGCAGGAGACCGCCTGGGCTCGATCCCGACCTCACGAGCCTTGGCCCGAAAACCCGGCCCATGGTCGACCGTGAGCCCGGACTCGTCCTGCCACTGATGGACCATCTCGTGGAGCAGGGTGTCGATCACCTGCTTCCACCCGTGGCGCCGGACGTGGCGCCGGCTGATCACGATCGCCGAGGCGCCGTCGGCGCGGGACTCGTAGTGGGCGAGCTTCCGGCGCATCCGGCCGGAGAGCCTGATCGGGATCGGGCCGAGCGTGCCGTCGAACCAGCGATCGTTGAGCTCGCGGTGGAGCTTGCGGAGTCGGTCGAGGCGCGCCTGATCGCCCGGCTCCGCGGGCTCGACCACCCGGCGCGGCGGCGGCTCGGGCACGTAGTTGTGGACGGGAAACGCCAGCATCACCCGAGCCGCCGCCCGACGCTCGTTCGGCTTGAGCCGGGGTTGGGCCCAGCGGACCACGGCCTCGAGCACGTCGTCCGGCGCCCAGGCGTAGCCGCGGTGGATCCCGAGCCCCCGCCTCGGGTCGAGCGTCACCATCACCTGGCGATTGCGGTGGAGCTTGACGGCGATGGTCTTCGAGAGGCCCTTCCGTCTCAGGCGCGCGACCAGATCCGGCGGCTGGTCGAGCGGCAGCGCGAGCTGGAGGGCCGTGCTCATCGCGGATACCCCGCCGCGAGTCCCGGGAGGAAGCGACCCGTCTGGCGGTCCCAGACCTGCGGCTCGACCCGGATCTCCCGCTCCGAGATCTGGATCAGGTTGAACGCCGAGGGCCGGCCGCCGCGGGTGCGTGAGGTGTGGGTTCCCGCCGTGGCGATCACCACCTTGTCGTCGAGCAGGGCCACGCCCTCCTCGTGGTCGTGACCGCAGAGCACCAGCTCCGCGCCCGAGGCGACGATCCGTCGTTGCGCCTCCCGCCAGCGGGCCAGCCCCATCCGGCGTGAGAGCCTGCCCCGGAGCACGTTGTGGTGGAGGACCAGGACCTTGAGCGCGCCGGCCGGCGCTCGCCGGAACACCGCTTCGGCGGCCCGGATCTGATCGAGCGGCAGGTGACCCTTGACCGCGGTGTCACGCCAGAACTTCCAGGTGAGCGACTTCCAGGTGACGCCGTGACTGGTCAGCACCGACGCGATGCTGAGCCCGGGCAGCTCGAGCCCGGGCGAGAGGTCCTCGCCGAAGTAGTGCCGGTACTTCCAGGAGCGCACCGCCGGCCCGGCGACGTCGAGCGGCGTGAGCCACCACTCGACGTCGTGATTGCCGGGGATCACCAGCGTGGGCGCGAGCTTCCGCAGTCGCTCGACGAAGCCGAGCGCACAGAGCAGCTCGCCGTGGCGGGAGCGCTGGGTCAGGTCGCCGGAGATCACGATCGCGTCGGGCCCCCAACCCGGCATGCCGGCCTCGAGCGCGCGGACCTGCTCCAGGTCCACGTCCCGGCCGAAGTGGAGATCGGACAGGTGGACGAGGGTCGTCACCTACCAGACGACTCGCACGCTGTAGGTCAGGGTGGCCTCGCCCCGGGCGGGGACGCGCACGCGGAACCGGGTCGTGCTGCTGGAGAGCTTCTCGCCGGGCAGCGAGCTCGCGGTGACCGACCACTCGCCGGCGCGGCGCTCGAGCACGTCGACCACCACCGCGCTGTCCTTCGCGTTGGCGATGGTGACGCGGTACGACGCGAAGCCCAGCATCCGACTGGAGTCGCGGCGGGTGGCGTAGCTGGTCTGGACCCGCTTCGCGGTCAGGTCGAAGGCGCTGCCCGCGTCGATCTCGAGCGACTGTCCGGGGGCCGTGTGCCCGACCGTCCCTTCGCCGATCAGCTGCGGGCGCCCCGCGCGATCCCGCTGGTAGAGTCGCGCCACCCCGCCGGGCACCGGCACGTCGCCGAACCCGGAGCGATCCCGCCGCTCGATGGTGTAGCGGACCGCGACCGGGAGCGTCATCTCGTCGCCGAGCTGGGGCAGCGGTCCGTAGTAGGGGAGCTGGCCGTCGACGAGGTAGGCGCGCTGGTACGGCGCCTCCGCGGGCTCGAAGAGCAGCGCCGTGGTCTCGAGCCCCGGCGTGAGCGACCACCGGCCGGGCAGCGAGTAGAGACGCGCTTCCCCGACCTCCTCTTCCATCGCGGGCGCGGAGGGCGCCGCGACCCGGGCCGCCTCGAGCGCGTACGCGCGCCGCCCGGGCGGCGCGCCGGCCCGGCCGACGGATCCCGCGAGCAGCTGGATCTCGGCGGAGTCGGCGGCCAGCGGCCCGGCGTCGAGCGTGGCGTGGCCCACGACGCCCGCGGCGCGGCCGCCTAACGTGATGGCGTAGGCCGCCGACCAGGAGGCGCCGGCGGAGAAGTAGGCCAGCTCGAGGCGGGGCCGCGCCCGGGTGGCCCGGACCGTCACCACGACCTCGGGCCGCTCCAGCACGACGTCCGGCGGATAGAGCGCCATACCCGGCCGCTGGAAGGTGATCCGGCCGTCCTCCATCCGATAGCGCTCCGGCTGGGTGCCGAGCACCGTGGCGACCACGGTGTCCCATCCGCCGTTGGCCCGGCCGACCCGGAACGCGAGCCGTCGGCCGATCGAGCGGCGGAGCGCGTTGGCCTCGTCGACCGCCGGATCGAGGGTGGCGCCCGTCACCACGACCGCGCTGTCCGGGCTGAAGAGCGTGCCCAGGTCGATCCCGCTCACCGGCAGGCGATGACTCGAGACGCCCGCGGGCACGGCGACCGCGAAGCTCCGCCGCTCGAGCACCCGCCCGTCGCGGTAGATGGTCAGGCTGGTGGCGGCCTGCGCGGCGAGCACGCCGGGCAGGAGCACGAGCCAGGCGAGCGTCGTGCGGAATCTCATCGGTCCTCCTCGTCCGTCGCGTCCGCCGGCCCGCCGGTCTTCGGCCGTCGCGGCGCGAACTCGTATCTGAGCTTGGAGACGAAGACCCGGATGATCACGTAGAGCAGCAGCACCGAGGCCGCGGCGAAGATCCGCGGCATCAGCTCGTTCGGGGTCTGCCAGACGAGATAGGCCGCGAGGATGGCGGCGCCCACGATGCCGATCCGGCTCCCCACCCGCTTGGCTTCCCGCTCCCGCTCCTCGCGACAGATCGTGCAGAAGTCGCCCCACGCGAGCCCACGCTCGCGCCGGTCGCACTGGACGCACGGAACCGGGTCAGCCGCGAACCCGAGCGGCGACCGCTTCCCCAAACCGCCGGGTCGAAGCATTGCCTCCCAAATCCCGTGTTCGAATGCCGTCTTCGTTGATGGTCGCGGTGATCGCCTCGCGGACCCGGCGCGCCGCCTCGAGCTCTCCCAGATGGTCGAGCATCAGCGCCGAGGCCAGGAGCAGCGCCGAGGGATTGGCCAGGCCCTGGCCCGCGATGTCGGGCGCGCTCCCGTGCACGGCCTCGAAGATCGAGGCGGTGGTGCCGATGTTCCCGCCCGGCGCGAGGCCGAGCCCGCCGACCAGCCCGGCGATCTCGTCGCTCAGGATGTCGCCGAAGAGGTTGGTCGCCACCAGGACGTCGAACTGCTCCGGCTTGAGCACCAGCTGCATCGCGCAGTTGTCGACGATGATGTCGTCCGACTCGACCCGCCCCTCGTATTCCTGGGCCACCTCTCGCGCCACCCGGAGGAAGAGCCCGCTCACCATCCGGAGGATGTTGGCCTTGTGCACGATGGTGACCTTCTTGCGCCCGTACTTCAGGGCGAACTCGAAGGCGTAGCGGGCGATCCGCTCGCAGCCGCGGTGGGTGGTGACGCCGGTGGTGACGCCCGCGGCGTTGGGGTCGTCGCCCACGCCGACCCAGTGCTCGAGCCCGGTGTAGAAGCCTTCCAGGTTTTCCCGGACCAGCACCAGGTCGATGTCGGTGTAGCGGCCCGGCAGGATGGTCTTCGCCGGACGCACGTTGGCGTAGAGCTCGAATTCCTTGCGGAGCGCCACGTTGACCGAGCGGTAGCCGGAGCCGACGGGCGTGGTCAGCGGGCCCTTGAGCGCCACCCGATTGGTGTGGATGCTCTCCAGAGTGTCGTCCGGAATCGGATTGCCGACGGCGTCCACCGCCGCCATCCCGGCCAGACGCTCGTCCCAATCGAAGGCAACCCCGGTGGCCTCGAGCACCTTGACGGTCGCCGCGGTGATCTCCGGCCCGATGCCGTCGCCGGGAAGCAGCGTCACTCGGTAGGTCACGTTCAGCTTCCTTCGGGCGGGAAGATGGTCTCGACCGCGCGGATCACCGCGGCTGCCGCGGTCGAGCCGGAGCCCTTCGCGACCGAGCGCCAGACGACGCGCCCGGTGCGGGAGTCGGCCAACAGGACGTTGAGGTCGCTCTCGATCTGTCCGGTGGAATCGGCGCGCACGTAGAGCGCGGCGGGGATCAGGGCGTAGCGGGCGTTGCCGGCGATCGAGATCAGCTTGCGCAGGTTCGAGCGGAGCGGGTCGGGCACGGTCTTGAGCGAAGGCGACCGCATCACCGACTGTCCCATTCGATCGGGATCCGGCACCAGCCCACCCGAGCGCCGGGCCATCCGCCGGAGCTCCGCGGGCGGAATCCAATCGATCTCGGGCGCGCGCGCCAGCATCGCCTCGGTCACCAGCGAGTCGCCGTACTTGATCAGCGCTACGCGGTCCAGGGCGAGGGCCGAGTCGCCAAGCTCGGGATCGGCCACCACCATGGTGAGGGGCAGGAGCGCCACGCTCTGACCGGCGATCGAGGCGGTGACGAGTGGTTGAGTGACCGGCTCTCGTTGGCCGGCCGCCTTGGCGGCACAGCCGGTCGTGACCCAGACCGCCACCGCCAGAAATGTTGGTAACCGCAGCATGGCAAACAACTTAAGCGGCAGGCACCACCCGAGGCAAAAACCCGGGTCGGGCGGATTGAGGTCGGGCCGGTCGCTCAGCGATCGAGGGCGAGACCGCCGTCGACCGCGATCACCTGACCGGTGATGTGGCGCGCTTCGTCGGAGCAGAGGAAGGTGACCACGTGCGCGACGTCGTCCGGGTCGGCCAGGCGGCCGAGCACGGTGCTGTTGCGGACCCGGTCGACCACGTCGCTCGGCAGCTCCGCCAGCCGCTCGGTCCGCACGAAGCCGGGCGCGACGGCGTTGACGTTCACGCCGCTCGGTCCGAGCTCGACGGCGGCGGCGCGGGTGAGCCCTTCGATCGCGGCCTTGCTGGAGGCGAAGCTGGTCACCCCGAAGCCCGGTCGCATCGCCTGGTGCGAGCTCACGTTCACGATCTTGCCGAAGCGCTGGCCGCGAAACACGGGCGACGCCGACGCGATGCAGTTGAAGGCCCCGACGAGATTGGTGTCGATGACCTCGCGCCAGACGGTCTCGGAGAGCCGCCAGAGCGCCCCGTCGTGCGCGATGCCCGCGTTGTTGACCAGGTAGTGGAGCCCACCGAGGCGCTCGGTCGCCGCCTCGACGAATCGGTCGACCTCGGCGCGATGGCGGACGTCGCACGGGTTGGCGTAGACTCTGACGCCCATCGCGGAGAGCGTGGTCTCGGTGAGCAGCGCCATCTCCCGCACGTCGCGACCCGGCAGGTCGACGAAACAGAACGCCACGTTGACGCCGAGCCGGCCGAACTCCAGCGCGATCGCCCGGCCGAGTCCCGTGGCGCCGCCGGTGACGAACACCGACTTGCCCCGGAACCCGGCGGCGATCGTCTTGGGGTCGGGTTGCGGCAGCACGGCGCTGCCGCGGGGTGCGGCCGCCCGCCAGGACGGCGTCCGACCCACGTCTGGAAATGGCATATCGCGCGAAGCTACCGGCCCGTTATGCGCCCCGCAAGCGAGCGCCCGGGGGGCTCGCCGCCGCCAGCCAGCCGAGCAGCGCCAGGCCGGAGAGCAGGGCCGCGGCGCCGAGGGCGAGGGGGCCGCCGCGCGCCTGGAAGAGCCACCCGATGCCGAGCCCGACGACCAGCGAGCCCAGACCGGCCAGCGACTGGTAGGTGCCGAACGCCTGGCCGCGCTTGCCGCCGCCGACCGACGCGACCAGGGCCCGCTCCACCGGCTCGAGCACGCCGCTCGCCACGCCGAGGGCGACGAAGACCACCACCGCGGCCGTCGAGCTGCCGGCCAGCGCCAGCAACGCGAGACCCGCGGAATAGCCGAAGGCGCCGATCCCGAGGACCCGCCCCACGCCGATCCGGTCCGCGGCCTTGCCGGCCGGATAGCTGGCCGCACTCCGCACCACGTGGAGCAGTCCCCAGAGAAGCGGAATGGTCGGGAGGGCGAGGCCCCGTTCGCTCAGGGTGAGGAGGAGGAGTGTCTCGGGAAGCCTGGCGGCCGCGAGCGCGGCGAGCGCCACGAGCCGCCGGTCGGGGCGACCGCCAGGGGTTCCCGACGGCCTGGTCTCCTCCCCCACTCTCGGCTCGGCATGGCCGGCGCCGCGGAGCACGGCCACCAGCACGAGGAGCGCCGCCAGACCGGGCAGGACGCTCCAGCCGATCACCGTCCTGACCTCGACGCTCCGCTCGAGCAACACGAAGGCGGCCAGCGAGCCGAGCACCGCGCCGGCGTGATCGGCGGCGCGATGGATCCCGAAGGCGCGCCCGTGCCGATCGCTGGCGGCGAGGTCGGCGATCATCGCGTCGCGGGCCGGCGAGCGGAGTCCCTTGCCGACCCGGTCCGTGACCCGGAGGCCGATCACCTGCCAGGCCGCGCTCGCGAGGGCGACGACCGGCCGGACCACCACAGCGATGGCGTAGCCGCCGAGGACGAGCGGCCGTCGAAGCCCGGGCCGGTCGGCGAGGCGCCCGCTCCACCATCGGAGCAAGGCCGCGGTGAGGTCGGCGGCGCCGTCGAGGGCGCCTAACGCCAGCGGCCCGGCCCCCAGCGTGCTGGTGACGAACGCGGGGAGCAGCGGGTAGACCATCTCGCTCGCGACGTCGTTGAAGAACGAGACCAGCGCGAGCCCTTTGACGGGAGCGGGAAGTCCGGCGGGGTCGGCTGGCTTACTCCGCGGCTCCATGGCGCCAGCGCATCAGCACGGGTTTGGCCAGCCCGGTCGCGAGCACCCGCTCGACCAGCGCGTCGGCGCCACCGTCGAAGTCGGCCGCGAGGCGCTCCCATTCCTGCCAGAGCACGACGCTGCCGCAGGCGTCCATCGGCGCGAGCAGGATCCCCCGGACCGCCGCCAGCCGGTCGGCCTCGGACCAGCGGGTCCGGTCGCCCAGTCGGGTCACCGCGTCGAGGGGCGGGAGCTGGCGGCGATGGATGGCGAGGTCGACCGCGCCGAGCACGACCCGACGGTGGAGATCGGCGAGGAGTCGCGCCCGGGTCGATCCCGAGGCGGCTGCCGCGGCGCGCGCCTCCGCGAAGAGCGCCCAGCCTTCCAGCGCCGCCGGCGCGAGGAAGCGGCGGCGGATCTCCGATTCGGCCGAGGCGCGACCCGCGAGCAAGCCGGCCGCTCCGCGAGGCCCGTACCGCGCGGCGAGGACCTCGCCGTCGAGGCGCCCGGCGCTCACCCGGACCGTGCCACCGCCCAGCGCGCCGGCGTGCGCCGTCTGGACCACGGCGTCGGCCGAGACCAGGGCACGGTGGGCGGGCCAGGCCTCGAGCACCCCGTCGAATCCGGCCGGGCTGGGCTCCAGGTCGGCGCCTCCGGCCGCTTCCACGTCCGCCCAGAGCGACTCGGCCAGCGCCGCCAGCGAGCGAAGCTCCGCGCCGCCACCGGGCGTCACCTGGAAATCGAAGTGGAGTCGGTGGTCGACCGCCGCCTCCCCGATGCCGACCTTCGAGGCGTCGGTCACCGGCCGGCTCTCGGCCTGCAGGGTCCGAATCAGGCTTTCGATCTCGGCCCTGGCCCGGGCAAGGCGCTCGGCGCCGGCAGCGGCCCAGCGCTCGCCGGCCAGCTCGCCCAGGGTGGCCTCGAGGATCGCGAGTCCGGTCGCGAGTCCGAACACCGGAGGGCGACCGAGCCCTTCGGCCGCCGCGCTGGCCCAGGCGGGAATCGCGTCGAGCACCTCGGCTTCGCCGACTCTGGCGGTGAGGGTCTCGGCCAGGCGGTCGGCCCAGAGCGCCGGGTCGGCGAAGCGGCGCGCTTCCTTGTCGAGCTGGTGCTCGAGCCCGCGGAGGGCGTCGAGGAGGATGGTGAGGTCGATCTCGTCGTCGAGCGAGTCCGGCTCGAGGGCCTCGGCGGCCCCGAGCAGGGAGCGGAGCGCCGCGTGGTGCTGGCCGAGGGTGTCGGGGTCGTAGTCGACCAGGGTCGGCGGCGGCGCGAGCGGGTCGAGCCGCCCCGCGCCGACGGGGTCGAGGTGATGCCAGAGATCGAAGAACGAGCGGGCCAGCGGATCGGTGAGGCTCACGCCCCCCGCACCTCCGAATCGTCGGTGACGCTGACGCTGCCACGATACCCGGTGACGGTCACCCGGTTGCCGAGCATGCTGGCGGAAAGGGTGGAGCCTTCGATGGTGCACCCCTGCCCGATCAGCGAGTTGCTCACCGTCGAGTCGGTGATCGTCGTGCCCCGCTCGACGGTGACGTTGGGACCGATGGTCGACCGCGCCAGGGTGACGCCGTCCTCGATCAGCACCGGCTCGACGATCGTGACGTCGGCCGGAAGCGACGCGGGCCGCCGGGCGGCGCCCTTCCTGAGCAGGATCTCGTTGGTCTCGATGAACATGTCGACCTTGCCGCAGTCGTACCAACCACCCACTTCCGCCGTGAGGATCTTGCGGTCGTGGTCGATCATGTGCTGGAAGGCGTCGGTCAGGTAGTACTCGCCCTTGACCGGCGCCGCCGCGAGCGTGTGGTCGATGCCGGCCCAGAGCGCGTCGGTGTCCCTGATGTAGTAGAGACCGATGTTGGCCAGCTTGGAGATCGGCTCGGAGGGCTTCTCGACGATCCTGGTCATGAAGCCCTGGCGGTCGGTGACCACCACGCCGAAGCGCTGATAGTCCTCCACCTCCTTGGCCCAGATGATCCCGTCCGCGACGGTCCGGTTGATCAGGGTGAGGTCGGCTTCGAAGACCGTGTCGACGAAGATGATCAGGATCGGCTCCTTGACCGCCGATCGAGCCAGGTTCACGGCGCCGGCGGTCCCGTCCTGCACCGTCTGCTCGATGAACCGGCAGGGGATCCCGTAGCGGCTGGTCGCGTAGGCCTCGACCTGCTCCTTGAGATGCCCGGTGATGAAGATCAGCTCCGACACGTCGAGCTCGCTCACCCGGTCCATCACCCAGTCGATCACTGGGCGGCCCGCCACCTTGAGCATCGGCTTCGGCACCAGGTGAGTGTGAGGGCGGACGCGGGTGCCCTTGCCTGCGAGGGGGATGATCACTTGCACCGTCAGGCTCTCCCGTAGCGGTCGCTCAGGCGGACGAGGTCGTCGAGATCCGGGGTCGAGGCCTCCAGGATGTCGCTGTCCTCGAGGGCCTCGAGCTGGTGAATCAACAGGGGTGGAATGTGGACCGATTCGCCCGCCGTGAACACCCTCGTGGTGACCGGACCGCCCTGCTCCTGGAGATGGAGCTCGACCCGCCCCCGGAGGACGTGCATGGTCTCGTCCTTCCGATTGTGGTACTGGCAGCTCAAGCCGTGGCCGGCCTTCACGTGGAGGATCTTCCCCACGTAGCGGTCGGTACGAGCCCAGATCAGCTCGTAGCCCCACGGCTTCTCGACCCGATAGGGTACGTCCTCGGCCATCAACCCTCTGCTGGTCGGAGCTCGAACGAGCTCGGGAACGAAATGCACTCCCGCATGCAAACTCCGCACCCGACGCACCCCTCCCGGCGGAGGACGGGATGGCCGGCGGGGTCCGACACCAGCGCCTGGGTCCCCATCGGGCAGGCGTCGACGCAGACCTGGCAAGGCGTCCCCCGGAAGGTGACACAGCGCTCCGGAACGAACTCGACCGTGGCCAAGCGGTAGTTGGCCCACCCCTGCTCGGGCTTGGTCAGCGCCCCGGTCGGGCAGGCCGCCACACAGGGCATGTCGGCGCAGGCCACGCAGGGCTGGCTCTTGGGGTCGAGGTAGGGCGTCCCGGCCGCCAGCCCGCCGGCCGGCGGGACCGTGAGGATCGCGTGGACCGGACAGACCGGACCGCATTCGCCGCACCGGGTGCAGGCGGCGAGGAAGGCGACCTCGGGGAGCGAGCCCGGGGGCCGGAAGCGGCGCTCCTGGACGAGCCGGCCCTCGGTCCGCTCCATGGTGCGGCGGACCCAGGTCCCGAAGCTGTCCCGGAAGAAGCGGCGCCGCTCGGCGCCACCGCCCAACTGATCCATCCTCGCGTCCTCGCTCTCGCTCGGCAATCGCCCAGACTGGGGCGGAATCTAGGAGGCCGGGGTGGTCGCGGGCACCTCGACGGGACGGAGAGGTCCACGGTTGCCGAGGCCATCGCCTCCGAGTTGATTGTATACCGCTCGGTATCCCCAATCCTCATGCTCACCGCGTTCCTTCTCCTGCAAGCCGCGGCACCACCAGCCGTGGCCGACTCGCTCCGCCATCGGAACGGGCGGGTGCCGCGCGCCGTGACGGCTCATTTCGCGGAGCAGCCGCCCCACCTCGACGGGCGCCTCGACGATCCGATCTGGGCGAGCATCGCTCCGGAGACCGGCTTCCGCCGCGACGTGCCGAGCGACGGCCAGCCCGCGTCGCAGAAGACCGAGGTGCGGGTCGCCTACGACCGGAGCGCGCTCTACGTGGCCGCGAGGCTCTACGACGACGACCCCGGGCTGGTCTCCCGGCGGCTCAACCGGCGCGACTCGTTCCAGCACACCAACGACGTCTTCTTCGTGCTGATCGACTCGTATCACGATCACCGGACCCAATACATCTTCGGCGTGACCCCGGCGGGCGAGCGGCGGGACGGGGTGGCGTCCAACGACGGACAGCAGGACTTCGACATCGGCTGGGATCCGGTCTGGGAGGCCCGCACGCAGATCGACTCGCTGGGCTGGGTGGCGGAGCTCAGAATCCCCTTCTCACAGCTCCGCTTCTCGAAGGACGCGGAGCAGATCTGGGGAATCCAGTTCCGGCGCGACATCCAGCGCGCGGTCGAGGCGGTCGACTGGGAGTGGTCGCCTCGGACCGAGGCCGGCAGCGCGTCGAAGTTCGGCCATCTGGTCGGCCTCGCGAACATCCCGCCGCCCCGGCGGCTCGAGCTGCTGCCCTACGTCTCGAGCCAGGCCCAGCTCACTCAAGGCGTGCCGGCGGCCAATCCGTTCGACGACGGGAGCGTGACCGCGGGCGCCGCCGGGCTCGACCTCAAGTACGGCCTCACCGCCGGCCTCACACTGAGCGCCACCATGAACCCCGACTTCGGCCAGGTCGAGGCCGACCCCTCGGTCGTGAACCTCACGGCGTTCGAGACCTTCTTCGAGGAGCGCCGCCCGTTCTTCGTGGAGGGATCCGACCTGTTCCGGTTCGGGGGCGGCCACAGCCTGCTCTTCTATCCGCGGCGGGTCGGCGGGGCTCCGATCCGATCGGCGATCGGCTCGAGCGCCTTCGTCGACGAGCCGGCGGCAACCACGATTCTCGGCGCCACGAAGCTCTCCGGGCGGCTCGGCGGGGGCTGGTCGATCGGCATGCTCGACGCGGTGACCGGTCGCGAGTCCGCCCGCATCGCCGATCCGACGGGCGCCGGCCTCGACCGGGTGGAGGTGCAGCCGCTCAGCAACTACGGCGTGCTCAGGATCAAGCGGGACGCGCCCGACGGCGGGAGCGGCATCGGGTTCATGGGAACCACGGTCCATCGGAAGCTCGACGACCCGGCGTTCGCCAGCGTGCGGCGCGCGGCCTACGTCGGCGGCATGGACTTCTTCCGGCGCTTCGCCCGCAACCAGTACCAGGTGAGCGGGTTCCTGACCGGCAGCCGGATCGAGGGCGATCCCGCGGCGATGACCCTGGCCCAGACCTCGTCGGCCCGCTACTACCAGCGGCCCGATCAGGACTACCTCGACCTCGATCCGAGCCGGACCTCCCTCGGCGGATGGTCGGGCCAGGCCGAGCTGCGCAAGCCGGGCGGGGTCTGGCGCTTCGGGGTGTCGGGGTTGGCCGTGTCGCCGGGGTTCGAGTCGAACGACGCGGGCTTTCAGATCGACGCCGACCGGGTTCGGGTCGGAGCCGACCTGACGCGCGTCTGGGTGTCGCCGACCCGCTTCGCCCGGAGCGCATCGCTCAGCGTGAGCGGCGCGCAGACCCTCAATTTCGGTGGCGATGCCCTCACCCGGCAGCTCGACTTCACCGCGTCGGGCCAGCTGCACAACCTCTGGGTCGTCCGGGCCTCGGCCGGGTATCGGTTTCGCGGACTCGACGACCGCGCCACCCGCGGCGGCCCGCTGATCGAGCTGCCCGAGGGCGGCAGCGTGGCGCTGGGCGTCCGGTCGGACTCGCGGCGGGCGGTCGCGGCCGCCGTGACCGCCGGGCTCACCTGGGACGAGAGCGGTTCGTCGATTCAGCTGCTCAGCGGCTCGCTCACCCTGCAGACCCGCCGGGGGGCGAACCTCGAGATCTCGCCCGCGTACACCCGGTCCGACTACTCACAGTTCTACCTGGCCACCTACGCCGACCCGGTCGCCGGCGCGACGTTCGGGAGCCGCTACGTCTTCGCCCCGCTCACCCAGAACGTGCTCAGCGTGAGCACCCGGCTCAACTACTACTTCAACCCGTCGCTCTCGCTCCAGGTCTACGCGCAGCCCTTCGTCGCGTCGGCGGACTTCGGCGTTCCGGAAGCGCTGGTCGCCCCGAGGAGCTACGACTTCCTCCGCTACGGCACCGGCGGCTCGACCCGCACGACCGATCCGTCCACGGGCGCCGTCACCCTCGACGCCGACGGCGACGGCCCGGCGCCGAGCTTCACGGTGCCGAGCCTCGACTTCCATCAGCGCTCGCTTCGGAGCAACGTGGTGCTGCGGTGGGAGTACCGGCCGGGATCGACCCTCTTCCTGGTCTGGAATCAGTCCCGCTTCCTCCAGGAGTCGGACCCCGGCTTCGATCCGTTCCGGAATCTCGGTCGGATCTTCGGGGACGACATGCGCAACGTCTTCCTGATCAAGGCCAACTACCACTTCTCGCTCTGAGGCGCCCGTTCGCGCGCGGCCTCAGCGCGCCGTGCCCGGTCCCCAGTCGTCGGTGTCGTCGTCCCAGCCATCGTCGAGCTCCCGGCCCTCGAGGTCCTCCTCAAGCTCCCGCTCGGCGGCTTCGAGCTCTTCGAGGTCGATCGGGGTGGTGACGTCGTCCTCGGGCGCGACCTCGCGCGGCCGCTGCTTCCCCGCGAGAAGCCAGACCGCAACCATGATCAACACCACCGCCCCGATCAAACCCGCCATCGCAAGCCTCCGTGCTCCGATCAGTGTACGCCATGGCCGGCCGGGCGTCCACCACGGCGGAGCGACGAAACAGGCTTCCCGGCCGGATCGTACGGGTGCCCGTCAGGCGTCACACGCCCATCAGCCGCACCAGCCACGAGACTCTCGCATGCGCACCGGACTCCTGCTCGGAACCATCCTCGGCTGCCTCGCCCTTCCCGCATCGGCCGCGGCCCAATCGCCGCTCTTTCGGCGGGTGAGCGCCACGCTCGCCGGGATCGAAGGCGAGCTGGTCGAGGTCCGGCGCGACCTCCACCGCCACCCGGAGGTCTCCGGGCAGGAGCGGCGGACGGCCGGAGTGGTCGCCGAACGCCTGCGCAAGCTGGGACTCGAGGTGCGAACCGGGGTCGGCGGCCACGGGGTGGTCGGCGTCTTGAGGGGCGACCGGCCCGGGCCGACCGTCGCCTACCGGGCCGACATGGACGCGGTGTACTCGAACGCGCCCGACCCGGTCGAGTTCCGCTCGGAGACGCCGGGCGTCCGCCACATCTGCGGCCACGATCTCCACACCACGGTCGGTCTCGCCCTCGCGGCCGGCCTCGCGAGCGTTCGGGCGGAGCTGCCCGGCACGGTGGTCTTCCTCTTCCAACCGGCCGAGGAGAACGTGACCGGCGCGAAGGCGATGCTGGCCGATGGCGTGTTCTCCCCGTTGCCGGCGGCCGTCTTCGGGCTCCACACGGCGCCGTTGCCGGTCGGACAGCTGGGCACCATGCCCGGCACGATGATGGCCTGGCGGGATCGGGTCTCGGTGCGGATCACGGGCTCGGGAGACCTCGGCGCCGCGGCCGACACCGTCTCGGCGCTGATCCGCTCGCTCAGCACCGTAGATCCGTCCCAGGCGGTCGTGCCGCGTCAGCCGCCGTTCGTGGTGGCCCAGGTCGCCCCGATCGGAGAGACCGCCGACTCGCGCACCGTGAACGGCAGCATCTCGGTTGCCGACGACGCGTCGAGCGCGAGAGCCAACGGCACGATCACGGCTCTGGTCGGGCGGTTGGCGCTTCCCGAGATCTCCTTCGCCCTCGAGTACACGCCGCGCTGGGTCCCGGGCGTGACCAACGACGCCGGCTTGACGAGCGCCACGACCGCCAGCATCCGGCGCGCGCTCGGCGCCGACGCCGTGGTCGACGTCAACTCGATCTCGCCGGCGTTCAGCGAAGACTACGGCGCCTTCCAGGCGGAAACGCCGGGCGTCTTCTACTACCTGGGGGTGGGCGCGATCGGGATGCCCCACAGCCCGGGCTACGTGGCCGACGAGGCGGCGATCGTCTTCGGCGCCCGGGCGATGGCGGCCGCCGTGCTCGATCGGATGGCGGGCTCGCCGGGGGCGTGAGTCCCGTCCCTCAGAGCGGGGTGACCGCGCCTCCCGACCGCGCCGAGCGGTAGAGCGCCTCGATCGCGGCGAGGTTCAGGGCCGCTTCGCCGGCCTCGTAGCGCGGCGCCTTTCCGTTGAGCACACAGTCGGCGAAGTGCTCGACCATCGATCGGTACTGGTCGGCACCCTCGACCTCGATCCGCTCGGTCGGGGCGCGACCCCGGTGGATCTCGATGGCGACGGGGCCGGTGCCGGGCAGAAACGCGCTCCGCATCTCGAGGCTGCCCTCGGTGCCGACCACCTCCACCATCTCCCGCCGCTCGATGGTGAGCGCGCAATCGAGCTGCGCGACCACTCCGCCCGGAAATCGCAGCGTGCCCGCCAGCTGTCCGTCGACCCCCGACTCGGTCCAGCTGGCGAACGCCTGGGCCTCCAGGGGCTCCGCGCCGACGACGGTGCGGCTCAGGTTGACGCAATAGCAGCCGACGTCCATCAAGGCGCCGCCGCCGAGCTCGGGGCGGAGCCGGATGTTGTCGGGCCGGACCAATCGAAAGCTGAAGGCGGAACGGATCGCCCGGAGCTCGCCGATCGCGCCGTCCGCGACCAGCGACCCGATCCGATCGATCCGCGGGTGGAAGCGGTACATGAAGGCTTCCATCAGCCGCACGCCGTTGGCCTCTGCCGCGGCGTCCATCTCGCGGCACTCCGCCGCGCTGAGACCCAGCGGCTTCTCGCAGAGGACGTGCTTGCCCGCCTCGGCCGCCCGGATCGTCCAGGGCTTGTGCTCGCTGTTCGGCAGCGGGACGTACACCGCGTCGATCCCCGGCTCCCGCAGCAGCGCGTCGTAGCTCCCGAAGTACGCCGGGATCCCGGTCGCGGAGGCCAGCTCGCGAGCCCGCTCCTCCGCTCGGCTGGCGATCGCCACCAGCCGCCCGTTGCGCGACGCCTGAATGGCGGGATTGACCGCGACCTTCCCGATGTGTGCGGTGCCGAGCACGCCCCAGCGAATCCGTCGGTCGCGATCTCCGCTCATCCGGGGGGTCCCTCCTGATCGGAGCCAGGCTTCGTCGGTGGCGAGGACGAGGTAACCTATCCGGTGCGGCGGCGAGCCGCCTGTCCGGCGTCACGGCTGGTGCGGACGCTCGGCGGTCGGCTAGCTTCGAGCGGCGAAGGAGGAAACATGCCGGGCAAGACCTTCGAGACCACCATCGTGAAGCGCACCCTCCGCTGGGTCCTGATCTTGCTGATCGCCGCCGCCGTCGCCGGCTACGGATACTACCGGGCGCGCGATCCGGAGCAGGGGCCGCTCGACGACGCAGCCAGGGCGGCGGCCGGCGGCGAGTACGCGAGCCTGAGCGACGGTCTGACCCACTACGAGCTGAGCGGGCCCGAAGGCGGCGCTCCGGTCGTGCTGGTCCACGGCTTCTCGGTGCCCTACTACATCTGGGATTCCACCACCGTGGCACTGAGCCGGGCCGGCTATCGGGTGCTCCGCTACGACGTCTACGGGCGCGGCACGTCGGACCGCCCCGACGCCGTCTACGGCGCGGAGCTCTACGACCGCCAGCTCGGCGAGCTGCTCGCGGCCACCGGCATCACGGGGCCGGTCCACCTGATGGGACTCTCGGCGGGCGGCTTCGTGGTCGCCACCTTCGCCGGCAGGCATCCGGAGCGGGTCCGGTCGGTGACCTTGATCGATCCGATCGCCGGGCCCCGCTCGCCCCTGCCCTGGACCCTGCGACTCCCCGTGATCGGCCCGATGGTCTGGCAGGCGACGGCCGTGCCCGGCATGGCCGACGGACAGCTGAGCGACTTCGTCGAGCCGGCCAAATGGCCCGACTGGCCCGATCGCTATCGCCCGCAGATGCGCTACCGCGGCTTCGGGCGCGCCCTCTGGTCGAGCGTGATGGCGCTCGCCGAAGTGGAGATGGACTCGGTGTATGCCACGCTGTCCGCGACCGCGCTGCCGGTGATGCTGATCTGGGGCGAGCAGGACGCCACGGTCCCGATCGAGCTCGCGGCCGGGGTGCGGCGGGCGATCCCGGCGGTCCGGTTCCATCCGATTCCCCGGGCGGGCCACCTGCCGCACATGGAGCGCACCGATCTGGTGAACCCGCTGCTCATGGAGTTCCTCGGCCCACCCGCGCCGGTCCCATGAGATCCCGCTCACCGGCTCCCCGTGCGAGAAGCCGACCGGCTCTCGTGACGCCGGCAGCGCGGGACGCCGCTCAGTAGCGGAGCGCGATCCCGACTCGTACGGATCGCGGGGTCATCCGATAGTACTGAGCGTCGCCGAACTCGCTTTCCGAAACGGGATCCCGCCGATCCCCGAGGTTCCGGCCGTCGAGGCGAAACTCGACCCGATCGAGGCGGTAGCCGATCCCGGCGTCGAAGGTCCAGAACCCCTCGGCCAGCGCCGTGTTTCGCTTGTTGAGGTACCGATCGCCCGTGTAGCCGACGCTGGCGTGCGCGATCACGCCGACCACGGGGGCGAGGGTCAGGCCGGCCGAGGCGAGGTGCCGCGCCGACATTTCGAAGCGGTTCCCGCCGAGCTGCACTGGTGGGTCGCCGTCGAACGACTGGGCAAAGTCGACGAACTTGCCATCGTGGAAGCTGTAGCTGCCCCGCAGGAAGAGCGACGGCCGCAACCGGAGGTCCGTGGCCAGCTCGAAACCCTGGAAGCGGGTCTCGCCGGCGTTGAGCAACGCAGGCAGGTCGTCGACGATCGTGGAGACCACCAGGTTGGAAAAGTCCATCCGGAACACGCTCGCCGTGACGTCCACCCGACCCTCGGCGAAGCGGGTCTTGAGCCCCGCCTCGTAGGTGTTCGAGGTCTCCGGATCCAGGACGCCTTCGTTCTCCGCCAGCCCGAAGTCGAACGCGGCCGGCTTGAAGGTGCTGCGGTAGCCGGCGAAGAGCCGAGCGTGCTCGGCGCCCTGCTCCCAGAGCCCGATCAGCGCGCCCACGCTGCCGCTCAGGCGGTCGTGAGTCACGCTCTCCCCTTCGCCGCGACGCTCCGAGGTCGAGTTGAGCCGGAGCCCAGCGCTCAAGGTCAAACGCTCCACCGGCCGCCACTCGAGCGAGCCATAGGCCCCGAGGAACAACCGCCGATCCTCCGCGTCACGGTCGAGGACGGTCGGTGGGGCGACCATGCCCCCGGTCTCGCCGTCGAGCGGAGCGCTGTAGCGAAACGTCGCCCCCCTGGCCTCGCCGTTGGCGAAGAGCAGGTCGCCGCCCGCGAGCACCCGAACCCGCGCGTCGGGCGAGACGATGACGTGAGTGTCGGCGTAGAGATCGTTGACGTCGATCTCTTCGCGGAAACCGGCGGCGTTGTCCGGAGCATCGGAGAGGTCGACCAGGAAGCCGCGCAGCATCCTCTGGCTCGAATGGGTGAATGCCACCTGCGAGCCCCAGACGGCCCGGCCGACGGACCGCTGATGACCGGCGCTCACGACGAATCGATCCTCGTTCAAGTAGGCGCCGGCGGGATTGTGGTTGGCGTCGATCGGGACGAGCGTGGTGAGCGCGGGCCCCTGCCGGGGGTGCGGGCTGGCCGGATTCTGACGGAGGACGGTCACGTCGCCCATGAACCAGGTGGTCCGGTCGCCGGAGGTGACGGCGCTCCGCCAGAGGCCGTGCCCCCGCGCCGCCTCGGCGCGGTCGTCGCGGAACGCGTCGCGGTCGAGGTCGACGCCGACCCGATGGCTCCATCGCCCGGCCGGAAGCGACAGCTCCGTCGAGGCGGCGACGCTGCCGAAGCTTCCTCCGGAGATGGAAACGGTCTGGCTGGGCGCCCCGGCGCTCCGATGCACGACCTGGATCACCCCCACGAAGGAGGTCGCTCCGTAGGTGACCGGCGCCGGCCCGCGGAGAATCTCGATCCGCTCCACGTCGTTCAAGTCGAGAGTCGCGAGCGCCGGGTTGAGGGCGCCTCCCCACGGGATCCCGTCGACCACGAGGAGAAAAGCGTCGAGCTCGCGGAGCCCGAGCAACTCCGGCACCGCCGCGGCGGGCCCGCCGTCGCCGCCGGGGGCGATGCTCACGCCGGTCGCGAGGGCGAGCGCCTCGCGCAGGTTGCGGGCACCGCGCGCCCTGAGGTCCTGGCCCGAGATCACCTCGACCGACGCCGGCACGTCGTGAGGCGCCTCGGGCATGCGGGTCGCGACCACCTCGACCGGTGGCAGGGTATCGGGACGCTGGGCCGTCAGGCTGCAGAGCGGTGTCAGGCCGAGGCAGACGGCGAGAAGGAGTCCACGGAAGCGGCGAGCGGCCATGACGGGGCGGCCCTCGTTGATTGTAATGAATCGTTCACGAGCCCCGAAGCTAGGAGTCGTCCTCTCCACCAGCAAGCGCCTGAACGGACTCGACCGGGTGGACCTTACGGCTCCAGATCCCCCGCTCTACCTTCGGCTCCATGAGACCCCACACCCGACTTGCTCTCGCGCTGCTGAGCCTCGTGGCCACCGCGCCGCGACGGGCCCCGGCCCAGACCCCGCTGCCCCGGTCCTCGTCCGGGATGATCCCCGCCCCGCAGCGCGCCGAGGGCGACGGCCCCTGGACGAAGCTGATCCTCCGCGGCGCCAATCTGATCGACGGCACGGGCGGGCCGATGCGCGGGCCGGTCGACATCGTGATCGAGAACAACCGGATCACCGGCATCGTCGACGTCGGCTTCCCCAACGTGCCGATCGACCCGAGCACCCGGCCCAAAGGCGCCGCCAAGGAGCTCGACGTCCACGGGATGTACGTGCTGCCCGGATTCGTCGACCTGCACCTCCACACGGGGGACGTCCCCAAGGCGCCGGAAGCCGAGTACATGTACAAGCTCTGGCTGGCGCATGGGATCACCACCGGGCGCGGCGTGCCGTTCAGCGAGGACAGCGAGTGGGCCCTGCGGGAGAAGGCGCGGAGCGCGAAGAACGAGATCACCGCGCCGCGGATGTGGGCCTACGAGATCCCGGGCGGGGTCTGGGACTACTTCACGGCGTTCCAGACGCCCGAGGAGGCGAGGGCCTGGGTGCGGGACGCCAAGCGGCGCGGAATCGACGGCTTCAAGATGACGTCCTTCCGCCCCGAGATCTTCGCGGCCATCACCGACGAGGCGGCGAAGAACGGTCTCGGCACCGTGGCCCACCTGGCGCAGACGGGGGTCAACCAGCTGAACGCCGCCGACGCCGCCCGCGCCGGCCTCGGCACCGTGACCCACTTCTACGGCCTCTTCGAGGCGATGTACGAGAACACCGACGTCCAGCCGTATCCCGAGGGGTACAACTACAACGACGAGCAGTGGCGGTTCGGACAGGTGGCCCGGCAGTGGACCCTGGTGAAGCCGAAGAGCGAGAAGTGGTGGGCCCTGCTCGAGACGCTCAAGCAGCACGACGTCACCCTGGACCCGACGATGACGGCGTACCTCTCCGGCCGCGACCTGATGGCCCGCCGGAGCGCGGAATGGCACGAGCGCTACACCCTGCCCTCGCTCTGGGACTTCTACACCCCGAACCGGGTGAACCACGGCGCCTACTTCTACAACTGGACCACCTGGGACGAGGTGGCCTGGCGCAACTTCTACAGGGTCTGGCACGAGCTGCTGAACGACTACAAGAACCTGGGCGGCCGGGTGACGGTGAGCTCCGACGCCGGCTACATCTACAACACCTACGGCTTCTCCACGATCCAGGAGATGGAGCTGCTCCAGGAAGCCGGCTTCCATCCGCTCGAGGTGATCCGCTCGGCCACGATGTACGGCGCGGAGACGCTCGCCAAGCCGACCGGCAAGCCGCCCGAGTTCGGCGTGGTGCGCCCCGGCATGCTGGCCGATCTGGTGGTGGTGCCGGAGAACCCGATCGCCAACCTCAAGGTGCTCTACGGCACCGGCTTCGTTCGCCTGAACGATCGGAGCGGCCAGGTCGAGCGGGTGGGCGGCGTCCGGTACACCATCAAGGACGGCATCGTCTACGACGCGCGCAAGCTGCTGGCCGACGTCGCGGCGATGGTGGCCAAGCAGAAGCGCGCCCGAGGCATCACCCGGCTCCCGATGCCGGAGCTGGAGCTGGACGGGCGTTAGGGTGACGCTGGCGGAGCTCTTCGCGATCGCCGAGCGAAGCGAGCTGGCCGGCATCGACGCGCTTCGGCGCCACCCGCACCTCGCGGGCGCGATCGAGGTGGCCGGTGACTACCAACAGGGCGAGGCCGCGCCCGCGCTGGTCCACGCGGCGCACCGCGGTCTCGGCGGCCTGGTCGAGGCGGTGCTCGACCTGGGCGGAGCGATCGACGCCCGGGGCCTCGGCGGCGGCACCGCCCTGCACGTCGCCTCCTGGTGCGGCAACGCCGAGACGGTCCGGGTGCTGATCGCTCGCGGTGCGCCGCTCGATCTCCGCTGCGAGGCGTTCGGCGCCACCCCGCTGGGCTGGGCCGCCCACGGATTCGGACCGGACGGTTGTTTCCCGAAACGCGACCACTGCAGCGCGGCGATCGCGCTGCTCGACGCGGGCGCCGATCCCGAGATCCCGAACGCAGCCGGCCAGCGACCGATCGACCTGGTGGCGTCGCCCATCGGCAATCCCATGCGACGGCTGCTCGAGCGCCGCGGCTCCACGCCCTGAGCCGGTGGACGAACCGCCCGGCGGTTACGACGCCGTCTACCGCGAGTTCGACTCGCCGCTCTGGCGCCGGATCCGCCGGCACGCCTACGGCGAGGACGTCGGGCAACACTCCTGGACCAGCGCGGCGGAGCTCCGCGCCGACCTTTCCCGTCTCGGTCTCCGGCCCGGGCGGCGCCTCCTCGACTGCGGGTGCGGGCCCGGCGGGCCGCTCGTGTTCCTGCTCTCGGAGAGCGGCTGCGAGGGCCTCGGGCTGGATCGGAGCCGGGTGGCCGTCGAGCTCGCCCGGGCGCGGGCGGGCGCGGCCGGCCTGACGGACCGCTTCGAGGCGCGCGTCGCCGACCTCGACGCGCCGCTGCCCGCGGATCTGGTCGACCTCGACGCGGTCGTCGCCACCGACGTGGTGATTCACCTCCGACAGCCCGAGCGTCTCTTCGCCGAGGTGGCCGCCCGCCTGCGCCCCGGCGGCCGCTTCCTCGTGGTCGACGCCGGAGTGCGCACCGGTCCCCTCACCGCTGGAGAGCGGACAGAGCGGAGCCTGCACGGGCCGACTCGATTGGTCGAGCGCGGCGAGAACGAGCGCTTGCTGGTCGAGGCCGGTCTCCGACTCGTCGAGATCGAGGACCGCACGGCGCAGGCAGCTCGGGCGGCCCGCGGGCGGCTCGACGCCTATCGCCACCATCGAGCCGAGCTCGAATCCAGTTGGGGGCGCGAGCGTCTCGCGCGCCAGCTCGCCTATCTCGAGACCGTGCTCGCGCTCTCCGAGCGACGCGCCGTGAGCCGCTTCGCGTATCTCACCGAGCCCGCGGTCGGAATCGCCAGCGCCCCCTGACGGGGTGACGCGGCTCCGCCACGCGGCTCGAGGTCAGGACGGTGGGAGGAAGAGAGTCGAGTCGGGCCGCGTCCGGCTCGCGATCAGCGACCGCATCTCGTAGCGCACCCGGCCCGAGCCCGTCGCTCCCCAACGCGGCACCAGGACGTTGCCGTAACGCTCGAGCGGCCCCAGGCTGTACGCGTACTGGGTCGTCGCCCAGATCATCGGCTCGTGGCGACGGTTGAGCAGGATCCAACCGTGCGGCCGATCGTCCGGGCCGTGGAACTCGAGCGCCGTCGCGCCCGGGACGTCCGGCAGCGGACCGTATCGCACCGCGTAGAAGGAGTCGCCCACCGCGACGGCGCGCGCGATCCGGTAGAGACTGAAGGGCGCTCGCTCCAAAGCGGCGGCCAGGGCGTCCTCGCCCGCCACCTCGAAGCGCCCGTCGACCCGGTTCCAGTACGGACCGATCTCGCTGTAGGCGCGGACCCGCTCGTAGAGCTCGCTCTCCATCGTCACGTAGGACCGTGGGGCGGTGAGGTCGAGGATTTCGTTCTCGAGGTAGCGGTCGATCCGCTGGAAGTGGTCCCACTCGTGCACGAAGTGAAGGGAGCGGACCTCCCGCCACACGGCGAGGCCGCCCATCGCCTCCACCATCGCGCGGGCGTCCTGGATCGCGGCGGAGTCGCCGCGGAGGCCGCCGCTCGAAGGGGACTGGAGCGCCCGGGCCTCGCCCCGGGTCAGGAGAGCCCCGAGGAACAGGGCCGGGAGCCAGCGGAGTCGTCGCGTCGTCATCCGGGCAAAGCTCGCCCGTCGCCGATGCCGAAATTGCTATCGCCGCCGGCGGAGCGAGCGCAGGAAGGTGCCGGTGGACCCGAAGCCGGCCGCCCGGGCCGCGACCGAGGGAGCCTCGCCCCGCGCCAGACGGGTCGCGCCGCGATCGAGGCGGAGCCCGCGGGCATACCGCGCCGGCGTCGTGCCGAGCACCGCGCGGAAGACTCTGAGGAAGTGATAGCGCGAGAGACCGGCGTGATCCGCCATCCGCGCGAGCGACACCCGGCCGCCGGTGTCGTGCGCCAGGTCCCGCGCGCGAAGCACCCTGGCCACCAGCTCGTCGCGAGTCGCCGCCCGCATCGCCGCTGGGAAGGCCTCCGCCGGGGCGAGGCCCCGCGCTTCGCGAGTCGCCGCTTCGCCGAGCTCGAGGGTGAGCTCCTCGAGACGGTCGAGCGGCGGGGGCCGGATCGCGTCCAGCGCTCCGACCAGGGTCGCCACCAGCGCCGCCAGCGGCGGCGAGGGTCGAAAGGGAGCCACCGGCACCAGGCCGCCCTCGAGCGGGGCGAGCGGAGGCAGGAAGCAGGAGATCGCGCGGGTGCGCGGCTCCTCGATCGAGCTGGAGTAGAGCTGGCCCGGATTGGTGAGCAGCAGTCGACCGGGCTCGAGCGTGACGGCGCGCCGCCCGAGACGATACCGCTCGCACCCGTGGGTCACGAGCTTGAAGGAGAGACCGCCGGCGTGCTCGCCGACCTCCATCCGATCGGTGGTGAAGGCGAAGAGGAGCACCTGGTCCGCGTAGGCCTCGAAGCTCTCCCGAACCCTGGCGGTCGGAAGGCGGCGCGCGGTCTCGCTCCAGGTCGTGAGGATCATCGTCGGTCGTCGGTGGCTCTTCGAAAGCCTACGCCACCGTCCGGTCGCCTGTTTCCGATCTTCCGCCGGAGCCGGCTTCCCGGTAGCATCCGCCCATGAGCGCGGGACGGCTTCGGGCGAGCTTCGGCGCGCTGGTGCTGGGTCAGGCCGCCCACTCGGTCGAGGAGTATCTCGGACGACTCTGGGAGTCGTTCCCTCCCGCGCGTCTGCTCACGGGCCTCGTCTCGGCCAACCGGGAGCTCGGCTTTCTGGTGATCAACCTGGCGCTGGTCGCCTTCGGGCTCTGGTGCTGGCTCGGGCCCGTGCGACGACGGCCGGATGCCGCCGCCGGCTTCGTCTGGTTCTGGGTGGTCGTCGAGCTGATCAACGGCGTGGGCCACCCGCTCTGGTCGGTGGAGCGGGGCGGCTACACCCCGGGGGTCGCCACGGCCCCGCTGCTCTTCGCGCTCAGCCTGGTGGTCGCCTACGATCAGCTCCGAATCCGCCGCGCGAGGACGCTCGATGCCTGAGCGCCACGACACCGACGCCCACCACCGACGCCCGGCCTTCCGAGCCCAGGCCGCCGATGCCTGAGACTGGCGCGTCGGGCTATCGCGCCGTCGCCTTCGACCTGCTCACCGCCCTGCTCGACTCCTGGTCCAGCTGGGCCGACGCGGCGGGCGACCCCGCGCTCGGCCGACGCTGGCGGCTCCGCTATCTCGAGCTGACCTATGGCGCCGGCCGCTATCGCGACTACGCCGCCCTGATCCGGGAGAGCGCCGAGACGAGCGGGGTGGATGGCGCCGCCACCGATCGCCTGCTCCGCTCGTGGAGCGCGCTCGCGCCCTGGCCCGAGACGATCGCGGTGCTGCGAACCCTCGCCGAGCGGGTGCCATTGGCGGTGGTGACCAACTGCTCGGACGCTCTCGCGGCTCCACTGGTCGCCGGGCTCGGGGTGCCGTTTCGCGCGGTGATCACGGCCGAGTCGGCTGGCTGGTACAAGCCCCGCCCCGAGCCCTACCGGCTCGCCATCGAGGGCTTGAGCGAACCGGCGTCCCGGATCCTCTTCGTGGCCGGCTCGCCTAACGACATCGGCGGAGCGGGCGGGGTCGGGCTGTCCGTCTTCTGGCACAATCGGCTCGGGTTGCCGCTCCCGCCGAAGGCCGGGTCGCTGGTCGGCATGGCGACCTCGCTCGATCCGCTGCTCGGGCTGGTGCCCGACCGTGGGGCCGGGCCGCGCTGAGTCCGCTTCGATCCGTCGTGCGTCCGCGAGGTATATTGCCGTCGCTCATGACGCGCCCGCCGCCCCGTCCACTACCTCAACAAGGCGAGCCGCTCGCTCCGCCCTCCATCGCCCTCGGCTTCTTCGGCCTGGCCCTGCTCTGGCTCGGCGCCGGTGGGCTCGGCGTCGTCCTGGTGAGCGACGAGCTCGCCCGCGGCAACGTGCTCGCGCCGCGGGTCATCTCGGTCACCCACGCCTTCACCCTCGGCCTGCTGACCCAGGCGATCTTCGGGGCGCTCCACCAGTTTCTCCCGGCCGTGACCGGGAGCCCGATCCGTCACCCGCGGATCGCCAAGAGCGCCCCGGCGCTCTTCACCGCCGGTCTCGGGCTCCTGATCGCGGGCCTCTGGCTCTGGCGGCCGAGCTGGCAGGCGGCGGGCTGGGTGGTGCTCTTCGTCGCCGTCGGCGCGGGCTCCCTGAACACCTTGCCCGCGCGGAGACGGGCCACCCGCAATCGCTACGTCGGCGTCTTCGTCACCCTCTCCCACTCGGCGCTCGGCTTCGCCATGGTGGTCGCCGCGCTCCGGATCGGCGAGGGTCTCGGCTGGTGGCAGCTCGATCGGACCGGCCTCCTCTCGCTCCATTTCCATCTCGGCGCGCTCGGCTTCGGCACGCTTACCGCCACCGCCTTCGGCAGCAAGATGCTGCCGGCCTTTCTCGGCGCCCAGGTCGACGACGGCCGCCGGATCCGCGCCGTGGGCTGGTCGGCGTCGCTCGGGCTCATGGCCCTCGCACTCGCGCTGGTGATCCGCTCCGAGTGGATCGAATGGCTCGCCTTGATCGCGATGGCGGTCGGCGCGGCGACCCAGCTCGCTCCTCGTCGACTACGTCCGCCGGCGGACGTGCCCGGACGGATCGACCCGGGCCTCGGGCTGGTCGGGATCGCCATCGCGGATTGGCGGCGACGATCGTGGCGGGCGGCGTGGCAGCGCTGGCCGCTCCCACTCCCGGGCGCTGGTGGGCGACCTACGTCTTCCTGGCGGTCGTCGGCTGGCTCGGCGCGCTGATCCTCGGCGTGATGCATCGGGTCGCGCCGCGCATCGTCGTCCTCTGGCTGGCCGAGACCCGCCGCTCGCTCAGCCCGGCCGCGCACCGGGCCGAGCTGCTGCACGCGCCCCTGGGGTGGGCCACGGTCGCCACGGCGGCGCTCGCCATCGCGACGACCGCGATCGGAATCGCCGCCGGCGCGGCCCCGCTGATTCGCGCGGGCGGAGCGGCGATCGCGCTCACCGCGGTGCTCGCCGGCCTCCAGGCCGCGCACCTCGCGCGCTCCGCGGCCTCGGGCGGCACCCGGCGAAGCCACGCGTAGCGCGCCGCGAGCGGCCGGGCGGAAACGAGTCGCCCCACCGCGCTTCGGACCGACCGGGCGACAGGCGCTGGACACCCGACCGGCGCCCGCCGACCTTTCGAGCATGACCGCCAGCGGAGCCGCGACACCGTCGGACTGGGACGAGCGCTACGCCGCGTCCGACTACTTCTACGGCACCGAGCCCAACGACTTCCTCCGCTCCGTCGCCGACCGGATTCCACGGGGCCGAGTCCTGATGCTCGCCGACGGCGAGGGCAGGAACGGCGTCTATCTCGCCGGCCTCGGCCACCAGGTCACCTCGGTGGACCGTTCGCCGGTTGGGCTCGCCAAGGCGCGCGCCCTCGCCCTGGAGCGCGGCGTGACGCTCACCACGATCGAGGCCGACCTCGCCGATCATCGGATCGAGCCCGGCGCCTGGGACGCGGTGGTGCTGATCTTCTGTCACCTGCCTCGCCCGCTCCGGCGCGAGGTCCACCGCCGGGCCGTCGCGGGGCTCGAGCCGGGCGGCGCGCTCGTGCTCGAGGCCTACACCCCGGCTCAGCTCGGCCGTGGCACCGGCGGCCCACGGCAGCTCGAGCTGCTGATGACGCTCGACGAGCTCCGCGAGGAGCTCACGGGGCTCGATCTGGTCGTGGCGCGCGAGCTGGAACGCGATGTGATCGAGGGCGCCGGTCACGGCGGCCCGAGCTCGGTGGTTCAGATCCTCGGCTTCCGGCCGGGCGGGGGCGGAAGCCGACCTTGAGTCCGTCGGCTCGGCTCGTTGCCGCCCTGCTCTTCGGCGCGGCCTGCGCGGCACCCACCCCACCCGAGATCGGCCCCGCCGCCGACGCGCTGCTCGACCAGCTGCGCCGGAACGGCCGCTTCACCGGCGCCGTGATCATCGGCGACCGCGGGCGCATCCTCTACGAGGGCGCCCGCGGCTTCGCGAACCAGGAGCGCCGCCTCGCCTTCTCGCCCGACACGCCGGTCGACGGCGCCTCCCTGGCGAAGACCTTCGTCGCGGCGTCGGTCTGGCAGCTGGTGGCCGAAGACGCTCTCCAGCTCGAGGCGCCGGTCGTCCGCTACGTCCCCGCCTTTCCACATCGCGAGACGACGGTCGCCCAGCTGCTCGACCACAGCGCCGGCCTCGCCGAGCTCGCGGATGCCACCGGGCTCGACAACGAGGGCATCGCGCGGGCGATCGACGAGACCCCGGTGTTCACGCCCGGATCGCGGTTCGCCTACTGCAACGAGTGCTTCGACGTGCTCGCGCTGGTCTTGGAGCGGGCGAGTCGCCAACCCTGGGCGAGCTTCCTCGAGCGGCGCTTCTTCGAGCCGCTCGGGCTCGACTCCGCCTTCCTCCGCCCCGCGAGACTGGCAGACTGGCCGGGCGCGCGGGCGGTCGGCTACGAGCGGATCGGCGACTCGCTCGTGCTCCGCGACATCGAGGACGACGAGCGCTTCTACGGCTCGTCCAACATCTGGCTCTCGGCCCGGGATCTCCACCGCTGGGTCACGGCGATGCTCGAGGGCTCGATCGTCCCGGAGTCGGTCCGGGCCCGGGCCCACGCGATCACCCGCTTCGCCAACGGCGAGCGCTCGGCCCTCAACCGCCTCAACTGGTATCATGGCTCGCCCGAAGGGCCCTACGTCTACAGCGGACATCTCGGCGGGTTCCACCACGAGGCCTACTGGGACCCCGGCTCTGGCATCTCGGTCGTCTGGGTCAGCAACGTGCTCGGCGGTCGGCCGGCGGCGCCGCTCCTGACCCGCGCCCTGCTCCGAATCGCGGCGGGCGAGCAGGTGAGCCGCGTCCCGACCGCGTGGTTCGAGCGGCCCTCACCCGGCTCGCGAGTCGGGATCGCGGGCCGCTACGCGTTGCCGGACATCGGCACGGTCACGATTCGGGATGCGGGTGAGCTGATCGGCGTCCAGGTCGGAGACGGCGCCGTGCACGACGGCTATCCGCTCACCGGCTTCTTCGTGCCCGACCTGGACGTGGAGGTCGGCTTCTCGGATCCCGGCCCGGCCGGTTACGAGACGCTGCACTGGCTGTCGACGTTCGACAGCGCCGCCGGGCGCCGGGTGCCGACCACGAAGCCGCGATGAGACGCCCTCGAGATCGTGCCCTCGCGGGTGCTTCGGATCTTCCGATCGCCGGGCCGATGATCGGGCTCACGCAGTCGGTGAGCGGCCGCGATCGGTGCGGGCCGGCGACGACCCGTCGAATCAGTCCTGACGGAGCGCGCTGACCGGGTCGACCCGCATCGCCCGGCGCGCGGGCACCAGCGACGCCACCACCGCCACCGCGAGCAGCACCACGGCGACCGCGCCGAGGGTGAGCGGATCGCTCGGGCTCACCTGGTAGACCAGGCTCGAGAGCAGCCGACCGAGCGCGAGCGCCCCGACCAGCCCGAGCAGCAGCCCGAGCCCCGCCATCGTCACCCCTTCGCGGAGCACCATCGCCACCACGGTCCGCGGCGCGGCTCCGAGCGCGAGCCGCACTCCGATCTCCCGGTTGCGCCGGGCCACGCCGAAGCTGATCACGCCGTAGAGACCGAGCACGGCGAGCCCCATGGCGGCCAGCGCGAAGCCGCCGATCAGCAGCGCGCTGAAGCGCTCCTGAGCGAGCGACGCCGCCAGCACGTCCTTCATCGGCCTCGCGTCGCTGATCGGGACGGCGGGATCGATGACGCGGAGCGCCTCGCGGACGGTGCCGACCTGAGCCAGCGGATCCCCCGCGGCCCGGAGCACCAGACTCATGTTCGGCGTGGGGTAGATCGAGATCGGGAAGTACATCGCCGGCGGCGGTGGGACGCCGATCTCCCGATAGCGCACGTCGCCCACCACGCCGATGACCTCGAGCGGTCCGCCGAAGAAGGCGCGGATCCTCTCGCCGAGCGGGTCCTGCCCCGGCCAGAATGCTCTCGCCATCGCCTCGCTCACCAACACTACCCTCGCGCTGGAGTCGCGATCCGCGGTCGTGAAGCCCCGCCCCCGAACCAGCGGAATACCCAGCGCGTCGAACAGGCCTTCCGACGCCCCGGCGAAGTAGACGTCCCGCGACTCGCCGGGCTCGGGCGGCGGCTGTCCCTCGACCAGGATCTGGGTGGACTCCCACGCGCCGGAGAGCGGCAGGCTGCTGATCACGCCGACGGCCTCGACGCCGGGACGTTGGGCCAGATCGTCGAGCAGCTGGTTGTAGAATCGACCCCAGCTCGGCGCGAGCGCCATGAACTCGCGGAAGTTGCTGGTCATGAGCGGGAGCGGAATCCGCGCGGTCATCGCCCCCTCGGTCACGAGACCGGGCGACACGCTCCGCAGGTTGAGGAAGGTCCTCCCGAGCAGGCCGGCCCCCGCGAGCAGGATCACCGAGACCGCGACCTCCAGCACGACCAGCCCCTGACGGAGCCGGCTCTTCGCGCGATTGCCGCTCCCCTTCGACCCTTCCCTGAGACCCTCGACCAGATCGCCCTGGCGGGCCTCCGCCACCACCAGCGCGCCGAAGCCCAGGCCGACCAGCAGCACCACCAGGAAGATCCCGCCCAACACCCGCCAGTCCACCGCCACGTCGTCGACCCGCGGCAGGCTCGCGGGCGCGACGGCGAGAAGCGCGTTCTTGCCGGCGATCGCCACCACCACGCCCAACGCGCCGCCGGCGATCGCCAGGAGAAGGTTCTCGGTGACGAAGAGCCGGAGCAGCCGCCGCCGCCCCGCGCCCAGCGCCGAGCGCACCGCGAGCTCGCGATAGCGGGCCGCGGTCCGGGTGAGCAGCAGGTTGGAGACGTTGACGCAGGCGATCAGGAGGAGAAATCCGACCGCGCCCAGCAACACCAGCAGGGCGGGCCTAACGCCGGCCACCGCCAGGTCGCCGAGCGCGCCATGCCGAGCGGTGGTGTTCGCGGCTTCCCGCGGATAGCTCTCGCGGATCCGACTCATCACCGTTTCCAGGTCCCCGGCGACGGCGCCGTCGGTGACGCCCGGCTTGGGCAAGCCGATCAGCGCCAGATTCAGCATCCCGCGTGCCTCGAGCTCGCCCGGCGTGATGACGAGCGGGGTCCAGATCTCGGTGTGGGCTCCGAACCGCAGTCCGGCAGGAAGCTCGGCGCCCCTCGGGAACTGAAATCCCCGCGGCATCACGCCGACCACGCGGAAGCTGGTTCGATTGAGGGAGATCGTCCGCCCGACCACCGCGGGATCGGCCCCGAACCGCCGCCGCCAGAGACCGTCCCCGATCAGGGCGACCGGCTCCGCGCCCACCAGCTCGTCCGCGGCGGTGAGAGTGCGACCGCGCGCCGGCTCGACGCCGAGCGCCTCGAAGAAGCCGGCCGCGACCCGCGCCCCGGCGAGCAGCGTGGTCTCGCCGTCCTCGCTCAGGGTGTAGTCCCAGTTGCGGAAGGCGGCCAGCCGCTCGAGCGTGGTGCTCTGCTGCCGCAGGTCGACGAAGTTTGCCGCGCTCACAGGCAGCATCACGCCCTCGGCCCTGCTCCCCTGGATCCCCGTCTGCCAGACCTGGACGACCCGGTCGCCATTCGGGTACGGCAGGGGACGGACCAGGACGCCGTTCACGATGCTCAGGATGGCCGTGGTGGCCCCGATCCCGAAGGCGAGGGTGAGCACGGCGACCGCCGTGAACCCCGGCTGCCGCCCGAAGGCGCGGAGCGCGAACTGGAGGTCCTGACGGAACCCGTCCCACCAGTCGCGGCGACGCGCCTCGCCGTCCTTGCCCCGATCGATGCCCTGCGCCACGCGCCGGTGCCGCTCCAGGTCGCCGAAGCGTCGGAGCGCCTCCGCGCGCGCGGCCTCCGGCTCCCAGCCCTCGCTCACCAGCTCCGCCACCCGGAGATCGAGATGGAGCCGGAGCTCTTCGTCGAGGTCTTCGACCGAGGTCGAGCGCCGGGAGGCGAGCCGGAACAACCGCCGCCGGCTCATGCCGCCCGTCCCTTCGCGGCCGCGAGGATCTTGGCCACGACCGACACGTAGCGCTCCCAGCCCGCCTCGTGCTGGCGGAGCGCCGCACGACCCGCGCGGGTGAGCGCGTAGTACTTGCCTTTGCGGTTGTTCTCGGTGAGCGCCCACTCGGCGGAGAGCCAACCCCGCCGCTCCATTCGATGGAGCGCCGGATAGAGCGCCCCCTCCTCGATGGCGAGGGCGTCGTCGGAGGTCTGCCGGATCCAGCGGGAGATCTCGAAGCCGTGCATCGACCCGCCGGCCAGCGCTTCGAGAATCAGGAAGTCGAGCGTACCCTGGAGCAGCTCGATCGGGTCCTTGGGCATCGGACTCTCACATAAATGACTTAGGTGAAACTAGGCCCCTTCACCTAAACGCGCAAGGTGAAGGTCCATCACCCGGCCGCGGCGCGGCCCGCCGCCCGCCCCGTCACCCAGGCCCAGAGGAAGTTGTAGCCGCCGATCGGTCCGAACGCGTCGAGCACCTCGCCCGCCAGGAAGAGACCCGGAAGCCGCCGGCTCTCCATCGTCACCGGGTCGATCTCGGCCAGGCTCACCCCGCCCCCGGTCACCTCCGCCTTCTTGTAGCCTTCGTGCCCGGTCCAGGGCAGCTCGCCCCGCACCAGCGCCTCGATCGCGGCCCGGCGCTCGGCCCGGCCCAGCTGCGCCAGGGAAACGGCCGGATCGACGCCGGCCCGCTCGAGGATGGCCAACGCGAGGCGATCGGGCAGCCGCTCGCGCAGCACGCCGCCGATCGTCTTTCGACCCCGCGGCTCCAGCGCGGCGGTCCAGCCGTCGTCGTCGAGGTCATGCCAGCGGACCACCAGTCTCGCTCGGCCCTCGCCCTCCGGCGGCGAGCGGGTCACCACGTGGGACACGTCGAGCACCGCCGGACCGCTGTAGCCCCTGTGGGTCAGCAGGAACCCGCCGCTCGAGCTGGCGCGCTCCCGGCCCGAAGCGGCGGCGAGCGACGTCACCGGCAGCGACACCCCGGCGAGCCCGGGGAACGGGATCGGCTCGGCGACGATCGGCGTGAGCGCGGGATAGGTCGGGTTGATCGTGTGACCGAGTCGGCGGAGCAGCTCGAGGCCGGCGCCGTCGCTCCCGGTGTTCGGCACCGAGAGCCCGCCCGTGGCGACGATCACGCCGTCGGCCCCGAGCGGATCGCGACCCGCCACGCTCACCCGCCAACCGCCGTCGATCGGGTCGAGCCCGGTCACCCGACAATCCGGCAGGAAGCGGGCCCCGCTTCCTTCGGCGATCCGGACCAGCCCGTCGCGCACGTCGCGCGCGCGATTCGACGCCGGGAAGAGCTTGCGCGACTCCGGCTCCTCGACCAGCGGCTGCCCCAGCTCGGTCTCGAAGAAGCGGACCTGGAGATCGAGCGACCAGCTCTTGAGGATCTTGCGCAGCGTGTTCGGCGAGGAGTCGGTGACGAACCGCCGCTCGTCCAGGGTCGAGGGCAGGATGTTGCAGCGTCCGCCGCCGCTGATCAGGATCTTGCGGCCGCCGTCGCGGGTCCGCTCCAGCAGGCTGACGCTGGCGCCGCCTCGCGCGGCGAAGATCGCGGCCATCAGGCCCGCCGCTCCGGCGCCCACCACGACGACTCGTCTCGTTCGGTCCCGCTCGGGCGATGTCGTGGAAGCCCCGTCGGAAAAAGGGTGGCCCAAGATACGTCGGGCGTCGGTCCGGTGGCTATCATTCGGGATGACCGGCTACGCAGAGATCGTCCCGAAGCTCTTCCCCGGATTCGAGCCCTTCCGCCTCGACGCGGGCGAGGTCGAGATCGCCGGGATCCAGGGCGGCAGCGGGCCGCCGCTCCTGCTGCTCCACGGCTGGCCGCAGTCGCTGCTCGAGTGGCATCGGGTCGCGCCGGCGCTGGCGGAGCGCTTCACGGTCGTGGCCACCGATCTCCGCGGCTACGGCGCGAGCGGCGTCGCGGCCGATGGGGAGGGGCACGCCGGCTACTCCAAGCGGGCGATGGCCGCGGACCAGGTCGCCGTGATGCGACGGCTCGGCCACGAGCGGTTTGCGGTGGTGGGGCACGATCGCGGGGCTCGGGTCGCGCACCGGATGGCGCTCGACCACCGGGAGCGGATCGAGCGACTCGCCGTGCTCGACATCGTCCCGACCCGCACCATGTACCGGACCACCAACGAAGTCTTCGCCACCCTCTACTTCCACTGGTTCTTCCTGATCCAGCCGGCGCCGATACCCGAGACGCTGTTGGGCGACAAGGTCGAGCTGGTGCTCCGCCACTGGGTATTTCGCGGGCTCGGCCCGGACGCGCTCCCGCCCGAGGTCTACGAGCGCTACGCCAGGGCCTTCGCCGAGCCCGATCGGCTCCACGCGATGTGCGAGGACTACCGGGCCTCGGCCTCGATCGACCTCGCGCACGACGAGGCCGACCTCGACCGGCCGATCGAGTGTCCGCTGCTCGTGCTCTGGGGCAAGGGCGGAGTGATGGAGCGACTCTACGACGTGCTCGCCACCTGGCGGGAGCGGGCGGCCGACGTCCGGGGTGGCGCGCTGCCGGGCGGCCATTGGCTGCCGGAGGAGGTGCCGGATCGGGTCCGCGACGAGCTGCTCGGGTTTTTCGGGCCGGGCGGCGCGGCGTGACCGGACGGGACACCCGGCGGCGCGACGCCGAGGAGCGCCATCGAAGGGAGGCCGAGTCATGACCCACGCGCTCGACTACCTGACTCGCCAGCTGGAGATCGCCTGGCGGCTCACCGCCTATCACCTGGATGGGCTCACGACCGAGGAGTGTCTCTGGCGCCCCGCGGCCACCGGGCCGCACGTCCACCCCGACGGCGGCGGCGGCTGGCGCGCCGATTGGCCCGAGGAGGAGGGCTATCACCTCGGTCCGCCGAGCATCGGCTGGCTCACCTGGCACGTCGCGTTCTGGTGGTCGATGACGCTGGAGCACTCGTTCGGCTCGGCGCGGCTGACCCGAGAGGACGTGCGCTGGCCCGGCACCGCCGACGCCATCCGCGGGCAGATCGAGCGCTTTCACGACGAATGGCGACGCAAGCTCGGCGTGTTGACCGACGCCGAGCTCCGGCGGGTCGACCGAACCCGGTGGCCGATCCGCGACCGGCCCTTCGGCGAGGTGGTCGCCTGGGTGAACGTGGAGCTGATGAAAAACGCGGCCGAGATCGGCTACGCGCGATTCCTCTTCGCCACCCGGCCGCGGTCGTGAGGCCGGTCCGGCGGTCGGACTAGACGGGGGTGATGATCTCCTGGTCCTTCCCCGCCTCGAGCCGCTGCCGGGGAGGCCGCTGCGCGAGGACCCGCTCCGCGAAGTCGAGTCGCTCGGCCAGCTCGGCGAGCTGCCGCGAGATCTCGGTCTGGCGCGCGGCCTGGCGATCCTGCAGGGCGGCGAAGCGGCTCTCGATCAGCTCCTCGCTGTCGGCCAGCTGCGCCGCCACGGCCTCGAGTCGGGCCAGGTCGGCGGGGCGGAGCTCGGTCCGGTTGGGACGACCGAACAGTCCGGCAACGAACCGGCGCGGGGCGCCGGTCACGAGACCCAGCGCCATCCCCACGTAGTGGACCGGGTTCACGGTCCGGACGAACGCCATGAAGCGGTTCGCCTCGTAGACCCCGAGCGCCATGTCGATCACGTCGAAGATCTCCTGCTCGACCCCGGGCGTGTAGGGCGCGCTGAAGACCCGGTTGAGGACGTCCACCCTGCCCCGCGGCACGCCCGGATCGGTCACCGACCCGGGGCGCGGCGACGCGCCGACTTCGGCCGCCCGGATGATCTGGACCACCCGGGGCAACATCCGATTGACCCGGGAGCGGGCGTCCCGCGCGCCTTCGTAGTCGAGGGGCACGTCGTCGCCGTCGCGCTGGGCCCGGTCGAAGTAGAGCTCGACCAGGTCGCGGAAGGTCTTGAGCTCGCGAACCCGGTGACGGTTCGGAGCGAGCGTGATCTTGTCATAGGGCTTCATCGCGCCTCCTGGGCAACGGCCGGCCGCCTCGGACCGAGCGGGAAACGAGCTCAGGCCCGGGCCGCCAGGGTGCATGGTAGCCCCGGCGACCTCGACCGTCGAGGTCCGGACCGGGAACTCGAGCCCCGCGAGCGGTCTATCGCGAAGGGCCGAGGCCGGCCCCCCACTCTGAGCCTCCTGGAGCCCCGTGATGAGCGTGCTCGATACCATCGGCGCCACCCGCCTCGTCCCCCTCGATCGCCTCGCGCCAGGCTCCGGGGCGAGGATCCTGCTCAAGCTCGAACTCGAGAACCCGACCGGGAGCATGAAGGACCGGATGGCGCTCGCGATGGTGACGGCCGCGGAGGCGGACGGGCGGCTGAGGCCTGGAGGCTCCGTGGTCGAGTACACGGGTGGGAGCACCGGGGTCTCGCTCGCGCTGGTCTGTGCGGCCAAGCGGCTGCCGCTCCGGATCGTCACCTCCGACGCGTTCAGCCGGGAGAAGCGTGCCCACATGCGGGCGCTGGGGGCGGAGCTCACGCTGGTCCCGAGCCCCACCGGCGGCACCACCCGGGCCCTCACGCTGGAGATGATCGAGACGGCCGAGCGGCTCGCCGCCGAGCACGGGAGCTACTGGACCAACCAGCTCCACAACCCCGACCAGCTGGGCGCCTACCGCGCGCTGGCCGACGAGATCTGGACCGCCACCGAGGGCCAGGTCGACGCCTTCGTCCAGATGGTGGGCACGGCGGGCTCGCTCCGCGGCACCGCCACCCGGCTTCGGGAGCACCGGTCGGACGTCCGGATCGTCGCGCTCGAGCCGGCCGAGTCGGCGGTGCTCTCCGGCGGTCCGAGCGGGTCCCACGGGATCGAGGGAGCGGGTCCGGGGTTCGTGCCGCCGCTCTGGGTCGACGGGCTCGCCGACGAGATTCGGGCCGTGCCCACCGAGGCCGCCATGGCGATGGCCCGGCGTCTGGCGGTCGAGGAGGGCGTCTTCGCGGGCACCTCGACCGGCGCGAACGTACTGGCGGCGCTCGACGTGGCGGAGCGACTGGGACCGGGACGGACGGTCGTCACCATCGCGGTGGATTCGGGCATGAAGTACCTGAGCGGCACGCTCTACGGCACGACGTAGCGACCGCCCTTGCCAGAGGGCGATGCCGACGGTAGCCGTTAAGCGTCTCCGACCCGCGACGTCTTCATGCGCAGCCTCCATGACTCGATCCGGATCACAGCCGTGGCGACCGCCGCGCTCGCGCTCGCCGGATGCGCTGGGAGCGGGGCGTCGGGAACGCCGGAGCCAGAGGCGTTGATTCGCGACCCGGTCCTGATCCGCTGCATCGAGCCGGTCCAGCAGAGCTCGCACGGTCTCTCGGGCAGCCGGGTGGATCGGGTCACGCTCCAGTTCCTGGTGACCGACGAGGGGCGAGTGGAGGAGAGCTCGGTCCAGGTGCTCCGGACCAGCCGGAGCGCCACGCGGGCTTCGATCGAGGAGGCCACCGCCCGAGCCGTGAGCTGCACCTACCTGCCCGCCCGCCGGGGCTCGACGCTGATTCCCGCGACCACCGAGCGGACCTTTCGGGTTCTCACCTACTCCTGAGCCGACCCCATGACCGGCACGGCGCCCAACCCTCTCACGCCACGGACCGTGGCCACGCTGCACGCCGCGATGCTGATCGGGCTCTCCGTGCTCGCGGTGGTGCTGATCGTCGTGCTGCCCAACCTGCGCGGCCTGGGCGACCGCACGCTCTTCCCGACGGCCGGGCTGATCGTCCTCGGTGTGGGCGCGGCGTTGCTCGCCCTCGCGCTGCTGGTGCTCCGCCGCGCCATTCCGGCCCGCGGGCCGAACCAGGACGAGGCGCGCTACTGGGCCGGCAAGGCGGGCGCGATGGCGATCCTCTTCTGGTTCGCGACCGAGAGCGCCGGCATGCTCGGGGCGGTGGCCTTCATGCTCACGGCGCGCTTCGAGGCGGTCGTGGTGGCCGGCGTCGCGATCGCCACGCTCGCGCTGTTCAGCCCGCGTCGCCTGGCGAGCCGATGAGCGCTGGGCGGCCACTCGGAGCCGCCGAGCGCGACCAGCGACCAGCCGATCATCCGTGATGAGTGAGGAGTCCCGGAAGCCCCGGCCGCCCGCGCTGCTGCTGGTGGACGTTCAGCAGGGCCTCGACGACCCCCGCTACGGCGAGCGCAACAACCCCGACGCGGAGCGCCGGATCGCCGAGCTGCTCGAGGCCTGGCGGCGCGCGGCCTGGCCGGTGCTCCACGTGCGGCACCTCTCCCTCCGGCCGGACTCGCCACTCCGGGCGGAGCTGCCCGGCAACGCCTTCAAGCCCGAGGCGGAGCCGAAGCCCGGCGAGCCGATCTTCCCTAAGCACGCCAACGACGCGTTCGTCGGTACCGGGCTCGAGTCCCACCTCCGCGCGGCCCGGATCGAATCGCTGGTGATCGCCGGCCTCACCACCGACCATTGCGTCTCGAGCACCGCCCGCTCGGCCGCCAATCTCGGCTTCGAGGTGACGGTAGCGGAGGACGCCACCGCGACCCACGAGCGGACCGGACCCGACGGCGCCCGAATCGACGCCGAGCGGATGCACCGGGTATCGCTGGCGAGCCTGCACGGAGAGTTCGCGACCGTGCGCCGGACCGCGGAGCTGCTCGCGGCGCTGGGCCTCGCCGCCGGGGAAACCGCCTAACGGCGGCGTTCGAGCAGCGCTTCGATCCGGTCGCGGTGGCTCCGCGCGGTTCGGACCCGAGCGCCGCCCTGGAGCAGCAGCACGTAGCTGCCCTTCACGAAGGGCTCCACCATCTCGACGGCCCGCTCCCGGACCAGCGCGGAGCGGCTCACCCGCAGGAAGCCGGGGCCCAGCCGGCGCTCCATCTGCTCCAGCGTGGAACGCACGCGATGGACCCGCCGGCCGGTGTGGAGCCGAACGTAGTTGCCGGCGGCTTCGACCCAGTCGATCTCGTCGATCGGCACGAAGTGGAAGCGACCGTCGTGCTCCACCGGGATCCTCCGCTCTGTCCCGCCGCCCTGACCGAGCCGATCGAGCAGGCCGCCGAGCCGGGCGGCCAACGCACCCGCGTCGGGAGCCTCGAGCCGCTTGAGCGCGCGCTCCACCGCGCGGGCGAGTCGCGCGGGATCGACGGGCTTGAGCAGATAGTCGATCGCGTCGGCCTCGAAGGCGCGGATGGCGTACTGGTCGTGCGCCGTGAGGAAGATCACCGAGGGCATCCGTGTGGGGCCGACCGCCGCGATCACCTGGAAGCCGTCGAGCTCCGGCATCTGCACGTCGAGGAAGACCAGCTCGGGCTCGAGCCGCGCGATCGCGTCGACCGCGCTGGCGCCGTCGGCCGCCTCGCCCACCACCTCGATCCCCTCGAGGCGGCCCAGCTCCCGCCGGAGCCCGGCTCGCGCCAGACGCTCGTCGTCGACGATCAGGACCCGGGCCACGCTCAGCTCGCCTCCCGCCACGGCAGCTCGATCACCACCCGCGCGCCGCCGCCGGGCGGGGTCTCCAGCCGGAGCGCCTGCCGGTCGCCGAAGAGGCTCGCGAGCCGGGCGCGGGTGTTGGCGAGCCCAACGCCGTCGCCCTCGCCGAGGAGCTCGTCGGCCGCCATCCCGGGGCCGTCGTCCTCGACGCTCAGTCGAAGTCGATCGTCCACTCGCGACGCCCGGATCGCGACCGTGCCGCCCGCCGCGCGCGGCTCGACGGCGTAGCGGACCGCGTTCTCCACCAGGGGCTGCAGCACCAGCCACGGCACCAGCGCGCTCCGGCATCCGGGCTCCACCTCGATCGAGACCCGGAGTCGTTCCTCGAAGCGGACCCGCTGGATCTCCAGGTAGCCCTCGAGCGTGGCCAGCTCGTCGGCGAGGGGGACCAGCCGCCGGGGCTCGTGATGGAGCACGGTGCGGAGCAGGTCGCTCAGGCGGAGCAGCACCGAGCGCGCGGCCGGCGGATTCTCCTCGGCCAGCACGCTCACCGAGTTGAGGGTGTTGAAGAGGAAGTGCGGCTTGAGCTGCGCCCGGAGGGCGTCGAGACTGGCCTCGGCGGTCTCGGCCCGCTGCACCAGATAGAGCCGCCGATAGGCCGCCGCGTAGTAGATCCCGAGAATCACCCAGTAATAGAGCATCCCGGTGAAGCTCATGATCACGATCGAGAGCGTCTGGCCGCCCAGCCACTCGGTCAGGCGGGAGGGCTCGAGCAGGCCGAAGCCGACGAGCCCGAGCGCGTGCACGACGTAGGTGGCGGAGACCTGCACCGGCGCGATCAGGAGGGCGAAGCCGAGGTGCGCGAGCCAGGGCTTCGGGCCGGCGCCCGGCTCGATCCAGAAGGCCCGGGCCAGCCGCGCGACGATCGGCGCGAACGCGCCCCAGAGCCCGAAGTAGATCAGCTCGTGGACGACGTTCCATTGCCAGCTGATCTCCCGCCCCTGCACCAGCGCCGTGGTGACGCCCTGGGCGCTGAACACCAGCGCGACGAGGCCCGACAGGAGCGCGACCTCGTAGGCGCGGAAGGTCGCTCCGGCGGGCCTCGTCGCGGCCGGCGTCGTGCTCATCGGGTGGCGGTGCTGCCCCGGACGACAGGCCCGGCGGCCACCAACCGATTCGGAGGTGGGGTCAGGACGATCTGAGCTCCCAGAGCACGTTGAGGATCAGCCACCGGTCGCCCTCGCGCACCAGCTGGAGATAGTCGACCCAGGCATCGGCGTCGACCCGCACCACGGCGGCGTTCCGGAACACGTCGAGGATGGTGACCTCGCTCCGCTGCTTCTCTTTCGGCGTCTTGGTCCCGCCGCCCCTGGCGGTGCCGAGGATCAGCCGCGAGGCGCCCTGGTTGTCGACCTGATAGCGACCGGTCGTCGGGTCCTTGCCGTGGATCCGCTTCACCAGCTCCGGATGCAGCGCGCGCGCCATCCGCTCGGCGTCGCCCTGGTACCAGCCCTCGATGTAGTCCTTCGCGGTGGTCACCAGCGCCGCGCTGTCGGCGCGGGTCTGGGCCACGGCGGTCGAGCCGAGACCCGCGAGGGTGACGGTCAGGCAAGCAACGAGCTGTCGCACGGCGCGCTCCTGTCGAATGGGCTCTCTCTGCCCGAAACGGTAGGGAGCGGCCTCGAGGCCGGCAAGCGGTCGGGGACGACCCGGGCGACAGGGTGGGACGACCGGTTCCCCCCGGAGGACGGGGGGAACCGGACTCGCGGGCGAGGGCTAGCGCGAGCCGCTCCCCGCGACGGTCGAGCGCCGATCGCCCAACCAGTAGCCGAACCACTGGCGGAGCCGGCCGAGTCGATCGACCAGGAGCCAGGGCTCGCCGGTGCGGGAGAGATCGTGGGTCGAGCGCGGATAGCGCACCAGCTCGGCCGGGATCCCCCGCTTCTTGAGCCCGATGTACCACTGCTCGGCGTCGGCCATCGGGGTGCGGTGATCCTCCTCCGACTGCACGATCAGGGTCGGGGTGGTCACCCGGTCCACGAAGCGGATCGGCGAGAACTGGTCGTAGAGCTTCGGGTTCTCCCAGGGCTTGCCGTAGAACTCGAACTCGGTCAGCCCCTGGGCGTCGGAGACACCGTACCAGGACCACCAGTTGCTGATCATCCGGTCGGCCTGGGCCGCCTTGAAGCGGCTGGTGCGGGTGGTGACCCACGCCGTCATGAATCCGCCGTAGGACCCGCCGGTCACTCCCATCCGGGTCGAGTCGACGTCGGGCCGCTTGGCGGCGATGTCGACCGCCTTCATCAGGTCCTCGTAGTCCTCGAGGCCCCAGCGCCCCCGGGTCGAGAAGGTGAAGTCGGCGCCGTAGCCGCTCGAGCCGCGCGGATTGGTGTAGAGCACCCACATCCCCGCGCCGGTGATGTTGTGGAACTCGTCGAACCAGCCTTCACCGTAGGCGCTGTGCGGGCCGCCGTGGATGTAGAGGACCAGCGGGTACTTCTTGCCCGGCTCGTAGCCGAACGGCTTCTGCAGCCAGGCCTCGATCTCGAGCCCGCCCACGCTCTTGTAGGTGAAGCGCTCGGCGTCGGGCCAGGCGATCTCGTCGTTCAGGGCCTGGTTGAGATCGGTGAGCTGCCGCTCGCCCTGGCCGCGGGCGTCGGAGAGGTAGAGCTCGGTCGGCCGATCGACGCTGGTGGCGACGTACGCCAGCGAGCGATGCTGGCGGTCGGTGGAGACCCCGTTGATCCGCCGCCGTCCGCCCACCAGCTCGGTGATCTTCCGGGTGGCCGGATCGACCTCGAAGATGGCGTCGCGCCCGCCAACCGCCGCCTCCATCACGATCATGCCCGCCGGGGTCCACTGGAACCAGCCCGGCTCGTACCGCCAATCGCCGAGCACGTTCACCGGGGCGCCACCGCTCACGGGCTGGACCCAGATCCGCGAAGGCTCGGTGCGCGCCGCCGAGCCGACGTATGCGAGCTTCGACCCGTCGGGCGACCAGGCGAGACTGCGCTCGAACCCGTTCGTGGTGGTGAGCCGCCGGGGCGCTCCGCCCGTCGCCGAGATGACGAAGACGTCGCTGTCGTTCCTCGGTGCTTCGTCCCGCTTCGCGTCGTACGGCAGCTGGGCCAGGGAGTCGCGCTCGGCCTGGACCACGGAGTCGGGCCGGAGCGCGGGGTCGGCGGTGAACGCGATCCAGCGCCCGTCCGGCGAGAGCTCCGCCTGGCCGTGCGAGTAGGCCGCGTTGGTGATCATCCGCTTGTCGGCGCCGGCGGTCCGGATCCAGAGCTGGTCCGGATGCCACTGGCGCGCCTCGCGCGGTCCGGGCAGGAAGCCGCGGCCGTTGGCCTTGTAGCGCATCTCGGTCAGGTGCCGGCCGTCGAAGCGCGCCGGATCGAGCGGCTTGGTGATCGCGCCATGAGGCGGCCGTGCCATCGGCTCCATCTTGTCCCACGGCGTGGTCTTGGGCTCGCCCTTGGCCACTTCGGCCGAGTCGGTCCAGACCACCGTCGTGCCGTCCGCGGAATAGGAGCCGCTCGGCAGGCTGTCGACCTCGAACGCCTCGCCGCCCGGCCGGTCCATCCGGAGCGCCCAGGTGCGGGCGCGGCTCGGCGGCCGGTTGGAGCTGAAGAGGAGCAACCGCCCGTCGGGCGACCAGCGCGGGTTGGAGCTCTCCTGGCTCGGGCTGGTGAGCCGGCTCGGCTCGCCACCCTGACTCGAGACCAGCCAGACCTCCGAGTGCCGCTTGTTCTCCTTCTCCCGCACCGTGGTGACGGTGAAGGCCACCCACTGCCCGTCGGGCGAGATCGCCGGCGAGCTCACGGTGGCGAGCCGGTACCAGTCCTCCGGCGCGAAGGCCCGGCCCTGCGCCTGGAGCGCGCCCGCCGTGAGGGTGAGTCCAGCCGCCAAACCGACCCATGTCCGTCGCATCCCCAACCTCCTCGCGATGATCGCTGCCTAACGTTCGATCCCGAACACCCAGCGGAGCGCGAACGGCTCCGTCCCGCCCTGGCCCCGGTCGGGGTGGCTCACCACCAGCGGCAGGTCGAGCCGGGTGACGAAGTCGGTCTCGCCGATCCGGTGGCGGAGCCGGAGCCCGACCCCGGCGTCGGCCGCCACGTCGCTCGAGGAGCGGGTCGAGAAGAACCCGTCGGTCCAGGCCAGGTCGCCGAACACCGCCACCCGCACGTCCCGGGCGATGGCCTTGCCGGGCCGGCGCAGGACCGAGCGGTCCACTTCGATGGTGCCGGCCGCGAGCCGGGGCACCAGGAGCGTCGGATCCAGGCCGCGCACGTTGCCGTCGCCGGGCTGCTGGAAGTGGACGTCGCCGGTGAGCAGCGCGTCGCGCGAGCGGACGAACGGATTGCGGAGCTGATCGTACGGCCCCGCGCCGGCCACCCCGAACCAGCGCTGCCGGACCACGTCGTGGTCCGCCTCGACGATCCCGCCGAAGACCCGCAGCGACAGGTTCGATCGCCGATCGAGCGGGCGGCGCGCCGTGGCCAGGATGCTGCCCCGGACATAGCCCTGCGCGTCGTAGCGATCGTCGGTCGCGGTCCCCACCCCTCGGTTACGGTACTCCACCCCGCCCGCCAGGGCCAGCCGGCCCGACACCGTCCAGCGGCCCCAGCGATCGGCACTCTGCAGATACCACTCCGACTCGACCGTGCCGGCGTCGTCGTAGAGCAGCGGGTCGAGATAGCTCATGTCGTTGGTCGCGACCCAGCGGATGCTCCCGCCGAAATGGGTGGTCGGACCGAAGTTGTAGTGGTTCTTGCGTTGGTGGTCGAACCAGACGCTCGCCCCGATCCGGCCCTCGGCGTCGAAGGCCTCGACCCCGACGTCGGTTCGCGGGATCCGGAGCCAGGTCGGGTTCTCGAGCCGCCCGTACCAGTGGCTGTCCCGCCGCTCGGCGCCATCGACCTTCTCGGTCGAGTAGCTCCACTCGGTGAGCGTCTTGCCGAAGCGTCCGAGGTAGTTGCGCCGGAGCCGCAGCCCGACGATCGCTCCCCCGGCATCGTTGTACCACGCCGTCGGCATGAAGCCCCATGCTTCCCGATCCCGATGGGTCCGGGTCGAGAAGTATCGATCGACGTGCCAGTCGGCGGGGCGGCCGCCGGGGCCGTTCCAGCCGAGGAACCAGTGCCGCCGGCGGTTGTTGAGCATGTTCCAGTCGTGCGCCCGGGCGTCCGGGTCCACCATCACCTCTTTGGGCTTGCCGCGGATCTCGAGGTCCACCCAGGCGACCTCCGCCATGCCGTCCGTGGTCACCCGCACCGTGTCCAGGTCGCTCCGCACCATCAGCTCGACCGGAAAGATCCCGTCCGCCTTGCGCTTCACCTCGACCCGGACCGCCCACACGTCGGCGCCCCGATCCGGCGCGCGGCGCATCCGCACCTTGCCGACCGCGTAGTCGTAGAGCACCGAGCCGTGGAGCCACTGGGCGAAGAAGGTCCCGAGGTCCTGGCCCGAGACCTCTTCGGCCACCTGCCGGAAGGCCTCCTCGTCGACGTGCTTGAGCTTCCACCGGTCGTAGTAGGTCCGGAGGATCCGCCGCATGGTCTCGTCGCCCACGATCGCGCGGAGCTGGTGGTAGAACAGCTCGCCCCGCGAGTAGATCATCGTGGCGTAGGTGGGGAAGTCGCGGTAGCGCTCGCTCACCAGACTGGTCGGCTCGGAGCGCTCGTCGAGGTCCCACCCGAGAATGCCGCGCTCGGTGCCGCGATAGATCGCCTCCCGCCGCTCCGCCGCTGCCTCGGCATCGGCCGCGGGAGGGTTGGTCTCGAAAAACCACGAAGTCTGGAAGCTGGTGAAGCCCTCGTCGAGGAAGCCTTCCCGCCACTCGTTGTTGGCGAGGATCCCATCAGATAGTTGTGGCCCAGCTCGTGGAGGATCAGCCCCAGCCCCGGCGAGCCGTCCATGATCATCATCGGGAACTCGGTGCCGCCGCCCTCGATCCGGTGCACGTTGGTGATCTGCGGCCAGGGAAACGGCCCGAAGAGATCGCCGAGCCAGGCGAGCGCGGTCTCGGTGCGCTGCACCGCGACGCCGTTGCCCCAGCTCTGCTCGTCGCCAGGCTGATAGAGCACGTGGACCGCGACCTCGCCGTGACGCCCGCCTTCGTAGCGGTAGTCAGGCCGCATCGAGATCGCGAAGTGATGCACGTCCTCCGCCCGCCAGACGATCGTCTTCCGGCCGGGCCCCGCCGCGGCGCACGCGTCCGAGGAGAGCGTCCTCGAGAAGCCGGGATAGCGGTCCCGCTCGTATTCCACCGGCCGGTCCGGCTTGCGATTGGCCCGCTCCCAGCCCGGGTCGCCGCAGACCGGCACGCCGGTCGCGCCCACCACCTGGTCCTCCGGCAGGTCCAGTCGCACGGTGAAGCTGCCGAACTCGCCGTAGAACTCGCCCGCCGGATAGAGCGGATGCGCCTGCCAGCCGCGCTTGTCGAAGACGGCCACCCGGGGATACCACTGCGCGAAGTCGTACGCCCGGCCCCGGCGCCCCTGCCGCCGCGGCAAGGTCGACGGCCGCGCGTCCCAGTCCATCTCGACCCGCGCGACGCCGCCCGGCGGAATCGGACTGGACAGCGTCAGCTCGACGATGGTGCTGTCCGGCGCATAAGGGTACGAGAGCGGCACCGGCCGGCCGTCCACGCGCACGTTGCCCACGTGGTTGAAGCCGAAGTCGGGATCGCGCAGGTCGTTGAAGCGGCGCACCCCTTCGGCGCTGTCGGCGTCGGACCAGCGGGAGCCCGGCCGGAAGGCGTTCAGGTAGAGGTGGAAGTAGAGCTTGTCGAGCGACGACGGCGAGTTGTTCCGATACTCGAGCCGCTCGGTCCCGCTCAGGACGCCCCGGCTCTCGTCCAGGGTGGCGTCGATCGAATAGTCGGCTTGCTGCTGCCAGTAGGCCGGAGTGGGCGCGGCGGTCTGCAGGAGAAGAAGGGCGACCAGCATGTTCGGGTCCCGTGGTGTGCGTTGCGGATTCGGATCGCGCGAAAGGTATCCGCACCGAGCCGCCGGTCCTAACGTCACCCTCACCACCTCGGGCCCTGAGCGGCGCGGGCGACCTCACATGCGGAAGAGGTAACTCGCCTTGAGGAAGAAGCCGTCGCTCGAGCGGTCGAGCCCCGCGAACCGAAACCGTCCGGTGTCCCGATACTGCCCGCCGTAGCCCGCGAAGAACACCGTTCCCGGCGTGGGCTGGAAGGAGAAGAGGAAGTCCGCCCGGAGCCCGTCGCTCTCCGTCGCGAGCGCAAGCCCCCGTTTGTAGACCCCGTCGGAGGGATCGAGGATCAGGATCGGGTCCTCGGTGCGGCCGTCGTCGCGGAGATCGTCGCGATGGGCGGAGCGGTACTCGCCGACCACGCGGAGGAAGATCGCCGGCGAGACCTGGTACTCGATCCGAAGCCGTGGGATATGGGTGACGGAGACGGTCGAGAAGTCGCTCCGGCGCTTGTACGAGGTCAGCAGGTACGTCCCCTCGGCGCGGAGTTGCGCGGTCGGGCGGAACTGGAAGCTCGACTCGACGAACAGGATCCGTGCCGGCGACCACTCCTCGTAGTTGACGTCGTTGCCCCAGGTGACGCTCAGGTCGGCCGAGAGGGGGCCGACCCATGGCGTCGAAAGCGCGAGCGTCAGGCCCTCGTTCCGCACCGTGGGCCCGCCGGGATAGGGGGTCAGCGTGTCGACCACGCCACCCGGACCGTGTCGCTCGAGCGCGTAGCTGCGATAGATCCGATGGTCGTAGCCGAAGCGCTCGAACCAGGAGAACCAGTTGAGCCCCCAGCCGCCCTTGAAGGCCACGTTGCCGGTCAGGAAGATCTGGCGGTCGAGGTTCGAGCGGCCGCTCACGAAATCGTCGTAGATCCAGCGCTGCTGGAAGCGAGTGCCGAAGGTGGCCCGCTCGACGAACGCGCCCTGCGCTCCGTAGAGCGTGTACGACGGACCGATCCCCCACTGCACGGCGTCCGGCTGGCTGATGAACCCGGCGCCGGCCAGAAACCGGTCGCTCACCCCTTCGAAGCGCGCGTTGAGCCGGAAGTGCCGGCCCGAGCGAGTCACGTCGAGGAGCCAGAGCGGCGCCACCTCGGTCGCGCCGTCCCGGGTGGTCACGGCCGCGGCGCCCTGCGCGGACACTGCCACCTCGCCGCCCAGCGAGAGCAGCGCGTCGGCGCCGGCCACCTGGTTGGCGAACCCGGGCTCGCTCCGGTTGGTGAACACCAGCCCGGCCCGCGACCCGCCGCCCAGATCGCGGAGCACCCGTCCCACGGCGAAGAACGGATTGTCTCCGCCGGTCCGCGAGATCTCCTTGCCGTCGAGCGCCAGCATGGTGGCGACGGTGGTGCCGCCGACTTTGCCCGTGAGCTTGGTGGCCGCCACGGGCGCCACGATCCGCCGGGAGTAGACCAGCCGGTTCGGGGTCGAGAACTGCTCGATCCCCTCGAGGAAGAAGGGTCGCTTCTCCGGGAAGAAGAGCGCCCGCCGCGGATCGGAGACGATCTGGCTGGCGTCCGCCTCGACCTGGGAGAAGTCCGGATTGAAGGTCCCGTTGAGCGTGAGATTCGGGGTCACTCCCCAGCGAAGGTTGCCGCCGAGCTCGGCGGCGCCGTCGTAGTCCCACGCGCCGACCGTGCTCGGCGAGGGCGCCCCGACCGCTCGCGCGGTGACCACCGGGTTCACGTCCATCACCAGACCGCGGTGGAGCTCGGTGAGCCCGGCGAGCGTGCCCGACTGGCCGAGAAAGGTGGAGCCCGTGCGCCGGGCGGCCACCCAGGAGTCCTCGTGCCCGCTCGACTGCACCCGCCGGATCACGTGGAGACCCCAGTCCTGCGGGTCGACCGACTGGTAGCGGAGCGTCTTGAAGGGGATCCGGATCTCGACCTCGAAGCCGCGCGGGGTGAGCCGGCCCTTCGATTGATAGACGAAGTCGGGGCTGAGATCGGTCCCTTCCCGTCCCGAGCCGCCGGTGCCCTGCTCGGCGAGCGTGCCGTCCTGCTGCACCCCGAGCGGGTTGACGCCGAACATCAGCGCCTGGTGGCCGTCGTTGTAGGTCCCGATGTAGAACTCGACCCGGTCCTCTTCGCCGAGTCGGTCCCGGTTGGCCAGCGTGGCCCGGACCGTTCCCGGGCGCGCCTCGGCCCGCACCCCGAAGTGGAGGGCCGTCGGCGAGTACCAGACCAGGATCTCGGTCTGCTGCGCGGCGGGGCGGCCGTCCACGGGATGGTACTGGGAGAAGCCGGTGAGCCTCGCGGCGCGGCTCCAGACGGGCTCGTCGAGCACGCCGTCGATGGCCGCCTGGGCCTCGAGCCTCGGAATCGGCACGTGGATCCGGCCCTCGACCCCGGCATAGACCGTGGTGTCGGTGATCGCGGCGAGGGTCGCAAGCAGGAACGTGAGCATGAGTCTCCGGCAGTCGGGCGGCGCGCGGCGCGCGGCCCAACGTCGTCTCGGTGTCGGACGTACAGTTCTTGATAGTCGTTCGGCGGGCGCCACCGGCCCCGCTCACAGCCACCCATCATCCGACGAGCGAATCATGACCGACGTTTCGAGCCATCCGTCTCGCCGTGAGGCCCTCAAAGTAGGCGTGGCGGCCGCCGCCGGCTTGGCCTTTGCCCCCTGGCGCTCCCTCGCGGCCATCGAGCGCCCGTGGTGGCGGCAGGGCGCCCTGATCACCAAGACGATCCCGTCTTCCGGCCGGAAGATCCCCGTGGTGGGTATCGGCACCAACGCCTACAACCTGTCGGCCGAGGCCAGGGCGGACCTGCGGGACGTGATGCGGCGATTCGTCGAGCTGGGCGGCTCGGTGTACGACACCGCCCACGGCTATGGTCGGGGCGAGTCGGAGTCGGTGCTGGGCGAGCTCCACACCGAGCTCGGCAACCGCGACGAGCTGTTCTTCGTCACCAAGATCATGTCGGGCGCCGACGACGCCCAGGGTCGCGAGCAGTTCGCGCTCTCGATGGAGCGGCTCAAGCTGTCGACCGTCGACGGTCTCCTGATCCACAACCTGAACGGCGTCGACCCGATGATGCCGGTGCTGCGGGAGTGGAAGCAGGCCGGGCGGCTCGGCCACCTCGGGATCTCGACCTCGAGCAACCGCCAGTACGAGCCGCTGACCGAGTATCTGAAGAAGTACCAGCTCGACCTGGTGCAGGTCGACTACTCGATGGGCAATCGCGACGCCGAGCCGATCCTCCAGCTGGCGAAGGACCGGGGCACGGCCGTGATGGTCAACGTGCCCTTCGGCGGGCGGCGCGGCGCGAGCGAGAACTTCGCCAAGCTGGCGTCGACGCCGCTGCCGGGCTTCGCGGCGGAGCTCGGGGTGACCAGCTGGGCGCAGTTCTTCCTCAAGTACATCGCGTCGCACCCGGCGGTGACGGTGATCGTGCCGGGCACCCGGCGGGTCCGGCACGTCGAGGACAACATGGGCGCCGCCATGGGCCAGCTGCCGGACGCGGCGATGCGGCGGCGGATGGAGCAGTTCTACGACGCGCTGCCGAGCTGAGCCGCGGGCCTAGCTCCCTTCTTCGCGGACTTCACCCGCAATGCCCGCTCCGCGCGACGGCGAACCTCGCCGGAGCGGGGAGCGGGCAAGTCGTTGCGATCGGGAGTGTCGATCTCGGGAGGGGTCGGAGGCGTCCGCGCGGCGATTTCGGGGATCTTCGGCGGGACGGGGACCTTCGCGGCGTGGCGGCCTGCCCCGCGAGGAGGCGATTGTCGCGCGGCGGCAGGGCCGAGCCGCGCGGGCGACGTCACAGCCGGGACGATGAGGCCCAGGCCGAGTCGTTGGTCTCCGCAGGGCGACGGGCCTCCCTCACGGGGGCAAGGGTCATCCGCCGCAGGGCAATGGTCATCTGCGGCAGGGCGGTGGTCATCTTCGCCAGGGCAGTGGTCATCGTCGGCAGGGCGGTGGTCATCTTCGGCGGGCAATGGTCATCTTCGCCAGGATGTGGTCGTCGTCGGCAGGGCAGTGGTCATCCGCGGCAGGGAGCTGGACATCTTCCGGCAGGGAGCTTCCTGGACACATCTTCGGCAGGGAGATGGACATCTTCGAGGAGAGCTGGACACCTTCGGCAGGGGGATGGACATCTTCGGCGGGGAGATGGACATCTTCGGCAGGAGATGGACGTCGTCGGCAGGGCACTGGTCATCTTCGGCGTGAGACGGGCGCGCGCGGCGGCAGGGGCGGTCCGAGGCGCGCGGGTGGTGGCCGTCGGGGCGCCGGCGCGGGCTCGCGGGGCGCGGCCGTCGATCGCGGGATGACAATGGAGATCGGCGAGAGGGCGGTGCTTCCTCGCGTCCGGACAATGGGGATCGACGACGCGCGGTAGGTCATCCGCGCGGCGACAATGGTCATCGTGGATCGGACCTTGGCGATCGTGGGCCGGCGCGGGCGGTCCGTGTCCGTCTCGAAACCGGGACGCCGAGACGGATTCGGAGCTGGCGAGGTCGGGTGGGCCCCGTCAAGGACCTCGACAGCGCGGGACGGTCGTCGGTGACCGGGCCGCGGGTTGAGAGGGCTCTCCGCTCCACGCCGAATTCACTTTGGCTCAACTTTCGTGGCGTCGGCTGGGGTCGGGCGGGGGGCTGGTCATTCGGGGGTGCTCGCAGCCCAATTCGCATCCACTGCGTCGTCTGCGGGCCAAAAAGGCGCATGTATTTCCCCGACACCTCTGGGCAACCCAGGTTTGGCCGGTCCGACGGGGGGCGACGCGAGGGGGCCGCCGCGCCGGCCGACAGCGTCTTCGGACCCCGGCAATCGAGTCCGTGTGGAGAGCGTTAAGGCCGAGCAAATGGGACGCAGGCGTTGGGATCTTGCGCGGGCGGGGGCGGATTGGGCGAAGAGGGTGGAGGGCCCAGGGGGTTTGGGCGGCGAGGCGTTCCCGTTGCCCTGCAGGTCCAAATAACGTTGGGCCGACCGAAGAAACCGAGTGCTCGCGATGACGCCAGCCCGATTGTGTCCCTTTCGCGCGCAACACGCTTCGCTGCCGCTCTCGTCACTGCACGGCGCGGCGTCTCCTGTGCTGGATCCGGCGCTGGGATCGCGACAAGGGCTGATGCAGCAGCGGTCACCTGCTACCGACTGGTTCCTCAAACTGGCGCTACATGTCCGGCACGCGAGTCCCGGATACCGCGGCACACCCGACCTCACCCTCGATCAAGCTGGTGCCTGCGGTCCCCTCCGGCACCACGGCAACCTGGTCGGTGCACCCCGGCGACACGTTAAGGATCACGACCGGCACCGTCATGGTCGGCTGGAACCTGGTTGCCCGGCGAACCCGTTCCCGGAGATCGTCAGCACCATTCACTACTTCAGCGACAACTACACGGAGGACCTCCAAGCAGACGTTTCTGGCGAGCCAGTGCGATGTGAGGACGCTCCCGATGCGATGACGTTCGGGCGGCGAGCGGAGCCAAGCTGGTCGCCGCGCGACAGTGGATAGCCTCAGCGGGTCCCCTTGGCCCGCGGTCGTGCCAGCGCCGCAGGAGAACGGCGCTGCGGCCAGCCCAGCCTTGAACTGGACGGGCGCCGACGTTCGCTTCCCAGAGGGCGCGGCCGCAGCTGTGTTTGTTGGAGGCCGCTGCGGCCGCGCCGTCCATGCGGCGCCCGCCAGTAGGCTAGACCGTTAGGTGGCCCCCGACTGAGGGTGCAATGCACCCACCACACCTATACAGGTATCAAGCCTTCTCACCCCAGACGCTTGCGAACCTCAAGGATCGCACGCTCTGGTTCGGCAACGGCAGCCTTCAGCGACCCCTTTGATTCCGCGATCGAGATCATTCGCACCACGCTCACCGATGCCGACTTCGAGCGCGCATACGCCTATCTCTCGAAGGCACGGGCACCGATGCCGCCCTCGCCATGGCATATCGACCGGAAGGGCAGCTAACCCGGACCAGTTCCGCGAGGATGTTGTCGCCAGGCCGTCTTGACGCAGTTCGCCAAGCGCCGCCATGAGCGGTCCACCCGACACGGTGTCGCCTGCTTCTCTGCCCGACGCGACGACCTGCTCATGGTCCCACTACGCTGACGGCCATCGTGGCTTTTGTCTGGAGTTCTCGACAGAGTTTGAGCCGTTCTCTGACGCCAAGCCCGTCACCTACTCAGACTCCCTGCCAAATCTGGATCCGATCGCGATCCTTGAAGCGGAAACCGGGGCCGAGTCACCAACGCAGCTCGTCGAGGCGATGTTCCTCACGAAGGTAGTTGCTGGCGGTATGAGGAAGAGTTTAGGGTCATCCACGAAGATAAATGACACAGCGTACATCCTCATGGAAGGCGCTTACCGGCATCTACTTCGGCTGCGCCATGCCTTCCACACAGATCGAGATTCTTGCCCTTGTGCTTCGCGACTCGCCGACCCAGCTCACCGAATGCGGCGGTCCGAGGCACGCTTCGATCTCGAGGTCGAGGCCACCAGTACCAACCCTTCAAGTACGAGGACCCGATCCGGCCACCTAACCAAGCGCCCAGCGGACGGGCGCCAGGTCTCCGCTTCCCGAAGGCGCGGCCGCAGCTATGTTCTCCCTTAGCCGCTGCGGCCGCGCCACTTTCCCGTCCCGCGCCCGCCGCTGAAGCGCTGATCGTTGGCCAGCGAACGAGACCGTACTCCGGCAGATCGGGACCAACGGCCCCAAATCGCCCGCCACGGTTGCTCGTCCCGACAGCGCTCTCCAGACCGGCGCACACCGGCACCGGGGTTGTGCTGCCGACGCAAGCTCAAGGAGGTCCGAATGCCGCCGTTCGATGAGTTCCTTCGTTTCTACGCCGGAAGGCTGCTCAGTTACGTCCCGATCCTCCTTGCGCTGACAGCGGGTGTGGCGATCGTCTCCTTGAGCGCTCGGCCGCGGGCTCCTGCGGTTCCTTCGTGAGCGGGCACGACGCCCTCTTGAATGAGCAGATTCTGGATGAACTCGTGCACGCTCCGGACGACCCTCGGAGAGATCACCGGAGCGCTTGGACGCTACGGAGCGACTGCGCTGTCCGATGCAGGGCAGGCTCAGATTCCGGCACCACCACGGCCGGACAGACCTGCCGATCAGCACTCCGCATTGACCGTCCCGCGTGCGACGGATTGTTGACCCGGTCCGCGGGATGATCGGACAGTCGGGCCCCCGTCCGGTGACCGACCGTGACGCTGGGGTACGGGCTGGCTGGCTAACCCTGGAATGCTGCAGCCGAGGCCGCCCGAGACGCGGGCATTCCTTTAGCGTCGCGAGCGCCACCGCTCCATATTCGCCTTGAGCCGCGGTGGCGCCTGCATCGCGGCCCTCGCAGCAGATTTCATAGCCGTTAGAGCGACAAGAAGGCGAATGACCCGGATCGCATATTCGGCCGCAGCCAGCTGCTGTCGCCCGCTGCTCCTTGCCCGGTCCTCGTATTCAGCGCGTCACCAGCGCCAGCCGCGATGCAGGCCGTAGATTCGGTCACCGTGCGCCTCCGCGGCGATACGCTGGTCGGCTGGGTTGTCCGGGATCGTGACGGCCCATCGAACTCGAGAGGCTTGATCACCCTCGTGGCAGCGCCGGGCGCGCCAACACAGCCGGAACGCCGGACCACGTCGGCGTCCGATGGTCACTTCGCCTTTGTGGGCGTCTCACCGGGCCAGTATGCGCTCATCGCGCGGTGGGTGGGCTTCTACCCCACCCGTGTCAGCGTGACCGCGAGCCGCACAGCGCCGGGTAAGCTGAGCGTCCCCTTGTACTGGGCCCCGCTCTGGGCACCATACCTTCGCGTGGGCGGGCCCTGGACCGCCAGAATCTCTGGTCGGTTCCGATGTGTTCCGCCAGACGCCGCGACACCGACGCTTTTGATATCCGTCGTCAGTGGAGACTCAGTCCTGGCCCTGGCCCGGTCAGGGAGCCAGGCTCCCGGCGATAGCACTTTTGTCATAGGGGATCTTCCGCAGGAGGCCCGCCTCACTCTGATCGCCCAACGTGGAGAGCAGGTTGTGGGCGTTCGACCCCTAGAGACGGCGCAGAAAGCCGTTATCGAAGACTTGGTCTTTTATGTCCGGTGCTAGGTGTCGAGAGCCCCGAGCGGTCATCGCGGCCGCGCTCTAACCCATTGATGGAGTCTGACGAGGCCGCCCGACCTCGTGCCATGCTGTGGCTTCGCAGGCGCCGCCGCTCCATATTGGCCTTTGGGCCGCGGCGGCGCCTGCACGTGGCGGCCTCGCAGCTCATCAATAGATCGTTAGACGGCACCGATACGTTGTCGCCAAATCTGAGCCAGTCGTCGAAGAATGAATGACCGAAAGCTTTGGATGCCTCCGCGATCTGTGCGGCCTCTGTCTATCGCGCTAATCCGGCGGGCAGAGGAAATATTGGTGATGGCGGTTCGGGGCCATCAGGGCCAGATCAAGGGCTGGCGTCCGCCCGGTGGTGGTATCGAGTTTGGTGAGTCTGCCGAGCAAGCGCTCGTGCGGGAGATCTCTGAGGAACTGAACCAACCGATTTGCTGTAGGGAGCAGATATGTGTTCTCGAGAACATGTTCTTGTATGAAGGTCATCCGGGGCACGAGATCGTTTTCGTGTTCGAAGTAGAGTTCGAAAACCAGTCGGCGTACGCTACAGACGGCTATGCGTACATTGATCAAGGCATCGAAAACGATGTGGTATGGAAACGCGCGACGGAATTCCAGAATTCGTCCGAGCAGCTGTTTCCTGAAGGCTTACTTGAATATCTCTAGTCGGAGTCAATCGCAAGCGCCCTCTAACAAAGGGATGTTAGGCAGGACGGGGAGCATCCGTTGACCGCTGAGCGATGGGGTTACCTGCGCTACGTCTGCGTGTGCGAGTAGTATCAGAGTTCTCTAGACCTCACGAGGCGAACATGCCCGAGCCCTTCGCCCCCGACCTGTCTTCACGGCCCTTCTCGATGACCGTCGAGCGGCAGATGGCGGCGGCCGCGGAGCTCATCTATGAGGCCTGGACCAGGAGGTTCGACAAGTGGTTTGCGCAGCCAGGCGAGCTACTCATGACACCGGAGGAAGGGAGTCTCTTCTTCTTTTACAACCGACATGACTGGGGGCGGCACGCCCACTACGGTCGGTTCCTGGACCTCATCAGGAACGAGCGAGTGAGAATGACCTGGCTGACCGGTGCGCCCGGTACCTACGGTGACGAGACGGTCGTTGAGGGCGAGCTAGGCCCACGAGACGGTGGCACTCTCCTTCGACTCACCCACTCGGGCTTCAGCAACGAAGAAGCGTGCAAGGCCCATGAGGCGAACTGGCCCGCCGCCTTGGAGACGCTGGACGAGGCTCTGAGCAAGACAAGGCATGTGACCTAGTACGCGAGGTCGTCGGAAATGGAGGCCGGCGCGGCCGCTCAGCTCCGTGCGGCGCCCTCCGCTGAAGCAGGATTCGTTAGGCGTCCAGCCGGAGGTACCTGACCGGTGGGGTTGAGCAGAGCCGCGGGGCTTCCATTGTTGGCCGTCCTTGCCACAGCGCCGCGCGCCGCGGGGGCCCAGACTCCGCGAGTCCCGCCGTGCGCCGAGGTCGTCGCACGCGCTGAAGCCTGGAAGACAAGACCGGTAGCGCCCGATCCATTCTTGGATCTACTCCAGTGTCCCGAGGACGGGCCAGCGATCTTGGCATCGATCTGGCGGCAGCCCCCTGAGGACTCCAGTCAAGTCGCTCGTCTCGCCGTGCTCAGCGGGCAGATGCACGATGGGCGTCTCCTTCGGGCCGTGGCAGGGGTTGCGGCGGACCCGGTTGCCCCCCTGTCGGTGCGGTTCCATGCCCTCCAGCCCCTCACCGCGTGGGTCGATTCCTTCGCCATCGCGATCGTACGGATCGGCCGAAACCCGCGGCTCCGGCTGGACTCCGTGTCCCTCAGGCCGGACGTGTGGCTTGGGGAGCTCGACCATCCCTCGACCAAGGTGGGGGCTGTCCCCCTCCCGTCTGGGGTGCGCGAAGAGGTGCTCACGATCCTCGACCAGCTGGCCGAAGGAGACCCGTCGGCGGCCATGCGCTTCGCGGCCGGGCGAGTCGCGCAAGCCCTGCGATCGCGGCGCCGCTGACGCTTAGACACAATCTCTTGAACTGGACCGGCGCCCAGCGCTCCGACTTGCCGAGTCGCGGCCGCGCCCCAATGTTGGTTGGAGTATGGCGCGGCCGCTCAGCCCCGCGCGGCGCCCGCCAGTTGAGATCGCACGCTAGGCCTCATCCGAGCGACCTCCTTCGTCGGAGTTCTCATGGCACTACTCCTCACACGAGCTAGTCGCCTCGCCCGCTGGCTACTGGGGTGGGCCAGGTCGATCGTGATCGCCCTCGCCGCATGGTTTGTTCTGAGCACCTTTCTCGTCCAGGCGTTCCGGATTACATCCGGTTCAATGGAAGGGACTGTCCTTGTCGGTGACTTTCTCTTCGTCAACAAGCTGTTATACGGCGCAGAGGTTCCGCTCGCCCGGCGGCACCTGCCCGCTGTCCGTGAGCCGCGCCACGACGAGGTCGTGGTGGTTCAGTCGCCAATCGAGGATCTGGTGCTGCTGAAGAGGGTTGTTGGACTTCCGGGCGATACCCTCGCGATGCAGGACGGGCGCCTCTGGCGAAACGGCGCCCCGATCCCGGAGCCGTACATTACGCTGCACCGTATCCCACCCAACGTCGATCCAGAGACCGTCGCCCGCATGCTGCGCTGGCAAGCCGGCCATCTGGTCGCCCCAGTGGCGCCCGGGTATGAGCCGGACCAGCGCAATTGGGGGCCCCTCGTCGTACCGCCCGAGTCGCTATTCGCACTTGGTGACAACCGCGACGAGAGCCTCGACTCGCGATTCTACGGATTCATTCCACGGAACAATCTTCGGGGCGCACCCATGCTCATCTACTACAGCTATGATCGGACCTCCTGGCGGCCAGCTCCGTACCTCACTGCCATCCGCTGGCACCGGCTCTTTCGAGCGCCATTTCGAGCGCCATGAGGCCTAGCCAAATCTCGAACTGGACGGGCGCCCGGCCTTCCGCTGGCCGAGTCGCGGCGGCGCCCGCCAGTTGAGGGACGTTAGGTGACGCCCAAACGCCGACGATTGTGGGCCACCCCGCAGGAGGCATGAAATGCAGCCACTCAGCCTCGCCACAACCGTCGCGATCGCCGTGTCGGGCTGCGCACCCACAGGTCAGCCGCCCGCACCGATGGATCGGCCCCAACTCCTGGCTCTCGATGCTCGGACCACCACCCTGAGCCTCGATTTCGTCCTCCCGACGCCGGGGCTCCTAGTCGTGTTGGTCGACGGAACGCGCGGCCTGGTTCGGGTCACTCAGCCGTCGCCCCGCGCGGCAGGCCGCCAGCAGCTGGTTGCCTGGCTCGATCCGGCTGGCGCCATCGGCGTCGCCCGGCTGACTCACGAAGGGCCAGACCCCGCCCCACGTCAGCGAGCGACCATCGGCGTCGGCGGTGGCGGCGTCCAACCCGAGGATGTGTACCTGCTGCTGCTGCCCTCAGGTACGAGCGCTCGAGCTCTGGATGACGCGCTCCGAGCTCAGGCGGCGGATGCTTCCGTGGAGGAACGGCTTCAACGCCTCGGGGCGGCCCTTCACGCCATCACCTGGGGCGGAGGCGGTCTCCGAGGCTAGGCGTGTGCGCGCGCTCGCATGCCCGGCTGGGCGCCGAGCCGGAGTTCGTCGTCACCAAGTATCGGATTGCGACCGATCGTTGCAGCTGGCAGCCGATGCCGCAGGAAGCCCAATAGCCGTCGGGCGCCATGCCCCGCCATCGAGTCTGACAGGGCCACCGAGCATCGAGGCTTTCCCGTGGCGTCGCGGGCGCCACCGCCCCGATATTCGAGCTAGTTGCAGTGGCGCCTGCACGTGGCGGCGTTGCAGCCCATGGCTAGTGCTTTAGGCGCCATCCACCGGCGTATGGAGTCATGCGGATCCTTGTAATCACTGGAATGGTCGGCGTGGCGCTTGGTTGCCAACCTGGCGGACCCCCGCGGCCGATGGCAGACTGCCGTCCGGCGCCTCACGGGGGTCCAGATTCTGGAGTTCCGCTCGAACTCCAGCCGCTGACCACCACGTTGGCCTGGGTCCTCGTCGACACGGTCGACCGACCCCCCTCCGCGTATCGGGGCATGACGACGGCCTTGCGGTTGGCCAACGGCCGCGAAGATCAACAGGCCTGGCATGGGCGCGTGCGGCGCCCCCGTCTGCTCGTCGGGACGGCGCGCATGCCGACCTGGCGCGGCGACACCGTCGAGACCGACGTGCTCGTCATTGGTCACACCGTCGATATCGGGCCCCGAGATGCGCTCGACGCCGGCCGCCACCTCCTTTCCATTGAGCGGCAGCTGGGCGACAGCCTGTGGGGCCGGTGGATCCTCGCCCCCGGTGTCGTGGCACTGTTCGATTCCGCAACCGGCCGCCGGATCCCGGATCCAGCGGGGTATTTCTGTGCTGGGAGGAAGGCGGGCGAGTCAACTGCCGGTCTCCCGTCCCCGGATGGCTCCTAGCCCGGGCCTGGAGCAGACGAGGCCTCGCGGCTCAACCCCAGGCCGTGGGCGCCGCCCGGGGATCCCGTCTCCGCTCGCACTTCCCATGAAGCAGTGTCGACTAGTGACGGAAGTCACGGCCCGGCGCGCACGGCAGAGAGCAGATTGCATCGAATGCGCGTCTGCTTGATCGCCCTGCTGGTTGCCGTGCCCTTCGCCGCGGCCTGTGACAACGCGCTCGACTGCACGCAGGTCGAGACGTTCCTCTCGAAGTCGTGCCGGTCGATGCCGCCACTGGCGCAGCGATCGCGGACAGCGGACAGTGACCGCCACAAGGGACGGGCTGGTGTGGCCCCTGGCACCCTATCGTACCGATGCTGCGGGTCGGCTCGTGAGTCTGTGGGGCGGCTCCGGCCCTGGCAGGTACGAACTCCGGGCCGTGCATCCTCGGTACCAGCCGTGGGACACCGGCGGGGTGGTCGTCGACGCGACCGAGGGTTGTACGTGGTTCGTGCCCGTACAGCTCGAGGCACGGCTGGTGCTTCAGTAGCGGCGCGCCGTGCCGGGTGCAGCCCAACCTGCGCTCGAGGCCGACGGGCGCCCGACAATCGGCTTCCCACGAGGCGGCCGCACTTCCGTGTTTCCTCTTCAGCCGCTCGGGCCGTTGGCTCCTCTGGCGCCCGGCGGCTCCAGCGCTGGACGTTAGGCGTCGGCGCGCAGATCCCCATGAGGCGAGGGAAGATGAAGTCACCTCTCGCAGCAGCGATCTTGACTCTGAGCCTGGTTTCCGGGCTCGAAGCGCAACCTCGATACGCGCCTCTCCCAAGACCTGTCGTCACCGTCGGAGGGGACGGGAGTCCGGACGCCGAGTCCGTGCAGGTCGCAGCGGCGTTCCGCACGTCAGGCGGGCTCCTCGCGGTTTCCGATTGGGGCTCACCGACCATCCGGGTCTTCGATGCCCGGGGCCGACTGGTCCGGACCCTCGGGCGCCAGGGCGCCGGCCCTGGCGAGTTTCGTCTGATTCAGCGCCTCTTTCTCGCCCATGACACGCTCATCGCCTACGACGGGCCGCTGCGCAGACTGACCCGGTATCTGCCGGACGGCACCCTTCTGGGCACGACCCAAGTGCAACCATCGACCGATGGCGGTCCTGTCGACCTGGTCGGGCGTCTCTCGAGCGGTCGTTGGGTCGTAACCACGCCCCACAGCCCGAGTTGGACACACGGCCATGGCGTCTATCGGGACACGCTCCGGGTGGGCACCCTCGTCCCGTCGGCCGTGGGCCCAGTGACCTGGCTGGCCGAAGCGCCCGGCGCGACCTTCTTTGCGTATATGCCCGGCGGAGACCGCTCTCGCTGGCTTGCTGGCATGCTTCCGGTGAGCGCGACGGGCGTGGCGGCGCAACTCGGCGACACGATAGTCGTGGGCGATACGGAATCGGTCGACCTCCTGTTCTTTGGCCCGGCGGGGCGCCGAGTGGGGCAGCTCGCCCTGCCTCTCGACCCGCCACCCGACCTTCGCCCCCATCGGCGCGCGGCGCGGGATGCCGCCTTGGCGCTCGATCAGGAGGGCAGAAACCAGGCGTACCTGACGGCCGCCGCCGAGGTTGACGGTCCTGCTCCTCGATACCGCGACTTGGTCATCGGTACCGACGGGCTCCTGTGGGTGCAGTTGCTGGAGCCCCGGCCGGGTGACTCGTCTCGGTACCTGGTTCTCACGCCCGGCGGGGCCGTGCGCGCCAGAGTATCGCTGCCTCCTCGCGCCACGCTGTTGACGGCGCAGCCTCCGTGGCTACTGGTAGCCCTGCGGGATGAGGACGATGTCGAACGAGTCGGCTTGATTGCCTGGCAGGCCCAGTGATTCGAGCTGGCCGATGCCTAACACAGACTCCTGGGCTGGACGGGCGCCCGGCGTTCCGCTTGCAGAGGCGCGGCCGCGCCCGGATGTTGGTTGGAGGATGGGTGCGGGCGCTCCGTTCCGAGTGGCGCCCGCCAGTAGAGACTTGGACGCCGTCGTCATGCCGAGCGGCACTGTTTGGCCGGAATCGTCGTCCCCCACTAGCTTTCGCATTGGTTCCCAATCTCGGTGGCACTATGACTCGCGAAGCCCTTGAGGCCCAATTGCTGCGCCTGCCGGCGGAGGAACGCGCCCATCTAGCGCAGCTGCTATTGCAGAGCTTGGACGAGCAGCCGGACCTGGACCCGAGCTGGCTCGAGGAGGCGGAGCGGCGGGCCGCAGAGCTCGTCGCCGGGAGGGTTCAGTCCGTGCCGGCCTCGGAGGCTTTCAGCGCGGCCCGGCGACGCCTCGCCGGATGAGGGCCGAGTTCCACCCGCTCGCAGCTCGCGAGTTGGTTGAGGATGCGGAGTTCTACGAAGCGCGCGCCAAAGGACTCGGCGCGCGCTTTCTCGATGCGGTCGAGCGCGCGGTCTCCGTCCCGTACGTCAGCCGGACCATCTGGATTCTCCCGAATTGAGATCCGACCTCCCCACGTGGCCTCATGCTCTCAAGCCGCGGATGGCGCGACTGACGGCGACGCTGAGGGCGCTTGGCTATCAGTTTCGCGATACCGCGGCGGCCCTTCCTGGCCCCTTGCAGGGGGACATTGAGGCCGGGCTTGCCGAGCTCGAACGCCTTGTCGGGAAGATCCCGGCGACCCTCGCCGACTTCTACCGTGTGATCGGCTCGATCGACTTGAGGGGTTCCCATGCCGAATGGGCCGGCTGCGCATATCCGGACCCGCTGGTGGTCGAACCGCTCGAGGCAGTGCTGGCCGAGGCTCGGGACTATGCGGCACTCGAGGACCCCGCGGCAGAGTACTGGGCCTCTGGAACCGGTCGGTTCCGGGCCCCCGTGGCGCCGGACGCACTCCACAAGGCAGGGCAGTCTGGCGGCATGTGGTACTCCGTGGAGATTCCGGGAAACGTAGCCGACCCGGTAGTCCTGGAAGAACCACACGGATTGCCATTCTCGGAGTACGTCGGTTTGGCTCTAGCCTGGGGCGGGTTCCCCGGACTGGAGCGGTGCCGGGACCACACGTGGCCGCTCGCTCAGTTACTCGAGGCTGCACGGGCCGGCTAACCCAATTCCCCCGCGCCGGTCCGACCGGTCGCCATCGTCGTGATCCGTCAGGCCCTCGCGTGCGTTATGTCTGCGCCTCTCGTCGTTCAGATGGCCGCCCGTGCGTGCCGAGGCAGAATCCGGGCGGGTGATCCGGATCACGGCCCGGCGCGCCGCTCTTCGCCTAGCTTGGCGGAGTCTCCCACTGGGGCTGGCCCATGCGCGGACCGCGCATCGTGGCGATCCTGCTCGCGGCGGCGCTGCCCCTGCCCACCTCCGCGCAGCTGATCTCGGTTCGAACCGTGCCGCTGCCACGCGGCCATCAATTCGACTTCTTTCCGTCGGCCACCGCCGCGATGGGTGGGGCGTCCCTCGCGCTCGGCGACTCGCTGCTCGATCCCTTTCTCAATCCGGCCAAGGGCGCGCGGCTCTCGGCGTTCACGGCCTTCGCCACGCCGTCGGTCTATCGGGTCACCTCGGGAGCGGGGCTGGGCCAGACGCTGCCGGTCGGCATCGCCGGCCGCGCGGGCGATTGGTTCGGCGCCATGGTGCTGGCCACGCAGCAGATCGACTTGAGCGAACGCTTCTCCGCCGACTTCGCCCGGCGGTGCCCGCTCTGCGCGGCGGCCGCGATCTCGCCCGCCACGACGAAGCCGGCCAATCGCTACCTCCATCTGGTGGCGGGCCGCCGCTTCCCGGACCAGGGCCTGGCACTCGGCGTGAGCCTGGCCGCGAACGACCTCGGCTGGCTGCACGGCGTCGACCTGCTCTACGCCGGAAGCCAGTCGATCGCGCAGCGGGGCAGCGGCCTCGATCTCCGGCTCGGCGCCCTGAAGGAGTGGGAGAGCGGCCGGTCGTTCGCCGCGACGGTGGTCCACAACCGCTACGCCTCCACCCACGACGTGCTGTTCCTCGATCCGGTCTGGGATCCGGGCGCCGAGCGGCTCGACCTCTCCCCCCGGCTCGACGTGAACCTGGACCGGACCCGGGTGTGGGGCCTCCAGCTCGAGTATCGCCAGCCGATCCCGCGGTCCGAGTGGGAGATCGGCCTCGTGGCCGGCGGCAACCGGCTCTCCCATCCCAAGATCCCCAACTACGTGCTCCAGAGTCTGCCGCGCGATCCGGGCTACTCGAACGCCTTCCGTCTGGGGCTCGGCGCCGCGAAGCGCACCCCGGACTCGCGCACCGCGATCGAGCTGATCGTCGAGCCGATTCGGAGCCACACCTGGGGGGAGGCCGAGGGGGCGATAACCACGGCCTCCGGTGGGGTGATTCCGAACGGCGGGCACACCGTCGACAACCGCTTCCGCTACTTCGACTACACCGTGCGGGCGGGGTACGCCAAGGACATCCCCACGGGTTCGCGTCCCGACGGGCTCACCCTACAGCTCGGCGTCGGCGCGCATCGGGTCGGCTACACGCTGACCCAGATCGACTTCCTGAATCACACCGACCGGCAGCTGCGGCAGGCCTGGATCGAATGGACTCCCACCTGGGGAGCGACCGTGCGGCTGGGCGGCGTCGAGCTGCAGTACCGCGGCAGCGCGTCCGCGACCAGGATCGCGAATCTCTTCGACCTGAGCGGCTTGGGGGGTGGCGGTGACGACGTCACCGTGCTGGACCCCGGGCCGGCCACCGTCGCGGCGCCGAGCGGTCCGTTCGACATGGACCGGCTCCGGGTGACGACCCATCAGCTGGCGATCAGCGTCCCGCTGAGCGGGAAGCGCGGCGCCGGGCGCTGACGATCCGGTCGGGGAGGTTCGGTCGAGTGGGCGGCGTCAGCCGAGCGACGGCCGCCGCGCCAGCGCGAGCTTGACCCAGCCCGCGAGCACCAGCAGACCGCCGACGGCGCCCGCGCCGAGCGAGAGCAGCGCCACCGACCGGGGCGCGAGCCCGCGGAGCGAGAGGAACAGCACCATCCCGGCGGCACCCGCGATCAGATAGCCGATCCGCTCGACGCCCTCGATCTTCGGGCTCTCGACCCGCGGCCGGCCCCTGGGCTCGAAGACCAGATCGCGAAGCCGATCATAGTCCCAGCAGAGCAGAAAGACGCTGGCCAGGAGCATCAGCGCCGTGAGGTAGATGGTCCCCTGGAAGCCGATCGACCAAGTGACCACGGTGATGTTGAGGATGATCGGAAAGAACGCCACCGCGCCGAGGGTGGTGGTGCGCGGGATCAGCAGCAGGATGGCCGCGAGCACCTGGCTCGCGCCGATGAAGTTCCAGTAGAAGCCGGTCTGGTACATCGCCTCGAAGTAAGCGCCGACCGGATTGTCGAGCGGGAGCGCGGTGAAGCGATGGCCGAGCAGCTTGACGGCGCCCGTGGGCAGGAAGGCGATCGCGAGCAGGATCCGGGTGACGATGGCCAGCCGTTGGAAGGGGGGCCAGGCCCGCGCCCGGGCATGCAGCTGGTCCAGCCGATCGCGCATCGAGGTCTCTCCGGGTTGACGGGAGGCACCTACGCGCCCTCCGGGACCTCGGTTTCAGCGCGCGCCGTGCTCCCGGGTCAGCTCGAGCAGCAGCCGGGCCCGCACGTCTCCGTCGGTGTAGAGCGCTCCGTGATGCTGCCGGACGGGGTGGATCTCCGCTCCGGGGAGGACGGCGCTCACCTTGGGGACCGAGCCGTCGCCCGCGGTATCGCTCACCAGCTCGACCTGCGACCAGCCCTCGCCGTTTCGATCGACCCTGACGGCGGTCGTGGTCTTGACGCCGTAGCCGAAGATGCAGACCGTGGGCACGGTCGAGCGGGTGCCGAGCTCGTTCCGGAACATCCGGGCGTCGGCCAGCAGATGCCGGTGCGCGGGCGGGACCCATCCCGCGTCGTCGAGCGGGCTGAAGCGCGCGCCGGTCCGACTCCGGATGCAGGGGTAGGTCGGCAGGAATTGATAGATCGACGGAAAGCCGAGCAGGCTGGCTCGGATGCGTCCGCCGAGCGAGGCGAGGCCCGGGACCCGCGGTCCGGTCGCCAGGACGCCGGCGGCGTGCGGCGCGCCGAAATGGGGGCCGCCCAGGAGCACCATGCGCTCGACCCGCTCGGCGCCGCCGAGCACCTCGACGAAGTAGCGCGACACGATGGTGCCGAGCGAGTGCGCGATGATGGTGACCGGCCCGCGCGCCTCTTCCGAGCGATCCTGCCAGTCGGCGATGACGCGGCCGAGCGCGCGCGCCGAGCGGCGACAGTCCTGCCGCCAGTCGTAGGCGAACTCGAGCAGGTCACGGCCACGCCGATAGCCGACACCCTCCTCCAGATAGTTCCCCAGGCGATTGTACTGGTCGAGGCTCACCAGCCGCGGCACCACCACCAGCTCCTGCAGCACCCGGCGCGGCTCGAGCTCCACCTCGGGGTCGTAGGCGAGGCCCTCCGGCCGGCGGAAGAGGATCTGCGCGTTGGGCCAGAGCCGCTCGCTGCCGCGCCAGAGCTCCGACCCCATGAATCCGGGCACGAACACCACCGGGCGGCGGCGGCCCCGGGTCTCGGTGTCTTCGGCCAGCGTGAGGCGCTCCGGCGAGAACCCGGCTTTGAAGACCAGATGCGCCTCGCCCACCTTGATCACGTCGCCGTCCTGGAGCACCCGCTGGTCGACCGCGGCGCCGTTGACCAGGGTGCGATTGCTGCTGCCGAGATCGCTGAGCAGAAAGGCCCGCCCGCGGCGCTCGATCTGCGCGTGGCGGCGGGAGGCGGTGTCGCTCGGGACGACGATCCCGCAGGCGTCGTCCCGGCCGATGGTGTAGAAGTCGCCGAGCAGCGGATGCTCGGTGGTGTCGTCCCGGAGGCTCAGCACCAGGCAGGGGTGCTCGTCGTGGTGGACCAGCGCGGTGAAGGCCTCGGACTCGGCTTCCTCCGCGGCGGGGTCGAGCAGCCTGGTGGCCCGGTCGTCGGCCGACTCCTGGCGCTCCTCGAAGCGGAGGGTGGTCCGTCCGATCCGGATGCTGTCGCCGTGCCGGAGCCAGCAGTGGGGCTTCCGGGCTCCGTTGACCGCGATGCCGTTGGCCGAGCCCAGGTCCCAGATCCCGAAGCGGCCGCCGGAGCGCTCGATCTTGGCGTGGGTGCGGGAGGCGCGGTCGTCGTCGAGCACCACGTCGGAGAGCGCCGAGCGGCCCAGGGTGGCCGCGCCGTCGGCGAGCTCGAAGACGCGCTCCTGCCCGTCCTCGGTCAGGATCAGCCGAGCCGTGCTCATTGCCGGGCGAGCGGAGTGGCCCGGGGCGACGCGCCCCCGGCGAAGGTGTTGGCCTGCATGCCATGAGACGCGCAAGGTGGGGGCTTCGAGGGCTCACGCCGCGGGTGTGCCGGCGTCGAGGACAAGCGAAGAGGCCGCGCCCGCCAAGCGGACGCGGCCTCTCGGAGCCGCCCGGACGCGAGAGTCGCGTCAGGCGGTCAACAACTGCCGGCGCAGCCGCATCAACCGGCGACGGAGCGACCCGTCGAAAACCCGGTCTCCCAGCCGCACGATCGCGCCCCCGAGCACCGCGGGGTCGACGTGATAGCTGGGAAGCACTTCCTTGGCCAGCATCCGGGTCAACGCGGCCGCGAGGTCACGCCGCATCGCCTCGTCGGGCTCGCGCGCGACGGTGATCGACGCCCGAACCCGATTGAGCGAGCGATCGACCATCGCGTGGTAGGCGTCGGCGATCTCTCCGAACAGGAGCTGCCGACCCCGGCGGATCACCGCCCCCAGATAGCGACCGAACTCGGCCGGCGCGCCGGCCTGGGTCAGCGCGTCCGCCACCAGCTTGGCCTTGAGCTGCTTCGGCACCTTCGGGCTCATCAGCACGGACTGGAGCGCCGGGGTGCCGTCGATCGCCGACCAGGTGGCGTCGATCAGCCGGCCGTACTCCTCGAGCCGGCCCGACGGCTGGGCCAGCTCGAAGAGCACCTCGGCGTAGTTCTGCGCGACGGCGGAGCCTCTCAATGGGTCGTCTCCACGTTGGCCAGATAGTCGAGCACCAGCTTCCGATCGGCCTCGCTGTCCATCCGCTGGCCGACCACCTTCGCGGCGGCGCCGAGCGCGAGGTCGACCGCCTCGCGACGGAGCTCGACCAGGGCCTTGTCCCGCTCCGCCGCGATGTCGCGGCGGGCCCGGTCGAGCAGCGCTTCCTGCTCCTTGCGGGTCTTCTCGATCGCGGCGGCCCGCTCCTTCTCGGACGCCGCCTTGGCCTCGGCCAGGAGCGACTGCGCCTGGGCCCGCGAGTCGGCCACCATCTGCTCGTGCTTGGCCAGGAGCGCCTTGGCCTCCGTGTTGGCGGCCTCGGCGTCACCCAGCTGCTTGGCGATCGCCGCTTCGCGCTCGGTGGCGCGGGAGGTGATCGTGGCCCAGAACGTCTTCGAGAAGAAGAACAGGAAGATCGCGAAGATGATCAGCGTCCAGAGGACGAGCCCCAGGTTGACGCTGAAGGGACCCCTCGACGCGCCTTCCTCGGCCGCCAGCAGGAGCGCCAGAACGGGCGCGGTCATGAGCACCTCTTAGAGCAGCTTGAAGAGGAGCGCGAACACCAGCGAGATGATCGTGGCGCCCTCGAGCAGGATCGCGATGATGAACGGACCGTTCGCGATCTCGCGGGCCGCCTCGGGCTGCCGGGCGATGCCGCTCGCGATGTTGCCGCCGATCAGACCGAGGCCGATGCCGCAGCCCACGATCGCGAGCCCGAGGCCGATACCGGCGCCGAGCAGCGCGTTGGTGTTGAGGGCGACGGCCGCGTTTGAGGCCTCCTGGAGCAGGGCAAGCATGTTCAGCATGTCGGACGTCCTTTGACGTTCGTGGAAGACCTGTTGGTTGTAGCGCTCCCAGCGGCGTCATGGGTCTCGCTCTTCCCGACGAGCCCTGCCGCGGCGACCGCCAGCGCCCCCTCGCGGAGGCAGCGGTCATCGCCGGTCGTTCGACCGGCTACACACGATGCGGACGCCGAGCGCCGGGGTCCGATCGGGCACTGCCTTTTGTCGTCCCGCGGCCCCTCCCGCTCGAGCCGCGTCCTGCCGGTTTCCCTAATGCTCGTGCTGCATCAGCCCGATGAAGGTGGCCGTGAGCAGCGCGAACACGTAAGCCTGCAGCGCGGCGACCAGCGTCTCGAGCAGCAGGAGCGAGGCGATCACCACCGCCGTGACGCCCCCGATCAGCCAGCTGCCGAAATAGAGGATGATGCCGGTCATCGAGAGGATCACGAAGTGACCGGCCGTCATGTTGCCGAAGAGACGGACGGCGAGCGCGAACGGCTTGACCAGCTTGCCCAGGATCTCGATCGGCACCAGCACGGCGCCGAGCACCAGGGCGCCCACCCCGCTCACGCCGGGAACCGGCGGCGCGATGGTCCGGAGATAGCCCTTGAGACCGAGCGTCATGAACCCGGAGATCTCGACGATCAGGAAGACCACGATCGCGAGCGTCGCGGTGACCGCCAGGTTGCCGGTGGCCGTCGCGCCCCAGGGCAGGAGCCCGAGGAGGTTCATGTAGCAGATGAAGAAGAAGAGCCCGACCACGAGCGGCGCGAACCTGGCTCCGTTGTGCCCGATGTTGGCGATCGCGACGTCGTCGCGGAGCCAGAGCACCACGTACTCGATGAAGCCCGAGAAGCCCTTCGGCGCCCGCTCCCCGGCCCGCTGCTTCTCGAGCCCCCGCTTGGCCACCCACATCGTGAGCAGGACGAGCGCCGCGGCGATCGCCATGAAGATCACGTGCTTGGTGGGGGTGAAGTTGAGGGTCAGCCCGCCGAGATGGACGTCGGGCCATTTCTCCCAGGTGACGTGCCAGAACGGCTCGAACCCGAACGAGTAGGCATCCGAGGTGTGGTGCAGGATGATCTCGCCGATGTTGATCTGTTCGGACGCCGCGTGGCCGGCCTGGGCCGCGTCGTGAGCCTCTTGGATCATCGTCATCGAAATAGTCGAGTCTCGTAAAAGAGCAGGGGCACCATCACCCCGAGATATCCGAAGGCCGCGGCGAGCGGCGGAAACCACGCTCGGGCCGAGAGCACCGCCACCGGAATCAGCACCACGCCGAGCATCCGGAGCGCGAGACCCAACCCGTACCGCTTGAACATGGTGGTGTGGTGCGCGCCGATCGCCGGCTTCATCATCGCCACCGCGATCGTCTGGAGGATCGTGGCCAGCGCGCCGAACGCGGCGCCGCCCACCCCCGCCTTCAGGTCCCACACCGCCGTCATCACCACCAGCACGACGAGGGTCAGTCCTGCTCCGATCCCCGCCGTCTTTCCGACCATCGTTTGAGCTCCGCGTGATCGGGATCCGACTTGAACTCGCGATACACGCTCACGAAGCCCAGCACCGCGCCCGAAAGCGCTCCGCCGATCGTGAAGAGCGGAACCGTGCCGAGCTTCCGATCGAGCCAGAGTCCGCCGAAGAGGAAGAGCACCGTCGCGCCGGCGAACCGCATCGCCGCCGCGAGGTACTGCGTCCCCTCCCGGTACTCCACGTTCCTGCGTTCATCTGCCATAACGGCGCCGGAAAGCTACGCCCTTGTGAAAAATTTCGCAAGCTTCGAGGGCCGGCGGGCGACGGCGCTCCGTCGCCCGGGGCTCAGCCCATAATGCGTTGAAATACAACACATTGCGAGATTGAAGCGAGGCCGGAGACCGGCCCGGGCCGGAACCCTCATGGACGCCCGTCGAGCAGAAGGTCCAGCAGCTCCTCCGTGGCCGCCAGCCAGACCGGTGGCCTGCCCCGGAGATCCTCCCGCCGGTTGGTCCGGGCCGCGTCCACCTCCTCCTCGGAGAGCAGCCGCTGGAGCCCGATCGAGCTGGCCGGGAGACTGGTCCGCCGGGCCAGGATCCCCTCGGCGCCGATCCGCACCGCCCGCCCGCTCCGGTCGACCAGCGCGCCCGTCAGCTGCAGCACGCTCACCGGGGTCTCGAGCGAGGTGAGCCACGGAATCGAGACGGCATGGTCGCGGCCGAGCTCCACCGACTTCCGGCCCAGGAAGTCGCGCTGGCGGGGATGGTACTGCCCCACCTCGAGCGTCAACAGTATCAGGTGATCGACCTCCTCCGCCGCCATCAGCGAGTCGAGCGAGGCGACCCAGGTGGACGATGCCCGGGTCACCGCAAGCCGATGCGAGGGGTGGCCCACCTCCCATGGCAGACACTCGCCGCTCGCGTCGAGCTCGCAGCCGAACTCGACGTCGGGGCCCGCGCCCCGGAGGGTCCGGCGACCGAGGAACCGGAGACCCGGCTGGTCGGCCAGGTAGCGGTCGAGATCGCCGAGCAGTCCGTCGATCGCGGTGCCGGCGCCCGCCGGCGGGTCGAACGAGGCCGGGAGCGACGCGCCGGGCTGGTACCGCACCGCGAGCACCCCGATCCGGCCCAGGGCCGGGTCGCGGCGTCCGGCCACCCACGGCGGCCGCTCGAGCAGCCGATCGCCCACGCCGCTCCCCAACGTTCCGCCCGCGCAGGCGCCCAGGGCGGCGAGCGCCGCCCCGAGCCCGAGCAAAGTTGCGAGGCGTCTCATGGCCGGGCCATCCAGCGAAGGCCGCCCTTGGCCAGGCCGTCGGCCGTGCGCCCGGCCACCAGCGCCCGCCCCGTGACCGGCACCGTGTAGACGTCGGCCCCGCCGTTGTGCCCCGAGATGAAGGCGATGAGGGAGCCGTCCGGAGACCAGGCCGGCCCGAACTGGTGCAGCGGCAGCGACACGACCGCCCGCTCGCTGCCTCCCGCGGCGTTCACGATCCAGATGTTGCGGCTGACGCCTCCCACCCGGCTGAAGGCGAGCTGCTGGCCGTCGGGCGACCACGCCGGCTCCTGATCGTAGTACCCCGGGTTGCTGGTCACCTGTCGCTTGTCGGAGCCGTCGGTGGCCATCGTCCAGAGGGTGCCCCCTCCGTTCAGCGACCGCGCGTAGGCGATCCGCGACCCGCCGTTGACGACCGGCGACCAGGCCGGATCGTCGAAGGTGCCGGGCTCGCCCTGGTTGAGATCGACGAGCGAGGTGCGGTCGAGGTTGATCACCCAGATGTGGCTGGCGCCGCCCGTGTGGCGTCGGAACGCGATCCTGGTGCCGTCGGGGCTCCACGTGGGGGAGTCGTCCGACTGATAGCCGGTGGTGAGGTCGGATACCTGCCCCGTGGTCCGATCGAGGATGCGGAGATCGCGCTGTCCCCAGCCGTCGATCACCATGAAGGCGATCTTGGTGCCGTCGGGCGAGGGCGTCGGCTGATAGCCGCGCAGCCCGCCGGGCACGATCGGCTGGGGCGTCCGGGTGGAGTCCCTGAGATCGATCAGCAGCATCTCCGGCTCGACCCCGACGGCGTCGTAGCGGCTGAAGAGCAGGTCCGCCGTGTGGATGCCGGTCACCTGGACGGTCGCGGTGGCGGTCACGCCGTGGACCCGCGCGGTCACGAAGACCGTGCCGGGCCGGATCGCCGTGACCGACCCGTCGGGCTCGACCATCGCGACGTCCGGCGCGCTCGAGAGCCAGGTGATGCCGAGACCCTGGATCGGCGTTCCGGTGGCGTCGCGCGGCGTCGCGACGATCCGCTGGCTGGTCCGCTCCGCCAGATTCACCGCCACGACGTCGAGATCGACCCTGACCACCGTTCCGTTCGGCGGGGTCACCTGGACCCGCGCGCTGCCCTTCTTGCCGTCGATCACCGCGGAGATCGTCGCGACGCCTTCGGCCACGGCGGTCACCAGGCCCTGGGCCGACACGGTGGCGACCCGGCTCGAGTCGACCGACCAGGTGACGTTGCGGCCGGTCACCGTCTGACCGCCCGCCGTCTTCGCCGTCGCCTGCAGCGTGGCCGTGGCCCCGATCAGCATGATCTGGTCCTCCGGCGAGACGCCGACGCTCGCGACCACCGGATCGGCGGGCGGGTTGGGATTGGGGGTGGGTCCGGTCTGATCGGACCCGCAGGCGGCCGCGATCGCGACGATGCCGGCGAACACGGCCTGGTGGAAGACGACGCGCATGGGAAGCTCCTCGAAGAGAATGATGGTTGCCTAACGTCGACCCGCCGGCCGGGCGAGCCAGGCCGGATCGGTGTCGTCGATGTCGTTGTCGGTGACCTTCAGGAGGTCACTGCCGTCCGGACGGACGGTGTAGATTTCCAGATCGCCGTCCCGGTCGGAGGCGAAGGCGATCCGGTCGCCGGTCGGCGACCAGACCGGACCGCTCTCGCCGCCCTCGAGCGCCAGCACCGCTTCGGCGCCCGACCGGAGGTCCTTGATCACCAGGTCGATGGTTCCGTTGCCGAGCTGGCGGACGAAGACGAGGCGCCGCCCGTCCGGGGCGAAGCAGGGCTCGAGGTCGGCGCCGAGGGGATCGGAGACCGGACGCGCGCCGGCGCCGTTCGCCGCCACCATCCAGATCCGGAAGCGGCCGCCCTGGTTGGAGGCGTAGGCGAGGCGCGAGCCGTCGGGGCTCCAGCTCGGCGACAGGATCGTGGCGGAGGCCGCGACCAGACTCCGGGTCTCGCCCCGGTCCAGCGAGGCGATCCAGAGGGTCGAGCCGGCCCCGGCGTCGCTCCGCACGAAGGCGAGCCGCTTGCCGTCCGGCGCGAAGGCGGGCATCCGGTCGTCGACGCCGGTGGGGCTGAGGCGGCGGAGCACCTGACCCGCCGGGTCCCGGATCCAGAGGGCCAGGTCGCCGGCGCGGTCGGGACGCATGAAGGCGATCGCGCCGTCGGCGGAGGCCGTTGCGTCGAAGGCGGAGACGCCGGCGGGAAGGACCCGGGCCGGCCGGCCCCCGTCGACCGCGCGCCAGAGCTCGGAGTACCCGCCGGCGCTGTTGTGGTAGAGCAGCTCGGGCGCCGAGGTCGGGGCGTCGCCGAGCAGGACGGACGCGGCAGCGACCACCTGGTAGACCCGTCCAATTCGTGTCAGGAGCGCCATGTCCGGTCCCGGCTCAACGTTTCGCTCGACGGGCCGTACTCCTCGAAGCGGCCCGCAGCACTTCGGTCGCGGAACAAGCTCGGCGGCAGTCTCATTCAGGTCTCACGCGGCGGGTCGGCGCCGTGTCTCAAACTCTCAAAACGTTGCTGGATAAGGGCTTTCACCTAGTCACCCTGGGTGGCTTGTCGCTCGACGCCCCCGGCGCCCCGGACGAGCCGCCCGCGGCCCACCGGCAGAAGCTGGCCCTGCTCGCGGTGCTGGCCCTGGCCGACCGGCCGCTTTCCCGGGACGCCCTGATCGGCCTCTTCTGGGCCGACCAGGACGAGCGGCGCGCCCGCCATTCCCTGAGCAACGCCCTGTCGAGCCTCCGGAAGGTCCTGGGCCCGACCGCGATCCGGCGGCATCGCGACGAGGTCGCCCTCGAGCCGGGACTGCCGCTCGAGGTGGACGCCGTGGAGCTGGCCGGATCGGCCGCGGCGGGAGACTGGGCCGGGGTGGTGGGCCGGTACCGCGGCCCCTTCCTGGGCGGGGTGTTCGTCGGGGGGACGGCCGAGTTCGAGCACTGGGCCGACGGCCATCGCTCGCGGCTGGAGGGCCTCTTTCTGGAGGCGGCCGCCCACCAGGCGAAGGCCCTGGCCGCCGCCGGCGACTGGGATCGCGCCGCTCAGCTGTCGCGCCGCTGGCTCGAGGCCGCGCCGCTCTCCACCGAGGCCGCCGGTCTCCTGCTCGACGGGCTCACGGCCGCGGGCACCCGCGACGGCGATCAGCGGGCGCTCGAGGCCTACGACCGGCTGGTCACCCTGCTCGGCGAGCAGTACGGACGTCGGCCCGACCGCGCGATCACCGCGCGGGCGCAGGCCATCGTCGCCCGGCTCCGGGGCGGCGACGCGACGGCCGAGCTGCCGGTGCCGACGGATCTGCTCGCCGAAGCGGCAGCGGCGCCCGCAGGTACGGCCCCGGCGATGACGCCCCTGGCGACGCCCGGCGCCGGGGCCACGGTGGCCGAGTCCCATGTGTCCGAAGCCGCAGTGGCGAAGTCCGCGGCGGACGGGCCCGCACCGGAGACCCGGCCCGCGTCCGTCCGACGCCGCTGGTGGCTGATCGCCCCGGCCGCCGTGCTGGTCGTGGCGTTAGGCTGGTGGGCCGCCAGGCGGAGCGCCCCGGCCGCCCCGGTCCGGGCCGCCGCCGTCGCCATCGGCGCGATCCGCGCCCCCGCCGACTCCGCGACCGCCTGGCTCGCGGACGGGCTGGTCCAGATGATCGGCGCCCGGCTCGCCCACAGCCCCTCGGTCGAGGTGATAGCGCCGGACCGGCTCCGCGAGCTGCTCCCGGAGCGCGCCACCCTGAGCGACCTGTTGGCCGCGGCCGAGCGGGTGGGCGCCCGCTGGGCGGTGAGCGGCTCGGTGACCCGCTCCGAGCAGGGCTTCCTGATGGACGTGAACGTGCACGACGTCGCGGAGGGACGGCTGGCCTCGCTCGGCACCGTCTCCGCCAGCGACCCGATCGTGCTCGCCGACCTGGCGGCGGTGCGGGTCCTGAACGCGGCCGGCACCTCCGCCGACGGCGCGACTCTCGCCGAGTTCGAGACCGCGAGCCCCGGCGCGTTCGAGCACTTCGCCCGCTTCGTCCGGGCCACCGACGAGGGACGTGGGGAGGCGGCGATCGCGGCCCTCGACGCGGCCATCGCGCTGGATTCGGGCTTCGTGAGCGCGCTCCGCGAGCGCGCGATGATCGCCTTCCCGCGCGGCGACCGGGCGGTGCTCCAGGGGCTGATGGCCGCGTTCGAGCGGAACGCCGCGCGCGCGACCGAGTACGACCGGCTGATCCTCGCCTCGCAGGCCGCCTTCTACGGTGGCGAGCACAGCCAGAGCGAGGCGCTGGCCGAGCAGCTGGTGGCCCACTATCCGCGCGATCCGCGAGCCCTCGGCTGGCAACTCGAGGTCTTCATCCTCCACGGACGCTGGACCGACGCGCGCACCGTGATCGACCGGCTGCTGGCGCTCGACTCGACCACGGTCAACGCCGGCGGCCTGGTCTGCGTGCCCTGCCGGGCCTACGGCAATCTGGTCGACGTGAGTCTGCTGCTCGGCGACCTGCCCGGCGCCGAGCGCGCGGCGCGGCGGCTCACCACGCTGGCGCCGCACCTCACCCTCGGCTGGGACAAGCTCGCCGTCGCGCTCACCTCCGCGCGCCGCTACGACGAGGCGCTCGCCGCGATCGAGCGCGGCAAGGCGCTCGGCGACCAGATCGAGTGGGCGGTGTCGCAGGAAGTGCGGATCTACATGATGACCCGCGACTTCGAGCGGGCCGAGCGGGCGATCCGGGCGCTCCGCCAGGAGGCGCGGCCGGAGCTGCAGCCGCTGGCGCTCGACCTCTCGATGATGCTGGCCCGCGAGCGGGGCCGCTATCGCGCGTCGATCGCGGCCTACGACTCGCTCGAGCGGCTGGGCGAGCGCGAGCTGAGCCTGGTGGCCGCGAACGGCCTCGCGCGGATCGGCGAGTATCGGCGGGCCCGGGCCTTCTACCAGTCGCCCCCGCCGATCGCGACGCCATCCAACCGGGCCGGCCTCCGCGCGGTCTCCCTGGTCGGCGACATCGCCCGGGCCTTCTCCTGGCAGCGCGCGCTCGAGGCCGACGCCATCGCCCCGAGCGGCGACACGGTGCGGGTCCGGCGGATCGCCGACTCGCTCGAGCAGCTGAGCCGGCTCAGCTACTACGGCCGCGACTGGCGGGTCCGCCACCACGTGCAGGGTCTCCTGCTCGCGATCGAGGGTCGGCACGAGGCCGCCGCCTCCGAGTTCAAGGCCGCGAGGTGGGGCACCCTCGCCTGGACCCGGCCGCACGCCGAGGAGGCGAAGTCGCTGCTCGCCGCGGGTCGCCCCGACGAAGCCATCGACGCGCTCCGGACGGCCTACGGGTCACACCTCGAGGCGATGGGCCGCTATCTCCCCCGGAGCGAGCTCGACTTCCTGATGGCGCTCGCGTTCCGCCAGGCCGGGCACGTCGATTCGAGCCGGGTCTACGAGGGCTACGTCCGGAAGGCGTGGGTGGAGGCCGATCCCGAGGTGCGGGCGCTGCTCGGCCAGCTCGGCGGGCAATGAGCCGGCGGCGGCCGACCGCAGGATCGTTCTCGCGTCACGCGTCGCCCCGAGGCCGAAACCGCCCGCGCGGCTCCGGCGTCGTGCGAAGGGGCGGAGCGCCCTGGCAGACTCCCAAACGCCGCACTAAACTGCAACCCTGCTCGGCACTTACACTTTATCGGAACCGCCATGGCCGCCCCTTCGCAGGCACCCTCGCAGAATGACGTCCAGGAGCTCGACCGTCTCGCCAAGGCGGTCAGAGCGTTGCGCGAGCAGGTGGCCGAGCGGATCGTCGGCCAGGACGAGGTGGTCGACGGGATCCTGACGGCGATCCTCTCCGGCGGCCACGCGCTCCTGATCGGCGTGCCCGGCTTGGCGAAGACCCTGATGGTGCAGACGGTGTCCGAGGCGCTCGAGCTCTCCTTCAACCGGGTGCAGTTCACGCCCGACCTGATGCCCGGCGACATCACCGGGACCGAGATCGTCGAGGAGGACCCCGCCACCGGGCGGCGCTCGTTCCGCTTCGTGCCCGGTCCGATCTTCGCGCACGTGGTCCTCGCGGACGAGATCAACCGGACGCCGCCGAAGACCCAGGCGGCCCTGCTGCAGGCGATGCAGGAGCACCAGGTGACGGCCGCGGGCAAGACCTATTCGCTGCCCGACCCCTTCTTCGTGCTGGCGACTCAGAATCCGATCGAGCAGGAAGGCACCTACCCTCTGCCGGAAGCGCAGCTCGATCGCTTCATGCTGGAGCTCCGGGTGGGCTATCCGAGCCGCTCCGAGGAGGAGGCGATCGTCGAGCAGACTACCGGCAGCCGGCGGGTGGAGATCCGCGGCGTGCTCGACGCGGACGCGCTCCGGCGGATGCAGCAGCTGGTCCGGCGGATCCCGGTCTCGAGCGGATTGATCGCCTCGGCGGTCTCGCTGGCGCGGATGACCCGCCCGGCGGACGAGGCGGCGCCGGCGATGGTGAAGGAGTTCGTCGAGTGGGGCGCGGGCCCGCGCGCCTCGCAGTATCTGGTGATCGGCGCCAAGGCGCGCGCCGCGATGGACGGCCGGCCGATGGCGGATTTGGACGACGTCCGGAGCGTGGCGCCCGCCGTGCTCCGGCATCGAATGGTCACCAACTTCGCGGCGGAGGCCGCCGACCGCACCAGCGAGGACCTGATCCTCGAGCTGGTGGGCGGCACCGGCTGGATCGCGAAGGGCGCCTAACGAACCGTTGCCAGGATCTCCCGCTCCTTCTCGGGCGGGAGGCCGCCACGGAGCTTGGCCTGCCGCTCCGCCGGCTCCGACCGGAACCACTCCAGCGTGTCCTTCACCGTCTGCTTGAGCGGACGGAATGGCATCCCCGCGCGGAAGGCCCGCTCCCGCTGGAAGTGCGACGCCCCGGCCGCCGAGCCGCCCGGCCAGACCCAGGGAAAGAGCCCGAACGGGTGCACCTTGTGCTCCTCGAGCACCGCGCCGTCCACCCACTTGAGCGTGGCCTTGCGTCCCGTCGCGGCGAGGGCCTCGTCGAGCAGCTCGCCCATGGTTAGCGTCCCGCGCGGGCCGAAGACGTTGTAGGTCCCCGCCGTCTTGGTCTCCAGCAGGTGGACGCAGAAGATCCCTAGGTCGCGGGCGTCGATGTAGAGGATCGGATCCTTGGCCGTGCCGGGCGCGAGCATCTCGCCGCCCTGGGCGGGCCGGACCACCCAGTAGGTGAAGCGGTCGGTCGGGTCGCCGGGGCCGACGATCAGGCCGGGCCGGAGGATGGTGGCGGTGCGCGGGAACGCGGCCACGACCTCGTCCTCGCAGAGCGCCTTCAGGGGACCGTAGTACTTCGAGACGTCCTCGCTGCCCGGCTCCGCCAGCTTCTCTCGCGGCGAGTCCTCGCTGACTCCGCCCTCGGGCCACTGGCTGTTGTAGAAGGCCGCGTACACGCCGCCGGTCGAGATGAAGAGGTACTGACCGACGTTGTCCTTGAGCAGCTGGGCGGAGTCGCGGACGTGGCGCGGGACGTAGCCGGAGTTGTCGATCACGGCGTCCCACTTGCGGCCCAGGAGGGCGTCGAGCTTGCCGTCCCGATCGCCGATCAGCGCCTCCACGTTCGGGAACATCTCCGGCGCGGTCTTGCCGCGATTGAAGATGGTGACCCGATGGCCGCGGGAGCGGGCGTACTCGACCTGATGGGGACCGATGAAGCCGGTGCCGCCGAGGATCAGGAGATCCATGGGCGCGGTCCGCCTGGGCCGGAAGTCGAAGCCTCCGAGCCCGAGTCCCAGGGCTCCCACGGCGCTCAGCTGGACGAACTCGCGCCGGCTCTGATCGGTCATCGTGCTGCTCCTCGAAGTCGAAGACGGGTCGAACGGGACGTCGAAGGGTATCCGATCGCCCGAGGCACCGCCAGCGGGAGGCTGGAGCGCGTTCCTCCGACCATGCCACGCATCTTGCAGGAGAGCTATGCTCGTCCGAGGGTCTCACCGTCTTCGGTTGGGGATGGGAACCATGCTCTTACAGCTTGCGGCTTGCACCGTGGCGATTGCCTGTGCCGGACCCTGCCCGCCCACACCCGATCGGCGAGACCTCGTCCTTGCGGCGTTTGGCACACCCGGCGAGTGCGCCCGCATGATCCGAGTCATCAACGCCGCTTCGGTCGGCGTTCCGGTCGGTGATTCAGCTGAAGCGCGCAACTCAGTCTCCACGATCGAATCCCCGATCGCGAAGACGGGTGTTTGGTCCGTAGGCGCTGGGGAACAGGTCCAGGACACCGTCCGTCCCGTCGCTCCTTCGCCAGCCATCTGGCCCGACACTGCGCTGACTGTGACGTCACCAGAGCTGGGGGGTGTCGGGTACCACCGCAATATCTACCGGGTCTACTTCGACGACTCGACCAGCGCAGTGACGATCAACGCCTTCCTGGCCACGTTCAACGCCACGGTCATTGGGGGCCTCGTACCGGTTGGCGATCCCACCAATCCCGGATACTACGTCCAGATTCCAGATCCAGGCGCGGCCTGGCCTGTCGTAGACTCGATCGG